>CAMAPO010000001.1 GCA_945860245.1 Bifidobacterium breve
TTTATCGATGCTGAGCATGCATTTGATGCAGAGTATGCAAAGAAGCTTGGCGTCGATATTGACGCGCTCCTTGTTTCACAACCAGATACTGGCGAACAAGCACTTGAGATCATGGATATGTTGATTCGTGCTGGTGCACTTGATCTCGTTGTCGTTGACTCTGTTGCCGCACTTGTGCCACGCGCAGAAATCGAAGGCGAGATGGGCGATTCACATATGGGCTTGCAAGCACGCCTTATGTCACAAGCGCTGCGCAAAATTACCGGCGCACTTCACCAATCAAAGACAACTGCAATCTTTATCAACCAGCTCCGCGAAAAGATCGGCGTCTTCTTCGGCTCACCTGAAACAACTACAGGTGGTAAAGCCCTTAAGTTCTATGCTTCAGTTCGCTTAGATATCCGTCGTATCGAAACGCTAAAGGATGGCACCGAATCTGTCGGTAACCGTACCCGCGTTAAGGTAGTTAAGAACAAGATGGCTCCACCATTTAAGCAAGCAGAATTCGACATTATCTACGGCACAGGTATTTCACGTGAAGGTTCACTAATCGACCTTGGCGTTGATATTGGTGTAGTTAAGAAGGCTGGCGCTTGGTACACCTACGAAGCAGATCAGCTAGGCCAAGGTAAAGAGAATTCTCGCGCCTTCCTAATCGATAACCCAGATCTAGCAAATGAGATCGAGTCGAAGATTCGTGCTCACTTTGTGCCAATCGAGGTCGATGCCGAGCTCGTTGCAGCAATCGATGAGGCAGCAGCAGAGGTTGATTTCTAATTAGCCTGGAATTTGTAAAAGTTCCTAGAAAATCTAGGAACGGTGGCGAAGGCTCCGACCCTTACGAAGTAGCACATACGATCGCGTTAAATGCGCTGGTTACCCGTGCGAAAAGTAAGGGCGAGCTTCTCGCTCACTTAAAAACTAGAGGCGTTGAAGACGATGTCGCTGCGGCAATTATTTTCCGGTTACAAGAAGCAGGCCTGGTTAACGATGAAGAGTTTGCTAAAGCCTGGGCACAATCACGACATAGCCATAAGAAGATCTCCAAGCGAATAATTGCGGGGGAGCTTCGCCAAAAGGGCGTTATGCAGAGCGCGATCGATGAGGCCCTTGATGAGATCGATGACGATAGCGAGTACCGCAGCGCCTTTGATTTAGCCTTTAAAAAATATAACACCATGTCACGCCTTGAACCTGATGTGCAGATCCGCAGAATTCAATCTCTGCTGCAACGTAAAGGTTTTGGCTTTGGGATTATTTCGCAGGTTTTAAAGGAACTTGATTTATTAAATAGTTAGTTTTTTGATAAGTGCTCAGTTAAACGTGCAGCGGTAGCAACGACTGCTGCAGCGTGTACGCGACCTGGTTGGCGACCTAAGCGTTCGATCGGACCAGATATTGAAACCGCGGCGATAACCTTCCCATTGGGGCCTTTAACTGGTGCGCTAACAGAGGCAACGCCGGCTTCACGTTCTCCAACTGATTGCGCCCATCCGCGACGTCGGTCAGCCGCTAAGTGAGCTGCGGTAAAGCGCGCGTTCTTAACGCCGCGATGAATTTTCTCTGAATCTTCCCAAGCCAATAAAATTTGCGCAGCAGATCCGGCCTGCATGGTTAGCGATGCACCAACCGGAACAGAGTCGCGTAAGCCCGATAAACGTTCGGCGACTGCAACGCAGATTCGAATATCTCCTTGGCGGCGATATAACTGAGCAGATTCACCGGTTGCATCGCGTAGCGCAGCTAACGCTGGTGCAGCGGCTGCTAATAGGCGATCTTCGCCTGCGGCAGCGGCTAGTTCGCCAGAACGTTGTCCAAGGACGAAGCGCCCTTGTAAATCGCGCGTTACGAGGCGATGGTGTTCTAGGGCTACTGCAAGGCGGTGGGCGGTGGGACGAGCGATGCCAGTTGCGGCAACGAGTTCGGCTAGTGAGTGCGGACCAGATTCCAGGGTGCCCAAAATGGCTACCGCTTTATCTAATACGCCAACTCCGCTATTCTTCTTATCCACTCACCGAGATTAGCATCCCATCTAATGAGATGCAAGAATTAAGAAAAGGGTTCGACGAATTATGGGTAAAACACTGGCAGAGAAGATTTGGGATGACCATATCGTTCGCTCAGCAGCGGGTGAGCCAGATCTTCTTTACATCGACCTACAACTAATTCATGAAGTAACTAGCGCGCAAGCATTTGATGGTCTGCGCTTGGCAGGGCGCAAAGTACGTCGCCCAGATTTAACTATCGCGACCGAAGATCACAACACACCAACCTTAGATATTTTAAAGCCAATCGCTGATCCAGTTTCTAAATTACAGATCGACACCTTGCGCAATAACGCGAAAGAATTCGGTATCCGAATCCACTCATTAGGCGATGCCGATCAAGGCGTTGTGCACGTAGTTGGTCCACAACTTGGAATTACCCAGCCCGGAATGACCATTGTCTGCGGAGATTCGCATACTTCAACACATGGCGCATTCGGTGCGATCGCTTTCGGTATCGGAACATCTGAAGTAGAGCATGTGCTTGCCACCCAAACCCTGCCATCGACTCGTCCAAAGATGATGGCGATAAATGTTGAGGGTAAGTTAAAAACTGGCGTCACCTCCAAAGATATTATATTGGCGATAATTGCCCAGATCGGAACTGGTGGAGGTCAGGGCTACATCATTGAATATCGTGGTTCTGCAATTCGCGAGCTATCGATGGAAGGCCGCATGACCGTTTGTAATATGTCGATAGAAGCTGGCGCGCGCGCCGGGCTGATCGCACCTGATCAAAAGACTTTTGACTATATAAAAGGCAAGCCACACGCTCCAGAAGATTTCGCCACCGCGCAAAGTTATTGGCAGACGCTATTTTCAGATAGCGATGCGAAATTTGATCTAGAGATAACTCTTGATGCCGATAAGTTGGAGCCATTTGTTACTTGGGGAACTAACCCGGGCCAGGGCTTGCCACTTAACGGATCTGTTCCAAATCCAGCAGATATTAAAGATGCAGAAGCGCGCGGGGCTGCAGAGCGCGCCTTGGAATATATGGGTCTGACCGCCGGCACACCCCTTAAAAAGATAGCCATTGACACTGTTTTCTTGGGCTCTTGCACCAACGGGCGCATTGAAGATTTGCGCGCTGCTGCATCTATTTTAGAAGGTAAGAAAATTGCCTCAACCCTTCGTATGTTAGTGGTGCCAGGCTCAGAGCGCGTTCGCCAGCAAGCGATGAAAGAAGGCTTAGATAAAGTCTTTCTCGATGCCGGAGCAGAATGGCGTAACGCCGGCTGTTCTATGTGTTTGGGAATGAACCCAGATCAGCTAGCCGTGGGAGAGCGCTCTGCCTCAACGTCTAACCGAAACTTCGAAGGCCGCCAAGGCAAGGGTGGGCGAACCCACTTGGTTAGTCCACTTGTTGCAGCAGCCACCGCAATCCGCGGCACCCTTTCATCACCGGCAGATCTTTAAGAAAATCTTTAAGAAAATCTTTAAGAAAATATAGAGAGGCGAATTAAAATGGAGAAATTTATTTCACATACCGGCACCGGAGTCCCGCTTCGCCGCAGCAATGTCGATACCGATCAAATAATCCCAGCCGTTTATCTAAAGCGCGTTACCCGTAGCGGATTTGAAGATGGCCTATTCGCTGCCTGGCGCAACGATCCCGAGTTTGTCTTAAACCAACCGCAATACAAGAGCGGAACTGTCTTAGTTGCCGGACCAGAATTCGGGACAGGCTCATCGCGCGAACACGCGGTCTGGGCGCTGCAGAACTATGGATTTAAAGCCGTTATCTCAAGTCGCTTCGCTGATATTTTCCGTGGAAATTCGCTAAAGGGCGGCTTGCTTACTGTGATCTTGCCACAGCAGGCCGTTGAGGCTCTCTGGGTAGCCATAGAGAGCGATCCAACCACGCAGATCAAAGTTGATCTAGATTCACGCACAGTTTCTTACGGATCTACCAGCGTTGCCTTTGAATTAGATGATTACACCCGTTGGCGTTTGATGGAAGGCCTCGATGACATCGGGCTTACCTTAAAACAGACCGATGCGATCGATTCGTTTGAAGCGAAAAGGCCTGATTACAAGCCAAAAACTCTGCCGATTCGCATTTAACGCAGCGTAGTTGTGCTACGAATCGCTCTTCGCAGATGCAAAAGCAGCGTAAAACGCCCACTTTATTGATGGGGTGAGTTGAATATGGGTAACTCTAAACTTCTAAATGAGAGTTTTTTACGCATAAAAAATGCGATTTCTTTCAAATATTAAATTGCGACACGCCCACTTTAATATCGCTCTCACCCTATAAATAGGTTTAAGTTTTAGCCACAAGTTAAGCAAAGGCTTAATTTACGCGTAAATCTAAGGGGATTTAGATGAATAAGGCACAATTTATTGCCGCGTTGGCCCCACACTTCAACGACAGCAAGAGAGAAGCAGCGCACGCTGTAGAAATCGTATTCGACACAATTACACGCACCATGTCAAAGGGTGAAGATGTAATGATCAACGATTTCGGTAAGTTCAAGAAGGTCGATCGCAAGGCACGTATGGGCCGCAACCCATTTACTGGTGAGACCATCAAGATCAAGGCTTCAAAGAAGGCTCGCTTCCTGCCTGCAAAGGGCTTGAAGGATGTCATCTCAGGTGAGCGCAAGCTAGGACCTGCTCCAAAGCCAGAACCAAAGCCAGTGGCAAAGCCAGTGGCTAAGAAGGCTGCACCAAAGAAGGCTGCTAAGAAGAAGCCAGCAGCGAAGAAGAAGGTTGCAGCTAAGAAGAAGCCAGCAGCTAAGAAGACTGTCAAGAAGGCAGCTAAGAAGCGTAAGTAATTTACTTCTTAAATCTTCTTTAGAAAGTTCTAAAACTGGGGTCAGCGTTTGCTGGCCCCAGTTTTTCTTTGCCCACTAGCATTGTGTAATGGCCCAGATGCGCGTGTCTTATGCGCCTCCCACCGGGCGCCCGCTCGGAACAAATCTCACCTTTAGAATTTGCAGCAAAATTGTTATTCCAATTATCAACTCACTTACTAAGCACACTTGGATCGGTGGCGAGAATATTCCCAAAACTGGTGCAGTAATTGTCGCCAATAACCATCTCTCTTATTTTGATGTCTTAAATTTTGCGCACTTTCTCTACAATAATGGTCGCGCCCCACGATTTCTCGGCAAAGTTGGTGTTTTTAAAGTGCCTATTATTGGGCGCATCATTCTGGCTGCAGGACAAGTGCCGGTAGAACGCGAAACTCCTAATGCAGGTAAAGCGGTAGACCATGCCAAGCGACTTTTAGAGGCGGGACATTTACTTGGCGTCTATCCCGAAGGAACGCTATCTAGAGATTTAGACCATTGGCCGATGGTCGCTAAAACCGGATTGGCACGACTTGCTCTCACTACAAAGACTCCGGTGATTCCAGTAGCGCAATGGGGTTCACAAATATTGATGCCCACATATTCCAAAAGGATAAAGTTATTCCCACGCACTCGCATCACCATCGTTGCCGGCAAACCAGTCGATCTTTCGCCTTGGTATGGCAAAGGCGATGATCCGCAAGCCTTAATTGAAGCTACCGCCAAAGTTATGCGGGAAATCACCACGCTACTTGAGGAAATTCGTGGTGAGAAGCGCCCTGAAGTAATCTTTGACCCACATACTTCAGATTTGCCGCGCATCGGCAACTTTAAGAAGAAAAAGCGTTAACGAGCGAGGATAAAAGCAATGAGCAAAGTATCGGTGTTCGGAGCAGGCGCCTGGGGTTCAACCCTGGCGCAGGTGCTTTGTGATGCTGGAAATGAAGTCCTGCTATGGGGTCGCAAAGAAGATGTTGTAAATGAAATCAACACTAAGCACACTAACTCTAAATACATTGGCCAGAATGTGCTGCCCAACGAAATCCGCGCCACAACCGATCTAGAAGAAGCCTTTGCCTTTAGCAAATCTTACGTCTTAGCTATTCCATCGCAACAATTGCGCGCGACCTTGCAACTTTGGAAACCACATTTTTCAGATGACTGCCTAATCGTAAGTACGCTTAAAGGTATAGAAGTCAGTACACAACTGCGCATGACTGAAGTATTAGAAGATGTAATTGGCAAACATCGGGTCGCTTTAATTACTGGACCAAACTTGGCAGACGAGTTAATTCTTCGCCAACCCGCTGGTGCCGTAGCTGCAGCGACAAATCAGGCTACATCTGAAGAAGTTCGTGAGCTATTTCGCACACCTTATTACCGCGTTTACACATCAGTTGATTTACTTGGCTGCGAATTGGCAGGTGCTATTAAAAATGTGATTGCACTTGCAGTTGGTATCTCAATCGGAATGGGATTTGGTGAAAATACCCAAGCGATGCTGATCACTCGTGGGCTAAATGAAGTAGCTCGTTTATGTGCAGCGCATGGTGCAGACCCGCTTAGCGCCGCGGGGTTGGCAGGTATGGGTGATCTCGTTGCAACATGTGGCTCTCCTCTTTCACGCAACAGAACTTTTGGCGAACTTTTAGGAAGTATTGGCTCAATGGAGGCAGCGCTCGGGCAATGGGATAAAACCGTTGAGGGCGTCTCTTCATCTGGTGCAATTGTTGAGATTGCTCATCGCGTGGGCATCGAAGTTCCGGTAATCGAATCAGTTGCAGATATCGTCAATGGTTCGTTAACTCCAGCGGCCGCGCTGCAACGTCTAATGGAGATCACCACCAAAGCAGAGAACTTCATCCGATGATCAAGCGCGTTGCAATTATCTGTGGTGGACGCTCCAGCGAACACGAAATTTCCTGCATTTCTGCCGCAGGAGTTCTTTCGGCGATCGATCGCAGTAAATACCAACCTATTTTGATCGGAATCAGCAAGAGCGGAAAATGGTTTCATCTCCCTGAAAGCCACCCTCTAGCTATTAGCGATGGCGTACTTCCAACTATTCCAGATAGCGGAATATCAGTTGCCCTTAGCATTGATGGATTTAGCGCTGCGGGTCAGAATTTAAATATCGATATTGCATTCCCGCTGCTTCACGGCCCTTACGGAGAAGATGGCACGATTCAAGGGCTACTAGAAATCGCAGATATTCCATATGTTGGTTCTGGAGTTTTGGCATCTGCGGTTGCAATGGATAAATCTTTTGCGAAGCCGATCTTTGTTTCGCACGAAATCAAAGTCGCAGCTGGGTTTGTAGTTCGCCAAGGTCAGTGGCAAACAGGATCTGCAGAGATTCAAAGAGCCGCCGATCAACTTGGTTACCCAGTATTTGTTAAGCCCGCGCGCGGGGGATCGTCCCGTGGAACCACCAAAGTTAAATCCGCTGGAAATTTTGCCGCTGCACTTGTGGAAGCCTTTAAATTCGACACCAAGGCTTTAGTCGAACAAGAGATCCGTGGTGCGGAAATTGAATGCGCAGTTCTTGAGATAGATGGCGTTGCTAAGGCTTCCCTGGTTGGTCAAATCAAGATTGATGCAAAATATGAGTTCTATGATTTCGAAGCAAAGTATCTAGATGGAGCCACAACGATCGAACTCCCTGCGCCGATTGATCAGAAAATTAGCGATGAGATTCGCACTAAGGCAGTAGAAGCCTTCACCTCTCTTGGTTGCTCAGGACTTGCTCGCGTCGACTTTTTCTTAACACCCAATAATGAGGTAATTATCAACGAGCTAAATACGATGCCTGGATTTACTGCTACTTCGGTCTTTCCAAAGATGTGGGCGGCTACTGGCGTTGCCTATACCGATGTGATCACTCACTTGTTGAAAAGCGCACTAACTCGCAATAACGGTGTGCTGGGAAATTAAAAGCCGATCAGTAAGTAACTGGGCAGGTCAAAGTGCGTGTTATTCCTGCAACTGCCTGAACTTTGGACAAGATAGTGCGGCCAAATTCTTCCATTGAAGGAGCTTCTGCGCGCATGATCACATCGTAAGGACCAGTTACGCCTTCAGCGAGCGTTACTCCTGGGATCTCCAAGACAGATTTCGCGACACTGGAAGCTTTACCGACTTCAGTTTGAATCAAAATAAACGCTTGAACTGACATTGTGGTTAAACCTTTCTCGTGAACGCTTCGTCATTGAAGATGACCTTAAAGGTACTCCTACTTGCATTGATGTTCTAGTCTTGGTGCTATGGCAGATCGTTCGGGAGCGCTCACTGAAGCGCAGGTAATTGCGCGGCTCCGTGAGATTTTTACCAGTACCGATCCAAGGATTAAAGTTGGTATCGGCGATGATGCCGCAGTTGTGGTTGGCGCCAAGATCCAAGTAATGACGACAGATATGGCAGTCGAAGGTGTGCACTTTCGCACTGATTGGTCGACTGGATTTGAGATTGGTCGCAAAGTTACTGCTGCAAATGTGGCCGATATTTTGGCGATGGGTGCGGTCCCAGATTATCTACTCGTAGCCGTGGCACTTACCGGATCTGAAAGTATGGAATGGATTAGCGATCTGGCGAACGGAATTAAATTTGAAGCAAATCTGGCTAGCGCACATGTGGTTGGCGGCGACGTTTCGCGTGGCGATCAGGTAGTAATCTCGATAGCCGCCTTTGGTTCTGCCGAGAAACCAATTTTGCGATCAGGTGCAAAGCCCGGCGACGGTATTTATCTTTCATCACTTACCGGATGGTCAGCTGCTGGACTTGCACTTCTAAAATCTAGAGCTCCAGCAACCAG
This sequence comes from Bifidobacterium breve, assembly GCA_945860245.1. Lineage (GTDB taxonomy): Bacteria > Actinomycetota > Actinomycetes > Nanopelagicales > Nanopelagicaceae > Planktophila. Next base: position 8,655 of record CAMAPO010000001.1, read on the forward strand.
CGATGCGATGGAAAAAGCGCTTTGCGAATTTAAATCTCCAACTATCGATTATGGATTTGATGCAACGGGTGCCAGTTCGCTCTGCGATATAAGTGATGCCCTTGCGATCCAAGCAGCACAAATGGCAGATAGCTCAAAGGTCGCCTTTAATTTCGATTTATCCAAGATTGAGGGTGCTTCCGAATTTGTAGAACTTGACATCCTCGCTCGTGAATTAGGAATTGATATCTGGCATTGGATTTTTGCTGGTGGAGAGGATCACGCTCTCCTAGCCACCGGTTTAGATCTGCCTGGAATTTTAGTCGGGGAAGTTATCGCAGGTTCTGGAATCAAAAATCTTCCAGCAGGCGTAGAAACCATTACTTGGCAACATTTCAATTAAAGGTTGGCATTTTTATGCACCAATCTTCATATTTTATTGACAAAAATTTAAGCGCGGTGGCATTGCTAAAGATCTAAGCAGGCGATAATTTTGGTACATGAAACGTACATCAATGATGGCTGGCGTATCTTCAGCACTTCTATTTGTCGCAGCGGTTATTACTGGACAGCCGAGTGCGAGTGCCAGTGTGACCCTTCCCAAAGCTGCACTTCAACCTTGCGTTGTCGCAGCCGCTCCGTATTGCATTGAATCTGTAAGTGTCACGCCATCCGGTGCAAAGGCGATTTTACTTTCTTGGGTTGCAGATGGTTCAGCGGGAGCAACTGCCGGAAATACCACAGGTGTTGTTGCAGGTACAAAAGTTATGGCTGGACGTTGGACGGCAGAGAAAGCCTTCGATAGCGAAAATTACGACGGCCTCTACATTGAAGCAAAAGCCGCCAACGATTTTGTTCCCTGGATCTATGTAGATGCGATGCCTACCTACTCTCCTGGCAATAAAGTCTCCCTAGCTGCAACTGCCAGTAGCCTAACAACACCGGTAAATCTCAACGCCGATTCTGCAATCACCGTTAAATTGCGCATCTCTGATTTCAAAGTTGGCGTGACATATGGAATCGCCACTGAGGCGACGCTAGATGTAGTAGCGGCGGCGAGCGGTAATACTTTTGAATTAACTGGCTATCCCGTAAAAGTTCCACAAGCGAAAAGCTCCAAGGATTGCAAGGGAGAGACTGGCGTCGCATCAGCTCTTGTGACGCAGTTCCAAACTATTATCGTTCCCTCCAATGATCCATTGGGGTTTGCTTTTGAAGGTGGTACTGGAAAAATTTACGTAGGATCAAATGGACTTTGCAATCTTTCTACTCCCGTTTGGAGCGCTGAGAAGAAATCACTGAGTTACAAGGCATCTGCACCGCGTTTGGCGCCAGATGGAATAACGGTAAATACCGGTTTTTATTACGCAACTATTTCTGCCGCCGATGCGCTTGCACTCTGGGGAATCAAGAAAGCTGAAGATGCGGCATCAGCACTCGTAATTTCAATTAAAACAACCGCTACCGGATCGACAGCGGCGACTAAGACAGTTGCGGTCAAGAACGGACGTATAATTATCCAAGTATTTGGTTTTGAATTCCCTGAGCCACTTTTAGATATCTCTTTAAATCCGAGTTATGACGCGATGTCATCCTCTGCAGCATCGGCGACTAATATGTCGGCTCAAGGAACTGTAAAGAAGAGTCCGACACCAACGCCAAAAGCGGCCGTTAAGAAAACTACAATTTCGTGTCTTAAAGGAAATGTTATTAAGAAGGTAACGGGCGTTAAGCCAACTTGCCCGACCGGCTATAAGAAAAAATAACTAATTAACGAGCGACTTTGCCAGCCTTAAGGCAAGATGTGCAGACATTTTGGCGCTTAGTGCTTCCGCTAACCAAAGTCTTAATGCGCTGAATATTTGGGTTCCAGCGACGACGGGTCTTCACCTGTGAGTGAGAAACTTTATTTCCGAAGCTGGGCCCTTTGCCACAGATATCGCATGTTGATGCCACAGCAGTACTCCTTTTAATTTCAAATCTCTTGAGCCAGAACCCCATTTGCGCCCCGGCGGGTGTGCAGAGGCTAATACTAGCGACAACGCCACCCTCACGCTAATTCGGTCCAATTCACGCGAGAATGGGACGCATGGCCAGCCTCGACTCCAAATTGGTAAATGTTGTTGGCGACCGCACCGCAAAAGTCTTAGATTCCGTATTCGGATACAAGACACTTGCTGATCTAATTCATCACTACCCGCGCAGATATTTAGTGCGTGGTGAGTTAAGTGATATCGCTGAATTAAAAGAGGGCGATGAAGTAACCGTACTAGCAGAAATCTTTAGCTCGACCTCGCGAAAGTTGCATGCACGCAAAGGCAGCATCCTTGAGGTGATAGTTACCGATGGAAGTTCAAAGATGTCACTTACCTTCTTCAATCAGGCCTGGCGTGAGAAAGAGTTACGTGTCGGCAGGCAAGGACTCTTCGCCGGCAAAGTCGGCGTATTTAATGGTAAACGCCAATTGGCTCATCCCGATTACGAAATGATTCCTGATGGCGATGATGTTGATTCGGCAGTTGCAGACTTTGCCGGAAAATTTCTGCCGATGTACCCAGCTAGTGCAAAGTTGCCATCTTGGAAGATCGCCCAATGTATTAATTTAGTAATCGGTGGCTTAGATGAAATTACAGATTTTATACCTGAAAAGATCTTAACTGAGCGGGGATATCCAACTCTGCAACAAGCGATAGCGCAGATTCATAATCCGGTTGATCTAGATAGCGCTGAAAAGTCGCGCGAGCGAATAACCTTCGATGAAGCGCTCTTGATGCAGTTACTTCTTTTGGAAAGGCGTGCACAATTGCGCGCACTTAAGGCAACATCTAGAAAGGCGAAGAGTTCTGGAATTCTCAGTGCATTTGATGCTGCGCTGCCTTGGCAGTTAACTGCTGGGCAGGTACAAGTAAGCCGAGAGATCGAAGAAGATTTAGCTGCGCCTTATCCGATGCATCGCTTGCTACAAGGTGAAGTTGGTTCTGGTAAAACGGTGGTTGCGCTACGCGCAATGTTGGCAGTTATTGATAGCGGGGGACAGGCTGCACTTCTTGCACCAACTGAAGTATTGGCGGCGCAGCACCTGCGAACTATTGAAAAATTATTGGGACCGCTGGCACAGGGTGGAATGCTCGGTGGAGTTGAAAACGCAACGCAAGTAACTCTGTTAACCGGCTCGCAAAGCGCGGCAGCGCGCAAAGATGCACTGGCACTTGCCGCATCTGGCCAAGCCGGCATCGTAATTGGCACGCATGCATTACTAAGTGAATCCGTAGCCTTTGCTGATCTGGGGCTGATTGTTGTTGATGAGCAACATAGATTCGGTGTGGAACAAAGGGACGCCCTAAAGACCAAGGCAGTTAACCCACCGCATCTCTTGGTAATGACTGCAACTCCGATTCCACGAACTGTGGCAATGACCATCTTTGGTGATTTAGATATTTCAACTCTGCGCGAACTACCTTTAGGTCGTCAGGCAATTACAACTCATCTCGTTCCAACTCTAGAAAAGCCAGCTTTTTTGGATCGCACTTGGGAGCGAATTAGGGAGGAAGTTGCACAAGGACACCAGGCTTATATTGTCGCTCCACGAATTTCTGCGGGAACATCAGAGGATGCTGATCTTGATTTCTTATACGGAGAAAGTTCATCAGATATTGCATCGGTTGAAGAATTAGGACCAAAGCTGCAATCTGGTCCGTTAAAAGGGTTACGGATTGCCCCTTTGCACGGCAGGCAGAGCGGTGAGGTAAAGAGCGCAACGATGCAGGCATTTGCCGCAGGCGATATAGATGTCTTGATCTCTACTACTGTAATTGAAGTCGGTGTAGACGTGCCAAATGCCACGGTGATGGTCATTATGGATGCTGACCGATTTGGAGTATCGCAACTGCATCAATTACGCGGTCGCGTTGGGCGTGGGACATCACCTGGACTCTGTCTATTGGTTACTTCAGCTCCAAGTGAAAGCACGGCGCGAGAACGATTAGATGCGGTGAGTAAAACTCAAGATGGCTTTGAACTCTCGCGTATTGATTTAGAGCAACGTCGTGAAGGCGATGTACTTGGTGCAACCCAATCAGGATCTCGCTCGCATCTTCGTTTATTGCGTGTATTGCGCGATGAGACTTTAATTGAGAGTGCTCGCCAAATTGCTGCAGAGCTTTTAGCAGAAGATCCAGATTTAACTAGGTACCCTTTGCTCAGGGAAGAGTTGAATAAATTACAGGCAGATACCGCTTCAGAATTTATAGATAAAGGATGATTTCATGCGCATAATCGCCGGTAGCGCAAAAGGCAGAAACATTCCTTCGGTTGCCTCATCTACTCGACCAACATCAGATAGGGCGCGCGAAGCGCTCTTTTCGACTTTAGCTTCTGAATTCGGTGACTTTGAAGGGTTAAATGTCTTGGATTTATATGCGGGAACAGGCGCAATCGCACTCGAATCACTTTCGAGAGGAGCGGCTATTGTGCATGCAGTGGAAAGAGATGAGCAAGCCCAGAAAAGTATTACTGCAAATTATGATGGAATAAAATCGGCACAATTCACCGGAATTTTTCACTTATATGGAATGAGCGTCCATAGATTCTTGCAAGATCCACCAGCGGCTAAGTACCACTTTATTTACATTGATCCGCCATATGAAGCCGAAGATTTAGATGTCATTGAAACGCTAATACAATTAAACGAGGGCGGCTTCTTGGATGCGCAGGCGTTGATTGCAGTTGAAAGAAACTCTCGAGTTAAGGAAATTTCATGGCCAAATGGTTATATTGCGGTCCGTGAAAAAAATTATGGCCAAGCGACCATTTTCTACGGCGCTCCAGCCGAAATTGAGCCTGAGAATGGATAAGGCTTCAAATCGTTGCTAGCGTTTGCTCTATGAAGCGCGCCGTATGCCCTGGATCTTTTGATCCGATCACCTTTGGCCACATAGATATCATTGAGCGCGCCAGTGAACAATTTGATGAGGTTGTGGTGGCAGTTCTAGCTAACCGGACTAAAGCATCGCTTTTCACTGCAGAAGAACGTATGGAAATGATTCGCCAAACTACCGCTCAATTCAAGAACGTAAAAGTCGATTCTTGGCACGGCTTATTGGTGGATTACTGCAAGTCAAATTCAATCCAAGCAATTGTAAAAGGCTTGCGCGCAGTCACTGATTTTGATTACGAGTTGCAAATGGCGCAAGTTAATTTACAAGGCTCAGGAGTTGAAACTATGTTTATGGCTACGGCACCTGCTCATTCATTTCTTTCATCATCAATCGTTAAGGAGCTCGCGCACTTCGGTGGCGATGTCTCATCGATGGTTCCAAGCATCGTCAATGATGCGCTAAAAGCTCGAGTAGCAGGGAAGTAAAATGGACTCAATCGAAAAACTAAATACCGCAATCACTCTCGTTGAAGAAGCGCGCGGTGTTCCACTCTCTGCATCTTGCGTCGTGCACCGCAGCGAGATGTTGGAAATATTAGATGGCGCCAGGGAATCTCTGCCACAAGACCTTTTCCAAGCGACAGATATTCTGGCTAAGCGTGATTCTTTAATGGATGAAGGTCGTTCCAGTTCAGAGCAGATGATCGCTACTGCGCGAGAGGAAGTAGCGCGCATGATTGAACAGACTGCAATTGTGCAAGCAGCGCGCGATGAAGCCCAAAGAATTCTCGATGATGCTCGGGTGCGAGCCGCTGATGAGCGCGCAGAAGTAGAGAGTTACATCGATGGCCGACTTGCTACCCTTGAAGTTATTCTCAACAAGACAATGGACGCTGTGGCACGTGGGCGCGATCGCTTAGATGGAGCCAATGATAAAGATGTACTTTCGCAATTAGCCGACGATAAATAATTCTGCGCAAAGCCAACCCAAAGAGTCAAAATGAACCGCGCATCTCAAGTATTTCAATTTAGCACCCATGAACTCCCTCGTCGGGCCGGTGAGATGAAGGAGTATCAGCTAGACCTTGAAATCCTTGAACCGGTTGGAGTGCCCTTAGTTGCTGTTCCAGCAGGTGATCTAATTGAAGTAGATATGCGCCTGGAATCCGTTGCTGAGGGAGTTTTGTTAAGCGCTGAGATATATGCGGTGGCGAAGGGCGAATGTATTCGCTGTTTAGATCCAGTTGAAATTACTGTTGAGCGTAAGATTCAAGAGCTCTATCGCTACGAACCCACCAATGAAAAAGGTGGGAAGCGAAAGAAGCACTCACTGAGCACGGATACTTCCGATGAAATTGACCTGGATGCAGTTGATGAACTTTGGCTTGATGGAAATGAGATGAATTTAGAGATCCCCATCCGTGATGCAGTAGTTCTAGATCTACCCATAAATCCGCTCTGCTCAGAAAGTTGTCTTGGGCTATGTCCGGATTGCGGCGAGAAGTGGGAGAAGTTGCCAGATGGCCATACCCACGAGGTGATCGACGCTCGCTGGGCTGGGTTGGCAGGCTTGGATTTTAAGAATTCGGATGAATAAGGGATACTTCACCCAGTAAGCCTTGAGCACACTTTGCCCGAGGTAAGTTGAGATTAAGGACGATTACCGTGCCAGTACCAAAGCGAAAGATGTCGCGTTCAAAGACGCGCTCACGCCGCAGCATGTGGAAGACAACTGCAGCATCACTTGCCGCATGCCCACAGTGCCAACAGCCAAAGTTGACCCATACAGCTTGCCCAACGTGCGGAACATATAACCGCCGTCAGGTACTAGAGGTCTGATCTGTATTCACCGTTAACTTCACAACTCGGGATTTCAATTTCTCCCGAATTGCTCGAGTTAGCTTTTACACACCGCTCTTTCGCATATGAAAGTGGTGCCAAAGAGACAAACGAACGACTGGAATTTCTAGGCGACTCGGTCTTAGGTTTAATCGTTACAGAAGAACTTTATATACGTTATCCCGATTTAGATGAATCTCGTTTATCTCCACTTCGCTCTGGCATTGTAAATATGCGTGCGCTCGCAGATATTGCGCGCACCCTAGATATTGGTAAATACATCCGCCTTGGAAAAGGTGAAGAAGTAACCGGTGGTCGCGATAAGAATTCACTTCTTGCAGATGCCCTAGAAGCCTTGATTGGCGCTATCTATTTAGAACTCGGTTTTGCAAGCACTTCGGATGTAGTTCGCTCATTAATTAAAGCGACTTTAGAAAGTGCAATGGCAAAGGGTGCGGGACTTGATGGAAAGACTGCGTTGCAAGAGTTGGTCTCATCCCTTGGCAAAGGAACTTTGGAGTATCAAGTTACGGAAACTGGACCAGATCACGATAAGAGTTTTACCGCAGTAGCAATGGTTTCTGGCGAGGCAATCGCAGAAGGTATTGGTAAGAGCAAACGCGAAGCCGAACAATCTGCTGCTCGCTCGGCATATGAAATTCTCGCAACCCTCAAGTAGTACTTCACTTGCGCCTTGTATATAAAGGCGCCACCTAAACGGTAGGTTTACGCCGTGTATTTAAAGAGCATAACGCTAAAGGGCTTTAAGTCCTTTGCTTCGGCGACCACGCTCCGCCTAGAGCCAGGCATCACCTGCGTAGTCGGCCCTAACGGCTCGGGTAAATCAAATGTCGTAGATGCGCTCACTTGGGTTATGGGAGAGCAAGGCGCAAAATCGCTGCGCGGCGGAAAGATGGAAGATGTCATCTTCGCTGGCACGAGCGCAAGAGCGCCGCTAGGTCGCGCTGAAGTTTCGCTCACAATTGATAATACAGATGGCGCACTTCCTATTGATTACACAGAAGTAACTATCTCCCGCATCCTCTTCCGTAATGGCCAGAGCGAATATCAGATAAATGGTGAAGCATCGCGTTTGCTAGATATTCAAGAGTTGCTCAGTGATTCGGGTATCGGGCGAGAAATGCATGTAATTGTCGGCCAAGGTCAGATCGATGCAATTTTAATGGCCACGCCTGAAGAACGCCGTGGATTTATTGAAGAAGCTGCTGGAGTTTTAAAGCACCGCAAACGAAAAGAGAAGGCGCTTCGTAAATTAGATTCAATGCAGGCAAATTTAGCGCGCGTACAAGATTTAACAGTAGAACTACGTCGCCAACTCCGTCCACTCGGTAAGCAAGCCGAAGTCGCAAAGAAAGCGGCGACTATCCAGGCTGATCTCCGCGATGCAAAATTGCGCTTGCTGGCAGATGATTACATTTCACTTTCTAAGACTTTGGATGCTGAGGTCGCAGATGAAACTGCTTTACGCGAACGTCGCTCACTTGTTGAAGCAGAAAATGAGAAAGTGCGTTTACGCGAAGAGGTCCTCGATGCGCAAGCCGCATTTGAAAGCCCACAATTAATTGCAGCGCAAGAGAATTTCTATTCCTTAAGTGCGCTGCGCGAAAAATTCCGTGGCACACAATCTCTGGCACAAGAGCGCTCTCGATTCTTAGCCGAAGAAGCCGAAGAAGCGCGTAGCGCTGGCCGTGACCCAGAAGTCCTTGATCACGAAGCGGCTGCACTGCGTTTAGAAGAAGCACAACTACGTGCCGGCGTAGAAAGCTCTAGAAATTCTCTGGCTGCAACCACTCAAGAGTTGGCAAAGGCGGAAGCGCTATTAAAAGATGAGGAGGATAAGATCGCTGCAGCGATGCGCGCTATCGCTGATCAACGTGAAGGAACCGCCCGCCAAGAAGGCCATATCAAATCTCTGGCAGCGCGATTAGATGCGATCGCCGAAGAAATCGCACGCTTAGTTAAGGCGCGCGATGAAGCGCAATCTCGTGCTGAAAGTGCCCAACGTGAGTATTCAACTTACGAGATGGATATTGCAGGAGCTGATTCAGGAGAACTCGGTTTAGATTCTCAATTTGAAGCGGCAAAAGATGGCCTGGATAAGGCAAAGGTTGATTTAACAAATTTGATTGATGCAGAACGCGCTGCCGATCGTGAACGCAACGCTACTGAATCAAAGTTGGAGGCGATGCACTTAACAACGCAATCTCGCGATGGGGGAGCAGCCCTGATGCGCGATTCACGGGGTCTGTCGCTGCTAGGCAGTGTGGCTTCGCTAATTAATATTGAAAATGGTTGGGAAGCGGCAACTGCTGCAGCGCTGGGAACTTTCTCAGATGCGGTAGTCGTTCGGGATTTAAATTCAGCGGTAAGTGCACTAACAACTCTGCGCAGTGAAAATTTGGGACAAGCCGATGTCTTAGTTTATCAACCTGGATCCCAAAACTCCGGCAATATTCCAGCCGGACTTACGCCTCTTACAAACTACGTTCGCTCCTCAGAAATTGGCGATTTATTATCTTCACTCCTTGCTTCCACCGTTGTGGTTAATACCGCGCGTGAGGCTGAAAGTATCTTGCGTTCTAATCCAGGCCTAACTGTCGTAACGCGCGACGGTGATGTGATTACCGCCAAACGCGCCCGTGGTGGATCAGCATCATCCACATCTTTAATTGAGATTAATGCGCTGATACAGGATTTAACGAAGAAATTGGAGACACTGACTCATAACTGTGATCGCCTTAAATTTGAGATAGTTGCCTCTCAGAGCGAAGTTGATTCCAAGCAAGGTGCATTTGATATCGCACTCTCAAAATTAAACGAATCTGATGCCCAAATTGCAGCGCTTACCGAACAATTAGTAGTCTCTGGACAGAACATGAAATCTGCTAGCGCTGAAGTGGAACGGCTAAATCTGGTGATCGCTGAGGCAACTGGTGCAAAGGGTCGCGATGAGAATGAACTTTCAATTGCATCTGCACAATTGCATCAACGTGGTACTACTGCAGAACCTGATCACAGCACCGCTGAAAACTTACGTAACCAAGTCTCACTCGCTCGAACTTCAGAAGTTGAAGCGCGTCTCGCGGTGCGCACAAGCGAAGAGAGAGTTGACTCTCTTTCAGCGCGCGCAAAAGCGCTAGAAGGTTCTGCCAAAGCCGAGCGCGAGGCATCCGCCCGTGCAGTCTCACGCCGTGGTGCCCGTGCGCGTGGTGCACTTATTTCATCAGCGATCGCCGAAGCAGCCTATGAAGCGCTAATTCATATTGAACGATCAATTGCCAAAGCAGCGACCGAGCGCGCACGATTAGAAGCATCACGTTCTGATCGTGAAGGTGAAACGCTCTCCGTTCGTGCCCGTAGTCGTGAGCTCGCAACCGAGCTTGAACAACTCACCTCATCAGTTCATAAAGACGAGATTGCCAGAGCAGAGCAACGTATGCGCATTGAAGCACTTGAAAGTAAGTGCGTAGAAGAATTAGGTGTTGATACAACTACCTTGGTAAATGAATACGGTCCACAAAATGATGTTCCAACATTTATCGAAACCGATGACGGCGAAATAATCGCTACTGAATTGATTCCTTATCGCCGTGACCAGCAAGAGAAACGACTCGCAGCAACCGAGCGATCCCTCACTCTTCTTGGAAAGATTAATCCACTGGCGCTAGAGGAATACAGCGCGCTGGAAGAGCGCTTGAAATTCCTCGCTGAGCAGTTGGAAGATTTGAAACGTACCAAGAAGGATCTGCTAGATATCATCAAAGAAGTTGAAGATCGCGTGCAGAGTATCTTCATTGAAGCATTTGAAGAGACAGCGAAACATTTTGAAGATATCTTTGCGCGTCTCTTCCCAGGTGGTGACGGTCGCCTAATCCTCACAAACCCAGATGATCTGTTAAATACTGGCGTAGATGTGGAAGCCCGTCCTCCCGGAACAAGAATCAAACGTCTCTCTCTACTCTCTGGGGGCCAGAAATCACTTACCGCTGTTTCGATGTTGGTAGCGATATTTAAGGCGCGACCAAGTCCGTTCTATGTGCTCGATGAAGTTGAAGCGGCCTTAGATGATGTAAACCTTGGTCGATTGCTCGTAATTCTGGAAGAACTCCGGGAAAGTTCACAGTTGATCATCATTACCCACCAAAAGCGCACCATGGAGATTGCAGATGCGCTCTACGGCGTGACTATGCGTGGAGACGGCGTAACAGAAGTTATTTCACAGCGCTTGCGCGATTCTGAATCCGCTTAACTTTTAGGTTTTCGCGTGGGAATTTTTAGCAAATTTGTCGCCAAGTTAAAGGGCCAATCAACTGCTGATCCGCTCGATTGGAAAGTTCTTGAAGAAGAGTTACTTGCCGCAGATTTAGGGCCGAAGTTAACTGCGGAAATTCTAAAGAGTGCACAGGGGTTAAAGGGTGATGATGCGCTAACTTCACTGACTCAAATTCTCAACTCACATCTATCTGGTAAGTCACGCGCTTTATCAGATGCGAACACAGTGGGTGTGGTTCTCGTAGTCGGAGTAAATGGAACCGGAAAGACAACTTCGGCTGCCAAGTTAGCAAATTTATTAAAGTCATCTGGTTTTTCTGTGATGCTAGCGGCTGGCGATACATTTCGCGCAGCGGCGGTAGATCAATTACAAACTTGGGGAGCACGAATTGGAGTTTCTGTAATTTCGGGTAAAAATGGCGCAGAACCGGCAGCGGTGGCCTTTGATGCTGCCGTTGCCGCTAAAGAATCTAAATGTAATTTTTTAATTATTGATACCGCGGGACGACTTCACAATAAAAGTGACCTAATGGCTGAACTCGGCAAGGTAAGGCGTGTGGTTGAGAAGACTCTGCCAATTAGTGAGGTGCTTCTTGTAATCGATGCAACAACTGGCCAGAACGGCATTGCGCAGGCGAAGATCTTTGCCGAAGCCGTTGATGTCACAGGGTTGATTGTTACCAAATTAGATGGCAGCGCCCGCGGCGGGGTTGCCCTAGCGATCGAGAGTGCGTTGGATATTCCAATTAAATTTATCGGAAATGGCGAAGGCGAGCGGGACTTTGCTCCATTTGAGCCAGGTCAATACTTATCGGGATTAATAAACGATTAATTTCAGAACCGCTGTAACAAAGTTGTAACACAAGGCGTGCTTTTGTGACCCGGTCTTAACCTAGAAAACTAGCCGCCGTAACCCGTGATGGGCATCTTTGCCCCATCTCAAAGGCGAGGTATTACGCAGTTGGTTCTCATGTAAGAAGCCAACGTATATCGAAAGAAGAAACTAATGGAAGAGATAGTTTTAAATTCAGGTGATACCAGTTGGGTATTGGCAAGCACCGCTCTTGTTCTCTTAATGACTCCAGGCCTTGCATTTTTTTATGGAGGAATGGTTCGCGCAAAGAGCGTTTTAAATATGATAATGATGTCAATGATAACTATCGGAATCGTAAGCGTTCTGTGGGTAATTTATGGTTTCGAGCTCGCCTTTGGGTATAAAGCAAATTCACCTTGGTATGGAAATATTTCATTCTCTGGCTTAGGTGGAATGGTAAATGATTTCACAAATAATGGCGGAATTTATCCAATTCCTGTTTTAGTCTTTGCAGCATTTCAATTGATGTTTGCAATTATTACTCCTGCCCTTATTTCAGGTGCAATTGCCGATCGCACTAAGTTCACTGCGTGGGCAGTTTTTGTTGCCGTTTGGTCAACTATTGTTTACTTCCCAGTTGCACACTGGGTATTCGCTTTTGGTAATAAAGTTGGCGATACTGTTACGGGTACGGGATTCCTTGCCGGCAAAGGACTAGAAGACTTTGCAGGAGGAACTGCTGTTCACATTAACGCTGGTGCGGCAGGTCTTGCACTTGCAATAATTTTAGGAAAACGTGTGGGATGGCGCAAAGAAGCGATGCGCCCGCACTCACTGCCATTGGTAATGCTCGGCGCCGGTCTGCTCTGGTTCGGTTGGTTCGGCTTTAACGCGGGATCTGCGCTGGCTGCTAATGGAACCGCAGGGCTCGCCTTTATAAATACTCAAGTTGCAGCTGCTGGTGCAGTTCTCGGTTGGTTACTAGTTGAGAAGGTTCGAAACGGTCATGCAACTTCACTTGGCGCTGCATCAGGCGCAGTCGCCGGTTTGGTAGCAATCACTCCAGCATGCGCATTTGTTGCCCCTTGGGCAGCTGTTGTTATCGGTCTTATCGCCGGAATCCTCTGCGCGCTTGCAGTGGGAATTAAATATGCACTTGGCTTCGATGACTCACTTGATGTGGTTGCAGTTCACCTCGTCGGTGGAATCTGGGGCTCGCTTTCCATAGGTCTCTTCGGCGCACAGGCTGTAAATAGTCTCGGACTCGACGGAATCTTCTACGGAGGCGGTACAGCTCTACTTGTGAAGCAAGCACTTGGAGTTGGATTAGTAATGGCCTATTCATTCCTCGCAACGCTCATTATCGGATTTATTATCGAGAAGACAATTGGATTCCGAGTAAAGAAGGATGCCGAAGTTGAAGGTATCGATCTCAGCGAACATGCTGAATCTGCTTATGAAATGACTAGCTCATCACGTGGAGGTTCATTGCTATGAAATTAATTACAGCTATCTTGAAACCATTTAAGTTGGATGAAGTAAAAGATGCGCTACAGGCAGCCGGTGTAAACGGTATGACAGTCTCGGAAGCCAGTGGTTTTGGCCGCCAACGCGGTCACACTGAGGTTTATCGTGGCGCGGAATACACCGTCGATTTAGTACCGAAGGTCCGTATAGAGGTACTTGTCGATGATAAAGATGCAGCTGCGATCGTAGATGTAATTGTAAAAGCCGCATCTACCGGATCAATTGGCGATGGCAAGGTTTGGACGACACCGGTTGATTCAATCGTCCGCGTCCGTACTGGTGAACGCGGAACGGAAGCGATCTAACCGGGCAAGTAAGATAGTTGCATGGGTACACGTGAGCGGCGGGAACGATCAAACGATAGCGATCGCCTTTTAAACTCACTCTTTACTGGTGTAGCAGGGGTAGCACTCGCCGCGATCGGTGGTTACGGTCGCGGCGAGCTATCGCCCGGATCAGATTTAGATATTCTATTTTTACATAATGGAAGAGTGGAGGAAGAAGTACTCGCTGAACTAGTAAATAGAGTGCTTTACCCGCTTTGGGATAAGTCATTTAAAGTCGATCATGCAGTTAGAACGCGCGCGCAAACACGTGATGCCGCAAGTGATGATTTGAAAGTCGCCCTTGGCCTCTTAGATATTCGCATAATTTGTGGAGATTCAGAACTAGTAGCAGCGGTTCAACACGATGCCATTGATGATTGGCGCGGAAAGTCGCGCGAAAGATTGCAACAACTTCGTAAATCATTACAGGAGCGCCATGAAAGAGCTGGCGAACTTGCTTATCTTCTTGAACCAGATTTAAAGGAAGCTCGCGGTGGGCTACGTGATATCACAGCACTTCGGGCGATATCTCTAAGCGGTGCAGTGACCGTTTCACTCGAGCATGTCAGTAGTGCCGAATCAATCTTGATGAATGCGCGCGAAGCGCTACATGTCACAACGGGTCGTGATAAAGATCGCCTGCTCTTTCAAGAGCAGGATAAAGTTGCGCAACAATTAAAATATAAAGATGCAGATCAACTAATGAGCGCAATCGCTCAAGCAGCTAGATCGGTGGATTATTTACTGGAATCTACGTGGCATCGTTTTGAGTACCGCGGTAAAGATGGGATAGGTCGTTTTCTCAAGAAACCACGCACTACTCAAGTTTCACCTGGTGTATTTATAGCCCATCAAGAGGTTTCCATTACCGAAGAATTTGATTTATCTGCCGATCCGGTAATTGGTATTCGAGCAGCTGCGATCGCAGCACAAGCTGGGCTTCCAATTGCACCTGCTACTTTGCAACGATTAATGAGCACTTATCGTGATGGTATCGGCCATCTTCCAAATCCTTGGCCACGGTCAGCTCGCGAGAATTTAATTACCTTAATCGGTGCCGGTCAGCCGATGGTGCATATTTGGGAAGGTTTAGATCAAGAAGAGATACTTTTTCAATGGTTACCTGAATGGCGTGCGGTGCGTTCGCTGCCGCAACGCAATGTATTGCATCGTCACACAGTTGATCGACATATGGTTGAGACCGCCGTTTATGCTGCTGCTCTTACTCGCCGAGTTCACCGTCCGGATCTACTTCTATTTGCCGCCTTATTTCATGACATTGGTAAAGGGACGCAAGAGGATCACAGTGAACGTGGTGAAAAATTGATCGCACCGCTAGCTGCCCGCATCGGTTTTTCAGAGGCAGATATCGCAACGTTAAAGTTATTGGTTAAGCACCATCTCTTATTGAGCGCTACCGCGACCAGACGAGACCTTGATGATCCGGCAACAATTGCGTCGGTGACAGCGGTAATTCCAGATTTGCAAACTTTAGAACTTTTGCATGCGCTAAGCGTTGCCGATGGCCAAGCCACAGGTAGCGCCGCCTGGAGTAATTGGAAAGAGAGTTTATTGAGTGAACTTGTCTCGCGAGTAACTAGCGCACTCACTGATAACACGATCGCTGCGCAACCAATTTTCACTGACGAACAATTGCAATTTGCTCGCACAGGTCAATTGCGGGTTTTAATTGAGGATCGCGAACCAGACTATGCCATTGAAATTATCGCTCCCGATAAACCAGGGCTATTATCTATTGTTGCAGGAGTACTTAATTTGGCGAGATTCGATGTCCGTTCAGCTCGAACACAGACTATTGAAAATAGCGCAGTGATGAAGTGGATAGTCACGCCTAACCAATATGCGCCGACCGTAGATAGCGCTCGAATTCACCAGATGATTTCCGATGCTGTTAAAGATGCTAGTGATTTAAGTAACCAGATTGCACGACGAATAGCAGATTACGCTAACCTGCCAACGATTCCTGTACCATCTCCAATTGTTGAGATTTTTTTAGATGCCGCAACAAATGCCACAATAATTGAAGTGCGCAGCCACGATCGGCCAGCCCTGCTCTTCGGAATCGGTGAGGCGATCACCAAGTGTCAGATTGATATCAAATCAGCCATTGTTACAACTCTTGGCGCAGAGGCGATTGATACTTTATATGTGACCGAGATCGGCGGTGGTGGATTATCGCAACCACGCGCGCAAGAAGTTGCTGAGAGATTAGCTGCGGCGCTGGCATAAGATGAGCATCTATGTTTGATTCACTATCGACCAAATTAACTGGCGTATTTTCCTCGCTTCGCTCTCGCGGCAAAATAAATAGTTCAGATATTGAAAATACTTGCGCTGATATCAGGTCTGCACTCCTTGAATCAGATGTGGCGCTCTCGGTAGTTGATTCCTTTATCGATCTAATCCGCGAGAAGGCACTTGCGGCGCTACCTAACCTCCAATCCGGTAGCAATCAAGCGCAGGCAATTTTTGAAATTATAAACGTGGAGTTAATCGAAATCCTGGGGGGAGCAGCGCGTCGAATTCGCTTTGCGAAGAACCCACCTACAGTCATAATGTTGGCGGGGTTGCAAGGAGCCGGTAAGACAACTCTTGCTGGAAAGTTAGCTAAGTTTTATTTGGATCAAGGTGATACCCCGCTCTTAGTAGCATCTGATCTACAACGCCCTAATGCGGTTACACAATTGCAAGTAGTAGGCGAGAGCGTTGGAGTGCCGGTCTTTGCGCCAGAGCCAGGTAATGGAGTTGGCGACCCCGTAAAGGTGGCGGAGCAAGCGTTAGTCTTCGCTAAATCAAAACTTTACAACATGATTATTGTAGATACTGCTGGCCGCTTGGGCGTAGATCAAGAGTTGATGCAGCAGGCGATCGATATTCGTAACGCAGTCAAGCCTGATGAAATCTTATTTGTAGTCGATGCGATGATCGGCCAAGATTCAGTACGGACTGCGCAAGCTTTCCAAGAAGGTGTTGGATTCGATGGTGTCGTATTAACTAAATTAGATGGCGACGCTCGGGGCGGTGCTGCACTCTCCATTGCAAAGCTAACTGGTTTACCAATCATGTTCTCCTCAAATGGTGAGAAGTTAACTGATTTTGATATTTTCTATCCAGAACGTATGGCATCTCGCATCCTTGGTATGGGAGATGTGGCAACTCTTGCTGAACAAGCAAAGAAAGCGCTCGACACTGAGTCGTCAGCAAAGATGGAAGAGAAATTTGCACGCGGTGATGATTTCACTTTGGAGGATTTCTTAGAGCAGTTGGAAGCTATGTCCAAGATGGGTTCTATGTCGAAATTGCTGGGAATGTTGCCAGGGGCTGGCGCGATGAAGAAACAGATCGAAAACTTTGATGAGTCTGAGATTGTGCGAACTAAATCGATCGTTCAATCAATGACCCCACTTGAGCGGCAAGATCCCAAAGTTTTAAATGGTTCAAGGCGTGCACGTATTGCTCTCGGCGCGGGACGTAAAGTTCAAGATGTAAATTCGCTAGTAGATAAATTTTCCGCAGCGCAGAAGATGATGCGCCAGATGCGCAATAGTGGTGGCATGCCACCAGCGATGGCGCAGAGCATGGGCATGCCTGCCGGAATGGGAGCGGGGCCAATATCTTCGAGAAAGAGTCAAGCTCCAGCCAAGAAGAAGTCGAAATCAGGCAATCCCGCTAAACGGGCTGCCGAAGAACGAGGATAAGCGCTCAATTTCGCATCTACACGCCTTAATGGCAAGATTAGCCACCTGTTGAAGGGCCCTCTACCCCTACAACATCCATATCCAAAGTTGGATCCAGCAAGTGCGCACCCCGCTGCACAAGTTATAGATTCGACACACTTTTTAGGAGCACCATTTCTTTGTCTACAAAAATTCGCTTAATGCGCATGGGAAAGATCCGCACACCATTTTTCCGCATCGTCGTAACAGATTCACGTAAAGCACGTAACGGTCTTTCAATTGAAGAAATTGGTCGTTACGTTCCAGGACAAGAACCATCAATCATGGAAGTTAACTCTGCGCGCGCTCAGTACTGGCTCGGTGTCGGAGCACAACCAACTGCCGCTGTAGAGGCGATCTTTAAGGTCACTGGCGATTGGCAGAAGTTCAAGGGTCTTCCTGGAACTGAAGGAACACTTAGATTTGCTACACCAAAGCCAGCTAAGAGCATCGCTTACGAAGCAGCTGTTAAGCAAGCAATGGATGAACCAAAAGAAGGCGCAACAACAATGAAGAAGAAGGCGCAAGAGAAGTTGGCTGCAAAGGCTAACCCTGCACCGGTTGTTGTGTCCGAGGTAAGTTCAGATGAAGAGGTGGCAGAGGTGTCCGAACCAACTGCGACCGATGTGGTGGCAGAGGTTCCAGCTGTGTCCGAACCAACTGCGACCGATGTGGTGGCAGAGGTTCCAGCGGAAGTTGCGACTACAGAAGCTGTTGTTGAAGAAGTTGCTGCAGCAGAAGCGGCTGCCGAATAACAATGATGGACGAAGCTCTCGAGCACCTCGTTAAAGGAATCGTTGATAATCCTGAAGATGTCATCGTCAAGGAGAAGACTCACCGTCGCGGCACAACTCTAGAAGTTCGTGTCAATCCTGAAGATATCGGCAAGGTAATTGGCCGTAACGGTCGCACTGCAAAGGCGCTACGCACTGTCGTAAGCGCGATTGCAGGTCGCACAGTTCGTGTTGATCTCATCGATACCGACGAGGCTCGCTAACTCTAGAGAAGTTAAAGGCACTCGAAATGCGCCTTAATGTAGGACGCATCGGTCGCGCTCACGGAATTCTTGGTGAAGCAACCATCGAAGTTCGCACTGATTTAGCAGAAGAACGTTTTGCTATCGGCGCACAACTTGAAACAGATAGCCACGGAAAATTAACTGTGGTTTCTGCGCGGGTGCATAATGGAATTTTGTTACTCGGATTTGAGGGCGTAAATGATCGTAACGCCGTGGAAAAATTTCGTGACGTTCTACTATTTTCAGAGGTAGATATCGATGAAGCTGGCTTTGCAGAAGATGATTATCATGTCCTGCAGCTCGTAGGCTGTCAGGCCTATCTAGTCGATGGTGACTTACTTGGAGAAGTAACTGAAGTTCTCAACCTGCCCGGCCAAGATGTCCTATCGATTAGAACTGACTCTGGCGAAGTTCTCATCCCTTTTGTTCACCAACTCGTGCCGGTAGTAGATATTAAAGGAAAACGTATGACGGTAATCCCACCTGATTTTTACGAGAGTGAGGGTAGCCAATGAAAATAGATGCGATAACTATCTTTCCTGAGTACTTCGCTCCTGCCCAACTTTCACTTCTTGGAAAGGCGCAGGGAAGAGGACTAGTTGAGTTACAAATTCACGACTTACGATCTTTTACCAGCGACAATCACAACACGGTAGATGACACACCTTACGGTGGTGGCGCAGGAATGGTGATGCTTCCAGAAATATGGGGCCAGGCACTTGATCCACTATTGATTTCAGATTCTGATCTCATTATTCTCACGCCAGCGGGAAGCCGTTTTACCCAGAAAATGGCGGAAGATTTTTCAAAGAGTAGCCACTTGGTATTTGCGTGTGGTCGTTATGAAGGAATTGACGATCGGGTACGCCAGTATTATTCACAGTCTCAATTTGCTAAGGCCGGAGTTCGCGTACACGAAGTTTCGGTTGGAGATTATGTGCTCGGCGGGGGAGAAGTAGCATCGCTAGTCATGATCGAAGCAATTACCCGCTTGATTCCGGGAGTTCTTGGTAATCCAGAATCACTAACTGAAGAATCACATAATTCTGATGGGTATCTCGAATACCCCAACTTTACTAAGCCACAAGAATGGCGTGGAATTTCAGTGCCTGAAGTATTGTTAAGTGGAAATCACGGTGAAATCGCAAAGTGGCGCAAATTACAGGCCCAAGAACGCGCCAAAAAGGCCTTTTGACTCGTCAGTAACAACAAATCTCGCGTAGCGTTCTGCTATGAGCGATGAAGCGGCCAATATCCAGTCACGTTTAATTCGCGACCTGGAACCAGTTGTTGCAGTCGAACTCGAGCGCCACTTATCAGTCCAAAAAAATTGGTACCCACACGAGTATGTCCCATGGTCAGAAGGCCGCGATTATGCTGGACCTTTAAATGGCGATGCCTGGGAAGCGAAAGATTCGCGCTTATCTCCAGTTGCGCAAGATTCATTAATTCTTAACTTGCTCACCGAAGATAACTTGCCGAGCTATCACACCGAAATTGCAATTTCGATGGGACGCGATGGTGCTTGGGGTAATTGGATTGAACGATGGACGGCAGAAGAAGGTCGACACGCAATTGTGATCCGTGACTATTTAATGGCCACGCGTGGTGTTGATCCTCATGAGCTGGAAGATCTTCGGATGGCGCATATGTCACTTGGTTACCAAACACCCTACGAGAACGATATGTTGCACACCATCGCCTATGTTTCATTTCAAGAGTTAGCAACGCGTATTTCCCATCGTAATACTGGAAAAATTTCTGATGATCCGATCGCCGAAAATATGATGCAACGCATCTCACTCGATGAGAACTTACATATGCTCTTCTATCGCAACACCCTATCTGCCGCGCTAGAAATGGAACCAAACGCAGCGATGCGCGCGATCGCCGATGTTGTTACCAATTTCGATATGCCAGGTGCGAATATGCCTGGCTTCGGCCGTAAGGCGGTACAGATCGCCCTGGCTGGAATTTATGATTTACAACAACACTTAGATGATGTCATCTCGCCAGTATTGCGCGCTTGGAATGTCTTTGAAAGAAATGACTTATCGGGTGATGGCCTAGTTGCCCGCGATGAGCTCACCGCCTTTATGGGTAAAGCGGGTAAAGAAGCCGCGACCTTTAACGATAAACGTGAAGTCCACTTTGAAAGACTTATCGCCCGCGGCCAAACGCCACTTCGTATTCAAAAGTAAATTTCAACGATAGATTTATCTCATGTGTAGATTACTTGGTTATGTCTCAAGCGAAGAGCGAACCTTTGCCGATGTTGTAGGCGAAGGATTTGAAAACTTTATCGAACTCTCTAAAGAGCATAAGCATGGCTGGGGTATTTCGGCTAGCTCAACTGAAACCCGCGCCACCACTTTAGTCAGGGATTTAACCTTAGCGGCAGAGAGTGCAAAATTTAATGAATCAGCGAATGGGCTCAAATCCGATGGAGCGTTATTGCATCTGCGCCTGGCATCGAGAGGGATCACTGTAGATTTATCAAATAACCACCCATTTGTGCATGGAGAGTTCTCTTTCATGCACAACGGAACTATAAAATCAATTAGCGAGATTGAAAAATTAATAGATCCGAGATATTTATCGCAATTTACATCGACTACTGATAGTGAGCGTTATTTCTATACCGTTCTAACAGCGATAGATGAACTAGGCTTACTTGAAGGAGTCCGGAAGGCTGTGCGAACGCTCGCCGCCAACTGTGATTTCACGAGCATAAATTGCATGCTTCTCTCACCTGATTACATGGTCGCCGTATGCGAATTTAATGAATCAGATGCAACCGAGTGGACAGTTAATAGCCATTACGAACTCCGCTACAGCGTTGAAGAGGGTGTGATTAAAGTGGCATCGACTGGATGGGGTAAAGACCATTGGAGCCGCCTAGAAAATCATTCAATTCTCGTAATTAACCGATGTGATTTAACTTTTGAGGTTTTGCCACTCTAGACACCGCGTTAGGCTTACCTTTATGACCCGCACATATACAGTCGAAACTTATGGCTGCCAGATGAACGTTCACGATTCTGAACGTATAGCTGGGCTGCTAGATGAGGCTGGGTATCTTCCGGTCACACCTGGTGCACAAGCAGATATCGTGGTCTTTAATACTTGCGCCGTTCGCGAAAATGCTGATAATAAATTATATGGAAATTTAAGTTTCTTAGCGCCTATAAAAAAGGCAAACCCTAATATGCAGATTGCAGTGGGCGGGTGCCTGGCGCAGAAAGATCAATCCATAATCTTAAAGAAGGCGCCATATGTGGATGTTGTTTTCGGCACCCACAACGTTGGTTCGCTTCCCATTTTGCTCGAACGTGCGCGGATTGAAGAAGAGTCACAGCTCGAGATTTTGGAAGCGCTAGAACACTTCCCATCATCCTTACCGGCGCGAAGGTTCTCCGCATTTACATCTTGGGTATCAATCTCTGTCGGTTGCAACAACACCTGCACCTTCTGCATTGTTCCCGCGCTACGTGGGATCGAGAAAGATCGTTCCGCGGTTGATATTTTGAAAGAGATTCGCGCCCTCGTTGAACAAGGTGTCATTGAAATTACCCTTTTGGGACAAAATGTAAATGCTTACGGAGTAGACTTTGGAGATCGCAGTGCATTTGCGAATTTGCTGCGCGAATGCGGCAAGATTGATGGTTTAGAACGCGTGCGATTTATGTCCCCACATCCGCGCGATTTCACTGATGATGTAATTGAAGTTATGGCAATGACTAAGAATGTGATGCCACATTTACATATGCCGCTGCAATCTGGCTCTGACCGAATTCTGCAAGAGATGCGCCGTTCTTACCGCACCAGCCGTTACTTGGGGATATTAGATCGTGTGCGCCAAGCGATGCCAGATGCCATGATCACAACCGACATCATCGTGGGATTTCCCGGAGAAACGGAAGAAGATTTCCAAGCAACTATGGACTTAGCAACGCAAGCACAATTTGCCGCGGCCTATACATATAAATATTCAATCCGACCCGGAACTCCTGCTGGCGCTATGCCAAATCAAGTTTCGCCAGAAATCGTTGGCGAACGCTATACGCGCCTACATGAGCATCAACAAGGGATCTCACTCGGTGTAAATCAACGCTCTATCGGTTCCAAACACCGCGCACTGGTCTCTGAAGCTGAGGGAAGGCGCGATGTTGCACAATCACGTCTTACCGGTAAGACGGAAGATTTTCGCTTAGTTCACTTTGATGCGACCAGTAACGCTAGACCAGGAGATTTTGTAGATCTAACGATCACTGATGCATCCGCTCATTATCTAATTGGTAAGGAAGATGCACATATAAAGACGCGAGGGGGAGATGCATTTGCCGCGCGCGAAGCAGTTGTCGGTCCACAGCCAACCATGCTCGGAATCCCAACGGTGAAATGAGAACGATCGTTATTTGTGGCGCTACCGCAACAGGCAAGAGTGATTTAGCGGTTTCTTTAGCACAGGAAATTGGCGCAGAAATTATTAATGCTGATTCAATGCAGATTTACAGTGGCATGGATATTGGTACCGCCAAACTCACCTTCGCTGAGCGAGGTGGGATTGAGCACCATATGCTGGATATTCTCGATGTAACGCAAGATTCCACAGTTGCTTGGTACCAAGGGTTGGCGCGAGAATCTGTCACCGAAATTCATAGCCGTGGAAAAGATGCAATTATTGTTGGTGGTACAGGCTTATATATAAAATCAATTTTAGATGATTTAAATTTTCCGGACACTGATGCTGCAGTACGACAAAAATTGACTGAGGAAGCGAAGGAGTTTGGAATTGTGCAACTCTTTCAAAGGTTAGAAGAGTTAGATCCTCTAGCGGCGGCAGCTATAGATCGGCAGAATGAGAGAAGGGTAATCCGCGCTTTAGAAGTCATTGAAATTACTGGAAAGCCCTTTACTGCAAATCTGCCACGTGAAGATAGTTCACTTTACCCAGATGCTCTGCAATTCGGGCTAGTTATGGACCGAGCAGAACTTGGAACACGAGTTGATGCGCGTATAGATCGAATGTGGGAGGCTGGCTTTGTAGCCGAGGTTGATCGATTGATTGCAGCAGGTATCACAAAGGCCACAACGGCGCGACGTGCCTTGGGGTACGCACAAATTATCACCATGCGAAACGGGGATATCTCCGAAGATTTAGCAATTGAAGAGACAAAGCGAGCTACGCGCCAATATATTAGACGGCAAGAAACCTGGTTTTCACGTGATGCGCGAATCAACTGGATATCACCTACGCAACCGCGCTTGGAAACAGTACTTAAGAAGATAAACTCGGCTTCATCATGATTGATACTGTAATTGGTACATATGGCCATGGCACCGAGAATGACTTTGTTCTCGTCTTTGATCCAAACGATAAAATTTCTATAACTACCGCACAGACCGCAGCGATCTGTAATCGCGAGACTGGGATCGGCGCGGATGGACTGATTCGCATCACCAAGCGCGACGAAAAATGGTTTATGGATTACCGCAATGCCGATGGATCTCTGGCTGAAATGTGCGGCAATGGAATTCGGGTTATGGCTCGTTACTTGGTGGAACGCGGCCACCAACCAGAAGGAATCTTCGCAATTAATACTCGTGATGGAATAAAGCATCTACGAGTTCCTAAAGTCGATGATATCTCCGTCAATATGGGCAAAGTCAGCGATGAGAGTGAAGAGATAACTGCATCTGTAGACGGCAAGATATGGAATGGCTACAACATAAATGTAGGAAATCCACATGCTGTTGTCTTTGTTGCAAGTATTGAAGATGTTGGATCACTCAAGGATGCACCGGTGGTTCGCCCGAAAGACACATATCCAGAGGGTGTAAATGTTGAGTTCGTTGAAATATTGCCTAACCACGAAGCTAAGATGCGAGTACATGAGCGTGGCAGTGGCGAAACAAAATCGTGTGGCACTGGCACGTGTGCTGTGGCATTAGCGGCAACTTTGCACTCAAAAGAAAATTTACCCGCTCGTTGGGTTATCTACCCACCTGGTGGAAGGCTAGTTGTTGATATTGATCCACATTCCAATGCAACCTTAACGGGACCTGCCTTATTGATTGCAGATCACGATTTAACTCGATTTTTGCAGGATGCATGAAAGAAGAAGCCCCGCGTAATAACGATCTATTCGAAGAGCTACTGCGCGAAAGTGCAAGAGTCGCAGCTGACTTTGATGCTGATGAGAGTGATTTCGAAGTTTCATCGCAGCCAGATCTTGCCGATCGTCACGCTCTGCGACGCGTCAAAGGTTTTTCTACCGAGCTACAGGATATTTCCGATGCCGAGTATCGACAGTTACAACTAGAAAGAGTTGTTCTTGTCGGTGTTTGGACTGAAGGAAGCGCAGAAATGGCCGAGAATTCACTCGCTGAATTAAAAGCGCTTGCTGAGACAGCTGGCTCAGAAGTGTTAGATGCAGTTATTCAGCGCCGCGATAAACCAGACCCCGCAACCTATATTGGATCTGGAAAGGTAATTGAATTACGCCAGATTGTTGTGACAACGGGTGCAGACACGGTAATTTGCGATGGAGAACTTTCACCTTCACAGTTGCGCCAATTGGAAGATAAATTAAAGGTAAAGGTGGTAGACCGCACCGCTTTAATTTTAGATATCTTTGCCCAGCATGCGAAAAGTAAAGAAGGAAAGGCTCAAGTTGAGTTAGCTCAGATCGCATACCTACTCCCCAGATTGCGTGGTTGGGGTGAATCACTTTCGCGCCAGGTAGGTGGACGTGCTGCAGGTGGAGCCGGAATTGGTGGACGCGGTCCAGGTGAGACCAAGATTGAAACTGATCGCCGCCGAATTCGCGACAAGATGGCCAAGCTTCGCCGTGAGATCGCTGAGATGAAGGTATCTCGTGACACTAAACGGCAGGAGCGAAAGCGATTTAATATCCCATCTGTCGCCATCGCCGGTTATACAAATGCCGGCAAGTCTTCACTCTTAAATACATTAACTGATGCAGGCGTACTAGTTGAAAATGCGCTCTTCGCGACGCTTGATCCAACCGTTCGAAAATCACAGACAGCTGAAGGTCGCGTTTACACGCTTTCAGATACCGTTGGATTTGTTCGCCATCTGCCGCACCAATTAATCGATGCTTTCAAATCAACGTTAGAGGAAGTATCTGGCGCTGATCTGATCGTGCATGTTGTCGATGGATCACATCCCGATCCTTTCGAGCAGATTCGTGCGGTGCGCGAGGTAATAACTGAAATTGGTGGCGCAGATATTCCAGAGATAATCGCGATAAATAAGGTAGATGCGGCCGATCCAGATGTAGTCATGGAGATTTTACGGAAAGAAAAGAACAGTTTTGCATTTTCTGCGCGCACTGGCTTTGGAATAGATGGGCTAATTCGTGCAATCGAAAAGTCTCTACCCCATCCAAATGTGGAGATAAATGCTTTAATTCCCTACGATCGTGGCGATTTAGTCAGCGCTGTACATGAACGTGGTGAAATTCTCAGTGAAGAATACGTTGAGACCGGTACGCAGATGCGCGCTCTGGTAGATGGCGGATTGGCGAAGGCTATTGAGGATGCGCTCCTTTAATCTTCGGATAGCCCTTATATTCCGAGAAAAATGGGAATATATGCGACACGCCGATGGTTGTAGGGGGTAATACTGAGTAAATGCGCGATTATGCGCCTCGTGTACGCACATTCTCGTTAGAGATTGTTGATAAATTTTATGGAAGGCAGGTGAGAGCAGTGGCAACAGATTACGACACCCCCCGAAAAACGGATGAGGAACTCCATGAGGAGTCACTAGAAGAACTTAAAGCTAAGCGCGTCGATGCTCAATCCGGTCAGATCGATGTTGATGAGGCGGAAGCGGCAGAGACGCTAGAACTTCCTGGTGCAGATTTATCAGGGGAGGAACTTGCGGTTCGCGTGGTTCCAAAGCAAGTCGATGAATTCACTTGTTCTCGTTGTTTTTTGGTGCATCACATTACTCAGCTCGCAAAGGGCGAGGGCGCAAAGGCAGTCTGTAAAGAGTGCAGTTAGATTTTTTAAGATTTGTTTAGCAGCGCGGCGATCTCTTCGCCGCGTTTGCTAGTTATAAGCCAATATGGAGTTGGGTCGCGCGGGTCTACAACTGTGATTTTTACGCCGATCGGAACCCAGAACTTGATTGCCAGATAAGCCGCAGGGTCAGCATCACGAGTGCGCAATAAGCGCATCGCTGGTGAATCTAAGATCGTTACCTCACCAAGATATTTGATATCGATATGCGCGCGATCAATGCGCAATTCGTTCCCATCAAATGAAATATTTGAACGCATAGCAAAGGTCAAATAGATTATTGCGATCGTCGCTGCCGTAAATGCGGCGAGCATGGCAGTGGTATCAAAAGCTGCCCAGATGGCTATAACAAGTGATAATAATAGAAAATATATAAAGGCGAGCACCCAGATAGGCGGGCGGAGGACTTCCTTGAAGATCACCATTAGAGTCTAGATGAAGTAAAGTGCGCGTATGAGTCGCGTGGCTAGCACCATCCCTCCAGAAGGTGCGATGATCCCTGAGCGCCATCCTAAAGCGCCGGAAATTGGCACGAAGATTCCATCGCACTTCGGACATTGCTTTGGGTGCGGTGAATTACATCCGACCGGACTTCATCTTGTTGCTAAGGCCGGAGCCGGTGCAGATTTAACTGCAGAATTTACCGTCACGCAAGATCATCAAGGTGCACCGGGTCTGGCGCATGGCGGACTTCTATCGCTGGCATTCGATGAAGCCCTCGGTAAGTTGATGTGGTTAATTCGTTCACCTGCTGTAACAGCTAGGTTAGAAACAGATTTTTTAAAGCCAGTTCCGATGGGCACCACTTTGCACATAACTGCGCGAATAACTGGACAAGTTAATCGAAAGGTTTACACCGCCGCAGAAGGTCGCCTCGATGGTCCAGATGGAGATATTGCAGTTAGAGCAGCTGCACTCTTTGTGATCGTTCCGATGTCACATTTCTTAGATAACGCTCCCAAAGAATATTTAGAACATATCGCCAAGACGCCGGAGATTTTGGCCTTTGTAGATCCAGAGTTTGAGATAAATCCATAATGGGCGTGAGAGTTTTAGTTACCCGGTTAGATAAAGATCTGCCGCTACCGAACTATGCCAAAGGGGGAGACGCTGGCGCTGATCTGGTCTCACGCGTAGATATCACCTTGGCACCAGGGGAGCGCCAATTAGTTCCTACTGGAATTTCTATCGCTCTTCCAGATGGTTACGTCGCATTGGTGCACCCAAGATCTGGTTTAGCGATTAAGCACGGTGTCACAATGGTTAATGCGCCAGGGACAGTTGATGCTGGTTACCGTGGTGAATTGCAAGTAATTTTAATCAATCACGATCCAAGCCAGAGCGTTTCATTTAAGCGCGGTGATCGCATCGCGCAATTGGTTATTCAACAAGTCGAGCGAGCCGAATTTATAGAAGTTCAATCCTTGCCAGGTTCGGGGCGCGGCACGGGTGGCTTCGGATCTACAGGGCGCTGATGAGTAATTTACCGATTGATGCAAATGGTTCAGATAAAGAGAAAGTCCTTGCCGCCTTTGGTGGCAAGAAAGGCTTAATTGATTCGGGTGTGCCATCGATTGTTTTCCTTGTAACTTTTAACTTGGCAGATGATCTCCGTAAAGCGCTAATAGCATCGCTAATAGTTTCGGCTTGCCTAACCATTATTCGCTTAGCCAAACGCGACACGATTCAACATGCAATATCAGGGTTAGTTGGCTCGCTTATCTGCGCCTGGTTTGCCAACCGCACTGGCAATGCCAGCGACCTATATATTCCAAAGTTATTAACTAATTTGGGCTATGGCAGCGTTTACTTAATTGCAAATTTAGCTGGTTGGCCAATTCTTGGGCTCTTGCTGGGGCCGATCTTGGGCGAAAATTTAAACTGGAGGAAAGATCCAGCGCGCGCTCGGGCATATAAGCGCGCAAGTTGGCTCTGGGTTTTAATGTTCTTTACGCGGATTGCGGTGCAGTATCCAATTTATCGCAGTGGCAATGTTAATCTGCTCGGATCTGTAAATCTGGCTATGGGTTACCCACTATTTCTTGCTACCGCATATGGATCGTGGATGATTTTAAAGAGCGTTCCGCTAACAAAGATTTAAGAAAGTTTTAAGAAAGAAAATGGTAGTTAATTAGCGATAAAGCAGGATTTAATTAAACCTTCTGCAGTTGCAGATGCCACGAAGAGAAGTTCATCTCCTGCGCTAAAAACATCAGTTGGAGTTGGGGTAATTACGCGACCATCGCGAACAATCGCAGCAAGTGAGGCATCATCAGGGAGCTCAATCTCTTCAACCGTTTTGCCGATACAGCTTGAAGAATCTGGCAACGTTAACTCGACAAGATTTGCTTGGCCCTTACGGAAAGAGAATAAGCGAACCACATCGCCAACGCTGACCGCTTCTTCTACCAAGGCAGAAATAATTCGTGGAGTAGAAACAGCAACATCAACGCCCCAAGATGAATCAAATAGCCATTCATTTTTAGGGTGATTGATACGAGCAACGACGCGAGGGACTCCATATTCAGTCTTGGCAAGAAGTGAAGCGACTAAATTCACTTTGTCATCACCAGTCGCAGCAACTAAGACTTGGCAGTTGTTAAGTACCGCTTTATCTAGCGCGGTAATCTCGCAGGCATCAGCCATTAACCATTCGGCATCAGGCACAGATTCCATCTTCAATGCCTTGGGATCGCGATCAATTAAAAGAACTTGGTGGCCGTTATCCAGAAGTTCGCGTGCGATCGCACGACCAACATTTCCGGCGCCGGCTATTGCGATTCTCATGAGTGGTCCTTTGGAGAACGAGCAAATATTTCTTCAACTTTGCTTATATCTTCATCTCGCACGGTTACATGGAGTAAGTCGCCTTCTTGCAGAACCGAATGTGGATCAGGAATTAAGCCCTGCCCTAAACGGGTTATAAATGCGACTCGAGCGCTGGTGGCTGCTTCAAGTTCTGTGATCGCCATTCCAAACCAATCTTTATGCGGATGCATCTCGCAGAGTTGTACCGCCCCGCTGGCATCGCGCCATTCAGATCGTGATCCTTCTGGAACCAAGCGGCGCAAAATCTGGTCAGTTGCCCAAATAACTGTTGCAACAGTTGGGATTCCTAAGCGTTGATAAATTTCGGCACGCCCTGGATCATAAATGCGAGCAACAACATTGGCTACACCGTAAGTCTCCCGAGCCACCCGCGCTGCCAAAATATTTGAGTTATCGCCATTACTCACTGCAGCAAATGCATCAGCGGTTTCAATTCCAGCTTCTAGCAGGGTGTCTTGATCAAATCCAACACCTGAAATTGTGCGTCCTTTAAAATCTGGTCCTAACCGGCGGAAAGCCTCGCGAGATTGGTCAATTATCGCCACAGAGTGTCCAGCAGCTTCAAGTTCGGTGGCTAGAGAGGAACCAACTCGACCGCATCCCATTATCACGACGTGCACAAGGTTTAACTTACACCCTTATTCTTATCTTTATGACATCAACTGGGGCTAACCAGCAAAAGCCTGCAGAACGCGTTGCGTTGGCGGTGGGGGATCGCTTCGTCACCACGATTGAGAAAGTCGCTCACGGTGGACACTTCATTGCACGTCACCTCGGGGCAGTCATCTTTGTAAGACATGCAATTCCTGGTGAAGAAGTGGAGATTGAAATAACCGGCACGGGTAGTTCGTTTAATCGCGCCGATGTCGTAAACATCATTAAACCATCCCCAGATCGCGTAAGTGCACCGTGTCAATTTGCGCACCGCGCAGGTTGCGGAGGTTGCGATTTCCAACATATCTCACTCGATCGACAACGACAATTGAAATCTGAAGTAATCACCGAGCAATTTGCCAGAATCGCCAAACGAGATTTAGAAGTTACGGTAGAAGAAGTTGGCGCACCACTCGGATACCGAACGCGTTTCAACGCGGTGACTACCCGCAATGGGGATCTAGGATTTAAACAGGCAAGAAGTCATAAAGTTGTGCCGGTTAGTGACTGCCGTATCTTGCAGCCAGAGATTAAATATCAAGAGTTAGCTTCTCGTAAATGGAAAGGGGATTTGCGAGTTGAAGTAACTCTCTCCTCTGCTGGAGAGCGAACGATTGCTACTGGATACTCCCGTGATGAAACTCCAGTTCGAACCAGCGAAGGTCCAGATATAGGCCAATACTCCATCAATGGATTTAACCTTGAAGTCTCTCAGCGATCTTTTTGGCAGAGCCATAAATTAGCGCCAGCCGTGCTGACGCAAGTTGTAGGTGAGTTTGCAGAGTTACAAGTTGGAGATCGGGTCTTAGATCTTTATGGGGGAGTAGGGCTCTTCACTTCGCAATTTTTAGAAGGTATCGGTGATGGCGGGCAGATTGATTTGGTGGAGGGAAGCAAGAGCGCTACATCTGATGCGATTCGTAACTTTGCTGAGATAAAGAATGTCAAAGTGCATACCGGCGATGTTGCAAAGTTACTGCCTCGCTTTAGCCAAGCCGATGTAATTGTTTTAGATCCGCCGCGTGAAGGTGCTGGAAAGGAAGTTGTGGTGGCTATGGTCGCACTCAAGCCACGTGCGATCGTTTATGTTGCTTGTGATCCAGCAGCGCTTGCTCGTGATACTACATATTTAAGCGAAGCAGGATTTGAAATCGCGAAAATTCGCGCCTTTGACCTTTTTCCTATGACACACCATATCGAAACAGTTGCGCTATTTCGTCGAGATAAGGTATCTTGACGTCAAGATAAAGTGAGTTAAGGATATATATGAGCAAGAATTCGTTGGGTGCTAAGAAGAATCTAAGCGTTGCAGGTAAAGATTTTGAAATCTTCGATATCTCAACTATCGCGGGCGCCGCTGATCTTCCCTTCTCACTCAAGATACTTCTGGAAAATCTCTTGCGCACCGAAGATGGCGCTAATATCACTGCCGATCATATTAAATCACTTGCTCAATGGGATCCTGCGGCAGAACCAGATACTGAAATTCAATTCACTCCGGCTCGAGTTGTTATGCAAGATTTCACTGGTGTGCCTTGCATTGTTGACCTTGCGACAATGCGTGAGGCGATCGTTGAACTCGGGGGAGATCCGGCGAAGGTAAATCCGCTCGCCCCAGCTGAATTGGTCATTGACCACTCAGTTATTGCTGATGTCTTCGGCACTAAAGATGCTTTTGAAAAGAATACCGATATTGAATATGAGCGCAATCGTGAGCGTTATCGCTTCTTGCGTTGGGGACAAGGCGCATTTGATGAATTTAAAGTTGTGCCACCCGGAACCGGCATCGTTCACCAAGTAAATATTGAATTTCTTGCTCGAGTCGTAATGACTCGCACTGTAAACGGCGTACTTCGCGCTTATCCCGATACCGTGGTCGGAACCGATTCACACACCACAATGGTTAATGGATTAGGTGTACTCGGATGGGGCGTTGGTGGCATTGAGGCCGAAGCTGCGCTATTGGGCCAACCGGTATCTATGTTGATTCCCCGGGTATTAGGTTTTAAATTAAGTGGTGCGCTTCCAGTTGGAACAACAGCCACCGATATGGCGCTGACAATTACCGAAATGCTTCGCAAGCACGGTGTGGTTGGCAAGTTTGTAGAATTTTACGGTCCAGGTGTGGTTTCAGTGCCAATGGCCAATCGCACAACTATCGGCAATATGAGTCCAGAATATGGCTCAACTTGTGCGATATTCCCGATTGATGATGAGACGCTTCACTATCTGCGCCTAACTGGTCGTAGTGAAGAGCAGGTAGAACTCGTTGAAAAGTATGCCAAGGCACAGGGAATGTGGCATGACCCAGCGGTTAGCCCACGCTTTTCTGAACATATCGAGTTAGATCTATCTACCGTTGTCCCATCTATCTCTGGACCTAAGCGTCCGCAAGATCGCATCTCACTCAGTGACTCTAAAAACGCATTCGAGAAGATACTTCCAACATATTTCACCGATAAAACAGGTAAGGCCGCCTACCCAGTAAAGGTTGGCGTTAAAGCCACAACAATTAAAAATGGCGATGTAGTCATTGCATCAATTACTTCTTGCACAAATACTTCGAATCCATCGGTAATGATCGGAGCTGCGCTCCTGGCTAAAAAAGCGGTAGAACGCGGCTTAACTTCTAAGCCTTGGGTTAAGACAACTTTGGCACCGGGATCAAAGGTAGTTACTGATTATTACGATCGCGCAGATCTTACAAAATATATGGATGCGCTGGGTTTCAACTTAGTTGGCTATGGCTGTGTGACTTGTATCGGAAACTCTGGCCCGCTGCCAATTGAGATCAGCAAATCAGTAAACGAAAATGATTTAGCGGTAACAGCTGTGCTCTCTGGAAACCGCAACTTCGAGGGGCGTATTAGTCCAGATGTGAAGATGAACTATCTAGCATCACCTCCGCTAGTAGTTGCTTATGCACTTGCCGGCACGATGGACCACGATTTTGAGAGAGATTCCCTTGGAAAAGATAAGGATGGCAAGGATGTTCTGTTGGCAGAAATCTGGCCAAGTGCGCAAGAAATCCAAGATGTAATCGACTCATCAATTTCTTCAGAGATGTTTAAGAAAGATTATGCAACGGTCTTTGATGGCGATCACCGTTGGAAATCTCTTGATACTCCAACTGGTAAAACCTTTGAATGGGATGCGCAATCAACTTATGTGCGCAAGCCTCCCTATTTTGATGGCATGCCTGCAAATCCAGAACCAGTCACCGATATTTCTGGCGCACGCGTCTTAGCAATTTTGGGTGACTCTGTAACCACTGATCACATTTCCCCAGCTGGAAATATCAGAGGTGATTCACCTGCAGGTAAGTATCTAGAAGCGCACGGAGTGGCTCGCGCTGACTTTAATTCTTATGGATCAAGACGTGGAAATCATGAAGTTATGATCCGCGGAACCTTTGCCAATATTCGCCTAAAGAATATGTTGCTCGATGGCGTTGAAGGCGGATTTACTCGCAACTTCCTAAGCGAAGGTGAACAAGCAACTATTTATGATGCCTCAATTGCTTACCAAAGTGCTGGAGTGCCTTTGGTAATCCTTGCTGGAAAAGAGTACGGATCGGGATCATCACGCGACTGGGCCGCGAAGGGCACAGCGCTGTTGGGAGTGCGCGCAGTTATTGCGGAAAGTTTCGAAAGAATCCACCGTTCTAATTTAATTGGAATGGGTGTTCTTCCATTGCAATTTAAGGATGGCCAAACCGCACAATCACTTGGCTTAACTGGAACTGAAACTTTTGCAATCTCTGGAATCACGGAATTGAATAGCGGTGGAATTCCGAAAGAGGTACAGGTCACAGCAGGGGATAAATCATTTACTGCCAAGGTCCGTATCGATACGCCAGGTGAGGGTGATTACTATCGCCACGGCGGGATTATGCAATACGTTCTGAGATCATTATTAGCTTAAAAATCGCGGATCTTCTACCTCCAAACTAGAATGAAGCCATGCTTGAGCAAATCAAATCACCTGCCGATATTAAGGCGCTTGATCAGGCTCAACTAATTTCGCTCTGCGAAGAGATTCGCCAATTCTTAATTACCAAAGTTTCAAAAACCGGCGGACATCTTGGTCCAAATTTAGGAGTTGTTGAGTTAACGCTAGCCATTCACCGCACCTTTGATTCACCGCGCGATGTTGTTCTCTTTGATACTGGACATCAATCTTATGTTCATAAAATAGTCACAGGCCGAGCCGATAGTTTTGATGGACTCCGCCAACGAGGGGGTATCGCGGGATATCCAAATCGCAGCGAGAGCGAACATGATGTAATCGAAAACTCACATGCATCCACCGCTCTATCTTGGGGAGATGGAATTTCTTTCGGTTTTGCACAAACCGGCCAAATTGATCGACACGTAGTTGTCGTTGTTGGTGATGGAGCGCTCACCGGTGGAATGTCTTGGGAGGCGTTGAATAATATTGCAGCCGCCGAGACAAGAAATTTAGTGATTGTCGTAAATGATAATGAGCGTTCTTACTCTCCGACTATTGGCGGCTTGGCGACATACTTAGCAACGCTGCGCGTTACAAGAGGTTATGAGCGTTTCTTGGATTGGGGTAAAGAATTACTGCATAAAACTCCAGTGGTAGGTGCGCCAATTTATGAAACTCTGCATGGAATGAAAAAGGGCATAAAAGATATCGTCGCTCCGCAAGGCATGTTTGAAGATCTCGGCTTGAAATATATGGGACCGATCGATGGACATGACATTGCCGCTCTGGAGAAAGCGCTACTTAAAGCGAAAGAATTTGGCGCTCCTGTTTTGGTACACGCGATAACTGAAAAGGGGCGCGGTCATAAACCTGCCACCGATGATGAAGCAGAGAAATTTCACGCAGTTGGCATAGTAGATCCCGAAACAGGCGAACCTCTAGCCAAGAGTTCGATGAGTTGGACCAAGGTATTTTCATCAGAATTAATTGAAATTGCGCGAGAGCGCGAAGATATCGTAGCCATTACTGCGGCAATGCTGGGGCCTACAGGACTTGATGCATTTGCCAAGGTATTTCCTGAGCGAACCGTTGACGTTGGTATCGCCGAACAACATGCGGTGACAAGCGCTGCAGGTATGGCTTTTGCTGGCCTGCACCCAGTTGTTGCGGTGTATTCAACATTTTTAAATCGGGCCTTTGACCAATTGCTGCTGGATGTAGCGCTACATAAGGCGGGAGTCACCTTTGTCTTAGATCGCGCCGGTGTAACCGGAGATGATGGCCCGTCACATCACGGAATTTGGGATTTAGCTTTAACTGGAATTGTGCCAACGATGCATGTTGCTGCGCCACGAGATGGCGCACGGTTGCGCGAGACGCTGCGCGAAGCCGTTGCGATATCCAATGCGCCTTCAATGGTGCGCTATCCAAAGGGCGCGGTACAGAGTGATATTCCAGCATTTGAACGTCGCGAAGGTATAGATGTTTTATATCGCGGAGAGAGCGCTGATCTCTTACTTGTAAGCATTGGAGCAATGGCGGCAATGGCTGTTGAGGCTGCGGCAATGGCATATCGTGAAGGAGTTGGTGTAACCGTTATTGATCCGCGATGGGTCAAACCCTTGCCGACTTCTCTAATAACTATGGCCCAACGCTATAAGAGCGTGGTTGTTTTGGAAGATGGAATTAAACATGGCGGAATCGCTAGCGCAGTATCCGAGATGTTCCGCGAAGCAGGGATTAATATTCCAATTCACTCAATCGGCGTTCCGCTGGAATTTATCGAGCATTCCAAGCGAAGTGAGATTTTTAAAGATCTAGGAATAACTGCGCAGAGCATTGCCCGCAGCATCGTTGAGTGGAATAGCTCTAACGGATCAATTAACTTAATTGAGATTATGGAAGAGATGCAATTGCCGGCGCGTGAAAACGCTGACCGCAAACCGCTTCGCTAATTCCTTCTCGATCTAAGTAAGGCAATATTCCGCCCAAGTGCATTGGCCAGCCAGAACCCATCAACATACATAGATCAATTTCAGCAGGGGTAGCAACGACGCCTTCATCGAGCATCATGCGCGCTTCGACTGCTAACGCTTTCAGGGCGCGATCACGAACTTGTTCAGCGGTAGATGCAGTCGTTCCTTGTTTCAACAGCGCAATTGCTTCAGGATTTGGCGTCAACTTGCCATCGCTACCTTTGATGTAGAAGTTGCGAACCTTTGCCGCAACCATCGCCTGCATCGTGGGGGAGATGCGATAGCGCTCACCTAGATTTGCATGCAAAGTTTCTGAAACGTGCAGCGCAACACCGGGACCAACTAAATCAAGTAGTTCAAAGGGCGACATTGGAAAGCCAATACTGCGCATCGCACTATCTGCAATTGCCGGAGGGGTGCCTTCATCTACAGCATCGGTTACCTCACCCATAAAGCGGGTTAGCAATCGATTTACAACGAAGCCGGGTGCATCTTTGCAGATGATCATCGTCTTCTTTAACTCTTTACCCACGCCAACTGCAGTCGCAGTCGTTGCATCATCTGTTGTGGATGTACGTGCAATTTCGAGCAGTGGCATAACTGCAACCGGATTGAAGAAGTGGAATCCAATGACGCGCTCTGGATTTGCCAAACCTTCAGTCATTTTCTCTACTGATAGCGATGAAGTATTGGTGGCTAGCACGCACTCGGGGGAGATGATCTTCTCTAACTTCTTAAAGAGCTCTTGCTTAAGTGATAGCTCCTCAAAGATCGCTTCGATAATAAAATCACAGCCGGCAAATGAGTTCTGATCCGCCGATCCGCTAACGAGGAGCGAAAGGCGGCGCGCAGATTCTTCGCTCATGCGCTTCTTCTCAACCAATTTTGCGAGCTCGTTCTTTACCCAGGCAACACCCTTATCGGCGCGCTCTTGATCTATATCTGTCATCACAACTGGGCACTTCAAATTACGAAGCAGTAGCAGCGCCAATTGCGAAGCCATCAAACCTGCACCCACCACGCCAACTTTGCTAACTTTTCGGGCCAGGGCTGGCTTGGGAGCGCCTTCAACTTTCTTACGTTTCTTCTGAATTAAATTAAAGGCATACAGTGATGCGCGAAGCGGATCTGACATAGTCAAATCAGCGAGTGCCTGATCTTCAGCATCAAAACCTGCGCCGCGAGTATTTGTGCGAGCAGCGGCAATTAACTCCAGCGCACGCATTGGAGATGCGATTTCTGCCCCGCCATACTTCTTCAGCGAAGCAGCCTTGCCTGTAGCAAGCGCGGCATCCCAAGCTGGATCACTTGCGTAATCTTTGCGCTCAATCTTATTTTTACCCGATAGAACGCTGGCGGCAAATGCAACAGAGCGTTCTAGAAAATCTGCTGGTTCGTAAACGGCATCGACGACGCCAAGTGCGAGTGCATCTTTAGCTTTCATCATGGTGTTGTTATTTAGCGCATTTAGCATAATTACTTGTATCGCACGTTCTGGGCCGATTAATTTAGGCAAGATTGTGGCACCGCCCCAACCTGGAACTAAACCAAGGAAGACTTCAGGCAGCCCAGTAAGTGCAGTCGATGCCAGAGTGCGATAGTTGCAATGCAATCCAACTTCGAGTCCGCCACCGAGGGCTAATCCATTGATAAATGCGAAGGTGGGAATTCCGGATTCATCAAATCTACGAAAGACATCATGGCCAAGTTTTCCGATCGCAAGTGATTGTTCGCGCTTAGAAAGGTAGGAGAGTGCAGAAAGGTCGGCACCGGCGGCGAAGATAAATGGCTTGCCGACTATCGCAATTGCAGCAGGAGTGCGAGCAATTGCATCGGTGATCGCAGCATCTAAGGCAGCAAGTGATTGTGGGCCAAAGGTATTGGGACGAGTGTGGTCTAGGCCGTTATCCAAAGTAATCAACGCGAGCGTTCCTTTATGCCCAAATGGGGCGAGGTCAACATCGCGTACAAGGGCGTTGGTTACTACTTCTTCGGGCGCGCCTTCGGGCAGATTCATTGCTGTTGTCATTACTTCGAACCTCCAGTGAAGTGTGGGTTCTCCCAAATAACGGTGCCGCCCATACCAAGTCCAATACACATTGTGGTTAAGCCATAGCGAACATCGGTGCGCTCTTCAAAAGCGCGGGCTAGATTTAACATTAAGCGGATTCCAGAAGAAGCTAGCGGATGGCCAACTGCGATGGCACCGCCATAAGGATTAACGCGGGGATCATCATCGGCAATTCCAAAGTGATCTAAGAATGCAATTACTTGTACAGCGAAAGCCTCATTTACTTCAAAAGCACCTATATCAGAAATCTTTAAGCCTGCTTTAGCCAAAGCTTTTATAGTTGAAGGAACTGGGCCATATCCCATAACTTCTGGCTCGACGCCGGCAAATGCATAGGAAACCAACTTCGCTTTAATTGTTAGTCCAAGCTCTTTCGCTTTATCTTCGCTGGCAAGGAGTGCGGCAGTTGCGCCATCATTTAAACCAGATGAGTTTCCAGGTGTTACACGACCTGCGGCGCGAAAGGGAGTCTTGAGTGTTGCAAGACCCTCCATTGTCGTCGTTGGACGGGGTGGCTCATCAACTGTTGCAATGCCCCAACCTATTTCTGGAATACGTGCAGCAGTTGGAATTAAATCGCGTTGAATCTTTCCAGCAGCATAAGCTGCAGCAGTTTTCATTTGTGAGTTAAATGCGTAACGATCTGCGCGCTCTTTAGTTAGCTGCGGAAAACGATCGTGGAGGCGCTCTGCAGTTGCCCCCATGGCGAGCGCATCTTGTTCCACAATTCGCTCTGCTAAGAATCTTGGATTTGGATCTATGCCATCTCCGATTGGGTGATTTCCCATATGTTCAACGCCACCAGCAATTGCGATATCGATTGAACCGATTGCAATTGCACCAGCTATAGAAGTAGTTGCAGTCAAAGCACCTGCGCACCAGCGATCAACGGAATATCCAGGCACGGTATTTGGTAAGCCTGCAAGAAGTGATGCGCTGCGCCCTAAGTTCATTCCTTGATCACCAGTCTGCGTCGCAGCGGCGATTGCAACATCTTCAATATCACCAGGGTTTACTTTGGGATTGCGTTCCAAGAGACCGCGCATGGCGCGCACCATAAGATCATCGGCGCGAGTGCCGGAGTACATGCTGCCGGCCTTTCCAAATGGGGTACGAACAGCATCGACTAAAACAACGGTGCGAGACATTTGCGCTACTTTCTAACGGAGTAAAGCTAGGTAAGTTCTAGGGATAGGTTACTCGTCAGTAGCGAAAAGCGGAACTAGCAGAAATGGAGGTTGGTTAGGCGCTGGCTCTCACGCGCGGTGCAGATGCGCTCTTCTTGGAAAGGTAGGGAGCCAAGACAGCCACGAGATAAATACCTGAGGCGAAGAACTGGAGAATTGAGGTGGTGGTGTCAAAGCCAATAGTTCCTCCAAGGAGCGCGGCAAGGAAAGACTCCTTGGCAATCCACGGAGTTACATCCCATAGGAATGTATCAACGCCAGGCAGATAACCCAGTTCTTGGAACTCGTGTACGCCATATGAGAGAACTCCGGCAGCAACAACGATTAGTGCAACGCCAGTTACAGTGAAAAATTTTGAGAGATTCAATTTCACAGCGCGGTTATAAATCAAATAACCAAGTGCTACGGCAAGTGCCAAACCAAGAATTAATCCAACAGTGGCAGATGATGCAGCGCCAACAGTTTTGAAGTTGGTGTAAATGAATAGCGCAGTTTCTAAACCTTCGCGCAAAACAGCGAAAAAAGCCACTAAAGCAAGGCTTATTGGACCAGTCATTACAGCGCTATCAACTTTTCCTTGGAGATCATCGCGCAAGGTGCGAGCTGTGCGCTTCATCCAGAAGACCATCCAGGTGACAAGTCCAACAGCAACAAATGATGTTATGCCAGCGAATAGTTCTTCCCCGCGACTTGTTAATTCAGCCGATGTGAAAGAAAGGATTCCACCGAGCGCCAAACTTGCAGCGATCGCAATTGTTACTCCGGTCCAGACTGGTTTCAGCAAATGGCGGCGATCGGTGCGAACGATGTAGGCGACCAAGATTCCCACGATAAGTGCGGCTTCTAGCCCTTCACGAAGGGCGATAATGAATGTACTTAGCATGGGATAAATCTAGAACTGC
Organism: Bifidobacterium breve; assembly: GCA_945860245.1. Classification (GTDB taxonomy): domain Bacteria; phylum Actinomycetota; class Actinomycetes; order Nanopelagicales; family Nanopelagicaceae; genus Planktophila. The sequence continues at coordinate 48,686 of CAMAPO010000001.1, forward strand.
ACCCCGAATTACGCAACTTAAGTGTTGCGTAATTCCTCACATCTCGGCTGGGGCCTCTTCCGGCTCGGGGCTTTCAGGGGTGGCGAGCGGGATCGTCTCTAGCAGCGATGATTCTAGGATTGGTGCGGCAATCTCAATCTGCCAGGAACGTGCACCCAAAGTAGCCAGAGCGCGGGCTACTTCGCCCTTAGGGGCGTTCCAGCAGATTCGGCGGATATATTCAGGGGTAATCATATTTTCAAGGGGGATAGAGAGCTCATCGGCCTTGGCCAACAAGAGCGCCTTCGCGTGGGTAAGCGGGGCGTATTTTTCAGGAAAGCGCTCGCGCCAAATCTTTATCGGCGGCAGCGAGTCAGAATCGGCTCTGAGCTGCGGCCATAGATCCTCAGCAAGTGCCAGGGCATCTGAGATCGCGCTAATCCAAGATGCGGCATTCTCCATCCATCGCGCTCGCAGACCAATGGGGCGAAGGGCTCGCTCTAAATCCTTCTTTGTCTTCAGCGTCTTTACATGGGCCACGCTGGCGATTTCAACAATGGCGGCATCTGAAAGTAAGCGCCCCTGAGAGATATCAACTTCTTGGGCAATTTCATTTCGCACCGTCCAAAGCGCGCGAACAATCGCTAATTGGTTCCGCTTCTTGATCTTATGCATCCCCGAAGTTCTTCGCCAAGGATCAACGCGGGGAGGCGGCGGGGGTGCATCGAGAATTGCCTGAAATTCTTCGCTCGCCCATTCCCATTTATTGGCGCTCGCCAAGAGCCCGTAAACCTTTTCGCGTAGCTCTACTAATAACTCAACATCAAGTGCTGCGTAATTTAACCATTCTTGTGGCAATGGTCGTTGTGACCAATCTGCAGCTGAATGTTCTTTAGCTAGTGAAACTTCCATCAGCGATTCCAGAAGTGGCCCTAGACCAACTCGTGGCAAGCCCGCGATACGACCACCGAGTTCGGTATCAAATAATTTCTTAGGGTTAATTCCTAACTCGCGCAAGCAGGGAAGATCTTGTGTACTGGCATGCAAAATAACTTCGCCACTCTGCAAAAGAGTATTTAACTTGATAAATAATGGATGATTGGGACCAAAGGGAATTGGGTCGATTAGATGCAATCCACCACCGTGGCGTTTAATCTGAATCAAATATGCCCGAGCGCTAAATTTAAATCCAGATGCTCTTTCAGCATCTACGGCAAATGGACCGCTGCCAAGTTCCAATTCGCGCAACGCCTTTTCAAAGGTTGGCTCATCGGCGATTAATTGCGGTACTCCCGCGGCGGGTGCCAGTAGCGGAACTGCGGCAACAACCAGTTCGGTATCTTCAGCGCCTTCTTTTACATTTTCCATATTGAAGAATCTTATGGCGGCGTTTAAGCCTTGCGACGCGCTGCAGAAATTGGGGCAACCCCTTCAACGACGGGAGGTAATCCGGCTACTTCACCTAAGAGATTGCACCAAGCCATTACATGAGCGGCCATCTCAGCGGAGTCGTTAATGAGTGGACTCCACGATGCGCGAATTTCAATCTCAGATTCGTTATTGCGAGGTGATAGCTTTCCAAATGATGCGCTAGAAACTCGGGTGACAGTTCCACTCGGGGCGCTAAATTCGCAGCCTCCTGCAGAGAGTGAATCAAGAAGCCAACTCCAGCCGACTTCTGGCAGAAGCGGATCATCTTGCATCGCTTCATCGACATCTGCCCGCAAGAAGGTGACGCAACGGAATTCACCTTCCCAAGTATCTTGTCCACCTGGTTCGTGCAGTAGGACAAAGCGACCAGATGCGATCTCATCTTCGGCATCACCAAGTAAGCCATTTGAGACATCTGCGGTAAAGGCAAAAGAGTAAGTCGCCAACTTTTGCGGCGCTGGCACTTCTTCCAAAATTATTTCAGATCGTGGAGTCACAGAACGAAGGTGATCAACCATGCGATTGAATTGGGCTATATCCACTGCTTAATTGTAAAGATGGCAGCACACTATAAGTGGGAGGCGGGGCGCAATACTGTGTAACCTTGCTCGCTATGGCTACCTTATTAGCGCTATTTTCAAGCCTGCTATGGGGAACAGCTGATTATCACGGTGGAAATCTAAGTAAAAAATATCCCGCGATTGCGGTACTTGGAGTGACGCAAGCAATCGGCTTAATCTTTGGAATTATCTTGGCTCTACTCGCTGGAGAATTTTCCGCGAACGCTTTTGGAAGCGATGGATATTTTATTGCTGGCGCTTTTGCAGGAGTACTCGGATATATCGGTCTAATTTGTTTATATGCAGGCTTAGCTACCGGGCGAATGGGAGTGGTATCTCCAATCAGCAGTTTATCGGCTCTGATCCCAGTTGCTTATGCGTTTTTCGTTAAAGGAGATCGGTTATCTCTTATCCTTTCAATTGGCGCCGCGCTTGCGATAGTCGGAGCATTTTTAGCCAGTGGCCCAGAACTTTCACAAGGACTCCCAATCAGGCCACTAATTCTTGCTCTTGGCGCAGCTTTTGGCTTTGGCACGGCTTTAGTATGGATGGCGATCGGCTCACAAGGAAGTGCGCTTATGACAATGGTGATGATGCGCACAACCACCTTATTCATCTCGCTGGGAATACTTTTAAAATATCGCACAATTGGTGGATTAAATTTTAGATTAGCGCCTATTTTGATCTTTATTGGCTGTGCAGATTTCTTAGCGAATTTACTTTTAGGAGTGGCGACGACTAAAGGTAATTTAACTTTATCAATGGTGCTCGGAGCGCTATACCCAGTCTTCACCGCAGTATTAGCTTTTAAATTCTTAAATGAAAGGCTGCATCGCGTTCAATACATTGGGATATTCGCAGCGGTTGCGGGTGTTGCAGTTATTTCAGCATTCTAACTTCGATAAGTTTGTAGCTTCTATAAATTGCGTACCGTCAATTTCCTTACGATCGATTTCAGTGAAATTTGCTAAGAGCGCTGCAATATCAATTGGTTTTTCACCGCCTGTGACTGCAGTGATGCTCAAATAGATTCCATCTAGCGCTCTGCTTCTGATCAGGTCATCGATAATCGTTGGGCCCGATTCCACCAGAACATTCTCGCCAAATTTTTTAACCCCTTTAGCGAGGGCGGCAGTGGGGGATAGATTCCACCAATACGCCAACCGGTTATCAGCCAAGGAGTTGATCATTGAGCGGGATGAAATAACGACTGGCACTGGCGTGCGGTGGTAAGGCTCAGCGCGCGCAGTTTCGCCGCCTATCAAGAGAAAGTCGGCGTTGCGCCGGCGCGCCAAAAATGCGGTTCGGTCTGCCCCGCTTGTGATTGCCCGAGAATTTCCACCCTTGGTGGTAGATCCATCTGCGCCAACTACTAAAGAAGCAAATACCGCCATCGCAATAGGCTACCGCGCCGCGGTCAGATGTCAGTGGAGGTAGATATATTTTTTTCATGATCATTTCATGCGATACCTGTACTGTGCGAAATATTGGTTGCGAAGATTGCATCTTGACTTACTTAGTTTCCAATAGCGCTACCAATCAAGAGTCGAAAGAATCACTCCGCGAGATTCCCGACTCGACCGCTGCCGCCATAGATCTACTCTCCTCTCGTGGACTTGTACGTCCACTACGCTTTAATTCAGCGTGATCTGGCGAAAAATAATTAAATTCACACTCCAGCCACGCCTATTCCGAGTTGAGATTGCACGATCGCCCCAGTTAGCCTTGATCTCTTATGTTGACTATTGGCCAGGCGCTGCGAGTGCGATCAGTCAACACAATAGCGATCGCACTCTGATAGATGGCTGAAAGTATTCTCTGTATTACAAATGACTTTGGTCCACGCGCAGGCGGTATCGAAACATTTGTGATGGGGCTTATTGAAAGACTGCCTCGTGGCTGCGTCACTGTTTACACCTCGCAGCAAGGCGATACCCGTATCTACGACCAAGGCTGGCTAGATCAATTCGGGGTTAAAGTAATTAGAGATAGATCAAAAATTTTGCTGCCGACCCCACGAGTTTTGCAGGCGGTAAAGCAAGTAGTTACTACCGAAAATATCAGGGTTGTTTTCTTTGGTGCGGCGGCACCGTTGGCGGTTATGGCGCGTGGGTTACGAAAAGTTGGTGCTCAGAAAATAATTTCGCTAACCCACGGGCACGAAGTCTGGTGGGCCAAGCTCTGGCCATTCAATTGGGTGATGCGCCATATCGGTAACAACGTTGACCACCTTACCTACTTAGGAGATTTCACTCGCAATCAAATTTTTCGAGCGCTATCTACCAAAGCCAGATCTGCCATGGTGAAGATTGCTCCCGGAATCGATTCGACACACTTTACGCCACAAAGTTCTGCCCTTGAATTACGGCACTCACTGGGGCTTGCCAATAAGAAAGTGATAGTTAGCGTTGGAAGATTAGTTCACCGTAAAGGGCAAGATTCGCTAATTGCTGCTCTACCTGAAATTTTGCAACACCATCCAGATGCCCATATTTTAATGATTGGCGAAGGTCCATACCGAGCACACCTGGAAAATTTGGTCGCAAAATTAGAGGTAGAAAGTTCAATCACCTTTATTGGCCGTATTCAATATGCAGATCTACCGCGCTACATCTGCACCGGAGATATCTTTGCCATGCCATCTCGCTCGCGCCTTGCCGGGTTAGAAGTTGAAGGCTTGGGAATCGTTTATCTTGAGGCTAGCGCCTGTGGACTTCCCGTTATCGCAGGCAAATCTGGAGGTGCGCCAGATGCAGTTGTCGAAGGTGAAACTGGAGTTACCGTAGATGGACGCAATCCTTCTGAAATAGCACGAGCGGTAACTTTATTATTAGATGATCCAATTAAGGCGAGAGAAATGGGCGCGCGCGGGCGCGAGTGGATTCTTTCCAATTGGGGTTGGGAAATCTGGGCGGCACAGTTCGCGGAGCTGCTGAAAGTAGATTAAGTAAGTAAATTGAGATTGCGCGCTTTATTTACCGCACCGAGCCTATTGCAAACTCCAAGCTTGCGATAAACCGCTGCTAAATGTGTTTTAAGTGTGGCTTCTGAAATAAAGAGAGACTTTGCTAAATCGCTATTGGTCCCGGGCAGAGATAGCGCCTGCAAAACAGTCAACTCTCGCGGCGTTAAGGCGCATGCTGCTTGCGAATTTTTTAGCGCGCTTACGATTCCAGGAGCGTTAAAGTTCTTTGGCTGCGCTAGCGCGCTCTTGAGGGCAGATACAAGATCATTTATTGGAGCGCTCTTCTTCACAAATGCGCTAGCACCAGCTTGCATCGCAGCGATCAGATGGCTCTCCTCATCACTCATCGTCAAGATTACGATCGCCATTTCTTGGGAGTGCTTACGGATCCATTGCACAATATCAAGACCAGAACCATCAGGAAGATGTAGATCAAGCACAACTGCATCAGGTGATTTATGTGCTATCTGTGCAAAGGCTTCAGCACGTGTTGCTGCTTCACCACAACAAGACATCCCTGCACTCTCAATTGCACGTTTAATTCCCGATCTAACTGATGGATGATCATCGACCAGTAAAATTTCGGGAATAAGTTGCACACTCAAATAGTTATTGCGACCCGGGTTCCCGAACTCGTTGATATAAAGGTAAATACACCACCTAATTGTTCAGTTCGTTCTTTAACTCCAATTAAACCTAAACGTGAACTCTCCAAGGTCGCACCTCCTTCGCCGTTATCGCGCACCTCCAGGTAGGTGTGATTTTCAACTTGGCTTAGTTCTATTTCAATCTCGCTACCCCTAGAATGCGCAATACTATTTCGCATTAACTCAGTAGCCATTGCAGTGATTTCTAGCCCAAGCCCAGAGTCGATATCAAATTCGGCAATCTCCAATCGCGCCAAGCGAGAACCGCAGATTTGCATTGCCATGCTGGTCAATTTCTCTTGTACCGATTCAGCGCCGGTTTCTCTGAGTTGGTAAATCTCACGCCGAACTTTTGTGATTAGTTCATCAACTTGAAAACGTAGAGAACGTATTCCTTTTCGCACAGGTTCTTGCGAATCGGTAGCAGCCAAAAGCAGATCTAATTCGTAGCCCAGCGCCACCAAGTCTTGCGCAACTCCATCGTGCAGGTCACGGGCTAATTCGAGGCGTTGATGCGTACTCACTTAGAAAATAGTTCGCTGATTTCTTTGGCAAATTCCTGAGCAATAACGTGTCGCTTGATGGATAATTTTGCCGTTAGCTGTCCGCCAGCGATAGTAAAGTCAGTTGGAAGTATGGTGAATTTACGAATTGATTCCGCCTTACTCACCGCTTTATTTGCCTCATCAACTGCAGTTTGAATTACTGCGATCAGATCTGGATCCTGAGTCAAGGTAGCAAGCGTTGCGCCATCTTTCTTATTGGCAACGATCCAAGATTTAAGTGAATCTTGATCAATTGTTACAAGGGCTGCGATAAACGGTTGATTATCTCCAACGACCACACATTGGCTAACTAACGGATGTGCGCGAAGGCGATCTTCCAGCACAGCTGGAGCAACGTTCTTGCCACCGGCGGTTACGATCAACTCTTTCTTGCGCCCGACTATAGAAAGGAACCCATCTTCATCAATCTGACCGAGGTCACCTGATTTAAACCAACGATCTTCGGTGAAGACTTCAGCATTTGCGGCGTCATTTTGCCAATAACCACGCATGACAATCGGTCCCTTAATTAAAACTTCACCATCTTCGGCAATTTTCACACTTGTGCCAGGAATTGGCTTTCCAACAGTGCCAACCTTTAGCGCTCCAGTGATATTTAAAGTCGCACCAGCGGTGGTTTCAGTAAGTCCGTAACCTTCGTAAATTGTCACGCCTGCACCACGATAGAAGTGCCCAAGGCGTTTTCCAAGCGGAGCGCCACCTGAAATGGCCGCTTCCACATTTCCACCCAAGGCGGCACGAATCTTTGAGAAGACTAGTTTATCGAAGAGCGCGTGCTTTAAAGTGAGCAGAGGATTAAAGCCGCGCTTATCCAAGGATTCACTGTATGCAATAGCAACTTCAGCAGCCTTACGGAAAATCTTTCCTTTACCCGCAGCATCTGCTTTAGCTTCAGCGCCGTTGTAAACCTTTTCAAAGATTCGAGGGACCGCAAGAACAAATGTTGGTTTAAATGATGCTAGATCTGGTTGCAAGCGGCCGACTGGATCACTGCAGTGCGCGAGGTGTAGGCCAGCGCGGATCGCTCCGATTTGCACCATGCGCCCAAAAACGTGCGCAACAGGTAAGAAGAGCAAGGTTGATCCATTTGGCTTAAGAAATAGATCGCTCGCGCCTTCAACGACATTTCCACATTCAGATAAGAAGTTGCCGTGAGTTAATTCCACACCTTTTGGCTTACCGGTTGTTCCAGATGTGTAAATCAAAGTTGCTCGCGTCTCAGGCAGAAGCGCGCTTCTACGGCGATCAATTTCGTCATCACCAATATGTGCTCCTGCTGTTGCAAGTACCGAAAGTACATCTTCAGTCATAGTCCAAATATGTTCGGTATGTGAAGGCAAAACAGTATTCACCAATTCGCGATGCGTTGGCGTTTCCACAATCACACCTACGGAACCAGAGTCGCTAAGTATCCAATCAACTTGCTCAGCAGATGAAGTTTCATAAATTGGAACTACACATCCACCCGCGTACCAAATTGCGAAATCGAGAATCGTCCACTCATATCTGGTACGAGCCATGATTGCGACACGATCGCCGATTTGAATACCGGCTGCGACTAGCCCCTTTGCAGTTGCACGAACTTCAGCGTCTAATTCCTGTGCGCTAACTTTCTGCCAGCCATCTCCGAGAGGGCGAGATAACATAACGCGATTAGGTTCGAACCAAGCGCGTTCAGCGATCAAATTTGTGAGGTTGCCTGAAGCGGCGGCAGGGACAAGGGCCGGGATTGAGATTTCATTCATGCCCTAACGCTAGCGCCCGTCCTGAGAAAAGGGGAGAGGGGAAAAGAGTTTTTTACGGGTAACCTTTGGGCATGAGCGATTTCAGCAGTTCAACAATTACCATCGATTCCCCGATCTCCGAAGTCGGGGCCACCCTGTTCGCCGTAGCCTCCTATCCCGAATGGTCAGAAGCTTTTAAGAAAGTGGATGTGCTAGCCACTGATGACCAGGGTCGTGCGACGAAAGCGAAGTTAACAGTTGATGCGGGCGCTGTTAAAGATGTAGTAACTCTAGATTTTGACTGGAGCGCAGCACCAAGCAAGGTGACCTTCAGTCTTGATGATGCCAACATCCTTACCAAGATGGATGGCGCTTATCTACTTAAGAGCTTAGGTGCGGATGCAACGTCAGTAACTTACGAGCTCTCAGTTGGATTATCTATGCCGATCCCAGCGATGATGATCGCCAAACAAGAGAAGTCAACTATCGATAGCGCTTTAAAGCAGCTTAAAGAACATTTAGAAGGATAACTGCGTGGCTTCCAACACCATCGGAATCGATGTGGGTGGCACCAAAGTTTTAGGTGGTGTCGTCAGCGCCAGTGGTGAAATTCTCACCACTGCCCGACGCGATACGCCACGCGAAGGCGGTAGTGCGCTCACGCAAACTATTGCAGATGTCGCAAATGAGTTACTCAACGCATACCCAGTGGAATCTATTGGCGTATCTGCGGCAGGTTTTATCTCATCTGATCGCCAAACGATTTTAGCAACGCCCAATATCGCAGGTTGGAATGGCGTAAATTTAGATAAAGAATTAACGCAAATTCTGGGCAAGCGAATAGTTTTAGAGAACGATGCAAACGCCGCCGCTTGGGGAGAATTTAAATTTGGCGCAGGTCGAGGCCGTAACGATTTGATGCTTTTAACTCTCGGCACTGGCGTTGGAGGCGGACTAATTCTTGACGGAGCGCTATTTCGTGGTGCATTTGGAATTGGCGCCGAACTTGGACATATGAGAATTGTTCCGGATGGCCATTTATGTGGTTGCGGAATTCGTGGCTGCCTTGAGCAATATGCATCGGGATCGGCTCTTTTGCGCCATGCCCGAGAAGCAATAAGCGCCAGTCCAGATATCGCGCGCAATTTACTTGCCCGCGGGGATGGGAGTTTGGAAGGCTTAAAGGGAGAACACATCACTGGAGCGGCGCGTGAGGGCGATCCAGTTGCACTTGCCGCATTTAATACGATGGCTAGTTATCTTGGAGCAGGAATTGCATCGCTCTGCGCGGTGATCGATCCATCTTGCATAGTTTTAGGTGGGGGAGTTATCGATGCGGGTGAAATTTTTCTCGGCCCAACTCGTGAAGCAGCGCTTCGCCTAATCCCATTTAGCGGTAAGCACCCGTACCCAGAAATTATTGCGGCAGAGCTTGGCAATAGCGCAGGGCTAGTCGGCGTCGCTGATCTCTCGCGAATTTAAAGCGCAACTCCATCGTCATCGCGGTACGCGCTTCCATTCTTCCATTTCTTAATGGCGGCGATTGCATCATGAAAAGTCTGCGCAAGATTCTTTCTTTCAGGTTTTGGCGCGATAAATTTATTATTATCTTCAAGATTATCTAGCTCATCGAGATATGAAGTTGGCGCTGATTCATCCAAGGATAGATTTTCGACCATTGATTGAAATTCCATCTCAATCAATTCGCGTTCTGTAGCGTCATCTGGACCATCGTGGCGCTTATCCTTATCGCTCATAACTCCTGCTCCATGGTTCATATTCGCACATTCCAACCATTTGACGCTAAATTAGCCTCATGAACAACCTGCCATATGGCATCTTGCGCGCATTCTTAACGCCATTTCTAATGATCCTCTTTCGCCCAAAGGTCAAGGGGCTTCGTAATGTTCCGGGAAATGGTCCATTAATCATTGCTTCAAACCATTTATCTTTTAGCGATTCTATTTTTATGCCGCTAGTTGTTCCACGTAAAGTTACCTTTCTTGCCAAGAGTGAGTACTTCACATCTCCCGGGCCAAAGGGGCTCTTAAAGAAGTTAACTTTTATCGCACTCGGTCAAGTCCCTGTAGATCGCTCTGGTGGACGACGTAGTGAAGCTGCACTTATTACAGGACTGAAAATACTGGCAGAGGGTAAGTGTCTAGGTATTTATCCTGAAGGAACGCGTTCACCGGATGGGCGTCTATATAAGGGACGCACCGGTATCGCACGTTTAGCGATTGAATCTGGCGCCCCGATTATTCCAGTTGCGATGTTTAATACCGAGAAGATTCAACCAACTGGAACTGTGGTTCCTAAAGTTATGCGCGTAGGTATGATTTTTGGTGAGCCGATGTACTTTGAGGGAGACTCAACAGATCTACTTCACCTAAGAGATGTGACAGATAAAATCATGTCAACTATTCAAGAAATGTCTGGTCAGGAATATGTTGATATATATGCAACCAAGGCTAAGAAGAGTTTAGATGAGGATGAAAGTTAATTACTTTCGAGTGCAATTCGCTTAATCAGGTAATTACAAGTATCGCAATCAGGCCCTGCCTCAGGTAGTTCGCCTTCGATTACATCAATTAAATCTGAAATTAGAGAATTAAACTGTGCTTGGTCGCGCGTAACGTGTAGATAGTGCTGCGTGACTGCGAATCCATGCGCTCCATCAGCGGTTTCAGCTATGCCATTTAATTTCCATACCAAGAGCCCCATACTTGAAACTGGGAAGGGCTTACCTTTTTCTGGGTTCTCTAGAGCATAGGCATATGCCTCAAGCTGTGGCGCATAAAACTGGGCGTTGTCACGATCAGAGTCAGAGACTTTGCAATCGACTATGCCGACAGAACCATCGTCATAATGCGCTAGCAAGTCATAAATACCAAGAATGCGCCAACGGGTAATCTTTCCGCCAACTTCAATTGGAGCGCTCTTAACCCACTGCCCCCATTGTTTTACAACTCCTGGAGCAAGTGATGGATCAAGATCTGGCATCGCAGCGCGACGGAAATGTTCTTCTTGGGCTGCGGATAAAGGCTTTACCAGTGGAAACTGTCCAGGCATAGTTACTTTAAACCAGTATTTAATCCATAAACAGCGCTTACAAGTTGATAAACCAAAAGTTAGATCAGATGGAGCGATAGTGTCGCGAGCAGGTGAAGCTGGTTTAACAATCTTTACACTCATGTGATGATTAAATCACGCACGGCTGACGCAATCACCGAAAGACCCAAGATAACCATGACTATTCCACCTGTTGCACGTAATTTTTCTAGCCTGCTCTCATCACTTGCCAGCCAGATGCGCGCAGTCCCGGCTAATAAACCCCATGAACCATCAGAGATAAATGCCAAGATGGAAAAGAGCGCCCCAAGAAGTAAGAGCTGCGAAGTTACTTGCCCGCGTTCAATATCAATAAATTGGGGGAGCACTGCTGCGTAGAAAACTAGCCCTTTAGGATTTAGCGCTCCAACCCAGAAGCCATCACGTACCGAACGCCAAAATGTCGGAACAACACTTCCTTGATTGCGCATATCAGCGGCATGAATTTTACGGGCGCGAATTGCGGTGATTCCAAGATAAACCAAGTAACCACCGCCACCCCATTGGACGGCGGAGTAAGCCAGATCAGATCTGGAGAGAATTGGTCCTAATCCGAATGCGACAAGAGAAGAGAGAGCGAATGCACCGGTGACATTACCGGCAACTGTAAATACCGCAACTTTTCTTCCCCAAGCGATCGCGCGGGCTATAACGAATAAAACGCTAGGCCCTGGCGCTAAAATAATAATCATCGCCGCGACGATGTATTCAGCTAGTCGACTGGGAATGACCATTTTTATAGTCTAATTTAGAAAACCTGCAGACGATGCTTTACTTCGCGCCACCACCACCAGCGGTCACAGAGAATCAATGGATTTCGTGGCTGCAGACCAATTGCCCATCTTCTCCAACTTGAAAGTGCGAGCTAGCCGCTTTAATACGGTCAACAGGAGCATCTCCAAAATGTGCGCGATACCCCATAGCCAGCAAGACTCGGATGTTGGTATCAGTATCGGGCTTAATGTTAAAAGCCTTAGCTGATCTGGCGATGGTATTTTCAACAACTTTTTCAGTATGAGAAGTTTCTCGGGCGATTGCAGAATTTGTATTGCCTTCGCAGAGTAAGCAAAGAATTAAGTGCTCAAATGGAGTTAACTCCCGTGCCAGTGTGGCGATTCGCGTGGGCATGATTTACCTCTCCGACGTTTCCATTATCCACCTTTATTCCTGGGTTACTAACCAGTAGGCTGGGCAAATGTCCGAAGTCATCAGCCGCCGCGAGCGCGATATTCAAGTGCTAACTTTCAATCGTCCTGCCAAGATGAATGCGCTAACCCGCGAGATGTATGCGGGGCTGGCAACTGGGTTAAACGAAGCCGCGGGGGATTCTGAAGTTCGCGCTGTTGTCGTGACGAGTGAAGGTGATCACTTCACCGCCGGTAATGACATTGCAGATTTCTTAGCCAATCCACCGACCGGCCAAGATAGCGAAGTTGCAAAATTTTTAGGATCGCTCTTGGAATTTCCTAAGCCGCTAATTGCCGCAGTAAAGGGAAATGCAGTTGGAGTTGGCACGACAATGCTTCTGCATTGCGATGTAGTCATTGCATCTCCTACAGCGAAATTCTCTATGCCCTTTTCATCACTTGGTTTAGTGCCAGAAGCGGGATCTAGCTATCTCTTTCCGCTATTAGTGGGATATCAACGCGCTGCCAAAATATTCTTCACTGGAGAAAGTTTTGGCGCTGAAAGCGCGCGCGAGATGGGGCTGGTTGCATCAATTGCTGCTGATCCTTTAAGTGAAGCGCTGGATTTGGCAAAAGTTATTGCAGCCAATCCTCCACAAGCGATGATCAATACCAAAGCGCTTTTAAAGGCGAGCAAGCACGATTCTGTTGCGGCGGTGATGAAAGCTGAATTTGAACTATTCGCACTTGCGCTGCAATCTGAAGAAGCAATGAAAGCATTTATGAACTTTATGGCTAAGAAAGGAAAGTAATGACAATCACTGGAGATTTATCAGGCAAAAAGATCTTTATAACTGGAGGATCTCGCGGTATTGGTTTGGCGATAGCCCTGCGCGCCGCACGCGATGGTGCATCGATCGCAATCGCTGCTAAAACTTCGGAGCCAAACCCAAAACTTCCTGGCACTATTCACACCGCAGCTGAAGAGATTCGTGCAGCGGGCGGTACAGCGCTAGCAATCCAATGTGATTTACGTGATGACAACCAGATCGCTGCCGCTATTGCGCAGACCGCTGCAGAATTCGGCGGTATAGATATTTTGATAAATAATGCCAGCGCGATCAATTTAACGCCGACAGAGGCCACCCCAGCTAAGCGCTTTGATTTGATGTTTGATGTAAATGTCCGCGGCACCTTTTTAACTTCTCAGGCTGCGATCCCGTATCTTCGCGCCTCTGCCGAAGCTGGCCGCAACCCACATATCTTGACTCTTTCACCACCACTTTCCATGAAAGCAAAATGGTTCCAGCATCACGTTGCCTACACAATGGCGAAGTACGGAATGTCAATGTGCGTACTTGGAATGTCAGAAGAATTTCGTAAGACCGGCATCGCAGTAAATGCCTTATGGCCACGCACTGCTATTGATACAGCGGCACTTCAGATGATTCCGGGTATCGATACCGCAGCCTGCCGCACCCCAGAAATCCTGGCTGATGCAGCGTATGTAATTTTAAATCGTGTTTCTAAAGAAACCAGCGGAAACTTCTTCGTAGATGATGAAGTCTTAGCTTCGGTCGGCGTTACTGATCTTGAAGGCTATTCAGTAGTCCCAGGAACAAAAGATTTCCTCCTTGATTTTTTTCTTGATTAAGAAAAGGTTAGAGAAATACCGTAACCTAGCGTGATGAATCTAGAAGTAAATGGCACCAATGTTATTTCTGAATCTGAACGCACCGGAAAAGCCGCATCGCTCTTTTGGCCGTGGTGCGGTGCAAATGTCTCACTACTGGCTCTTTCATACGGTTCTTTCTTTCTTGGCTTTGGTATCTCATTCTGGCAAGCGACAGCTGCCGCCTTTATCGGCACAATTCTTTCCTTTCTCTTAGTAGGTTTTAGCTCGCTTGCGGGCAAGCGGTCGAACGCGCCAACTATGGTTTTATCCCGAGCCGCTTTTGGAATTAAAGGCAATATTGTTCCGGGACTTCTCTCCTACCTGGTATTTGTTGGCTGGGAGACAGTTCTAGTCTCACTAGCAACGCTAGCCACCGGAACAATTCTGGTTCGATTGGGAAATTTTGATCGAGATGTAGCAATGGTTCTAGGATTTCTTATAGCAGCAGCTCTGACGATTTACGGTGGCGTGCTCGGACATGGCGTGATTATGCGCTTACAGAAATATCTGACAATTATTACCGTTGCCACAACCTTTCTGTACATCTTTCTCACAGTTGACTCTGTCAATTGGAGCGCAGTATCCGTAATTCCTTCCGGAAACCTTCAAGGATTTATCGGTGCTCTGATCTTTGGAATTACTGGAATTGGACTCGGTTGGGTGAATTCCGCGGCTGATTATTCGCGTTATCTGCCGCGCACAACATCTAGTCGCTCTGTTGTTGGCTGGACCGTCTTTGGCGCATCAATTGTTCCGATTGGATTAGTTACTTACGGGGCGCTCTTAGCCGGCAGCGATCCGAAGTTATCCGAGGCAATTGCCATGGATCCAATTGGCGCATTAACTACTTTGCTTCCAACTTGGTATCTGGCGATATTCGCACTAATCGCAATTTTTGGATTAGTCGGTGGAGCAATTCTCGATTTATATTCCTCTGGATTAACTCTGATATCCGTCGGGCTTCCAGTTAAACGCCACGTAGCGGCAAGCATTGATGGCAGCGTCATGTTGGTTGGAACTATCTACATTGTCTGGATCGCGGATAATTTCTTCTATCCATTCCAAGGTTTTCTAATCACCTTAGGCGTGCCCATCGCAACTTGGTCTGCCATCTTTGTTACCGATGTTTTGCTGCGCAAACGTGCCTACGATGAAATTGATCTTTATCGCCTTGAAGGGCGTTATGGAATCTGGAACTTAAAATCACTGACCCTGATGGCGATAGGTTCAATTATCGGCTGGGGTTTTGTTACCAACACTTTTGCTAGTTGGCTATCTTGGCAAGGATATTTTCTCTGGCTAATTGGCGGAAAAGATGGGGAGTGGGCATATGCAAACGTTGGAGTTTTATTTGCGTTAGCTATAGGCGCTGGCGGCCACTTTCTAATTGCGAGGAAGGTTATCTCGCAGCAGGAACTTTCTTAAGCCAAAAGTATCCGATCACCCCGGAGATAAGTGCTGAAATCACCAGGCCGGCTCGTATCTCACCCTGAACTCTTTCACTGGCAATCGCAACTTCTGCGATAACAATCGAAACGGTAAGTCCCATGCCGGCCAGTGCGCCGACTCCAACTATTTCGGAGAAGTGCAAACCATCTGGAAGAATCGCAAATCGCACACGTAGCGCTAGCCAAGCAAAGAGAGAAATACCGAGGATTTTGCCAACGATGCGCGCAATCACCAGCGCTGTAGTTGTCTTTGAAGTTAAGTCGCTGATGGCAAAGCCTTGTGAAAGTTTGCTGATCACGTAAATCGGAACAATTAGGTAAGTACATAGCGGCGCAAGAAGTCGAATTACTTTCTTAGTAGGTAGCGCCGGAATTGATGCAAAGATGGCGCCAAGAGCTGCTGCTCCGAGGGTTGTTGCGCTATGGATGAGATCTAAATCTTTCGAGTAAAAGATCGCTAAAATAATCAGCGAGAAGAGATCATCAGCAACTGCCAAAGTCAGCAAAAATAGTCGCACCGCGGGGTTGGCTTTGCTCCCTAAAAGTGCAAATACTCCGAGGGCTAGCGCTAAGTCGGTAGGCATGGCAGTAGCCCATCCGCCACTTTCTGAGTCAATTACTAAAAAAATAACTGCCGGAAAGATCATTCCGCCTAAGGCTGCTATCGACGGAAGGAGTATCTGCTTTGGGTGGCTGAGTGTTGTCGTGATCTCTAAACCAATGAAGAAGAAAAAGATTGCGATCAACAGATCCATAGCCATGGCTTCATATTACTGGGTAAGCCAAAGGCCCCGCCGAGTAATCGACGGGGCCTTTGGCTTACCTTACTTCTGACTGTGACTTAGATGTCGAAGTAGAGTTCAAACTCAGCTGGATGTGGACGCAAGCGAACATAATCAACTTCGTTCTTACGCTTCCATTCAATCCATGTATCGATGAGATCCTTAGTAAAGACTCCGCCCTTAGTTAGGAACTCATTATCTTTTTCGAGGTTATTAAGCACCGCTTCTAGTGAACCCGGAACCTGTGGAATCGCGGCAGCTTCTTCGCCATCGAGTTCGTAGAGATCCTTATCAACTGGAGCCGGTGGTTCGATCTTATTTAGGATTCCATCTATACCGGCCATTAACATCGCAGCGAATGCGAGGTATGGATTAGATGATGGATCTGGGCAACGGAATTCAATGCGCTTTGCCTTTGGTGATGAACCGGTAATTGGAATACGGATACAGGCAGAACGGTTACGCGCTGAGTAAACGAGATTAACTGGCGCTTCATATCCTGGAACCAAGCGACGGTATGAGTTAACCGTTGGGTTGGTGAAGGCTAGAAGTGATGGCGCATGCTTTAGAAGCCCACCGATATACCAACGAGCCATATCTGAAAGATCGCCGTAAGTTCCTGCTTCGAAGAATAGTGGCTTGCCATCTTTCCAAAGTGATTGGTGAACGTGCATGCCTGAACCGTTATCGCCGAATAGCGGCTTTGGCATAAAGGTTGCAGTCTTGCCACCCTCCCAAGCTACGTTGCGAATTATGTATTTAAATTTCATTAACTCATCACCGGCGCTAAGGATGTCGGTGAAGCGATAGTTAATTTCCATTTGACCAGCAGTACCGACCTCGTGATGTGAACGCTCAACGAGAAGACCGGCGCGACCGAGTTCCATAACCATCTCATCGCGCAAATCAGCGAATTGATCAGTTGGTGAAACAGGGAAGTAGCCACCCTTAATACGAGTGCGGTAACCGCGGTTTGGCGTGCCATCTGGATCGGCAACTATGCCGGTGTTCCATGCACCTTCGTAAGAATCGATGTGGTGGTAAGACTCGTTGATACCGGTACTGAAGCGAACTGCATCAAATACATAGAACTCAGCTTCAGGTGCGAAGAAGGCTTGATCTGCAATTCCAGTTGACTTCAAATAGTCAACCGCTTTTGCCACAACGCCACGTGGATCGCGTGAGTAAGGACTGTTATCACTTGGGTTATGAACTGAGAAGAGAATTACGAGCGTCTTCTCAAGTCGGAAAGGATCGATAAATGAAGATGAAGGAATCGGCAGTAACTTCATATCTGATTCGTGAATTGATTGGAAGCCGCGGATAGATGAACCATCAAACATCAAGCCATCTGTGAATACTGCTTCATCAAATGATTCAACTGGAACGTTGAAGTGATGCTGGATTCCCGGAAGGTCGGTAAAACGCACGTCGACAAGTTTTACATCTTCCTTTTTGATAAATGCAAAAATTTCTGCAGAATTCTTAAACATTGAGTTTGCTCCTAGTATCTTCGAATTTTTCTAGAGTAAGGCCGGATAGCTACATCTGCCAGAGTTACTCGGGCCTTCACCTTTGAGGGCGACCGATCCAGGTAAACCCTAAGACTTGTAAGGCCTTTTGACATAACTGGTGTGTTACAGCCATGTAAATCCTTCAGCTCTCAGGCGCGATCTGAAGATGTTAATCCTTCAACTCTCAGGCGCGATCTGAAGACGTAAATCCTGCAGCCCTCGGTCGCGGTCTGTAGGCTCACCCGCATGAAACATGAGATCAGTCTTGGTCGTCGCTTCCTTGGTTTGAGCATCGATTGGCTGATGTGTTACGCGATCGCGCTCGGTTTCTTCGGCGGCGGCGGTTCATGGAGCGAGCGGGTCCCTCAAGCTCGAGTTCCGCACCTAGTCATCTTCTTTATCGAAGTCTTGATCTTGACCGCCTTTGGTGGGGCCACCGCTGGCCACCGAATCGTTGGGTTAAGAGTGGTCCAATTCCAAGGCGGAGGAAATCCAACGCCAGTTCAAGCGCTAATCAGAACTGTCTTGCTCTGTCTGGTCGTTACCGCAATTACTTATGATGATAACGGCCGTGGAGTACACGAGCGCCTGAGTGGAACTAGGTTGATTGATATGCGAAAGAGAAAAGTATAATTACCGTTTTGGAACGCGAATTCCCTTTGGCATTGGTCCCTTTGGAATTGGTATAGACATTCCGCCAACGGCTTTGAAGCGGGCGCGAACCTCGCGCATTTGATGCGCAGATAATTTCTTAGGTAATTTGGCTAGATGCTTCTGCAGTTTACGAAGCGGGACTTGACCAGTGCCATCTCCGACGTAGATCTCTGTAACCGGAACACCTGGCGCAAAGCGCTCAGCTTTTCGATGTTCATCTTGCAACATTGCACGCACTGCTTGTGTACCTTCACCAGTTAAGACAATTCCGGCGCGACCAACACTGCGGTGGACCATATCTTGGTTCTTGGTTACCGCAACGGCTGGGGTAGTTGTCCAACCCTTACGAATCGCCATAAGAACACTGGCGCCTGCACCCATCTGTCCTTCAATTGAAAGATAAGCAGCAGATGATGCAATTCGAGTGAAGAAGAACATTGCAGCAAGTGCTGCAAAAGGTAGTGCGACAAAGGCGATATAAATAGGTTGACCGATTGCTATCCCGATGGAAATTCCAATTGCCCACGTGATGGCAAATACGCCGAAAATGCCGGCACCTATCCAGGGTTTGACTTTCTTGGTTACCGAATATGCATCACGCAAAGTCTTGAAACGGACCTTTTTAATCTTTGGCTCTTTCGCCTTATTCCTTTTAAACATAGCGTTAGTTTAGGGGCGCAGGCGCTGTACCGCCAAGGCGAGTCGGCGCCCAACGCTGACCATTGTGGTTATCTGGATATTTCTCTTGCACCTCGTGTAAGAGATTGAGCAAAGTTTCACGTAGCGCTCTTTCACCGGCCTCAACATCGGACGCTTTATCAAAGAACATTGGCGCACCAAATGAGACAAATATTGGGAATCTTTTACGGCCCAGGTCACGCCTTACACCTTTCGTCCAGATGCGTTGTGACCCCCAAATAATTGCTGGAATCACCGGAACGTTAGCGCCCATAGCCAGACGCACAGCACCGGATTTCAACTCTTTAATCTCAAAGCTCTTTGAGATCGTGCCCTCAGGGAATATGCCAACTACTTCTCCTGATTTAAGTGCGCGAAGTGCGGCAACGAAGGAGGCAGAGCCGCTACTTCGATCGACGTTAATGTGATGCATCCCGCGCATTAGCGGGCCAGCTAACTTATGATCGAAAATTTCTTTCTTTGCCATAAATCTAACTAAGCGACCAGCGGGAAGAGCGGCTGTTCCGATGAGTGCAAAATCTAAGTAACCGATGTGATTCATCGCCAGAATAGCCCCACCTTTACGGGGAATATGCGCATCTCCTTCAAAGTGAAATTGAAGTCCTAGATATTTCCAAAAAGTTTTGAGCGCCACAATAACTGGCGGGTAAACAATTTCAGCCACGCAGCGAGCCCAGATTGGTACGCGCTTCAACAGCTTGCTTATATAAGCGCCCAGCTCGGTAACTCGAGCGAACCAGCGGTCCACTCATAACTCCTAAGAAACCAACCGCGGTTGCTTCAGCAGCTAGCTCTACAAATTCTTCTGGCTTGACCCAACGCTCTACGGGGTGATGTTTATTCGTTGGACGCAGGTATTGAGTAATAGTGATTAAATCGCACCCGGCGCTGTGCAGATCAATCAGCGCTTGTGAAATTTCTTCACGAGTTTCGCCTAGCCCAAGAATCAAATTTGATTTTGTTACTAGACCGAAATCACGAGCCATACCGATTACTTGCAGAGATTTTTCATAGGTAAATGCTGGGCGAATCCGCTTGAAAATGCGGGGGACTGTCTCAAGATTATGGGCAAATACTTCAGGTTGGGTTTCAAAGATTTGATTAAGGAGTTCGGCCTTGGCATGAAAATCTGGAGCCAACATTTCAACGCCACATCCAGGATTTAATTCGTGCACTTGACGAATAGTTTCGGCATACAACCAAGCGCCTTCATCAGGTAAATCATCGCGGGTTACACCGGTGATCGTGGCATAACGCAGCCCCATAGATTTAACTGATTCAGCAACTTTGCGCGGTTCTTCACGATCAAGGGGTAGTGGTTTACCAGTATCGATATTGCAGAAATCGCAACGTCGGGTGCAACGATCGCCACCAATTAAGAAAGTCGCTTCTTTATCTTCCCAACATTCAAAAATATTTGGGCAGGCCGCTTCTTGGCACACTGTATGCAGGCCTTCACTTTTTACGAGAGAGCGGAGTCTGGTGTATTCCGGCCCCATATTTGCTCGAGTCTTAATCCACTCGGGTTTACGTTCAATCGGAGTTTCAGTATTTCGCGCTTCGATTCGTAGCATTTTGCGGCCGTCAGGGGCGAGAGTCATACGCTTACCTTACTCAGTGCTTCTAGGAGATGCTTCTCTACGATCGGGGTAATTTCGGCGATATCTATCGAGCGTCCAAGTTCGATTGCCAAAGAAGTAACGGAGGCATCATCAATCCCACAGGGGATTATCTGGCTAAAGCTAGTCAAGTCAGCCGAGACATTTAAGGCAAAACCGTGCATTGTCACGCCACTTGCCACCCGAATTCCAATCGCTGCGATTTTACGTTCACCTTTACTGTCGCAAATCCAGACACCTGATCTGCCATCAACTGGAACTGCATTGACTCCAAATTCGCCACAAACTTTTATGAGAGCACTTTCCAGGGTTCGCACAAATCCAACCAACTCGGTTGGTTTTAATAATTTAACTATTGGATATCCGACCAATTGACCTGGCCCATGCCAAGTAATGCGACCACCTCGGTCAACGTTAATCACGGGGGTGCCATCTGTCGGCCTTTCAAAATCTTGGGTCCGCTTTCCGGCGGTATAAACCGACGGGTGCTCTAGGAGTATCAAAGTATTGGGACGTTGTCCGGCCACCACTTCTGAATGGAAGCTCCGCTGTAATGCAAGGGCGTCTTCGTAATCCATCAGGCCGCTGTGATTTAGTGCAACATTCACAGAGAGTTTTTCAGGGGTGATCGGCGTTTGAAGTGGCACGGGTACAGCGTAAAGGTAGGCTGAACTCCTAGCGAATTTTGCTCAAACTCCAGCCCGAAAGGCCCTCATATCGTGTCCATGCAACGCGCCCAAACGAATCGTAAACCTTACGCCATCGCAATGTTGGTGGTCATAGCTTGGTTCATCATCACTGGCATCTTCGGCCCGCTATTTGGCAAGTTAACTTCAGTTCAAGAGAATAATAACTCTTCGTTTTTGCCAAAAGGTGCTGAAGCAACCTTGGCTGCAGATCAGATTAAGAATTTCTCATCGCAAGACTCGTTTAACTTTCCAGCGCTAATTCTCTTTGAGGGAAACTTCACCCCCGCAACGCTTTCGGCAGTCAGCGATCATATTGCCAAGGTTGGAGAACTTACTTTGGCCGGCACATCGGCGAAAATCAGTGATTATTTGGCGCCAGGTCAGGAGATATCAGTCTTTCCATCGCAAGATGGAAAAGCGCTTTTGGCAAATATTCCGCTAGATGGAAACGCTATCTCCAAATTACTACCGAACGATGAGCCGGTACTTCCTGCAGCAATTGAAGCGCTGCGTGAGGATATTAAGCCAATCGCTGAAGCTAATGGTTTCACGCCATATGTAACTGGTCCTGGCGGATTACTAGGTGATTTATTTGGGGCTTTTGGTGATATCGATTCAACTTTATTGCTAACAACCCTTGCCGTTGTGGCCGTAATTCTCATAGTTGTTTATCGTTCGCCGATTCTATGGATAATTCCGCTGCTTTCATCGCTCTTCGCGCTCTCAACCGCCGGTGGAATTGTCTATCTTCTTGCGAAGAACGACATCATCGATGTCGATGGTCAATCTCAGGGAATTCTTTCAGTATTAGTTATTGGCGCTGCAACAGATTATGCACTTTTGCTTATCGCTCGCTACCGCGAAGAGTTACATTTTACCGATAATAGATTTGTTGCAATGCGCGCTGCTTACAAAGGCGTATGGGAGCCTATTCTTGCTTCTGGTTCTACCGTGGCGATTTCGCTTCTGGTTCTACTCTTTAGCCAATTAACGAATACTGCTGGCCTCGGTCCAATCGGCGCGATCGGCATCGTAGTTTCAATGTTCACAATTTTGACGCTACTACCAGCGCTACTTTTGATCTTTGGGCGTTGGCTCTTCTGGCCGAGAATTCCAAAAAATGATGGTGACGATCACGTAATGACCGGCAGTTGGTCGAAAGTTGCCAATGGGATTGGCCGCAATCCGCGTAAAGCTTGGGTTATTACCGGAGTAATTCTGTTGGGCTTTGCAATAACTTCAACAACTCTAAAGACCGATGGACTTGGCACCGTTGACTCATTTACAGGTAATCCAGAATCCGTAGTCGGTCAGAAACTTCTCGAAACACATTTCCCTGGCGGTGAAGGTGATCCAACTCAGGTTGTGGTTGATGTCAGTAAGATTGCTGCAGTTACCGCGGCCGTAAAGAAGGCACCCGGTGTCACAAATGTAACTCCGATGCTTGATGGTATTGAAATTCCTGGACAGCCAGCGCCTGAGACGAAGATCGTAAATGGGCGTGCGATTCTAAATGTGACGCTTGATAAAGTCCCAGATAGCGTCGAAGCTGGTAATGATATTCCGAAGATTCGTGAACTCGCTAAAGAAGCAGATTCAACTGCCTTGGTTGGCGGAACAAGTGCGGTCTACTTTGATGTACGCACAGCTAACGATCGTGACAACAAGACGATCATTCCAATTATTTTGTTGGTAATCACCCTGATCTTGGGTGTGTTGCTGCGAAGCATAGTAAGCGCAATCGTGCTCTTAGGAACCGTTGTTCTTAGTTACTTCGCAACTCTCGGTGTTTGCGCACTCGTCTTTAATCACATCTTTGGCTTTGCTGGCGGAGATAACTCATTCCCACTCTTTGCATTTATATTCTTGGTCGCACTTGGTATCGATTACAACATCTTCCTTATGACTCGCGTGCGTGAAGAAAGCGCCAAGATCGGTACCCGAGCTGGTGTTATTAAGGGCGTGACTGTTACTGGTGCGGTAATTACCTCAGCGGGTGTTGTGCTTGCTGCAACCTTCGCCGTTCTTGGTTTACTGCCACTCGTGCCACTTGCCCAACTTGGTTTCGCAGTCGCCTTTGGAGTCCTGTTAGATACCATCATTGTTCGTTCGATCTTGGTGCCGGCTATGGTGCATGAGATTGGGCCAAAGATCTGGTGGCCATCTAAATTGCAAAACAAGTAAGTCTTCTTACTAAGATGTATGTAGTTATTGGGGCGGGGCTAGCAGGTTTGAGCGCAGCTCTAACTCTGCAAAATTCCGGCGCGCAAGTAACAGTTCTGGAGTCAGCAGATAGGGCAGGCGGGCGAATTGCCAGCGATTTAATTGATGGCTTTATCCTTGACCGCGGCTTTCAATTAATTAATGCAAATTATTCCGAAATTAAGCGCTGGGGGATTGCCAGCGAATTAGATTTTAAAGAAGCCCCACGTTCGGTTCGGGTATCTTTTGGCACAGATTATGTAGCCCTTGGCGATCCGCGTACTTCACCATTCTCAATTTTTTCATCGGCTTCAGGGTCGTTGGCCTCCAAGGCAGCCTTTTTAAAGTATTCAATTTCAAAACCAAGGCAAAGTGAGAGTTTAGAAACACATTTGCTACGTTGTGGAACGGCGGATCTTTACCAGAAGGTCTTGAGGCCATTTCTGCAAGGGGTATTTCTAGCTGATCCCTCGCGAGTTAGTGCGGTGGTCGGTAAAGAAATTATCGCTACCTTCATTTCGGGGCGCTCGGGGATTCCAGCAGAGGGCGTTGCCTCTTTGCCTATAGCACTTGCAAAACGCATAAAGGATTTGCGCTTGAATACTCGAGTTGAGCAGATTCGAGACGGCGTTGTATCAACTAACGATGGCAATTTTGTAGCTAAAAAGATTATCTTGGCAACTGATTTAACAACGGCTGGTCAACTTTTAGAGGCGGATGAAGTTACTCCTTTTTTGAGCGCGACTACCTGGTATCACACGACTAGTAACTCTCCTTCTGACCAGGCGCAATTGGTAATCGATTCCCAGAATCGGGGACCGGTGGTTAATTCCATTGTGATCTCAAATCTTTCACACAAGTACGCACCAATTGGACAGTCACTTATCTCTTCTACAACTATTTCACATGCCTCTGAATCAGAAGTACGTCGCCACTTAGCACTTATGTGGGGTGTCTCTACAAGCACCTGGCGCTTCTTAGCAAAATATGAGATTCACTCCGCGCTGCCACTATTTGCACCAGGAGTTGAGAGAATGAAGAGTCTTCGAGTTAGCGAAGATATTTATCACGCTGGAGATTATTTGACTGCGCCTTCTCAGAATGGTGCGTTGCTTGCGGGCCGCCTAGCCGCGCAGGAGTTAATTCTCGACGAGGGCTTGTAGAGCAGTTGAAATATGTGGGTAATCCCATTTGAAGCCGGCTTCAGTTAGCACGTTTGGCATAACTTTCTTCGAGCCGAGAACTTCACTTGAAAATCCGCCGAGGGCAATCTTTAGCGCAATTGCTGGCGCAGGAAAGAGCGCAGGTCGTTTCATTGCCCGGGCTAAAGCGGCAGTGAATTCTTGGTTGGTTACTGGATTCGGCGAAGTTAAATTGATTGGACCTGCAACCTTCTTCTCTAAAGCGAAGACAATCGCGCGAACCACATCATGCAAAGTGATCCAAGACCACCATTGCTTACCTGAACCTAACTTTCCACCTAGCCCAAATCTAAATAGCGGCAACATTCGACCAAGCGCACCACCGGTGGGATCGAGAACTAACCCGGTGCGTAGTTTCACGGTGCGAATATCTCCTGCTAAATCTGCGGCACCTTCCCACTCGCGACATACTGCCGCTAGAAAATCTTGACCTACTGAATCACTTTCCACTACCGCGCGATTTCCAGAATCTCCGTACCAACCAATCGCACTGGCTGAGATAAAAACTTGTGGTTTAACTTCCGCCACCGCATTTGCTATGGCAGTCGTGCCTAGTAAACGTGAATTCAAGATCTCTGATTTAAATCTCTTTGTCCAGCGCTTATCTCCGACGCCGACTCCAGCTAAGTGAATTATCGCATCCACGCCACGCAAAGCTTCGATATCTACAAAACCCGTCTTTGGATCCCATCTAATTTCATCTGGAGCAACGGTTTCTCGGCGAACCAAGCGCTGCACCGTGTGTCCTTCAGATTTTAGATGACCAACCAGTGCGCTTCCGATTAAACCGGATGCACCAGTAATTGCAATTCTTTGTGCAACAGCCATAGGAGTTAGAGACCCAAATCTGATTCAAAAGCGCCGCCTTCAAGGCGCTCCTTTAATGTAACTAAGAATCGAGCAGCATCTGCACCATCGACTACGCGATGATCATAAGAAAGTGCGAGGTAAACCATCGAGCGAATTGCAATTGTCTCGCCACCATCTTCACCCTTTACAACCATCGGACGTTTTACAATCGCGCCAAGGCCAAGGATCGCAACTTGTGGTTGGTTAATGATCGGTGTATCAAAGAGAGCGCCACGACTTCCGGTATTGGTCAGCGTGAATGTTCCGCCACCTAATTCATCGGGAGTAACTTTATTTTCACGAGTGCGCGCGGCCAGATCAGAGATCTTCCGAGCGATTCCTCCCATATTTAGATCACCAGCGCTATGAATAACTGGTACTAATAGTCCACGTTCAGTGTCTACTGCGATCCCTAAATGTTCTGTGCCGTGATAGATAATCTGATCATCTTCCACAGATGAGTTAAGGACTGGGTGTTGCTTCAGAGCTTCGCAAACTGATACGGCAAAGAATGGTAGAAAAGATAGTTTTACACCTTCGCGAGCTTCGAAGGTAGCCTTTGAACGATCACGCAGGCGGGCAATCTTTGTGACATCGACTTCAATGACAGTTGTTAGCTGTGCGCTAACTTGAAGAGATTCAACCATTCGCGTCGCGATAACTTTACGTAGTCGAGACATCTTCACAGTTGTTCCACGAAGTGGTGACACCGGAACTATCGATGTGGTGTGTTGCGCAGGCGCCGTCGAAGAGGCAACTACGGGCGATGAAACTGTGGCAGCAGGAGCCGCAGGCGCAGCCTTTGGTGCGGCAGCTTGTACATCTTCTTTACGAATTCGCCCACCCACACCTGTACCTGTAACGGTTGCAAGGTTTACACCCAGCTCGGAGGCAAGTTTACGAACGATCGGAGTTACGTAGGCATCAAGTGGTTGCGCTGCAACAACTGGCGCTGCAACAACTGGCGCTGCAACAACGGGCGCTGCAACAACGGGCGCTGCAAGAACTGGCGCTGCAAGAACTGGCGCTGCAACAACTGGCGCTGCAACAACTGGCGCTGCAACGGCAGCTCCGCCGACAACGGCAAGGCGCGCACCAACAGGAACAGTTGTATCAACAGGAACATCAATAGACATTAAAACTCCGGCAACTGGTGAAGGAATCTCAGTATCGACTTTATCTGTAGAAACTTCTAACAGCGCTTCGTCAACTGCAACGCTCTCGCCAACCTTCTTTAACCAACGTGTAACGGTTCCTTCGCTAACGCTCTCACCAAGTGCCGGCATAGTAATAATTGTTCCAGCGCTACTTGGCGCAGCTGCAGCAGGGGGAGGAGTGACTGGTGCGGCGGCAACAGGTGCGGCGGCAACAGGTGTTGAAGCAGGAGCAGCACCATCTGCAATTATCGCAAGTTCAGCGCCGACCGGAACGGTCTGATCAATTCCGACAACAATCTTTTGCAAGGTACCAGCAACAGGTGAAGGAATTTCAGTATCAACTTTATCGGTAGAGACTTCAAGGAGTGGTTCATCCATGGCAACGTGATCGCCTTCTGCCTTAAGCCATCGCGTGACTGTTCCTTCGCTAACACTTTCACCAAGTGCAGGCATCGTTACTGAGAAAGTCATAATCTTTTCCTTTTCCTTAATTAACCGTGAGCGTGCAATGGTTTGCCGGCAAGTGCCATGTGAGCCTCGCCCATTGCTTCGGAAAGCGTTGGGTGAGCATGAATAAAAGGTGCAACATCATCAGCTGATGCTTGCCAGTTAAAGATTAGTTGCGCCTCAGCCAGAAGTTCGCCAACGCGCGATCCGACCATATGAATACCAAGTACTGGTCCGCCTTTTTGCGATACCAACTTGATTGATCCAGAGGTGCGTAAAATTTGTGCTTTGCCGTTTCCAGCCAAATCGTAATTAAGTTCAAGCACATCAAAGCCACGCTCTTTTGCTTGCGCAGTCGTGAGTCCAACTGAAGCGACTTCCGGCTCAGAGTATGTAACGCGAGGAACACCGTCGTAATTAATTGGAAGTGGGTTAAGTCCGGCGATTTCTTCTGCTACCAAAATTCCTTCACCAAATCCGACGTGTGCTAATTGCAGGGTTGGAATCAGATCACCAACGGCCCAGATACCAGGAACGTTGGTGCGGCACTTGTCATCAACCAAGATGTAGCCACGATCCATAGATATTCCTTGTTCTTCATACCCCAGATTTGCTGAAACTGGACCTCGTCCGACAGCAACAAGGAGAATTTCTGAGCTAAATGTCTTGCCATCTTCTAAAGTGACAGTTACTCCGTCAGCCGTAACTACGTGAGATTTAAAGCGCACACCGAGTTCGAAGTTAATACCACGTTTACGATAGGCGCGCTCTAACTGCTTGCTTGAAGATTCATCTTCAAGGGCAACTAAGTGAGAGAGCCCTTCAATAATTGTTACTTCAGCGCCAAAAGATTTCCAAACAGATGCAAATTCACACCCAATTACGCCTCCACCAAGAACAATGACGCTCTTGGGAACGTAATCTAATTTAATTGCGTGCTCTGAGGTCATTACGCGTTTGCCATCAACTTCTAGGCCAGGAAGGGTCTTTGGGTAAGAGCCGGTTGCGAGAACAATGTTTTTGCCGGTGTACCTAACTCCATTTACTTCAACGGCATCTTTGGCGACGAGTTTTCCGTGCCCTTCGATGTAGGTGATATTTCGAGATTTTACTAAGCCCTGTAGCCCTTTATGGAGTTTGGTTACGACACCATCCTTATAAGAATTCACACCCGTCATATCGATTGAGTTAAATGTGGCGTTGATTCCAAAATGGCTAGCCTCGCGCGTGCCATCGGCGATCTCGCCGGCGTGCAGTAGCGCTTTAGTAGGAATACATCCACGGTGCAGGCAGGTCCCGCCGAGTTTATCTGCTTCGATCAAGGCAACGCTTAAGCCGAGTTGGGCCCCGCGTAGAGCAGCTGCATATCCGCCGCTGCCGCCACCTAAAACTACGAGATCAAAGTTGGACACCTGTGCGCGCTCCTTTGTAAAGATATCTACCGAATGAGCCTATCTTGCCAGTTCAAGCCTGTGATTACGAAATTGCGGCAGATTGAGCCAGCGCGACCAAGGATCGAAGAGCCATACCGGTTCCGCCCACTGGCGTGTAGCCGTAGGCATCACCTTCATTATAGGCAGGGCCTGCAATATCAAGGTGGAGCCAAGGTAAATCTGCAGAGATAAATTCTTTTAGGAATAAGCCCGCCACCAACATTCCACCCATGCGTTCACCAATATTTGCCATATCTGCAACTGGTGAATCTAGCGATGCGCGAAGTTCAACTGGAAGTGGCATCGGCCAGAAAGCTTCTCCCGCTACTTTACTAATTGCAAAGAAGTGATCACTAAAATCTTGATTATTTGTCATAATCGCCGCAGTGCGCGTACCGAGTGCGACAACTTGTGCGCCGGTAAGTGTTGCTACATCGACTATTCCGTCGAGGCCTTTATTCTCTTGTGCCTTGACTAGGGCATCACCAAGAACGAGGCGACCTTCAGCATCAGGATTTAACACCTCAATAGTTTTTCCACCATACATCGTGATGATGTCACTTGGTCTAGTTGCATTGTCGCTAATCATATTTTCGGCAAGAGGTGCATAACAATCAATTGCAACTGGAAGTTTCATCACCGCAATTGCAATCGTGGCAGCGCATACAGCAGCCGCCCCCGACATATCCGATTTCATCGCTTCCATACCAGCAGCTGGCTTTAGTGCCAGACCACCAGAATCAAAAGTTATTCCCTTGCCGACATAGGCGTAATTCTTCTTCGCCGCTGCTTTTACAGGGCGATAAGAAATATGGAGCAATCGTGGTGGATTTGCTGAGCCTTGTCCCACCGCGGTAATTCCACCGTAACCTTTAGCTTTGAGTTGTGTCTCGGTCATAATCGAAATCTTTAGTCCTGCTGCTGTTCCACCGATTTTTTTAACGATACTGGTGAACTCCTTGCAGAATGAATCTGGAGTTAAATGGCTGGGGGGAGTATTGATTAAATCGCGAGTGAGCGCCGAGTACTTCCCAATTACGCTGGCGCGCTTGATCGCTTCTTTTGCGCCAGGGCTACCGGCTTGCTTTGAATGCAAAGTGGCAGATTTTAAACTGGGATTTCGTTCGGCGAGAGAATCCACACGGAACTTATTGAAAATATATGAACCAAGTAATACGCCTTCTGCAATTGCTTCAAGAGTAGAGATCTTTTTGGTAGGAAGCGAAAATGTTGCGCTAGAACTTCCAGAAAGGGCTCGTGCGGCTGCCCCAGCTGCGCGCCTAAGCACTTCATCATCAATTGCAGCTTTATTTTCACCCAATCCAGTAAATACAAGTAATCGGGTGGTGATGCCAGGAATCTTTATTACTTCATCGCTATTTCCGGTGGCACCCATATCGGCCAGGATAGAAAGTAACTTCTTCGTATCTAGCGCGATATCTCCGCTTTCAATTACCAAACTCGCTTTACCATCACGCATTGACTTCTTATGGGATAAACCAACGACCAGAATTTCGTCTTTGATGATTCCATCGGATAGATAAAGCGTGGTCATTAAATCTCCTCTTAGACGGCCTCGGTGGTAACTTACCTGCATTAAGCGTTAGGTAAGTGTAAGTTGTCGCTATGAAAAATTCACCACTTGCCGATCGACATATCCAACTTTCGGCAAAGATGGCCGATTTTGGTGGCTGGCTGATGCCGATTGAATATCCTGGCGCCGGTGTTCTAGCCGAACATGCAGCGGTTCGCGAGAAGGTGGGAATTTTTGATGTCTCCCATCTAGGAAAGGTGAGTGTTAAAGGCCCAGGTGCTCTGGAATTTCTAAATTCCATCTTTACCAATGATTTAAACCGCATAAGCGATGGCCAAGCCCAATACACGTTGCACTGCAATACCAGCGGAGGCGTGATCGATGATCTAATCGTTTATCGCAATAGCCCAAGCGATCTCTTTCTGATTCCCAACGCTTCAAATACAACTTTTGTGGTGGCTGATTTAATTGCGACGGCTCCAGCAGAAATTGAGATAGTCAATTTGCACGAATCTTTTGGAGTAATTGCTGTGCAAGGTCCCCTTGCAAAGGATGTAATAAGAAGTTTTGGAATTGATCCAGCGATGGATTACATGGCATTCGAGCATTTAACTATCGCTGGTTGTGAAGTAATACTTTGCCGCACTGGATACACAGGAGAACATGGTTATGAAATAGTTCCAAGATGGAGTGAGGCCGCTCAGGTTTGGGATGCTCTTGCAGCAGAGATCGCTCCACTTGGGGGTTTAATTTGTGGCCTGGGTGCACGCGATACTCTCCGAACAGAAATGGGATATCCACTGCACGGTCACGAATTATCACTATCCATTACTCCAGTACAAGCCGCCGCAACTTGGGCGATCGGTTGGGGGAAAGTTAGCTTTAGTGGAAGCGAAGCCTTGCGTGATGAAAAGAGCGCAGGAGCGCATCCGCGGATTCGCGCACTAGTGAGCCAAGACCGCGGTATTCCACGCGCCGGCATGGAAGTTAAAAACTCTTCTGGAGAAGTAATTGGTGTAGTTACCAGCGGAACGTTCTCACCAACGTTGAAGAAAGGTATCGCCCTCGCATTAATTAGTAACTCAAGTAAGTTAGGCGATCAGGTGATAATTGATGTGCGTGGCCGAGATAGTGTGGCCGAAGTTTCTAAGTTGCCGCTAGTTACCTCAAACGTTCGCTAAATTCGATTGGCGTTAAGAAAGCTGCCTTCTTCTTGGTCCGCCGAAGCGCGGCCAAGACCGCCGGACCAGTTGTTATTACGAGAACACTAGTTAGTACCGCCCTTGGAATATCCCAAGCCATGGCAGATAGAAAATGGAAAGTGATAAATCGGTGCAAGTTGGTTTGTAAATCTCCACCGGCGATAAATGAGAGTTGCGTATTTCCCCCGAGCGCCCAGGGCCAGAATTGCAGATCCATTAATAGCCCGTAACCAAAGGCTGAAATAATTGCGATACAAAGTAGAAGTAACTGCTCACGCCAGCCACGTAGCGCTTTTGCAAATGAACCGGCCAAGAGTCCGATTAATCCCGCCGCAAATATTTGATAGGTAAGCCAGGGACCGATGCCTCCTGTGAGAAGGGCGGAAGTCAGCATCCCAAGTGCGCCGAGGAGAAAGCCAAAGGCGCTCCCGAAAACTCGCGCCGCCAAGATGAGGAGAAACCACATTGGTTCAAGTCCAACTGCGCCTGCGCCAAGTGGACGCAGTGCGGCAAGAAGTGCAGCCAACATGCCAAGCAGAGCCACCGATTTAGCATCAAGAGTGCGATCGCTTAACTGAGTTAGTAACAAGATAAAGGCAAGTGGCATGGCGATCCAGAAAAAATATTGCGCAAATTGTGCAGTTGCAAGATCGGGGGCAAAAAATGGCCAAGTAAAACCAGCTGCGGCGAAGATGAAGGTAAAGATTAACGCTAATTTAGAAGCTAATGAAAACCTATAAATATCAGCAGTTAGCGTCTTCATTCTGCAACCGCCCGCAATACATCAGAGACGGTCAGCCATTTTCGGGGCGCCATAACTTTGGCAACTTGTGGAGCAAAGGCAGGGGAAGAGAGAAGGATCTCTAAAGTTGGGCCATCTGCGACTACTTCGCCTTCTGCTAAAAATATTACACGATCACACAGTTCGGCAACGAGCTCCACATCATGTGTAGCTATAAGAACCGATCGATTTAACTCTTTCGCAAAGTTCTTTAATAAACCTACCAGCAGCGCCTTTGATTGGTAATCCAGTCCGCGAGTTGGTTCATCTAATATCAAAACCTTTGGTTGGGCTGACAGGACTATCGCCAGTACGAGAGCTAAACGTTGTCCTTCTGATAAATCGCGGGGATGCGTCTGCGGATTTATTGATGGAACTATCCGTTGTAGCAGTGCAAAGGTTGAACCAGTACTACTCTGACTATCTTTATCGGCTTGTTGGCACTCGCCCTGAACGCTCTGGCCGTAAAGCAGATCACTCGGTTCTTGGGGAATGTATCCGACTGCTTCTCGTCTAACTTTTCCTTTAAGATCTAATGACTTAACTCCGCAAATCTCTGAACTTCCGGTGGATTGCTTATTTACCCCGACCAGAGTTGTCAGCAGCGAACTCTTGCCCGCACCATTTCTACCCATCAAAGCGACAATTTCACCGCTATAAATCTGCGTTGAGACACCGTTTAAAGCTTTCTTACCTGCGTAAGAAAGCGAAAGGCTCTGAGCGCTGACTGTAACTGCACCAGGTTTGACCTTCTCGATCTCGATATCTCTTCCACTCGTTCTAATATCCTCGGTCATCCGTCTTACATCGCGCACACTTAGCCCAACATCGGAAAGCCCTAAAGCGCGCGCCAAATGCACGATCGGTGGCGCAATCTCAGAGCGCTTTAAAATCTCTTCTGGCAGATTTATTTCGGCGCTGCCATCTCCGGCGATATGGATAATACGATCGGCAAAACCAATTACTCGCTCCAGCCGATGTTCTGCGATTACAACGGTGAGACTCAAATCGTGAACTAGGCGATGGAGAATCGAAAGCACTTCTTCAGCGGCGATTGGGTCTAGTGCGCTAGTTGGTTCATCGAGAACTAAGACCTTGGGATTCATTACTAAAGCGCTGCCGATAGCCACACGTTGTTGTTCACCTCCGCTGAGAGTAGAGATTGCACGATTGCGAAGATGTGAAAGCGCTAAGAGATCTAAAATTTCTTCGACACGCTTGCGCATTACTTCGGGGGCGATATTTAGCGCCTCCATTCCGAAGGCCAACTCTTCTTCGACAATATCTGTTACAAAACCTTGCGCGGGATTCTGTCCGACAATGCCGACTAAGTGGGCGAGTTCACCGGGACGTACTAGTTGGGTGGAAATACCATCAACTGTTATATCTCCAGCAAGGATTCCTCCGGTGTGATGGGGGACTAGTCCGTTAATAAGACGCAATAGTGAAGATTTACCAGTGCCTGTTGAACCGATTACTAGGACCATTTCACCTTCAGTAATTTCAAAGGAGAGATCTTCCAAGATTGTCTTGGTTGAGGTTGGGTAGAGAAGTGAAACTCGTGAAAAATTAATCATTTCATCACCACCCAAGTAACCGCGAAAAATAGCGTTGCGGCAAGAACTATCGCGGAATCGGGAGTTCGCCAAGGTATTGGGCGGTATCGGGAGCGCTTACGACTGATTCCATATCCGCGTGAATCCATCGCTGCAGCTAACTCTAGTGATCTAGATAGTGAATCTTCTAGGAGTGGAAGGGCGATGGAGCGCCAAGATGGTTTCTCATCGCCACGTAGCAATCTAGCGCGACGAATCCGCGAAATACTCTGCACCAAATTAGGAAGTGCCGAAGTTGCGATCACCGTGGCCACACCAAATTCATAAATCACTATTGGTGTAACCCGCAGCAATTTATGGGGACTAGTTAAAGATACGGCTGCGCCAAATAGCGAAATTACCGCAACAATAATTAGCCCTTCGTGTATTGAGGAAAGTAATCGCTCCTGCGTTACTACTCCACCGATCCGGATTCCGGCCAACCAACTTGGTAGGGGCAGAATCGGCAGCGTAAAGATGCTGGTGCCGGGTATTGGAACACCAATTAAGACGCCGACTATGGTGCGGATTACCAGAATGAAAGCGCCGATCTTTAGTGAAAACCAGAAGCTGCGCGCCCACGGGGCATCTGCTGCAAACCGCCAAACTAAAATCGTTGCAGCCGCAATTGATGAACCGGCTAGCCAGGAACTATTTGTACCTATCACAGCACAAATAATCATTAGCGACCAGATCCACCAAGTAAGCGGATGCAACGACTTCATTTATGAAGAGCTATTTTCTGAGAGCGTAAGGAGTTGGTATTTCAACACCGCACTCTTTTGCCGGATAACCGTTTATTCCACAGATCAGCCCATCTGCACCACGGACTTTTACCGCCTTGCCAAGTACATCGATTCCTTGAGCTGACTTTGCTATTTGCACGCAAGTTATAAAGCTCTTTTGGACCTTCTCACCTTTTGGTGCATATGCAGATCGCCCAAAGTCAATTACCAGGGCGATTCGCTTTAAGTTCTTATCAACTTTGACTCTTCGGCAGATTGAGGCAAAGTCAGGTTTAGTGGATGGAGCAATCGTTGGAATATCACTTGCGTCGAAGACAAAAGACCAGCCTTCAACAGCGCCATCTTGCACATCTACGGTGGGTCCGGTCATCGCTGCAGTCCATGTCTTTGCGCCAGGTGCGGCTTGGTAATAACCCCAATATCGCCAACCCTTTCCTGCCGCATCCGCAGGAGATGTAAATACGAAGCTTGTGGTCAGGATTAGGGCGAGTGAAACAACACTTGATATTTTTCTTTTGATATTCATTTAATCTGTAGAGCCTCTCGAATAGAAAGAGTCTTACAGGGGTAGTTGCAATAAAAGTAGATAGATACTTTCCTTGTGACTACACCCCGCAAACCTCGGCGGGTGTCTGTCTTTCTTCACTTAGCGATTCAGGTAATCCGACTTAAGCGCCGAGGCGCTCTTACGGTTGCGGGTCAGCGTCGGATTTTCACCGACTTCCCCTGAAAGGCAAGCTGTATTGCATTTATTACATACTACTTTTTAAAAGGTACTGCTTTATCCTACGTGCGAACCAAACCATATGCCTGGGCCAAATGCAACTAAACACGCAAGGCTTGACAGCGCAGGTATGGTCAGCGCTATGGAATATAGACGCCTTGGCTCATCAGGAATGTATGTCTCAGAAATCGCATACGGCAATTGGATAACGCATGGTTCGCAAGTTGAATCAGAGGCTGCGATTAAATGTGTTCGCACTGCTTATGACCTTGGGATAACCACTTTCGATACCGCCGATGTCTATGCCGGCACCAAAGCCGAATCTGTATTAGGCAAGGCGCTTAAAGGAATCAAAAGAGAGTCGTATGAACTCTTCACTAAAGTTTATTGGCCTACCGGATCAGGAAAAAATGATCGTGGCTTATCGCGCAAACACATTATCGAATCCTGTAATGCATCTTTGAAGCGCTTAAATACCGACCATATAGACTTGTATCAGATGCATCGCTTTGATTACGAAACTCCGCTAGAAGAATCACTTAGCGCTTTCGATGACCTGATTCGCTCCGGAAAAGTTCATTACATAGGTTTTTCTGAATGGAATGCCAAGCAGATTTCGGAAGCGTTAAAGATCCAAGATGGCAAGGGTTACAACCGCTTTGTCTCGAGCCAACCGCAATATTCCGCTCTCTGGCGCGTTATAGAAAGTGAAGTTATTCCGTTAAGTGCGAAAGAAGGAATTGGCCAGATCGTTTGGTCGCCGATGGCACAGGGAGTCTTAACTGGAAAGTACTTGGCTGGAAAGAAGCCTCCAGCTGGCTCGCGTGCAACAGATAAGAAATCTGGAGCAGGGATGATCTCTAATTGGTTGCGCGAGGAGGTACTAACAGCTGTTCAAAATCTAGCGCCGATTGCTAAAGATGCCAGTCTAACAATGGGCCAATTGGCTATTGCGTGGGTATTACAAAATCCCAATGTTTCAAGTGCAATTATGGGAGCGACTAAGCCTTCGCAAGTTAAAGAGAATGTAAAGGCTGCGGGCGTGAAACTTTCAATTGATCAAATGAAGGCGATAGATAAGGCGCTTGGTTCGCTGCCAAATAGTGATCCCAGTGCAACCAAAAGCCCAAATCCGCGCGCTTAGTTAATTTTCTCTCCAGCTTTTACTTGTGGTTTAGGTGCACGCATTCGCCGCATCTGAGTAGATCTGAGCCATCCGTAAAGCCCTAAACCTTTGGTGCTTTTTTCAGGGAAACGTTGCGCAACTTCAGCTTTGATTTTTCGCGAGAGAAAGAAGCCGTCAAAGACGGAGACGAGTAGAACGCTATACATAATCGCAATTCCGGCTACTGCGAAAGCGCTAATTGGGATTAACGACAGTATGAGAACGAAGCCAATTACGGGAAGAAAATATTCGCCGATAGAACGGCGTGAATCAACATAGTTTCGAACAAACTTCTTCTCGGCTCCACGATCGCGTGCCGGCAGCGCTGATTCATCTCCACGCAAGTACGCAGCACGTTGGTTCATGCGTGCTACGCGGGCAGCTTCTTTAGCGCGTTTCTTCTCCGCTTTTGTAGACGCTGGAGCAAGTGATGCAAACTTGTTTGACGCTTGGGCATCTTTACGCTTGGGAGTAGGTCGCCCTTTTTTCTGCGAGTTTTCTTCTGAAGTAGTCATAGCGCAAACTATAGAGCGAGCATCTGCTCTAGAGCCAACTTGGAGAAGCGGGCAATATCTGGCGCAACTTTGATCTGATTAACCACATGACCGGCTACTAGAGATTCCATCGCCCAAACCAGGTGTGGCAGATCGATACGGTTCATCGTCGAGCAGTAACAAACGGTCTTATCTAGGAAGACAATCTCCTTATCCGGATGGGTTTTCCCTAATCTCGAAACTAAATTGAGTTCGGTGCCGATCGCCCACTTGCTGCCGGCGGGAGATTGTTTAACAGTGCGTATTATCACCTCGGTGCTTCCAACCACATCTGCTATTGACACAACATCGTGCTGGCATTCCGGATGAACCAGCACTTTAACTCCTGGAAGACGGTTGCGAACTTCGTTAACCGCATCAACTGTAAATCGCCCGTGCACGGAGCAGTGTCCACGCCAAAGAATTACCTTCGCGGCGCGAAGCTGATCAGCAGTAAGTCCACCCATCGGCTTCCAGGGATTCCAGAGAACGCAATCGGAGAGAGATAGACCTAAAGACAGTACAGCGGTGTTGCGCCCCAAATGTTGATCAGGTAGGAAGAGGATTTTTTCACCCTTACTTAGCGCCCATTCCATACTTTGCTTAGCATTTGATGAAGTGCAGATGGTTCCACCATTTTCGCCAGTAAAACTTTTTATTGCAGCAGATGAGTTCATATAAGTAACTGGAATAGTTTTATCGGCAATTCCAAGTGCCGATAGTTGGCTCCAACATTCTTGTACTTGATTGGCAGTAGCCATATCTGCCATTGAGCAACCAGCTGCCAGATCAGGCAAGATCACCTTTTGATTTGTAGAGGTTAAAATATCCGCGCTCTCTGCCATGAAATGTACTCCACAGAAAATTATGTACTCCGCAGTTGATTGCTCCGCCGCTTGTGCTAATTTAAATGAATCACCTGTGATATCTGCGAAGGCAATTACCTCATCGCGTTGATAGTGATGGCCAAGTACCAGCGCGCGATTACCTAAGGCTGCGCGCGCGATCTTTGCGCGAGAGATTAAATCTGGATCGCTAGCTTCAGGTAGATCGCCAGTGCAAGAGACGCCTCGTTCAGATTCCAAGTCTTGACCACGACCAAGGAGCAGTAAATTGGTTAGCGCACCGCTTTGGGATGTGGACATGCCCACATTCTCGCGCATGAGAGGCGTTGCTGTCGCATCGGCGCATTGGGACGGGTACGCTGAGCCCATGACTACTGAAACAACTGAGACATCCACAACTTCAACATCGATCTCTCTAACCGATGTTGCCGCCGCCAAGGTGGCCGCCCTCCTGGCTCAAGAAGGTCGCGATGACCTTTACCTACGCGTTGCAGTGCAACCCGGTGGATGCTCTGGTCTTCGTTACCAGCTCTACTTCGATGAGCGTAATCAAGAGGGCGATATCGCGCGCGAATTTGGTTCTGTAAAAGTTGTTGTCGACAAGATGAGTGATCCATACCTAATGGGTGCAACTATTGATTTCGTAGACACGATCGAGAAGCAGGGCTTTACAATTGATAATCCACAAGCACAAGGCTCTTGCGCTTGTGGCGATTCATTTAATTAAAGTTAAGCACTTACTTTTAATTTAACGTTATGAAAATTGGCGTTGCAGGCTCGGTTGGTCTTGACCATTTAATGACCTTTTCCGGAAAATTTACCGATTCACTTGTCGCCGGATCTCTCGAAAAAGTCTCTCTCTCCTTTCTCGTTGATGGACTAGAAGTTCGTCGTGGGGGATGTGCGGCAAATATTGCATATGGCATGGGCGTCTTGGGCTTAAATCCAATTTTGATTGCTGCAGTTGGTATTGATTGGCCAGATTACGACGCTTGGCTGGTGCGCCACGGAGTAGATACATCGCACGTGTTAATTTCCAAGACTTTGCATACCGCACATTTCATGGTGACAACCGATACTGAACTTAATCAGATCGCATCCTTCTTTCCTGGTGCTATGTCTGAGGCGCGCAATATTGAGTTAGCGCCAATTATGGATAAGACCGGCAAACTCGATCTACTTGTTGTATCTCCGGATGATCCAGAAGCGATGCTGCGTCATACCGAGGTGGCTCGTCAAATGGGTATTGCAATCGCCGCCGATCCATCTCAACAAATGGCGCGCATGAATGGTGAAGAGATTGAGCAGTTAATAACCGGTGCAACATATTTATTCTTAAATGAGTACGAACTGGCGCTGGCTATTCAAAAGACGGGCTGGAGTGATCGCGAAATTCTGGAGCAGGTAAAGTTTCGTATCGTGACTTTAGGTTCTGAGGGCGCGCGTGTTGAATCATTACAAGGCGAAACGATAAAAATTGGTTGCCCAAAAGAGAAGGGCAGAGTCGATCCAACTGGAGTTGGCGATTCATTTAGATCTGGTTTCGTTGCCGGTCTGGCTTGGGGCCTAGGACATGAAAGATGTGCACAACTAGGCGCGATGATTGCAACCTATGTAATTGAAACTACCGGCACCCAAGAATATCGATTTACCCCTGCTGAATTTATCGACCGCTTTCGCCAGGCTTATGGCGCTAGCGCTGCCGCTGAGATCCAACCGCACTTAGTAACGCGCTAATTAAACCCTTAATCTCTGATTCGCTGCTGTCGGCGTGAAGAGCAATTCTTATATTTCCATCTGTAGGCAGCCCCATCGCTGATAGAACGTGGCTCGGCTGTAGATTCATAGCTGTGCATGCCGAACCAGAATCAACTGCAAATCCCTTAACCGCTAATGCGCGTAGCAACTCTTCACCATTTGCCTGAGGAATTACGACTGAGATTAAGTGCGGCAGTGCGAGATCTAAATCCCCAGCAATAATCGCATCAGGTACCGCTGATTTTATTGTGGTGCGAATTTCTTCGTTGAATCGCCGAATTTTTAGATCATCTGGACGAAAATTTTCTATAGCAACGGCGCTGGCTAGCAAAAGTGGAAGTGAGTAAGTGCCGTAAGTCCGGCGAGTACTTGAGATATGGGGGAGTGGATTGGTCCAGTGCGCTGCCTTATTTATTGCAACTATCGCTAAACCAGCAGGACCACCCCAACTTCGTGAATCAAAAGTTGCGGTACCCCAATTGGTAGGCAGGGCAAGGCGGGCGCCACTTGCGGTAGCGTCAACTGCAATCAATAAATCATCGGGCATTTCACTTGGGAGCGAGTTGATCGCTCCCGTTTCACCATTAGCTAATTGAAAAGCTAGAACTGAATCTCTTTTTATGGCTGTCTTGGTGAAGTCGAGCCGGCCATCGCCAAGTAATGGAATTTCAGAGATCGCACCTTGATGTGCGCGAACCGTTGCAATAACCCCGCTGCGATCGCCTGCGCCAAAGTGCAGTGACTTTGCTGGCGTTAAAAATCCAGCGAGTGAAAGAAAGTAACCAAGTCCGACTTCTCCGGTAATTTCAATCTGATCTGGTGAAAGTCCGAGACAGCTAGCAATCGATTCGACCGCGTTATTTCGCATAAGCGCGGCTCGATTTGGGTGCTGACCAATCTTCTTGGGGTCGGCCCAGCCAGATTCGAAGGCAGTTAATAGCGCCTCTTGAGCCAGCGGATTAAGTGCTGTCTCGGCTTGGAAATTTCCTGTGACTGGAACCACCCCGCGAACGCTACTAGTCAAGGAGCAGATGAGGGAAATGCAGCACTATCCTTAGACCCATGCCTGCTAAGCCATCCCGCCCTTTACCGCGGGCGTTACTTTTAGCGCCGCTTGGCGTCTTACTAACGGGCTGCGCCAAAGTATCAGGACTTGGATTTGAAGAGGGCATAACCAGCGTTAACGACACATCTCTTTCTCTCTGGCAAGGGGCCTGGATCGCTGGCGCAGTTGTCGGCGTTTTTACTTTGATTTTAATTTTATGGCCAGCGGTTTTTCATCGCGCCAAAGTAGGCCAGGGCGAATTTCCAAAGCAGACGCAATATAACGTCCCGGTTGAAGTTGCCTACACAGTAATTCCGTTTATTATCGTTGCAGTGTTATTTTACTTTACCGCGGTTAAGCAGACAGAAATTTTTGAAAAGACGACTAATTACAAACACGAGATCCTAGTAAGCGGATTCCAGTGGTCTTGGCAATTTTCTTACCCTGAAGCAGGACCGGAAGCTGTAGTTACCGGAACTCCTGCCAGTCCACCAACGCTTTACGTTCCACTTGGTGAAAAAGTGCGCTACACAATTACCTCGAATGATGTTGTTCACGGTTTCTGGATCCCAGCATTTATGATTCAGATGCAGAACTTGCCGGGCGTGACCAACTATCTAGAATTCACCGCCAATAAGCTTGGTACTTATCCCGGCCGATGCAATATTCTCTGCGGCCGAAATCATTCGCAAATGCTTTTCTCAGTTAAAGTGGTTACTCCATCTGAATACAAGACTTATCTAGAGACTCTGAAGGTGAGTGCAGCATGACAACCTACGCAGAACGTCCGACCTTAAACGCGACAGCAATCGCACCTTCTCCCAAAGGTAAGAATTTTGTAAAGTGGGTTACCTCGACTGACCACAAGATAATTGGCTATTTGTATTTAATAACCACTTTTATGTGGTTTTTAATTGGCGGTTTATTGGCTTTATTCCTGCGCGCTGAGCTAGCGCGCCCAGGGATGCAATTCCTCAGTAATGAGCAATATAACCAAATCTTTACAATGCACGGAACGATCATGCTCTTGATGTTTGCAACACCGCTCTTTGTTGGTTTCGCCAACGTGATTATGCCGCTGCAAATTGGCGCGGCAGATGTCGCTTTTCCGCGGTTGAATATGTTGTCTTTCTGGCTCTTCTTCTTCGGCAGCCTGACAGCGGTCGCGGGGTTCTTAACCCCAGGCGGTGCCGCGTCATTTGGTTGGACTGCTTATGCACCGTTGGCCAATTCAACTTATTCACCAGGTATTGGTGGTGACCTTTGGGTGATCGGACTTGCAGTCTCTGGTCTTGGAACGATTTTGGGCGGCGTTAACTTCATTACAACAATCTTTACGATGCGCGCGCCAGGTATGACTATGTTTCGCATGTCGATCTTCTCTTGGAACGTTCTGCTGACCTCAATTCTTGTACTGCTTGCCTTTCCTCCTTTTGCAGCTGCGTTACTCGCACTCGAATCTGATCGTTTATTTGGCTCGCATATCTTTGATCCTGCTAACGGTGGCGCAATGTTGTGGCAACACTTATTCTGGTTCTTCGGTCACCCAGAGGTTTACATATTGGCGCTGCCATTCTTTGGTATCGCTACAGAGATTTTGCCGGTCTTTAGCCGCAAGCCAATCTTTGGCTATAAAGGCTTAATCGCTGCAACAATCGCTATTTCTGCACTCTCGGTTGCGGTCTGGGCACACCATATGTTTGCAAGCGGTCAAGTGTTATTGCCTTTCTTCTCGTTTATGACATTCTTAATTGGTATTCCTACTGGTGTTAAATTCTTCAATTGGATCGGCACCATGTGGCGTGGTCACGTAACCTTTGAAACTCCGATGCTCTGGGTAATGGGCTTCTTAGTTACATTCTTATTCGGCGGTATCACGGGAATAATTTTGGCTTCGCCGCCACTTGATTTCGCTGTCTCAGCCTCATACTTCGTAGTTGCGCACTTCCACTACGTGCTCTTTGGCACGGTGGTCTTTGCAATGTTCGCTGGATTCTATTTCTGGTGGCCAAAGATGACTGGCAGAATGTTAAATGAGCGCTTGGGCAAGATTCACTTCTGGACCCTCTTCGTTGGCTTCCACACGACCTTTTTAATTCAGCACTGGCTAGGAATCAAGGGATTCCCTCGTCGCTACGCAGATTACCTGGCTACTGATGGCTTCACTGGAATGAATATGATTTCAACTTTTGGCTCAGCGCTATTGGCTCTTTCTATGATCCCGTTCTTTGTAAATGTTTGGATTACCCGCAACTCACCGTTAGTTAATTGTGATGACCCTTGGGGCTATGGCTCATCGTTGGAATGGGCCACTTCTTGCCCGCCACCCCGCCACAATTTCCTAACTATGCCGCGTATTCGCTCAGAGCGCCCAGCTTTTGATCTGAATCATCCGCACATTAAGACAGAAGGTCACTAGTGAAAACTAATTGGAGCCTCTTCGTAGGCCTCTCTATCTTCTACGTCATTATGGCGATTATTTATTACTACGTAGGTGGAGAAGCCGTTGGAATCACCGGAATGATTTTGGCCGCTTGCTTAGCGGGCATGGTTGGTTTCTATATCTGGTTTACTGCCAAGCGAATTGGCCACGATCTCCCCGAAGATCGCCCAACTGCTGAAATAGCAGATAGCGCCGGTGAGCTAGGTTTTTATAGCCCGCATTCATGGTGGCCACTACCTGTTGCGCTAAGTGCAATGGCTATGGGTCTCTCACTTGTTATCGGTTGGTGGTTAACCCTTATCTCACTAGGTACCTTAATAATTAGCATTATCGGTTTTGTTACCGAGTATGAGAAGCCGCAAGCTGAGAACTCATCTCACTAATATTTTTTCTTAGGAATCAGCGCTATGGATAAAGTAAGAGCTGAAATTCTTGCAGGAACGGCCCCGCGCACCACGGGTGCTCGTATCGTCATTGAAGCACCCGCCCAAAAGATCTTTGATCTAATCGCCGACCCCAGATGCCACCCGCTCTTTGATGGCTCAGGGACGCTGCAGGGGAGTATCTCAGGACCTTTACGTCTTCACCTAGGTGCAAAATTCGGGATGGCTATGAAGATAAAGGTGCCGTATCGCATCACTAACACCGTTGTCGCCTTTGAAGAGGGACGAAAAGTTTCTTGGTCTCACCTAATGAAGTGGACCTGGAGTTACGAGTTGAATGATCTTGAAAACGGCAAAACTGAAGTTACAGAAACTTTTAACGCGCAGGACATTCCGTGGCTGGCAGCTAAATGGTTAAACGCAACTGGTTCTCTAGAACGCAATCCAAAGTGGATGGCGAAGAGTTTGGTCCAACTTAAGGCTCTCTGCGAGAGTTAGTGGTGTTCGATCTCTTTGAGATCTGCTGCAGTTGCCTTTGGAACAGCCACTGCGTGTGCCTTACTCATTCGAGCGCGTAACTTATTTTTGAGAACTCCGGGGCGACGTACACCACGAAGATCGCTCTCTTCCAGTGCAAGCGCCGGGTTCTGTTCGTGCTGAGTAAGCAGCCAGGCTTTTTCAGCAGAGATCGGCTCGTGGACTTCTACAAATTCACCGTGCTCCATCATTACTAGGCGTCCAGTTTCACGTCCGTGCAGTACTAGATCACGATCTGCACGCTGCAAGGATAGACATAGACGCTTAGTAATTACAAAGGCGAGCGGTGGCAGAATCAAAATACCGATGCGCGAGAACCACATGATCTGATTGATTGTTAGATCAAATGTTGTGGCAATAATGTCGTTACCGCCGTTAATCAACGCAACCAACATAAAGGTTAGTGACATTACGCCAAGTGCGGTGCGATTGGGGACATTACGAGGGCGATCTAGCAGGTGGTGTTCGCGCTTATCTCCAGTAATCCAACTTTCAATAAAGGGATAGAGCGCCATTCCGGTAAATAAAATTCCCGGAACTATCAGACCTGGGATCAAGATATTCCACGAGACGGTGTGGCCAAAAAAATGTGATTCAAGCGGTGGCGACATTCGGACTAAACCATCGAGCCATCCCATATACCAGTCAGGTTGTGAGCCGGCAGAAATTTGTCCTGGAGTGTAAGGACCGTAGAGCCAAATCGGGTTGATAGATGCGACGGCACCGAGAAATGCGGTAACGCCAAAGACGATAAAAAAGAAACCACCAGCTTTTGCCATGTAGACCGGCATTAGGGGATAACCAACAACATTCTTTTCGGTACGTCCTGGTCCCGGATATTGAGTGTGCTTTTGATACCAGACCAGCATCAAGTGAACTGTGATCAAGGCAAGAAATGCACCAGGTAGAAGTAATACGTGCACTGTATAAATTCGTGGGATAAATGCTTCACCAGGGAACGCTCCACCGAAGGCGAAGAAAGCGAGATATGAACCAACTAAGGGGAGCGCTTGAATAATTGCTTCCGCGATACGAATACCAGTTCCGGAGAGTAAATCATCAGGAAGTGAGTAACCCAAGAACCCTTCAACGATTCCGAGGGTAAGTAATCCAACGCCGATAATCCAGTTAAATTCACGAGGTTTGCGGAATGCGCCTGTG
The DNA here is from genome assembly GCA_945860245.1 of Bifidobacterium breve. Lineage (GTDB taxonomy): Bacteria > Actinomycetota > Actinomycetes > Nanopelagicales > Nanopelagicaceae > Planktophila. Next base: position 93,618 of record CAMAPO010000001.1, read on the forward strand.
AAATAAACGCGCATTAGGTGGACGACGATCGCCGCCATGAAAATTAGCGCGGCCCAGTGATGTATTTGGCGCATCAACAATCCGCCACGAACTTCAAATGATATGTGCAGAGTCGAGGCATATGCCGCAGACATCTTTAATCCTTCGAGCGGGGCGTAAGCACCTTCGTAAATAACTTCGCGCTGTGAAGGATCAAACCAGAAAGTTAAGAATGTTCCAGAGAGTAACAAGATTACAAATGAGTAAAGCGCGATTTCGCCGAGCAAGAATGACCAATGATCAGGGAAGACCTTTGTGAGGTTCTTCTTCATCCATTTGGCAGCGCCAGTTCGCTCGTCGACATAGTTTGCTACGCTGCCTGCGATTTTTTCACGTGCTGTCATGATGAGCGCTCCCAGAAGCTAGGTCCTACCGGTTCGTTAAATGGACTTTGTGCGACTAAGTATCCCTCGGAATCCACTGTTATCGCGAGTTGAGGCAGCGGGCGAGCAGACGGTCCGAATATGACTTTGGCCGCACGGGTAACATCAAAAGTTGATTGGTGGCAGGGACAGAGAAGATGTTTAGTCTGCTGTTCATAGAGCGCCACAGCGCAGCCCATATGAGAGCAAATTTTAGAGAAGGCGATGATGCCTTCGTACGTCCACGATAAACGCTCGGCATCTAAGTTAAATTCTTCTGGGCGCAGGCGAATAAGTAGAACCGCATCTTTACCGATATCAGAGAGCGCGCGATGGGCACCTGGTTCGATCTCAGGCAGAGTCTGAGCAACAGCGCCAACTTCTAAATCTTCGGCACGAATCGGACGATCCCCCGGATCCGTTACTAAACGTGTCCCAGCTTTCCAAGAAGTCTTCGATAGCTCATCTCCCGGTAGCGGGCCAAGATCACCGAGCAAAATTAGCGGTGAGAGCCCAACCAAACCAAGTGAAAGCCCAAGTGATCGCTTAATAAGTGAGCGACGACCCAAACCTGCAGCGGCAGCGCCTTCTTTCACAGTCTTTATAAACTCAGCTCGGTCTTCATCTGGAGAACGAAACTCGTGGCGTTGAATAATTACTTCCTCATCAGGCATCAAAGTTTTAGCCCAGTGAATTGCTCCCATGCCAATAAAGAAAAGGGATGCTGCCATACCCAACCCGAGAAAGAGTTGGTGCGCATTGGTATTTCCGAGAACCGGAAAGTAGAAAAATACATCTTGCGGGATAAAGATGTAAGAACCAATTAGCGTTACAGTGCCAAGTGCAGATAAAAGAAAGAGAATTGCAACTTGGCGTTCGGCTTTCTTTGCCGCCTTTGGATCTGTATCTGCGCGACGGTGAACGTGAGCAGGAAGGCCTGGATCCTTAATCGCTTCGATTTCATTCGACATTTTCTATCTCGCCTTCATTGCTAGCCAGACTGCAACGCCAACTAGTAGGCCGAGTCCAAGTGTCCAAACTAGAAGCCCTTCAGTAACCGGTCCAACTCGACCGAGTGATGCACCACCTAGTTGTGGTTCCGCTTCAGCCGCTTTAATCCATTTGATAATCGAAAGCTTTTCTGCGGGTGTAATTGTTTTATCAGAGAAGACTGGCATTGATTGTGGTCCGGTAATTAACGCTTCATAGATATGACGTGGCGTAACTCCCATCAGCGTTGGTGCGTATTTTCCTTGAGTAAGCGCGCCGCCTTGGGCAGCGAAGTTATGGCACATCGCACAGTTGGTACGGAAGAGTTCCCCACCTTCAGCCGTGGATCCATTACGTTCGTAATTCAACGACTCTTCACCCGGTACATCTGGTCCAGGAGCAAGTGATGATACATAAGCGGCTAAAGCTTCAACTTCTTTCTCGTTATAAACCGGATCCTTTCTGGTGATCTGTTGGCTCATATCAGCAACCGGCATACGCCCGGTTGCTACTTGAAAATCTACTGATGCTGCGCCAACGCCAATCAAAGAAGGCGCGATTGCAGAACCTTCTAAATTTAAGCCGTGACAGGATGAGCAGCCTTTTAGAAAGATACGCTGACCTTCATCAATCAGAGCGCTGCGTTCAGCGGCAGTTAGCGGAGTACTGGTGGCTGCACCTGCAACTGAAAATGTTGTGCCGATTGAAAATAATGCCAGAGCCAAGAGCAAGGGAGCCACCGCACGGTGCCGGCGAAATCTAGAGAGATGCTTCAAGATATTTTCCGTTTCCTTTTTATCTGTTCTTACTTAATTAAATAAATCGCTGAGAAGAGGGCAATCCAAACAACATCGACAAAGTGCCAGTAATACGAGACCACTATCGCGGTAGTTGCTTGGTTATGAGTAAAGCGACGCGCTTTCGAGATACGAACCATCACAATTAAAAATGCAATCAAGCCACCAGTAACATGTAACCCGTGGAAACCTGTAGTCATGTAGAAAACTGAACCGTAAGCATCCGAGGAGAGCGTAACGCCTTCGACTACTAAGTGGGCATATTCATAAATCTGGCCGGCGATAAAGAAAGCACCCATTAAGAAAGTTAGCGAGAACCATTCGCGCATTCCCCAGGATTTGAAATTAAAGAGCGAACCAGTGCGCTTGGCTTGGAAACGCTCTGCCGCAAATACACCAAATTGACAGGTTACAGATGAGAGAACTAGCACCGTTGTGTTGAGCGCAGCAAATGGGATATTTAAAACTTCTGTCGATTCCAACCAGATCGTCGGACCCTGCACCGCGCGAGTAGTGAAATACATGGCAAAGAGTGCGGCAAAGAACATCAACTCACTTGAGAGCCAGACGATAGTTCCAACCGCCACCAGATTGGGGCGATTGATCTTGTGAGGTGTCGCGAGGGTTGAGCTGGTCATAGGGGTAAGTATCCCTGAAAGTGCGCTCTCCTTTCTATTTGGCGGTTCAGTTCTGGCCCTTAAATCAACCGTTTTTAGGTGAAACGGGTCACGCTTTATTGACCTTGAAATCTGGCAGTTCTAGGCCGGGCCATTGATTAGACTTGCCCTATGTCTACATCACGCAAGCCGATAATCATCGTGTATTCCGATGACTCTTCGGTGCGCTCTGCCATAACCGCAGCCCTCGGAAAGCGCGTTGCCGATGACCTGCCAGAACATCAAATCGAAGAGTTTGCAACGGCTGCGGCGCTGCGCGCTTTCGTAGATCGCAAGAGCACCTCTGGCGCGCTGCGCGCTGATTTATTTATCCTTGATGGCGAAGCGGTACCTGAAGGCGGCATGGGCGTTGCTCGTCAGCTAAAAGATGAAGTCTTTAACTGCCCACCAGTACTTTTAATTACGGGGCGACGCGAAGATGCTTGGCTGGCGGCTTGGTCACGCGCTGAGGCAAGTGTTATCCATCCGATCGATCCATTTACATTGGCAAATACGGTTGCGGATTTACTGCGAACAAATTCTGCAGCCGCAATCGGCTAAGTAGAGGTTTGAAAATGAGCTCTGTCGATTGGGCTTCATCCATCTCAAAGATGGAGAACGGCCAGGATCTTTTGCCGCAAGAAGCACAAGATTTGATGCGTGAAGTACTGGAAGGTCGCGCCGATAAAGAGATCTTAAAGCACTTCTTACTTGCTCTAAAAAATAAAGGTGAGACAGCAGAAGAAGTTGCTGCGCTAGTTGAACAAATGTATATCCACTGCGCGCCAATAGTGATTGGTGAACGCGCTGTCGACACAGTTGGCACCGGGGGAGATGGCGCAAATACAATTAATATTTCAACTACTGCAGCGATCATCGCTGCCGCCGCCGGATCGCGCGTGGTTAAACATGGCAATCGAGCCGCATCTTCCAAATCTGGGGCAGGGGATTTATTGGAGGCTCTTGGAGTTGCGATAGATCTCGATGGCGAAAAGGTTGCTAAGACAGTGGCCGATTTAGGTATTGGTTTCTGCTTTGCACCTATCTTTCACCCCGCGATGCGTTTTGCTGCACCTGCTCGCAAGGAGTTAGCTACCGCCACCGTCTTCAATATTTTGGGTCCCTTGGCAAATCCGGCGCGTCCAAAGGCTGCGGCGATTGGTGTCGCAAACGAACGAATGCACTTGGTGATGGCACAAGTATTGGCAGATCGTGGCGTCGAAGGTTTTGTTTTTCGCGGCGATGATGGACTCGATGAGATAACTCTTGCCACCAGCACATCAGTTTTAACGATTGGTGGCGGTGAAATCTTTAATGATCGTATCGATGCCAAAGATTTTGGCTTAGCAAACGCGCCAATTTCTGCCCTGGTCGGGGGAGATGCGAAAGAGAATGCGGCAATCACCACAGCGATTTTTGCAGGGGAGGCAGGTGCACCTCGCGATGCCGTCTTGCTAAATGCCGCAGCCGCGATCGCCGCATTTGATGGTGAAGTTGGGAAATCTATTCACGAGCGCATTTCAGCATCCCTGATCAAGGCCTCAAATGCCGTTGATTCCGGGGCGGCAACAAATTTATTAAATCAATGGATAATGCTGAGTCAGGAATTGGCGAAGAGCTAATCGATTGGTCGGCGTGGGCGTTTTCTCTTAAATTTCAGTAACTCTTCCAGGGTTGTCACATTGTGCGAACCGAGTCTTTCAAAAATCCCATGTAAAACATCGACGGTAGCACGGGCATCATCTAAGGCGCGATGGTTAGGAGACGTGGGTGAACCAAAGAACGGGGCCAAGGTAGATAGCTTGCAATTTGGAACTTCATCGCGATCTAAAACATAACGAGCGATGCGAGCAGTGTCGATTACCGCATATTCGGGCCAGATGTATGAATGAGCATCCGCCGCGGCTTTCATAAAACTCATATCAAAGGGGGCGTTGTGTGCCACCAGAACTGTTTCATGTACTGGTCCGAGGAAATCTATAAAGGTAGGGAGTATGTGATCAATGTCTGGAGCATCAACCAACATTGCATCGGTGATTCCTGTAAGTGAAGTGATGAAGTCAGAGAGATAGTGACCAGGATTTACAAAGCTTTGAAACTCACCGATTATTTCTCCGCCCAAGACTTTAACAGCGCCAATTTCGGTGACCGCCGCGCCAGTTGAAGGAGCAGCACCAGATGTTTCTAAGTCGAATACGACAAAGGGCACATCGATCAATAAACGCGATCTACCACTCATAAATGTAAGGCTAATGCATGGCTATGACAGTGACTCCTTAGTACGCTAAAGATATGGCGGTAATAGGAGCTCCCAATGGCTTAATCAATGATTGGTCTGCAATTGGTTCTGGAGTAAATAAAGAAATCGGCGTTCTCCTTATTCACGGTTACACAGGTTCGCCTTCCGCAATGCGCCCGTGGGCTGAGTATCTAAATCAAAAGGGCTACACAGTCCGCGTTCCATTGCTGCCCGGCCACGGAAGAAAGCCGGAGGATCTCAATGAGATCAATTGGCAGCAATGGCCAGAGAAAGTTGAATCAGAGATGGCCGAACTTTTGAGAAACTGTACGAAGATTTTTATTTGTGGCTTTTCAATGGGTGGGGGAACGACTTTGTATATCGCCACTAAGTATTCCAGTAAATTGTCGGGCATTATTCTGGTCAACCCAATGATTCATATCCCTTTTGTAGGACCAAAGTTGGCCTTCCTCTTCTCGTGCATTAAAAAGTTTCGGAATTCATCTGGCGATGACATCAAGCGTCCTGGGGTCACGCAAGGCGGATATAACTCCATGTCAACCAAGGGCATCTATCAGATACTTCAAATGCTCAAATACACCAGAGCGCACCTTCACAATATCAATGTCCCGATGCAACTCTTTCATAGCGTTGATGATCACACCTTGCCAGTTTCGAATACTGAAATCATTATGAAGGGGGTGGGTTCAAGGACCAAGCAGCGGATTGAGCTGACCAATAGTTTTCACGTTGCAACCCTTGATTACGATGCTGAGGTTATCTTCGAAAACTCTAGAATCTTTATCGAGAGCCATTCGGCTTAACTGAGTTGCCTGGATTCTCTAACTTTATTCTGCCAGCGTTGCCTTAACCATCTGGTGAAGCAACTTTTCATCAATTTGCCAATCACTCGGTATCTGAATCGTCTTTTTATTCACTTTATAACCTTCAAGTTTTGGGCGGAATTTTTCCAAAACATCGCTGCTCCACGGAGCGATCAGTAAGTAACCCTTAGTCGCGGAAATCCCAAAAACATATCTGGCCCCGTCGCGAAGCATCGGTTGGTTCCAGGCTATAACGAGTTCCAACTTCGGATACTTGCTCTGAATTGTCTTCATAATCCCACTAACAGTCTTGGCCTGTTGAGGCGTAATTGACTTGAAATATTCAGCAGTTGTTGCAAATCGTTGCGCCGAGGTGGAGCCGCGAGAGTACATAACTAGCGCGTTTGCGTGGGCTTGAGAAAAACCGTAATTCTCACGCAGGTGTGCAATTTGTTCTGGGTACTTCTTATCTTCCAACTTTGCCATTACAGCAAACCAAAATTTCATCTTCTCGCCATACCTTTTTTCTATGGCGGGAAAATGTGCCTCTCGACTGGGATCTTTAGGCGGCATACTTCTTATTCCTTATTTCGTCTATCTCGAATATTTAGAAGGACGGCATATGCCAAAAAGAGAAAGGCCGATGGGGGATAGTAAATCATTGGGACAATTATGAGAATCGCAGCAACAATTTTCATCTTTGGGGTTAGGCGATCCCATTCGCCTAGAATCCCTGAACGTGGCTTATCGCCCATCGTATATTTCTCCTCATCCTTCAGACCTATTAATCGCTTTAAATTCTAAGGCACTTCCAGTTCGTTATCCAGATTAGCGGATAAACGAGCAATCCCCGTTTGAATCTTAGGCTATCTATTGAATATAGGATTTTCGTACTAAATTGTCCCAACTCGGGGATAGGTTTAATTGCAAAGGAAATGGCAATGCAAAAGTCACGGTTTGCTCTCCTTTCTGTGGAGGCGCAAAAAGAGCATATCTCAGATTTAGCGCACGCCATCCTTCTCCAGTACCACTTTGAACTCCAATCAATTGAGTTAATTAATTTTGAATTCAACGCCACATATAAAGTAATAACATCAAAAAATGAGATGTATGCCTTACGGATAAATGTGAATTCGGATCGGAATCACGAAAATTTACTGGGCGAAATCGCATTTGTAGATTTTCTCAATCACAAAGGCGTAGTCAATCTGCCAAAACCAGTACATACGAAAAGTAAGGAGCTGGCACAGACGATTCATTCTCCTCTGATGGAACGCGAATTGGGCGTGGTACTTTATACGTGGTTACCCGGTGAAGAGCTTGGAGATGAGCCAAGCGAGGACTCACTCAAAAAACTTGGGGCCGCTATGGCGGCTATGCATCAGGCAGCACAAGGTTTCAGATTGCCCCAAGGCGCAAAACTGCCGTTTCTGCGTGACTTCTTGTGGGAAACAACGGACATTATTTTTTCCTCCAATAGTCCACTCTCCAGAGAGGAAAGGGAAATACTTTCTGAAGCAAAGAGCAAGATCGAGCAGATAATTGATGACTTGTATTCCAAGAGTGAGGCAATCGTTATTCACGCAGACCTGCATGGCGGTAACGTTTTTAGTCATGCAGACGAAGTTTTCCTTTTTGATTTTGATGATTCTGGCATCGGTTTGCCGATCCAGGATCTGGCAACCGCCTTGTATTACCTAGACACTCCCGAGCAAGATGCAGCGATGTTGGATGGTTACCGATCTGTCTGTGAGTTACCCGCGTACAGTGAATATCAATTAAAAGGCCTGCTTTTGCAGCGGCGGATTATTCTGCTGAACTATCTCTTTGAGACAACCAATCAGGAGCATCAAGCAATGGCTCCCGAATATCTTGTTGAGACAATTCGGCGAGTTAAGGGCTTCTTAGAACAGAAGTGATGTCTGGCTGCGTTACGTGGACGATGTCTTTGCGCCACTTCACTGCGTTACGTGGACGATGTCTTTGCGCCACTTCACTGCGTTACGTGGACGATACTGGGATCGAACCAGTGACCCCCACAATGTCAATGTGGTGCTCTACCGCTGAGCCAATCGTCCGGGTCTAAATCTTTCGGTATGTATTAAATTGTTAAGAAAGTATACCCGAGCGATTTAACGCCCGAAATCATCCTCAATACGCTCAATATCATCTTCACCAAAGTAGGTTCCGGTTTGAACTTCTACGAAAATGACTTCCTCTGAGCCGATATTTTCGATGCGGTGTAAATCACCGATTTCGATATCAATCGAATCTCCTGCGCCCATTTCAAAGGTGTCACCGTTTAAAGTAATGCGCGCATCTCCTTGCACAATAAACCAATGCTCAGCACGTTTTTCATGGCGCTGATATGAAAGCCGCTTACCTGGATTTACCCAGATAGTTTTTACTTTATAGGCATCGCTTTCTGACAAGATTTCATAACGCCCCCACGGACGTTGTGATTCATCTTCTGCCATCTGCATCTCCTGATCGACTCTGATCATGTTCTACTTGGAGGTCGGAACGGGATTTGAACCCGTGTAGAGGGATTTGCAGTCCCTTGCCTCGCCTCTCGGCCATCCGACCAAACTCTTTACTGCTGGACATCTTGTAACGATAGAGAAACCGCCACCTGAAAAGTTTATTCTCAAGCGGCGGTTAATCCGAGCGGACGACGGGGTTCGAACCCGCGACCTGAACCTTGGCAAGGTTCCGCGCTACCAGCTGCGCTACGTCCGCATTTCGTGCGTGGACAAATCTATCGCAGCAAGGGGCTATCCGCCAAAGCGAGAGTTTTCACCGTAGCGTTGGGGGTATGGATCTGGGTCAAGACTGCTTTTGGATGGGCGGCAGGTTTGCACATTCGCTAATCGAAGAAAGTGAAGATTTAGCTCGCCTAGATGATGGCAATTTCTGGGCGGTCAGTATTTCTTACGAAGGGCAAGTACGGCTAGCAAGGTTTGCAGAGGAATTTGATTCACCTTTTCCTTTTGATTCCTCTAAGTGGAATGAAAGATTAAATAAGTGGGGATCATCTTTAACCGAAGTTGAGTACTGCGAATATGTAGAAGAAATTCGCCAAGCGATAGCAAGTGGTTGGGTCTACCAAGTAAATGCTTGTCGAGTTTTAAGCGCGGCTTTTTCGGGTGAGGAGTTAGCCTCGCTCTTTTCCAAGATTCTGCAGGAGAACCCAGCGCCATACGCTTCCTATTTATCACTACCTGGAATTCAAATTGCTTCCGCATCTCCCGAACTTTTTCTGCTGCGCAAAGGCGGCAAATTAATGACATCTCCTATAAAAGGTACGCAGGAGTTGGCTCTGCAAGGTTTTGGAAATAAAGACCAGAGCGAGAATGTGATGATCGTTGATCTGATGCGCAATGATTTGGGTCAGATCTGCCAACCCGGGAGCGTTGAAGTGGCAGAGCTCTTGCGAAGTGAAGACCATCCTGGATTACGTCATTTGGTATCAGATGTAGTCGGAATGCTTAAAGAAGATTTAAGTTGGGCCCCGATTCTAAATGCGTTATTACCTGCCGGATCAATTAGCGGCGCCCCAAAGAGTTCAGCGATGCAGGTTATTGCAGAATACGAGCCAGTACCTCGTGGACCTTACTGTGGGATTTTGGGTTGGGTGAAGGGCGATGCTGCAGAACTTTCGGTTGCTATTCGTACCTTTTGGAACGCTAAAGATGGATATCTGCGTTTCGGAACCGGTGCGGGGATAACTTGGGGGAGTCAGCCGAAGGCAGAATGGGAAGAGACGCAATTAAAAGCTCGTAAATTGATTTCAATTGCTGGAGGATTTATCTGATGCAGATCTGGTTTAACGATCAACTAGTCGATGCTAAATCAGTTGGAGTCGCGCTGGATGGCTGGCCTGATGGCGAAGGAATTTTTGAAACCATCAAGACCGAAAATGGTGAAGTCTTCGAATTAGGTCGGCATATGCGTCGAGCAGTTGATGCGGCAGACAAGAAAGGTATTTCCCTGCCTAATGAAGACCAAATCCGAAGCGCTATTTTGCAATTATTAGCCGTTGAGTCGCATCAAATCGGACGACTGCGTTTGCTCTTTTCTGATGATCGGTTTGTGGCGGTCCACCAAAGGTATGAGGAGATAACCCAGCCGGCAAAGCTGACTGTTATTACAGATCCGTCTGACGCTGATTCGATATCTATAAAGACTTTTCCCTACCAACATCGACTCGATTTACTGGCGAAAGCACAAGCAAAAGGTTTTGATGAAATCATCTGTGTTAATGAAAGTATTGAAGTTACTGAAGGTGCGGTCTCGAATTTCCTCTTCCGTATTGACGGGAAATGGGTTACAACCCCACTCTCTTCTGGAGTTCTGCCAGGAGTACAGCGGGGGATAGTTATTGAGCGATGTGGAATCGAAGTGCGTCTAATTGATAGATCAGATTTAGAGAAGGTCGATGCCGCATTTGTAATATCAAGTTTGAAAATTGCGCTCTCTGTAAGCGATATAGATGGTCGTCGAATGGAAATAGATGGAGATTGCGCAGCGCTGGAAGCAGATATACGGGCAAAGACGTTAAGGCATTCGGTAGGCTAGGCACATGTCGCAGATTTCGATCACCATAGACGGCGCGAAAACCAGCGTCGAAAGCGATGCTCGCCCGACCCAGATATTTGCTGACCGTAAAGAGATCATCGTTTGTAAAGTAAATGGAGTTTTAAAAGATCTCTGGACTGAACTCGCTGAGGGTGATGCCGTAGAAGCGATTGCAATTTCCTCGCCCGAAGGTCTATCTGTACTACGACACTCAACTGCCCATGTTATGGCGCAAGCGGTGCAACAAGTCTTCGCGCAAACTCGTCTCGGAATTGGTCCACCAATCACCGATGGTTTCTATTACGACTTCGATCCGGAGCGACCATTTAATCCAGAAGATCTTGAGAAAATTGAGAGCGCGATGCGCAAGATCGTAAAAGATGGACAGAGATTTCGCCGCCGTGTGACAACTGAAGCAGATGCGTTGAAGGAACTCGCACATGAACCATATAAATGCGAATTGATTGGTTTGAAATCTGGCGCAGGAGATGAAGCTAGCGTTGAAGTTGGTGGCAGCGAATTAACAATTTATGACAATTTGGGTCGTGATGGTCAACCGGTTTGGTCAGATCTCTGCCGCGGTCCACATCTGCCTTCAACCAAACACATCCCTGCCTTTAAATTAATGCGAAGTGCTGCTGCGTATTGGCGTGGTTCTGAAAAGAATCCGATGTTGCAACGAATTTACGGAACTGCCTGGCCATCATCAGAAGAGCTAACCGCTTATCTGGATTTACTTGCAGAAGCGGAAAAACGCGATCATCGTCGCCTCGGTACCGAATTAGACCTATTCTCATTTCCGGAAGAGATCGGATCTGGTCTTGCGGTATTTCATCCCAAAGGCGGAATCGTTCGCAGAGCGATGGAAGATTACTCGCGCAAGCGCCATGAAGATGAAGGTTATGAATTCGTTTACTCACCGCATCTAACTAAAGCTGCGCTCTTTGAAAAATCAGGTCATTTGCAGTGGTACTCCGAAGGTATGTATCCACCGATGATTCTGGATGAAGAGCTCCATGCCGATGGCACAGTCAAGCGGGCTGGCCAGCAGTACTACATGAAGCCAATGAACTGCCCTTTCCACAATTTGATTTTTGCATCTCGCGGACGTTCATACCGCGAACTTCCGCTTCGCCTCTTTGAATTTGGAACTGTCTATCGCTATGAAAAATCGGGCGTTATTCACGGCTTAACTCGCGCACGTGGTTTCACCCAAGATGATGCGCATATCTATTGCACCAAAGAGCAGATGGTGGACGAACTCGATTCACTCTTAACTTTCGTTCTCAATTTGCTCCGTGATTATGGTTTAGAAGATTTCTATCTAGAACTTTCTACGCGAAATCCAGAAAAGTCGGTCGGCGAAGATGCTGATTGGGCGGAGGCAACTGAGGCCCTTCGCAAAGCCGCACTTGCCCAAAAGTTAGAACTAGTACTCGATGAAGGCGGCGCCGCTTTTTACGGACCTAAGATTTCTGTACAAGCTAAAGATGCGATCGGTCGCACTTGGCAGATGTCAACCATCCAAGTTGATTTCCAACTTCCGCAACGCTTTGAACTTGAATATTCAGCAACTGATGGAACCCGTCAGCGCCCCGTGATGATTCATCGTGCGCTCTTTGGTTCAATTGAAAGATTCTTTGGTGTTTTAACTGAGCATTATGCAGGAGCTTTCCCGCCCTGGCTTGCACCTGTACAAGTCACCGCTATTCCAGTTGCTGAAGCCTTCGCAGATTATCTAGCTGGCGTTGTTAAAGAGTTTAAATCTGCCGGTATTCGTATCGATCTGGATGCATCAGATGATCGAATGCAGAAGAAGATTCGCAATGCCCAAATGCAGAAAGTGCCATATATGTTGATCGCTGGCGAAGAAGATCAACTCGCTGGCAAGGTTTCAATTCGTTACCGCAGCGGAGAGCAGAAGAATGGAATTGCGGTCGCTGATGCGATTGCAGAGATTCAAAGCGCTATCGGCGATCGCAAACAGGTTTAACAATGGTGGAACAAATCCCCGGAATGCCAGATCGTTGGGCACGCCTTTGGGCGCCTCACCGCATGGAGTATTTAAAAGGTGAGAACCGACCACTTTCTGAAAATGGAGTCGACTGCCCTTTCTGCCAGATAACAACTCTCAGCGATGCAGAAGGATTGGTTGTTGCGCGCGGTGAAAGCGCCTTTGTTGTAATGAATTTGTATCCATATAACGCCGGACATTTATTGATTTGCACCAACCGCCACGTCGCTGATCTTACAGATCTGACAAAAGCGGAGAGAGATGAAATCTCAGATCTAACTTCACACGCCATGGTCACTTTACGAAAAGTTTCGGCCCCTGCAGGATTTAATTTAGGTATGAATCAGGGGGCGATATCTGGTGCTGGTGTCGCTGAACATATCCATCAACATGTAGTTCCACGTTGGGCAGGGGATGCAAACTTCATGCCACTGATTGGACAGACCAAGGTGATGCCGGCGCTACTATCGCAAACTCGTGATGAGCTGTCCGCCGCTTGGTAATCTTCTTTAAAGCTGATCTATAAAATCTTTAACAATATTTATACCTAGGCCATTTGAGATAACAATCGGTATTGCCGGAAAGAGCAGACCGGCTGCAAAGGCGTGTTCCCCAGCTCCTGCCATCTCTTCCAAATATTCTTCGCGAAATTCAGCGACCAACTCTTGATGTTCGGTCTCGCTCTGCGAAGTTGTTGGTGGATTGGAGCTGTAATCAAAGATTTGCAGATCATCTAATGAAATTAAGGCAATCGGACTTCCAGATTGTGAATGAAGAACTAAATATGGCGTAACTAACTGATCTAATACACGATTGGCCAACATGATTGCATCTTCAAAATCGGCATCCGAACCATCTAGTTCATTAACAACTACCAATCGCGGTAATTGATAGTCACTTAAAGCCTGCCATTGATCGATAGTATTCTGATCAATTCCGGCGGCGGGATTTATGGCAAATATTGCAAGATCTGATTCGGCGTTAACTTCGCTGGCAAGTTGAGCGCCAAATAGATTGGCGATCGCCTGTGGTTGGGCAGAAACATGGCCGTAGACATGGATGCGTTTATCAGAACTCACAGGCGTCAGAATAGGTGAATTTCAACCCTTGAGCCTACGATGGTGGCGATGTTAAGCGCTTATTTAAAGCCCGCCATAACCCGCGCCATCATTCCAATAGCGCGAGGTGCCCTTCGCGTGGGGTTAACACCTAATGCGGTTACTTTCGTGGGAGCGCTCGGATTAGTTTCAAGTGCTCTTTACTTCTATCCGCGCCAAGAGTTCTTTGTCGGCACCCTACTTATCTCTTTCTTCGCACTCAGTGATTTATTTGATGGAGCAATGGCGCGCATCTCGAAACGTGGCGAGAGCAAATGGGGCGGATTTTTAGATTCTACAATCGATCGGATAACAGATTCAGCAATTTTGCTTGGGCTAATTCTTGCCTTGATCGAAAGCGATGATCGATTGCTTCCGGTTGCACTTGGTGCACTAGTTGCTGGAACTTTAGTTCCCTACATTCGGGCCAAGGCTGAATCGCTTCAGATCGAGTGTTCGGGTGGAATAGCCGAACGGACCGAGAGATTGATCATTGCCTTAACAGCGATTGGCTTCGAAGGTCTTGGCATCCCCTACGCATTGGCAATTGGAGTCTGGGTCCTCTTCGTACTTGCAGTGGTAACCATCGTGCAGCGAATCTTGATAGTTAAGGCGGCGTTGTAAAGATATGAACTTTGACTTCCTGGCAGCAAGCGCCTATTTCACGGGTTGGAAATTAGTTAGGTTGCTACCAGAGAAATTTGCATATTCTACCTTTGAACAAATTGGCGTTATTACCTTGCATCGCAATGGCGCACGTATCAAAAGACTGCGCAGTAATTTACAGCGCGTATGTCCGGATAAAGATACAGCGGCGATGGATCAATTAATGAGTGCAGCGGTTTCATCTTATATGCGTTACTGGTGTGACACTTTTCGCTCACCTGATTGGTCAAAGGAGCGAATTTTAGCGACCGTAACTGTTACACGTGAAGATTTATTAACTACCCCAATGCGAGATGGTCGTGGCGTCGTTGTAGCGGTGCCACATGCTGGCAATTGGGATCACGCTGGTTTTTATTTCTGTGCAATGGGTTTTCCGTTGGTGGCTGTGGTCGAAAAGTTAAAACCCGAAGCGCTCTTTAATAAGTTTCTTGAGTATCGCCAGAACATGGGTATGGAAATTCTATCCACGGAAAGTAGATCAATGGCGACGCTGATGCAGCGCGCACGCGAAGGAGCCATAGTTGCTCTAGTCTCCGACCGCGACTTATCGCGCAGCGGTGTTGATGTTGATTTCTTTGGGTATCCGGCGCGTATGCCAGTTGGTGCCGCGCTGCTTGCAATACGCACGGGTGTCCCACTAATTACTGCACAGGTTTCTTATACCGAAAGTGGAATTCACATTGAGTTCAATAGCGTAGCCATACCAACCGATGGCACCGATACCGAACGTGTATCACAAGTCGTTCAGAAGTGTGCAGATCTCTTCGCAGCCGGTATTGCAAAGACGCCGCAGGATTGGCATATGTTGCAAAGAATCTGGGTTGATGGCGATTTCCAGGAGCGCAGCTAATGGCGCTAAAGAAGTTACGAATTGGCTTGGTATGTCCCTACGGATGGGATACGCCAGGTGGGGTACAAAATCACGTACGCGATCTCGCCGAGTATCTAATTGCTAAAGGTCATTTCGTTTCAGTTCTTGCACCAGTGATAGATGAAGGTGCAATTCCAAATTATGTAACTAGCGCCGGAAAGCCAATCTCTATTCCATATAATGGCGCAGTCGCGCGAGTTTTATTTGGGCCGATTGCTTTTGCGCGGGTTAGGCAATGGATTTCCAATGGCAAGTTTGATCTACTTCACTTACACGAACCGGCAATCCCATCTATATCACTGCTTGCATGTTGGGCGGCAGAGGGGCCACTAGTCGGTACCTTCCATGCCGCAGCGAAACGGCAGAAGGCGATCTTCGCTATCGGCCCCATTTTAGAGCCAGTAATTGAGAAACTCACTGCGCGCATTGCAGTAAGCGAGGCTGCACGATCGACTCTCACCGAACATTTAGAGACCGATGCAGTTGTAGTACCAAATGGAATATACGCAGATCGCTATCGCGATGGTGAAGTCCGCGCACAATGGAGCGGAAATACCCTTGGCTTCATTGGTCGATATGAAGAGCCACGTAAGGGTTTATCGGTATTACTGGAAGCTTTGCCGATTATTGCGCGTTTTGCTCCAGATGTGAGGGTCCTAGTTGCTGGACCTGGTGATAGTAAAGATGTGCAGGATCAAATTGATCCGCAATTACGCCAGCGTTTCGAATTCCTAGGACGTATCAGCGAGAAAGATAAGGCTGATTTTCTATCTTCTGTTGCTTTATATATCGCCCCAAATACCGGGGGAGAATCTTTTGGAATTATTCTCGCCGAAGCACTTGCTGGAGGAGCTGCCGTTGTCGCCAGTGATATCCCGGCTTTTGAATCGTTGCTAGGTAAGGGGGAATACGGAGCGCTCTTTCAATCGGAGAATCCGCAAGATCTGGCAAAGGTGGTTATTGAGTTACTGCGCGAAGATGAAAAACGCCGTGAATTAGCGCAAAGAGGAAAAATTTATGCACAACGCTTTGATTGGGATGTTGTCGCAGAAGATATATATTCGATTTATGAAATGGCTTTAGTCGGCAGTGATGGCGTTACCCTTTCTTCAGAAAATCGCGCCTGGAACCGCTTCCTAGGTCGGGAAGGAAATTAAATGGAGCAATATTTTCTCGGATCTTTTCTTGCAATATTTGTGCTTTGGTATCTCTCATATTCTGCAACGCGTCTGGATCGCCTGCATCATCGAGTAGAAACTAGTTGGGCAAATCTCGATGGCTTGCTGCAACGTCGCGCTGCGGTCGCTTTAGAAATTGCTAAGAGTGAATTAGCAGATCCCGCGTCCTCACTTCTACTTACGGCAGCAGCGCATCAAGCCAGAGATGCGCAGATGCAGAGTCGTTCACAAGCAGAGAGTGGGTTATCAGGCGCTCTCGGGCTGCTACTTAACGATGGCCATTTGGTTGATGGGTTTATTGAGAAAGATTTATTGCGCGAACTCTCTGAGCTAACCGACAAAATTCGCGTTGCAATTAGTCTGCATGTTGATGCGGTTACTCGCACCCAGATGGTTCGCCAGAAGCCAGTATTTAAAATCTTTCGCCTAGCAGGCACCGCACCACTTCCGGTTACATATGAATTTGAAACAGATGTCCTTTAAAAGAGTATTAAAAGGTACAGCCGGATTGGGTGCAATCGGGATCGTCTTATTTGCGCTTTTCAATTTTCTCCCATCTGAAAATTTAACAACGCTCCTACCTATCACAGAGAAAATCGAACCGAAGAATTCATTGAGTGGTCGTATCGGTAGCGATGGCCCAGTTTTGGCGGTAAAAATCGATGACACAGCGCCCGCTCATCCGCAGGCAGGTTTGGAAGACGCGGACATCGTTTACATAGAACAAGTTGAGGGTGGACTCACCCGATTGGCGGCGATCTTTAGCTCCGTTATACCTCAAGTAGTCGGGCCAGTACGTAGCGCCCGAATATCTGACATTGAGATTCTTGAGCAGTTCGGAAGAGTCGCCTTTGCCTACAGCGGTGCACAATCAAAGTTATTACCAGTCATCGCCGCCGCTAATGTAATTAATTTAGGGGCGCAGCGGCAATCGCCCAAGATATATTCCACCGATCCATTGCGCAGATCACCAACTTCGATGATGCTACAAGCTCAAGATTTAATGGCCAATGTCGCTAAGGCGAAATTATCGGTTGCTATTTCTAAGCCAATCGGCTGGAACTTTGGAGAAAAGCCAGAAACTGGAACCGCAATTTCTTCTGTCAAAGTTTCTTGGCCCGCCAATTCTTATAATGCGACTTGGTCTGCTAAAGAGAAGCGTTGGCTGCTTTCTCAAAAAGAGAGACCTAATCTATCTTTTTCGGGAGTGCATCTTGGGCCAACTACATTAGTCATTCAATTGATTTCAATCACCGATTCGATTTACCGTGACAAAGCCGGCGGAGTTACGCCGTATTCGCAAACAGTTGGTGCAGGTAAGGGATATGTATTACGAGATGGTTTAGCAATTGAAGCGAACTGGAGCAGACCAAGTGGAGATCAAGGCACTTCTTGGACGACTGCGACAGGAGATGAAATTAAATTTGCGGCAGGACAGGTATGGATCGCGTTGACCGATAAAGCCCCCGCTTTCACGCCTGTAGCCGTGGCCATAAATGAGGATGCAACACCGCCCGCCGCAAAGTAGTATTAACTCTAGATTTTCGTAGTAAGAGCTAAAAAAGGGGAGTAAGTCATGTCAGAGGCAGTGGGCACAGCGCGCGTAAAGCGCGGAATGGCAGAGATGCTCAAGGGCGGCGTCATCATGGATGTCGTTAACTCAGAGCAAGCCAAGATTGCCCAAGATGCCGGTGCGTGTGCTGTGATGGCGCTCGAGCGAGTGCCTGCAGATATTCGCGCGCAAGGCGGAGTCGCGCGTATGTCAGATCCCGACATGATCGAAAAAATTAAAGCCGCGGTAACCATTCCTGTTATGGCAAAGGCACGTATCGGCCACTTTGTGGAAGCCCGAATTTTGGAATCACTTGGTGTGGATTACATCGATGAATCAGAAGTATTAACACCTGCAGATTATGAAAACCATATCGAAAAATGGGATTTCAAAGTCCCATTTGTTTGTGGTGCAACTAATTTGGGCGAAGCGTTGCGTCGCATCAATGAAGGTGCTGCGATGATCCGTTCAAAGGGTGAGGCAGGAACCGGTGATGTTTCCAACGCGATGATGCATATGCGCAAGATTGGTGGCGAGATTCGTCGCCTTTCTTCAATGCGTGAAGATGAACTCTATGTTGCGGCTAAAGAGTTGCAAGCACCTTTTGCTCTTGTGAAAGAAGTGGCTGAAACTGGAAAACTTCCCGTCGTACTTTTCACCGCTGGTGGAATTGCAACACCGGCAGATGCTGCGCTAATGATGCAGATGGGCGCAGATGGCGTATTTATCGGTTCTGGAATCTTCAAATCAGGAGATCCCGCAACGCGTGCTGCAGCTTGCGTTAAGGCAACAACCTTCTTTGAAGATGCCAAAGTGTTAGCCGATGTTTCTCGTGGACTTGGCGATGCGATGGTCGGAATTAACGTTGCTGATTTACCTGCGCCACATCGTTTAGCCGAGCGCGGCTGGTAACGATTTAATTACAATGAAGATAGGTGTTCTTGCGCTGCAAGGCGATTTTCGGGAACATATCCAAGCGGTGAAGATGGCAGGGCATGCTGGCCTTACTGTGCGTCGCCCAGAGGAGTTAGCCGAGATTGATGCGCTAATTATTCCAGGCGGTGAATCTACAACTATTGCACTTCTTGCCCAGAGTTTTGGGCTACTTCAACCAATCAGAGAACGAATCGCCGCAGGTATGCCAGTTTATGGTTCTTGTGCCGGAATGATTTTATTGGCCGATCGAATTCTTGATGGAACTGAGGATCAAGCAACATTTGGCGGAATAGATATGACGGTTCGTCGCAACGCTTTCGGACGCCAGGTTGATTCCTTTGAGAGTAATCTGGATTTTAATAACTCGCCTCTGCGAGCGGTATTCATCCGAGCTCCTTGGGTGGAGCATCTCGGTAAAGCGGTAGAGGTCTTATCCGAAATTCAAGGAAGTGATGGTGCTCGCCACCCCGTGGCAGTGCGGCAAGGTTCGCTCTTTGCGACATCCTTTCATCCAGAATTGACGGGGGATTTACGCGTACATCGCTACTTCTTTGATCAAGTCTGTGTGGGCGCGATAAAGTAAGCGATATATTTTTAATTCCATCAAAAGTTGATTGAGGTGTTTTAAATGTCCGGCCATTCCAAATGGGCAACGACCAAACATAAGAAGGCTGTCATCGATAGTCGTCGTGCCAAGAATTTCGCGAAGTTGATCAAGGCGATCGAGGTCGCATCTCGCAATGGCGGACCTGATGTTGATGGTAACCCAACGCTCTTTGATGCAATTGCTAAAGCAAAAAAGAATTCAATGCCGGCTGACAATATCGATCGCGCGGTAAAGCGTGGCGCTGGTCTGGAATCTGGTGGAGCGGATTGGCAAACGATTATGTATGAGGGTTATGGCCCTAATGGTGTGGCAATCATGATCGAATGTTTATCTGATAATCGAAATCGCGCAGCATCTGAAGTTCGCGTCGCAGTGACTCGAAATGGTGGATCTATGGCTGACCCTGGATCGGTGGCGTACCTATTTAATCGCAAGGGCGTGATCATTGTAAATAAGGTCGATGGCGTTAATGAAGAGAAGATTTTAGAAGCGGTACTGGAGGCTGGTGCAGAAGAGGTAAATGATCTCGGTGAATCTTTTGAAGTTGTATGTGAAGCCAGTGATTTGGTTACCGCTCGTACTGCGCTACAAACCGCCGGTATTGATTACGAATCAGCTGATTCATCTTTCTTGCCATCTATGACAATTCCTTTAGATGCCGAAGGCGCTACCAAGGTATTTGAATTAATCGATGCCATTGAAGAATTAGACGATGTGCAGAACGTCTTCAGCAACTTCGATGTCTCTGATGAAGTTATGGCGAGCCTTTCCTAGCCCCATGCACTTGCCGTCGTAGGCTATGAAGTTATGAGCCAACGAGTGATGCGTGTCTTGGGAGTTGACCCAGGCCTTACTCGCTGTGGCGTAGGCGTAATAGAAGGTGCTCCTGGCTTGCCACTTCGCCTGATAAATGTTGGTGTTATTTTGACTCCGAGTACGGCTGCGCTAGAACTTCGTTTACTTCAATTAGAGCGAGAGTTAACTGAGTGGGTTGAAGTAAATCGTCCTGATGTAGTTGCAGTAGAACGCGTCTTCTCACAACACAATGTGCGCACCGTAATGGGAACTGGCCAAGCGGCAGGGATCGCACTTCTTGTTGCTGCTCGAGCTGGCATTCCAGTTGTGATGCACACTCCAAGTGAAGTGAAGGCGGCAGTCACCGGTTCAGGCCGGGCAAATAAAGTTCAGGTCGCCGAAATGGTTAAGCGACTGCTATCTCTTAAAGAAATTCCCAAACCGGTAGACAGTACAGATGCGCTTGCTCTTGCGATCTGTCACATCTGGCGCGGATCAGGGGATGCAAAGCTGGCGACGGCGCTAGCCGCAGAAAAATCTCGCTTATCAAAATTGGTGCGCAAATGATTTCGCTGCTCAATGGCGTAGTGCGATCAATTGCCTCTGACCGCGCAGTTGTGGATGTTGGGGGAGTTGGTCTCGCAGTAACCATCACGCCTGCAACGAGTGCGCTCTTAAATATTGGTGCACCTGCACAGTTTTACACTTCTCTAGTAGTTCGTGAGGATTCACTTACTCTCTTCGGTTTTCTAGATGATGAGGCACGCTCCCTCTTTGAACTGGTGCAGACAGTTAGCGGAATTGGACCTAAAGTTGCGATGTCGATCGCTGCGGCGCTAACGCCCAACCAACTTGCTTTAGCCGTTGCGCAAGAGGATATTTCAGCAATTGAGAAAGTTCCGGGAATCGGTCGTAAAGGTGCACAACGCTTGATTTTAGAGCTGAAAGGTAAGCTCTCTGATTTTGGGACGAGCCATAAGAGCGCTCACCATCAACCAGTCTGGCGCGAACAACTAGCCAGCGCGCTTATGTCACTTGGTTTTACCGCGAAAGAATCTGATAACGCAATTACAAATGTGGTCAATCAGATCTCTGAAGAAGGTGGCGATGCCAACTCAGTTGAACTTGCAGAATTATTAAAACGCGCGCTGCAAAAGGGTGGTCGCTGATTATGAGCGATGATCGCTTGATTTCGTCGGAATTTGCCAATGATGATTCGGCTGCCGAACACGCACTTCGTCCTAAAACTCTAAAGGAGTTCATTGGCCAACAGCGAGTCTGCGATCAAATTGATGTGCTTTTAACCGCAGCAAGGCAGCGTAATTCCGCCGCAGATCACATTCTCTTATCGGGTCCACCAGGGCTCGGCAAGACAACTTTGGCACTTATTTTGGCTAGTGAGATGCAGACACCGATTCGTATTACTAGCGGTCCAGCGATTACTCACGCCGGTGATTTAGCGGCGATATTATCTTCACTCGTTGAAGGTGAAATTCTCTTCTTAGATGAGATTCATCGGTTACCGCGTCCCGCGGAGGAGTTGCTCTATTTAGCGATGGAGGATTTTCGAGTTGATGTGATAGTCGGCAAAGGCCCAGGTGCAACAGCGATTCCGTTGCAATTGCCGCGATTTACTTTAGTAGGTGCAACAACGCGCGCCGGATTATTACCAAGTCCACTACGCGATCGCTTTGGATTTACCGCTCATTTAGATTTTTATGAAGAGAACGAATTGGAAGAAGTATTACGTCGAAGCGCTGCGCTCTTACAATTAGAGATTGATGCCAAGGCAGTATCAGAAATTGCCAGCAGATCGAGAGGAACTCCGCGAATTGCTAATCGATTATTGCGCCGCGTTAGAGATTATGCGCAAGTTCGTTCAGGTGCTAAAGGGTCGAGCCATCTGACTCATAGCGATGCCATGGCCGCTCTAGAAATGTATGAAGTAGACGAGAAAGGGTTAGATCGTTTAGATCGCTCTGTCCTGATTGCGCTGATCGAAAGATTTAATGGGGGACCGGTTGGCCTTTCAACGTTGGCGATAGCGGTAGGTGAAGAGACAGAGACAGTTGAATCCGTTGCCGAGCCATTCTTAGTTCGAAATGGCTTTATGGCGCGCACGCCTCGAGGTCGAATTGCAACGGCGCAGGGTTGGGCACATGTGGGACGTACGCCACCTGCGGCAGCTGCGACGCTTTTCGACACGCCCGCCGTTGACGCCTAGACTCTGCTCCTATGTCCACACCTAATAAAACTGTGAAGAGCCCTGCCCGCTCTGGCCGCTCCCTTGTGATCCTGACCGTGATTTTGCTCGGCCTGATTGTCACCACCTTTATTCAAGGCGCATCTTCAGTCCGCCTTGGCCTTGATCTGCGCGGTGGAACCAGCGTGACGCTACAACCGCGCGCATCAAATGATGCAAATAAAATTACTTCAGAAGCGATTGATCAAGCAGTCACCATTATCCGCCAACGCGTTAACTCTTTAGGTGTTGCCGAGAGCGAAGTTACTGCGCAAGGAAGTGGAACAAATCGCCAGATTGTTATCTCGGTACCGGGTGATAGCGGACGCAGGGTTGTAGATCTAGTTGGCCAAACCGCAGAACTACGTTTCCGCCAAGTTTTGGCTGAAACCGCCGGTGTAGCAAGCCCAACGGATACTTCAACAGCTGCAACTCCCGCAGGTGGCGTAAACGATGATATTGGTAATCGTTTCGCAGCCCTGGATTGCAGCATCGCGGCAAACCTTGAAGGAACGGGTGCAGATTCACCGACTGACACAATTATCGCTTGCTCTCGTGATGGTGGAACAAAATATATTCTGGGACCAGCCGAAGTTCTCGGTCAGCAAGTTTCATCTGCCGAAGCGGGTTACGATCCTTCACAAGGTCTGGCTTGGTATGTATCTCTAGCATTTGACGGAGACGGAACAAAGGCATTTGGAGCAATTACTAGTCGCGTGACAACTCTGGAATCACCTTTAAACCAAGTAGCAATTGTTCTTGATGGATTGGTTGTTTCTGCCCCGCGAATTAACGAGGCTATTCCATCAGGTAATGCGCAGATCACCGGATCTTTCTCGCAGCTTGAAGCGCAAGATCTGGCAAACGTACTTAAATATGGAGCGTTGCCTTTGGCATTTGATCGTGGTGAAGTACAACAAGTCTCACCTACCTTAGGCGCAGATCAATTAAACGCTGGACTGCTCGCTGGATTTTTAGGTCTTGGACTCGTCGTTATCTACTCACTTCTTTATTACCGCGGTCTTGGTCTAGTAACTGTTGGCTCACTCGCAATCGCAGGAGCCCTGGTCTATCTTCTCTTCTTAGTTCTCGGTGCAACAATCGGCTTTACGCTGACTCTGGCCGGCATAGCCGGAGCAATTGTTGCGATTGGCGTTACTGCAGATTCATTTATCGTCTTCTTTGAACGTATTAGAGATGAAGCGCGTGAAGGACGATCGCTGCGTTCTGCAGTTGATAGTGGCTGGTTAAAAGCTCGCCACACAATCCTGGTAGCCGATGCGGTCTCATTAATTGCAGCAGTGCTCCTGTACTTCTTTGCAGTCGGTGGAGTACGAGGATTTGCCTTTACTCTCGGATTAACAACACTTGTGGACCTCGTAGTTGTCTTCTTATTCACTAAGCCGATAGTTACCATTTTGGCCGGCGTCAAGTTTTTCTCTTCAGGGCACAGACTCTCGGGTCTTTCACCTAAGAGCATTGGTATGAAGATAACTAAAACTGCTACAACATTGGAGGCGTAAGCGATGTCAAAACTTTCAGGTCTTGGTGGTCGTCTATACTCTGGTGAAACTTCTTTTGATTTCATCGGCCAACGCCGCCGTTGGTATTCAATTTCAGCAATTTTTATTCTGGCCTCGATTGGCGCGCTAGTTATTCAAGGCTTACACCTTGGTATCGAATTTAAGGGTGGATCTTCTTACACTGTGAACAAATCTGGCATAAGCGTTGAAGAAGCACGTGCATCTGTGGCAGGTGTCGAGATTGAAGGCGAAATTATTGTTCAAAAAATTGGTGATAGTAAGGTAAGAATTCAGACTGGAGCGCTCACCTCAACACAATCCAAGGCCGTTGAAGCAGCTTTGACTCAAACATTTAACGTGGCTATTGAATCCATTGACACTCAACTTGTTGGCCCATCGTGGGGTAAGGAGATCACGAAGAAGGCTCTTTATGGTCTCTTCGCCTTCTTAATTGTGATCATGCTCTTCTTAGCGATGGCCTTTGAGCCTAAAATGGCCATTGCCGCAATTGTTGCGGTAGTACACGATGTCTTTATTACCGTAGGAATCTATGCACTAGTTGGTTTTGACGTTACACCTGCGACCATTATTGGTTTCTTAACGATTCTGGGTTATTCGCTCTATGACACGGTTGTTGTATTCGATAAGGTGCGCGAAAATACTAAGTCAGTGGCTGCTGTCGGAAAATATACCTATTCCCAAGCTGCGAATCTGGCTGTGAATCAGACGATCGTTAGATCAGCGAATACATCACTGATTGCGCTTCTTCCAGTTGGTTCAATTCTCTTTGTCGGTGCTGGTCTTCTTGGAGCTGGAACGCTGAAGGATCTCTCATTGGCGCTCTTTATAGGTCTTGCAGTCGGTACTTACTCTTCAATATTTATCGCACCTCCTTTTCTGGCATCTCTTCGCGAGAAAGAACCTGTGATGCAGGCGCTAGCAAAGCGCGTGGCGGCGCGCGGTAGCGCAGCAACCGGAACGGTTGATTCTGCAAACCCACGTCCAACGATCCAACCCAGCGTTAATCGCGGACCGCGTAATCAACCTAAACGTAAAGGTCGCAAGTAAAGTCTTTTCAGAAGTTAGGCTGTCTAAATGAACCTTCTAGTAGCGCCGCTTCTGGAGACGCTTAAAGAGAACCATCCTGCTAGTCGACTAGCAGAGGTGGAGCGCGCCTTTGAAATTGCAAAGACGGCGCACCTGGGACAAACGCGTAAGTCTGGTGAAGAGTACATAACACACCCGGTTGCGGTGTCGCAGATACTCGCAGAACTTGGCCTGAATGACACCACGATAATCGCATCTTTACTGCACGACACGATTGAAGACACTCCTTATTCGCTCCAGCAGTTGCGCAGTGATTTCGGTGATGAGATTGCTGATTTAGTTGATGGTGTGACTAAGTTAGATAAATTAACTTATGGACCAACGGCCGAGGCTGAAACTGTCCGTAAAATGGTTGTTGCTATGTCGCGCGATATTCGCGTACTTGTTATCAAATTAGCTGATCGCTTGCACAATGCTCGTACCTGGAAGTACGTCACGGTCGAAACGGCAGAACGTAAAGCTCGTGAAACTCTTGATATTTATGCACCACTTGCTCACCGCTTGGGAATGAATGCGATCAAGTGGGAGCTAGAAGATTTATCTTTCGAGGTACTAGAACCAAAGAAGTTTGAAGAAATTTCACGCTTGGTTGCAGAGCGATCTCCATCACGCGATGCTTTGACTAAAGAAGTTATAGATGCAGTACAGGGTGATCTAACTCGCGACGATATAAGTGCAACGGTTACTGGCCGAAAGAAGCACTTCTTTAGTGTTTATCAGAAGATGGTGGTTCGTGGACGCGACTTCAATGATATTTATGATCTAGTCGGTATTCGTGTGCTCGTCACCGATGTTCGCGATTGTTATGCGGTCTTGGGTTCAATCCACGCGCGCTGGTCTCCAGTACCGGGGCGATTTAAAGATTACATTGCAATGCCTAAATTCAACCTCTATCAATCTCTGCACACCACGGTAATTGGTCCAAATGGTAAGGCGATTGAGATCCAGATTAGAACTTTCGATATGCACTCACGCGCCGAATTTGGTATCGCCGCACACTGGAAATATAAGCAGGGCAGTGAATCCAACGCTTCTTCACCAGAAATGTTGTGGCTGCGCCAGTTACACGATTGGCAGAAAGAGACCGAGGACCCTTCAGAGTTTCTTGAGGCGCTGCGTTTTGATTTAGGTTCGCCAGAAGTATTTGTGTTCACACCGAAGGGCAGTGTTATCGCTCTACCTGGAGGTTCTACGCCAGTGGATTTTGCATATTCGGTCCACACGGATGTCGGTAGTCGTTGTGCAGGTGCGAAGGTGAATGGTCGCTTAGTTCCTTTAGATTCACGGTTGGTAAATGGTGATGTTGTAGAGATCGTAACCAATAAGAGTGAGAACGCTGGACCTTCAAGAGATTGGCTTAACTTTGTAAAGTCACCTAGAGCGCGCTCCAAAATTAAAGCGCACTTTAGTAAGGAACGTCGCGAAGAGGCGGTCGATGCTGGACGCGAATCGATCGCTCGTCAGATGCGCAAGGCAGGTTTACCGCTGCAGAAGATTTTCGCGGGCCACTCACTTCTTGAATTAGCTCATGATCTTCGCTATCCCGATATCTCTGCGTTATACAGCGCGGTTGGAGATGGGCATGTGTCAGCAGCATCAATAATCGAAAAATTGGTGCAAGCACTTGGTGTGGAAGATTCGCATCCAGAAACGACAATGGAACAGATTCCAACGGGTTCACATTCAGTGCGTCGTTCCAGTAGTTCTATTGAAGTTGAAGGTGTTGGGGACGTTCTAGTAAAACTTGCACGATGCTGCACCCCCGTACCTGGGGATCCAATTATCGGATTCATTACTAAGGGAAGCGGAATTTCAGTTCATCGCGAAGATTGCATTAACGCCGCTGATTTGCAGCAGAATCAAAGGGAGAGAATTGCCAATGTGAAGTGGTTAGACGGGGCGGGCAGCGTCTTCTTGGTCAATATCCAGGTTGAGGCTTTAGATCGTGCGCGTTTACTGGCAGATGTCACACGCACTCTCTCAGAGCAACATGTAAATATTTTAAGTGCCGCGGTTAATACTTCGAAAGATCGCACAGCGATCTCAAAATTTACCTTTGAAATGGCAGATGCAACTCACTTAGATTCGGTACTGGCTGCGGTGCGAGCGGTTGAGGGCGTATACGACGTCTATCGAAATTAATTAAATTCGGCGAGCGCCTTTTCAGCATCGGCTAGCCAAATTTTACGAGCAGCGGCAGATTCAAGAGCTTCCTGAGCCTTCTTGGAATTTCCGGCGCTCTCTGATTTAGCGGCAACCTTCTCGTAATTTGCAATTGAGTCAGTAAGTTGTTTGACAACATCAGCTGCGCGCGCCTTGGCGGCGGGATCAGT
Source organism: Bifidobacterium breve (assembly GCA_945860245.1). GTDB lineage: Bacteria > Actinomycetota > Actinomycetes > Nanopelagicales > Nanopelagicaceae > Planktophila. Next base: position 121,024 of record CAMAPO010000001.1, read on the forward strand.
CTTGCGCCAAATTTCGGCTTCAGCGCTCTTAATCGCATCTTCCACCTTGGCAACTCGAGCATCCATTGCAGCGCGTTTGTCGCGATGGGTGATGCCGATTTTTTCCCAAGAGCGTGAGAGTTCGCGGAATGCCGCCTTGGCTACTTTGGCATCTGTGAACGGCACTAGCGCTTCAATTTGCACGATTAGCTCTTCACGCTTAACTAGATTTGCAGCCATAGATACCTCGCGCTTTTCTAGATCAGCGATCTTTGCTGTGAAAAATTGGTCTTGTGCGGCTCTAAATTTTGCCCACAACTTGGCATCTTCACTTGGCTTGCCGCGACCGGCTGCCTTCCATTGATCCATAAGTGTTTTAAATTTACGGGCAGTCGGTACCCATTCAGTTGAAGTCGCGAGTGCAGTCGCTTCTGCGACCAGCGCTTTCTTAGCGGCAGAGACGAGAGATGTTGTCTCCTCCAACGTTGCAAAGTGGGTGCGGCGTCGTTTATCAAATTTATTCCGTGAAGCAGAAAAGCGCTTCCAGAGATCGGCATCTGCTTTCTTATCTAAGCGAGGAGCCGACTTCCATTCTTCAAGGAGAGTCTTTAGACGATCTCCGGTCACTTTCCAACTCTCAGAGAGGGCGAGCGATTCGGCCTCAGCAACAATCTTCTCTTTCTCAATTAAAACCTGTGCCCGGCGCTCGGCCTTGACCGCAGCTTCGGCAGCCTTCTTCGCTTCGTAGGCTTCACGATGGCCTTCAATTAACGGTTCGATCTGTTCTACAGATGTAGATAGCGCGGCAAGATCTCCAACGCCGTTTAATTCTGACACTTGTTGGCGCAATTTCTTAACCGCATCGTATGCATCAGCGGGCACCATTGCACCGCTGGTAATACGCGCCGCAGTGAGAGCTACTTCAGATGCCAAGGCTTCGAACTTACGAACGAAGTATTGCAACGCCTCATCTGCACTCTTTCCGGGATAAGAGCCAACCGCTTTCTCGCCTTCGGGAGTAATTACATACACAGTTCCGTCTTCGCCTACCCGACCGAATTTCGAAGGATCACCGATTAAGGCGCTAGCCGCACTTGGAGTTGTTGGTGCAATGGGTGCGATATTTATTGATCCTGGAGTTGCGTTCTCGGTCATGGTTTTCCCTTTCAGCGCGTCGGCTCGAATAAGCCTTCGTTGTTGGTGAGTGCGGTGCGGATATTGCAGAGGTAAAAGGTACCCTGTCTTACTGCGCAGTGAAAATTGGCGCTTAAAAATTGGCTTACGAAGGGGTGATTTATGTTTGTCGCCTCATTTCCAGCGCCCATGTTCGCCACCAATTGTTGGATCATCGCAGATAAGCCAGGGCAAGAGTGCATCATCGTGGATCCCGGAATGCCTGATATTTCACACGAAATCACCGCCATTATTGAAGAGAATAATTTGAAGCCCGTTGCCGCACTCATCACCCACGGGCACCTTGACCATACTTTTTCAGTCAAGCCGTTGGCCGATGGTTACGGAATCGCGAGTTACATCCACGCGGAGGATCGTGAATATTTACTGAAACCACAAGGTGCGCATGGGGCGGAATTTATTGCGACACTTGATGCGATGAGTTTTGAAGAACCTGCCGATACTAGAAATTTGCGTCACGGTGAATTACTTGAGATCTTAGATATGAAAATCACCGCGATACATTCCCCGGGACATACAAAGGGCAGCACGATGTTTTCGATTAATGACGAATTACTGGTTTCTGGAGATGTGCTCTTTGCCGGCTCCATAGGCAGAACAGATCTACCATCTGGGTCAGCGGAGGCGATGGTTAAGACGTTGAAAACGAGAGTACTGCCGCTAAGTGATGATCTACGCGTGTTGCCTGGACATGGCCCCGAGACAACAATTAAATTCGAGCGAAAAAATAACCCTTATCTGAAAGAATTGCGGACATGAAGTACGAAAAGATTCAAGCGCCAAAAGGGGTTAGCGAATATGCGCCTCCACTTTCGGCTGCCTTCGAATGGGTGAGGGAATCTTTAATTGCTCCAGCAAAGTTAGCTGGATATCAATTGATAGAGCTGCCGGTCTTTGAAGATACTGCTCTTTTTTCACGCGGTGTCGGAGAGTCAACCGATGTGGTTTCGAAAGAGATGTATACCTTTGAAGATCGTGGCGGCAGATCAATAACGTTACGCCCCGAGGGGACTGCGGGGGTAATGCGCGCAGTAATCGAGAATGGTTTAGATCGCGGACAACTTCCCGTAAAAGTTTGGTACTCAGGGCAATTCTTTAGAGCCGAACGCCCGCAAGCCGGGCGTTATCGCCAGTTCTATCAAGTCGGAATTGAGGCGATCGGTCTAGATGATCCGGCAATTGATGCAGAAGTTATTGCTATTGCAGATCAAGGCTTCAAAGCTATTGGTTTGCGAAATTACCGTTTGGAAATTACCTCACTTGGCGATGCCAATTCGCGCGCGGCTCATCGCGTTGATTTACTCAAATTCATAGCCAAGTTGAATCTTGATGAAGCAACTAATTCCCGCGCCGCGATTAATCCACTTCGCTTATTTGATGATAAACGCCCGGAGATGCAAGCGGCGATGCAGAGCGCCCCACTTCTCCTTGACTATCTATCCCCAGAATCTCTCGCCAATTTTGCACAAGTAAAAAAGTATCTTGATCAACTTGGAATTTCCTACCAAGTGAATCCTCGAATGGTTCGCGGCCTGGATTACTACACAGGTACAACCTTCGAATTCATTCATGAAGATCTAGGGGCCCAATCTGGCATTGGTGGGGGAGGGCGCTATGACGGATTAATGGAGATCCTTGGCGGACAATCACTTTCTGGAATTGGTTTTGGCTTAGGTGTAGACCGCGCGCTTTTAGCAGCGCAAGCTGAAGGTGTCATTTCGCCAGATCAATTCACATCTGATCTCTTTATTATTCCGCTCGGTGATGATCAAAAATCATTAGCCCTCACTCTTGCTGCGCAACTTCGTGGCGTTGGAATTCGTACCGAGATCGCTTTTGGTGATCGCGCTTTGAAGGGGACGATGAAAGCTGCTGATAAGAGTGGATCTCGCTATGTAGTGATTATTGGAGATGATGAGGTTGCATCTGGCAGCGTTGAACTTAAGCGTATGAGCGATGGCACGATAACTTCAGTTAAGATTAGCGAATTGCAGAAAGCCCTAATCGGGGCTCTCTAAAGTTTTACAACCTTAAAGGCGGGCAAAGAAGAGATGTTACGTACTCACGACGCTGGCTCATTGCGCGCAACGGATGCGGGTCAAGTTGTTTCCTTGGCTGGTTGGGTTGCGCGTCGCCGCGATCACGGTGGGGTGGCATTTATCGATCTTCGCGACGCTACGGGTTCGGTGCAGGTTGTAATTCGTGACGAGGCGCTTGCTGGGCAACTTCGTGCCGAATGGTGTCTGCAAATCACAGGTGAAGTTGTGCTTCGGCCAGAAGGAAATGCGAATTCTGCTCTTCCAACAGGTGCGATCGAGATTATGGGCGATGATGTAAAAGTTCTGAGCGAATCTGCGGCTTTGCCATTTCCTGTGGATAGTGGCAACGACTCAGAAATTTCAGAGGAAGTTCGCTTGAAGTATCGCTATCTAGATCTGCGTCGTGAAAAGCCGGCTGCCAATTTAAGATTGCGTTCAAAGGTAACCTCAACGATTCGTCGCGTGATGGAAGATCTAGATTTTCTAGAAATTGAAACGCCATATTTAACACGTAGCACACCCGAAGGCGCGCGTGACTTTCTAGTTCCGGTTCGCCTCCAGCCTGGCAGTTGGTATGCACTTCCTCAGTCCCCACAATTATTTAAGCAGTTATTGATGGTGGCTGGCATGGAGCGTTACTACCAAATAGCACGTTGCTTCCGTGATGAAGATTTCCGTGCAGATCGCCAACCTGAATTTACGCAACTAGATATCGAAATGTCATTTATCGATCAGGCCGATATTTTGGCAGTAGCCGAGAAGTTGCTTGTTAAAATTTGGAGAGAAGCTGTTGGCTACGATATCAAGACGCCGATTCGCCACATGACTTACGCCGATGCGATGCAGAATTATGGCTCCGATAAGCCAGATCTTCGTTTTGATTTAAAATTGGTAGAACAAACTCAATTCTTCGCTAAGACTGAGTTTCGAGTATTCCAAGCGCCGTATATTGGCAGCGTAGTAATGCCGGGAGGTGCAACTTCGCCGCGTCGTGAATTAGATGCTTGGCAAGATTGGGCGAAGGCTCGTGGCGCAAAGGGTCTGGCGTACATTCTTGTTAATGAAGATGGAACATTGGGTGGGCCGGTCTCGAAGAATATTTCACAGGACGAGCAAGATGGGATCGTTGCGGCAGCTGGCGCAAAAGCGGGAGATGCAATCTTCTTCGCAGCGGGAGAACGCAGTGCGGCACTTGCCTTACTAGGCGCGGTTCGTCTTGAGATCGGTAAACGTTGTAACTTAATTGCTGAGGGAGCTTGGGAATTTCTCTGGGTTGTAGATGCTCCAATGTTTGAACCAACGGATAACGGTGGTTGGACTGCAGTTCACCATCCATTTACCGGCCCTAAACCAGAGTTTGCCCAGAGCTTTAAATCAGATCCAGCTAGCGCTTTGGCTTACGCCTATGACATTGTTCTAAATGGAACCGAACTTGGTGGGGGTTCGATACGTATTCACGATCGCCAAATTCAGAAAGATGTCTTTAACGTTATTGGTTTAAGTGATGAAGAAGCGGCAAGCAAATTCGGCTTCTTATTAGAAGCATTTAATTACGGTCCGCCTCCACACGGTGGAATCGCCCTTGGTTTAGATCGTGTCTGCGCCTTGCTAACGGGGAGTGATTCAATCCGAGAGGTGATTGCATTTCCGAAGACCGCCAGCGGTGGCGATCCGCTTACTGGTGCACCAACTCCGATTACGCCAGCGCAGCGAAAAGAGAGTGGAATTGACGGGCTACCGAAAGCCGAAAGCAAGGGCTAAGGCCTCTCTCGGGTAGGCTCTGCCTAACTTAAGTTTATTTAATTTGGCGAAAGGTTCAGAAAATGGTTACAGGTCCAGGCGGAGTTGCAACGATCATTGCTGCCTGCTCGCTTCTCGTAATAGCTATTGCTATTTCGTACGCCGTCATTCGTATCGGTCGATTTATTGATGAGGCAAAGATCTCTCTAAAGACTATGACCGATGAGACTGCACCACTAATCCACGAGTCAACTAGAACGGTGGAGTTGATAAATAGCCCACTAGAAAGTTTTGCTCGTATCACCAAGAATGTGGAAGATGTAACTACAAAAGTTGCTGATGCCACCACAGGATTTATGGATAAGAGTGGACCAGCGGTGAAAGTGGCTGGCGCGATAATTAGCGCAGCGGGTATGAAGAAGACGCGTGCAAAAAAGAAGAAGGCGAAGTAAGCCTACAAAGTGGAATCCGCCGAGATCCGTTCGCGCTGGCTACGCTTTTTCGAAAGCGATAACCGCGAAGGCTTAAATCACACCGTTGTGCCATCGGCCTCTCTTATTGCTGATGACCCCAACTTGCTCCTAGTTAACGCTGGAATGGTGCCATTTAAACCTTACTTTCTTGGCGAAATTACCCCGCCCTTTAAGCGCGCAACTTCCGTTCAAAAATGTGTTCGTACTTTAGATATAGATGAAGTTGGAAAAACTACTCGTCACGCCTCTTTCTTTCAGATGTGCGGCAACTTCTCTTTCGGCGATTATTTTAAAGAGGGCGCTATCGCTCTAGCTTGGGATTTATTGACCCGTCCAATTTCCGATGGGGGATATGGCTTTCCTGAAGATAAGTTGTGGGTGACGGTCTATCTCACCGATGATGAAGCAGCAGATATTTGGCATAAGAAGATTGGCATTCCCAAGGAGCGTATCCAACGCCGCGACATGGCGGATAACTTTTGGTCGATGGGCGTTCCTGGCCCTTGCGGACCGTGTTCTGAGATTTACTTTGACCGCGGACCCGCCTACGGACGTGATGGTGGTCCGATTGCTGATGAGAATAGATATCTCGAAATTTGGAACCTGGTGTTCATGCAAAATGAACGTGGTGCAGGTGGTGGTAAAGATGGTTACCCGATTCTTGGCGAACTACCCGCAAAGAGTATTGATACCGGTCTCGGCCTAGAACGAACAGCGGCTCTATTGCAAGGTGTGGATAATATTTACGAGATTGATACCACGATGCAGATTGTGCAGCGTGCTATGGATCTTAGTGGCGTCAAATACGGTGCGAATGAGAGATCTGATATCTCACTGCGCGTCATCGCAGATCACGCGCGTACATCAGCAATGTTAATTGGTGATGGTGTGACGCCAGGTAATGAAGGACGAGGTTATGTTCTTCGTCGCATGATGCGCCGCACAATTAGAAATATGCGCCTTCTCGGAACCAACGATCCAATTATGTCCGAACTCACCGTTGCTGCCATCGGTGCCATGGGCACGCAATATCCAGAGTTGATTAGCGATAAGAAGCGAATTTTAGAAGTATCGGTATCTGAGGAAGAATCTTTCTTACAGACTTTAAAGAGTGGAACACAGATTTTCGACCTTGCTTCTGCGCAATTGAAGAGCGAGAAGAAGAGAGTCTTGCCTGGAGAGGAAGTCTTTAAGCTCCACGATACCTACGGTTTTCCTTTCGATTTAACCCTGGAAATGGCCCGTGAAGCAGGTTTGGAGGTAGATGAAGCTGGGTTTACTAGGCTGATGAAAGAACAACGCGATCGCGCTAAATCAGATGCGAAGGCGAAGAAAAGTGGTCACACAGATTTGAGCGAGTATAAGAAGATCGCTGATTCTAAAGGTGTGGGCGAATTTATTGGTTATACAAATACACAATCTGAAGCAAAGTTAAATGGAATTCTGGTCAACGGTCTAAGCGTTTCGAGCGCTAGCGCTGGAGATGGCGTTGAAATCGTTTTAGACCGAACTCCTTTCTATGCCGAGGGTGGCGGGCAATTGGCTGATGGTGGAACAATCACGTTGGCCAGTGGCGCAGTAATTGAGATTGATGATGTGCAGATGCCAATTAAGGATCTTTCAGTACATCGTGGTCGCGTGCTATCTGGTGCAATTGCATTGGGAGATAGCGCTCTAGCTGAGATTGATGGTGAGCGACGCAGCGCGATCTCTCGTTCACATACAGCGACACATATGGTTCATAAAGCCTTTCGGGAATTTCTGGGTGAGACAGCTACCCAAGCAGGTTCAGAAAATTCACCAGGTCGTTTTCGCTTCGATTTCCCCGCAACGGGCGCGGTTCCAGATAGCGTCTTAAGCGATGTAGAAGCACGTGTAAATACTTTACTCCTTGATGATTTAGAAGTTAGCGCGGAGGTAATGTCACAAGAAGCTGCGAAAAAAATTGGCGCAATGGCACTTTTTGGTGAGAAGTATGGCGATCAAGTGAGAGTAATTAGCGTTGGAGATTGGGCGCGTGAACTTTGTGGGGGCACACACGTAGCTCGCTCGGGTCAGCTTGGAGTAATAAAACTCCTGAGCGAATCTTCTATTGGAGCAGGAGTCCGACGTGTAGAAGCGCTCGTCGGTGTCGACGCCTATAAATTCCTAGCACGCGAACATCTCTTATTGAATTCACTTACCGATTTAATAAAAGGTTCGCGCGCCGAAGAGTTACCAGAGCGGATTTCAGATCTCTTGGCGAAGATGAAGGAAATTGAGAAGGAGTTAGCGGCGGTACGTTCGGCGGCGGCAATGTCTGATCTATCCTCGTTAGCTGCGAAAGCGAAAATGGTTAACGGAACTTCATTTATTGCACTCAAGATTGCAGATGGAGTCGTTGTCGATGATCTACGTAAGATCGCTCTAGATTTACGTAACCGAAACGCTAAATCGGTGGTTGTTTTAATAAGTGTGACAGATGGTAAACCAGTACTGGTTGCCGCTGTTAGTGATGGCGCAAGAGCTCAAGGCATTAAGGCGGGCGCTCTTGTAAAGATTGGTTCGACGATCCTTGGCGGTGGCGGTGGCGGCAAGGATGATTTTGCACAAGGTGGAGGAACATCTACTTCTGAAGTTACCAACGCTTTAACAGCAATCGAGAAAGCTCTTTCGGGAAATTAATGGCGCGCATCGGGCGTCGAATTGCATTCGATTACGGTGATGTGCGCATCGGCGTTGCAATCTGCGATCCTGATGGAATTCTCGCAACGCCGATCGCCACTTTGCAAAGTAAGAACCCTGCCCTGAAGAGCGAGATTGCTAAATTATTGAATGAGTATGAACCCGTTAAGGCGTACGTCGGTAACCCCAAGTTATTAAGCGGGGCCGATGGCGAAGCAGTTGCAAAAGTTTTGGCCTTCACCGAGTTCTTAACTGCAAACTTTGACCTACCTATAACGCTCGTTGATGAGCGACTATCCACGGTTTCAGCGGCGCGGCAGCTGCGCGAATCAGGCCTAGATTCAAAAAGTGCAAAGTCATTAATTGATGCAGCAGCTGCCGTTGCAATTCTCGAGCAAGGCTTGGCAAATGAGAGTAAATAAACCTGCCCTCTTACGTGTGATTGCCGCCTTGGCTGTTGTATTCATTTTTACAGGTGGTCTCCACGAAATGCGCAAAAGCGGTGGGAGAGCGCCGGACTTTCCTTGCCAATTGAGCGATAGTAAAGATGTGACAATTTCTATTGGTAAAGGGGCAACTGGTGCGGTAATAGCGCAGCAACTTTTTGAAGCTGATGTTATTAAATCTAGTTCATCTTTCTTCCAAGCGGCAGTTATTGATAAACGTTCCGAAAGAATTGCACCCGGTTCTCACAGAATTCAAATAAATCTATGTGCAAAAGACGCGCTAGATCAGCTTTTGGATCCCAAGCGAATCACAAGCCTGATAAGTGTTATTGAGGGTGCGTGGAGCACTGAAATCGCAGATGCAATGGTGGCTGCCGGATTTTCTCGAAGCGAAGTTACTAAGGCAATCAAGTCGGTTGACCTTCCTCCTGGCTTCAAAATGCTAGAAGGCTTGCTCTTTCCAGCGCAGTATTCATTCGAAGATAAGACATCAGCGCTGAGTGCATTATCTTCAATGATTGATCAGGCCTTAGTAAAGATTGAGAACTCTGGAATCGCAGCAGGCAGTGGAAATTTCTCACCAGAACAATTATTAATCATTGCCTCGATTATTCAAGCAGAAGGAGAACCCAAGGACTTCAGTAAAGTCTCGCAAGTTATTCGTAATCGCTTGAAAATAGGTATGCCCTTGCAGATGGATTCAACAGTTCACTATATTCAAAAACTGCGGGGCAACATTTTTCTCAGTACGAAATCAACTCTTATTAAGTCTGAATACAACACCTATCGTAAGTACGGATTGCCTCCTGGTCCCATTGGAAATCCAGGGCTAGCGGCGATGGTCGCCGCAGTAAGCCCTGAAGTTGGGGACTGGATCTACTTCATAACGGTCGCACCAGGCGACACGCGTTTCACAGCATCGCTGGATAAGTTTAATATATGGAAGGCTGAGTACAAGAAGAATTTACGTGCTGGAGTATTTGGGAGCGCCAAGTGAGTCAGGAATCTTTGCGTGGTGCGGTCCTTGGATACCCGATTAACCACTCGCTCTCGCCTCTTTTACATAAGAAAGCCTATGACTTATTGGGAATCAGTGGTGAATATACCGCGATAGAAGTAAAAAGTGGTGAACTACTAGATTTCATCAACAAGCGCGGAAATGATTTTGATTATTTTTCACTAACGATGCCGCTGAAGGAAGAGGCGCTCGATTTAAAACTGGATATTAAGATCGATGAATTGGGGAGACGAATTCAGTCGCTCAACACGTTGATACGCACCGACAACACCTGGAGCGCAACTAGTACAGACGGTTCAGGCTTTATTAAGTCACTCAACAACGCAGGCTATTCACAATTTAATAGAGTTTTAGTTTTAGGTGCAGGAGGGACGGCCCGTGCAGTTGCCGGCGCTCTTGATGACATCGCAATATCCGTTGATGTAATGCGTCGTAGCGTGAGACGGAGTTCTGCGATTGCCGCTTGCTTTGAGAAGATCGAGTGTAATTTTCTAGATTGGGACGACTTAGTCGATCTAAGTGACTATGACTTGGTGGTAAACACCACGCCATCAGGGGCTGCGGACTTAGTGGCCGAGAATCTACCGCGCCAAATAAAGGGTCTACTCTTCGATGTTTTGTATAAGCCCTGGCCCACCCTTTTGGCGCGACGCTGGGGAGATGCCGGCGGTAAAACTCTAAGTGGGTATGAGTTGTTGCTCTACCAAGGAATCGATCAACTTGGTTTGGTTACGAATATGGATGGGAGATCAATAGATCAGGAGTTACGTATCGCCTTGACGAACGCAGCTATTTGATCCACAGCGTCTAAATCCCTTTACTCATTGATAACTATGCTTTTCTGGTGTATCTGGCACTTATTGGATTTTCTCTTTATATTTCATATATAGATCTAAAGAGCCATCGCATATCTAACAGATCTCTAGCGCTGGCATTTCCGCTCTTTCTAACACTCGCATATGTGCAGGGTCAATCACTGTATCTGAAGAGCGCTCTATTATGCGCTGCGATATCCCCTTTACTTATCAAAGCAAAGATTGGAGCTGGTGATGTCAAATTGCTCATCTTACTTGCTCTCTTTTTTCTTCCTAACACTTTGTTGATCTGGAGTGATTTTCTATCTCTTTTTTCAACGATTTCCGTCGCCCTAATTTTGCACACCGGCCTAAAGGAGAGAACGCTGCAATCGAGTATCGCTCTTGCGCCCGCTATTTGCGGCGCGGTTATTTGGTGCGCAAGTTAGAGCCATTATCTGCGACAATATGCCAATGCGTTGGCTTACAGCAGGTGAATCCCATGGGCAGGCTCTCTCTGCCATTATTGAAGGAATTCCGGCAAGCGTTGCGCTGACTTCGAAAGAAATTGATTACCATCTAATGCGTCGACGACTTGGTTTTGGTCGGGGAGCTAGGCAGAATTTCGAAGCAGATAAGATCACAATTCTCGGTGGTATTCGCTTGGGGCTGACTCAAGGTGGACCGATATCAATTCAAGTAGGAAATTCGGAATGGCCAAAGTGGGAAAAAGTTATGTCGGCTGATCCGGTTCCACTCGATGAGATAAAAGATCTAGCGCGTAATGCTCCACTTTCGCGCCCACGACCAGGTCATGCTGATCTCGTTGGAATGCAAAAATATGATTTAGATGATGCTCGGCCAATTTTAGAACGGGCAAGTGCGCGCGAAACTGCCGCCCGAGTCGCGCTCGGCGCTGTTGCAAGAGCATTTTTAGAGCAGAGCGTTGGAATTACTATTTTGAGCCATGTTGTCTCTATCGGCAAAGCAAGAATTCCTGAGGGAACTGCGTTACCACTTGCCTCCGATATGGAACGGATCGATTCTGACCCGGTGCGTTGTGCAGATCCGGCGACAAGTTTGAAAATGGTCGCTGAAATTGAAGCCGCGCATTCAGATGCAGACACTCTAGGCGGCGTGTGTGAAGTTCTCGCTTTCAACTTGCCTCCAGGGCTAGGCTCGCACGTTCATTGGGACCGCAGATTAGACGCCCGATTAGCTGGTGCAATGATGGGGATTCAAGCAATTAAAGGCGTAGAAATTGGTGATGGATTTCGCACGGCAGAGCGTCGCGGATCTGTAGCACATGATGAAATTGAACGCGGTGCAGATGGACTCATAACTCGACGAACCGATCGCGCTGGCGGCACCGAAGGCGGCATGTCTAATGGTGAAATTTTGCGAGTAAGTGTTGCGATGAAACCCATTTCAACCGTCCCCAAAGCTCTTGACACTATTGATGTAAAAACAGGTGAAGCCGCTAAAGCTATTAACCAAAGATCTGATGTGTGTGCAGTTCCTGCAGCGGGTGTGGTTGCCGAAGCTATGGCAGCCCTGGTTCTCGCCGAAGCAGTTCTTGAGAAGTTCGGTGGAGATAGCGTCACTGAAACAAGACGTAATTACGAAGCATATCTCGCTAATCTTCGATTTAAGTAGTCGTTGTGGCTAAATCAATAATTCTTATTGGTCCTCCCGGTTCTGGTAAGTCAACAATTGGTAGGGCGCTTTCGCGCAAATTGAATATCTCATTCACAGATACCGATGATCTTATTGAAGTCCGCGCCGGATCGAGTATTTCTCAAATATTTATTGATAGAGGCGAACCTTGGTTTCGCGAATTGGAGGAAGCAGTTTTGAAAGAAGAGTTAGCCAGATTAGATGGCGTTCTTTCACTTGGGGGAGGAGCACCACTTTCTGAAACCGCGCAAGAACTTCTTCGCAGGATTGACGATGCAGTTGTTTATCTCGATGTTTCGCTAGCGACAGCAGCTCCGCGCGTAGGGTTTAATCGCGATCGTCCTCTGTTACTCAATAATCCACGAGGCGCTTGGCAGGAGTTGATGGATAAACGACGTCCAATTTATGAAGCGCTGGCAACTTATGTAGTGAAAGTTGATGAGCGCGCTCCAAAGGATATTGTTGCTGAGATCGTTAGACTTACACAATGAGCACGATCGAGGTAAGTGCAGAACATAACTATGGGATTTTGATTGATGTTGATTGGAAATCAGAGTTATCCAGATTGCTCGTGGGGCGTACTCGTGCTGCCTTTATAGTCTCGCAAGAAATGCAATCGCGTCTCGGAGATATTGATAGCGGAGATACTGAGATTTTTACCTTTCCGATTCCTGATGGTGAGGGTGGAAAATCAGCGTCTACCTTGTTGCAAGTATGGAATTGGCTCGGTGCTGCTGGATTCACTCGTAACGATGTAGTTGTTGCACTTGGTGGTGGTGCGACTACAGACTTTGGTGGTTTTGCGGCGGCATCTTGGCTGCGGGGAATTGATTGGGTAGCAGTTCCTACTACTGTGGCAGGAATGGTAGATGCTGCAGTCGGTGGAAAAACCGCTATCAATAGTGAGTACGGAAAAAATTTGATTGGCGCATTTCATAGCCCCGTTGCAGTTGTAATTGATTTCTCGTGGCTGGAAACTTTGACCGATCGTGATTACGCAGCGGGTTTAGCCGAAGTTGTTAAAGCAGGATTTATTGCAGATGGTGTAATTCTGGATTTATTACGTGGCAAAAGCTTGGGTGCAATCCGTGGAGATCGTGAAGCGGTCAAAGAGATATTCACGCGCGCGATAGCGGTTAAGGCCAATGTTGTGTCACAGGATTTCAAAGAAAGTTTTGCACGAGAGGCCTTAAATTATGGCCACACTCTTGGCCATGCTATTGAACTGGAATGTAAGTTTTCGATGCGCCATGGTGAATGTGTTTCGATAGGAATGGCCTTTATGGCTCAGGTTCAGTTGGCATTAGGGTTAATCACATCAGAGCTAGCCCAAGATCATTTAGATATCTTGCAAGGACTGGGTCTTCCTGTTTCATATAAACGGAGCTCTTGGCCGGTTCTGCTTGCGAATATGTCACTCGATAAAAAAGCCCGCGGGAAGTCTCTTCGCTTCGTTACAATTACGGCTATTGGTAAGACTGATCGTTTGGAGAATCCAGATGATAATCTTCTATTTACGGCATATGAGAAGGTGAGCTTATGAAGGTTTTAATCATTAATGGACCAAATCTGGCTCGCCTAGATATACGTGACTCTGCGATCTACGGTGAGATGAGCTACCCACAATTGGTCGCTCATATAGAGAGCGCTGCAAAGACACATGGTTTTACGGCTGATGTCCGTCAAAGTGATGATGAAGCAATAATAATATCTTGGTTGCACGAAGCAGCCGATGGTTTGATTCCAGTTATCATCAATCCCGCAGCATTTACTCATTATTCCTATGCCATTAGAGATGCCGCTGAATTGGTTAAGTCGCCGCTGATTGAAGTACATCTTTCAAATCCTTTGGCGCGTGAAGAGTTTAGACACACATCGGTAATCTCGGGAGTCGCGAATGGGACTATCGGAGGATTTGGGCCAAATTCCTATGTATTGGCGCTGATCGCTCTTAAGGCTCTGATCGCTTAAATCTTCAGGTAAACTTCACTAATAGCCTTCGAGAATCGAAGGCCAACCTCGCGTGGTAATTCTTTCAAGCGCATTCGGTTGATGAATTGCGCTGATGCGCGAACTGGAGTCATCGTGGCAACAACTAATGATTTAAAAAATGGCATGACCTTAGATATTGATGGTCAACTATGGACTGTTGTTGAATTCCAACACGTGAAGCCAGGTAAGGGTCCAGCCTTTGTGCGATCCAAGTTGAAGCAGGTTTTAACTGGGAAAGTAGTAGATAAGACTTTTAACGCTGGAGTAAAGATAGAAATAGCCATTTTAGAGAAGCGAGAGATGAACTTCCTCTATAAAGAGGGCGAAGATTTCGTATTTATGGATAATAAAACCTTTGATCAGATGAATATAAGTTCGGCCACGGTGGGTGATTCGGCGCAATATATGTTGGAGAACACCGAAGCGATTGTGGCTATTCATGAGAATAACCCGCTCTATATAGAGCTACCAGCGTCGGTAGTTCTCACTATTACCTATACCGAGCCTGGCCTACAAGGTGATCGCTCTTCAGGTGGAACTAAACCTGCAACAGTCGAGACTGGAATTCAAATTCAAGTACCACTTTTTATCAAGCAAGATGAAAAGGTCTTAGTTGATACTCGTGATGGATCATATTTGGGTCGCGCGAACTAGTGTCTGCCAGAAGTAAGGCCCGCAAACATTGCCTAGATCTACTTTATGAAGGCGATATTCGTGGTTTAGCACCGGCTGATCTTTTGGCGATACGAGATATTGACGATGATGGCCCTGATGCACGGCCGATACGCGAATATACTAAAGAGTTGATTTTAGGAGTCGCAGATAATCGCCGGAAGATCGATGAATTGATATCTACTTACGCGCAAGGCTGGGATATGGATCGGCTTCCTGCGGTAGATCGAAATATTCTGCGGCTAGGCATATATGAAATTTTATGGTGTAAAGATTTGGAAGATGCGATTGCAATTGATGAAGCGCTCAACCTAGCTAGAGAGCTCTCCACAGATGACTCAGCAACCTATATCCATGGCGTTCTTGGCCGAATAGCATCAATCAAAGATAGTTTGGCAATCTAGCCTCACCCCAAGGTAATCTTCCATTCGCTCAGCCATTGCGATAACTGACTCTGGTTCATCTCCAAAAGAAGCGTTAAGTTATCTAAATCGGTGAAACGCAAGGTCAAGATTTCGCCATTCCAGTCACCTCTACGCTGTGCAATGGCGATTAGAAATCTATGAATTTTATTGAATCTTTCGTCGTCGCCTTCTTCCATTAGCTGGCCAACTCGCCTCTGATCAAATCTGCGAGACTTTAAATTCAGATCGTGCACTGGGTTGGAACCGCTCAATAGATCAACTATTGGTATTCCAAATAGATTGGCTAACTCCAATGCCCGAGCCAGGGATATTGCGCGGGTGCCACGTTCGTAAGAACCCATAACAACGGCCTTGATCGAGCCACCAGATCTGGCTTCGATATCGTTGAGAGTCCAGCCGCGCGACTTGCGTATAGAACGCAGACGTAGCGAGACTGATTCTGGAGTGGGCTGGCTAAATGCCGGGGTAGTTTTCATACGCGGTAGGTTAAGGCGATCGGCACCGTTCACACTTCCGGCTGTCCACAGGATGTGGCTCCGGCGGTGTACTATTTGCCAACATCCTTTAACGACCCGTCCTGCGAGGCGGGGAAGGAGATTTAAATGAGCCTTGTCCTGCCTGCGCCAGATATATCCCGCGCACTTACTCGAATTTCACATGAGATCCTGGAACGAAATGCTGGCTCCAAGGCCATCACATTATTGGGGATTCCAACTCGTGGTGCGCATCTAGCTAAACGTATCGCCGAAATAATTAGCAAGATCGAGAATCTCCCGATCCAAGTGGGCACCCTAGATATCACGCTACATCGCGATGACCTGCGGTTGCGTCCTCCTCGGGCTTTGATGCCAACCATGATTCCTTCATTAGGGGTTGAAGGTAGAAATGTAATCCTGGTTGATGACGTTCTCTTCTCTGGCAGAACAATCCGTGCCGCTCTAGATGCGCTCGGAGAAATTGGTCGACCAAAGAGCGTGCAGTTAGCGATCTTGGTAGATCGAGGTCATCGAGAGCTACCGATTCGTGCAGATTATGTTGGTAAAAATATTCCAACCTCAATTTCCCAAAGCGTGATTGTTCATCTAACTGAGCTCGATGGTGTTGATGAAGTGTTGATTGAAGGTAGCAGCGAATGAAACATCTCTTATCGATAAATGATCTCTCTAAATCTGATGCGATTTCCATCTTAGATACGGCGCAAGAGTTGGCACGAGTAAGTGACGGACCAATGAAGAAACTGCCAACGCTGCGCGGCCGAACAATAGTTAACCTCTTCGCCGAAGATTCCACACGTACTCGAATCTCCTTTGAGGCCGCTGCGAAACGCTTATCTGCAGATGTAATCAACTTTTCCGCAAAAGGATCGAGCATAAGCAAGGGCGAGTCTCTAAAAGATACTGCGCAAACTCTTCAAGCAATGGGTGCTGATGCGGTAATTATCCGGCATGGCGCATCCGGTGCCGCCCAGCGCTTAGCAGATTCTCAATGGATGTCTGGATCAGTTATAAATGCGGGGGATGGAACTCACGAGCATCCCAGCCAAGCCTTATTAGATGCTTTCACTATCCGCAAACATTTATCTAAGGGTGGGAGTGATCTTTCAGGTTTGCGAGTTGCCATCGTTGGCGATGTTCTACATTCTCGAGTCGCCAGATCTAACGTACTTTTATTATCAATGCTGGGAGCGCAGGTTGTTCTCGTAGCCCCACCTACTTTGCTGCCAGTCGGCGTTGAAAGTTGGCCTTGCGAGATTTCATACGATTTAGATGATGTGATAAGTACCGTTGATGCGGTGATGATGTTGCGAATCCAACTGGAGCGAATGAACGAACTCTTCTTTCCAAACGCCCGTGAGTATTCTAGATATTTTGGACTAAACAGTGATCGAATTCGGACGCTAAAGCAAAGTGCGATTGTTATGCATCCGGGGCCAATGAATCGTGGTTTGGAAATTACCGCTGACGCTGCAGATGGAGCACGGTCTGTGATTGTTGAACAAGTAGCAAATGGAGTAAGTATCCGAATGGCAATTTTATATCTACTTCTGGCTGGTAGCCAAGAGATTGGAGCAGCGCTGTGACACAGGTAAATTTCCTTCTTAAAGGTTTAACACTTCCTGATGGAAGTAAGAGCGATATTGAAGTTCGCGATGGAAAGATTGCAGCGATAGCCAAATCATTGCCTAAGGGTGGTGGCGTTGTTGAAATTGATTTATCTGGCTCGATCGTTCTACCCGGGCTGGTAGATCTGCACACCCATCTACGCGAACCTGGTAAGGAAGATGCAGAGACTGTTTTGTCGGGGACAATGGCGGCAGCTAAGGGTGGGTATGTAGCAGTCTCTGCGATGGCTAATACTTCTCCGGTTGCTGACACAGCAGGTGTTGTCGAACAAGTTTATGCCTTAGGGCAGAGTTCGGGTTTTGCAGATGTTTTTCCAATTGGTGCGGTTACGCAAGGGTTGCTAGGTCAGAACCTTTCTGAAATTGGTGCGATGGCGGATTCTCGAGCACGAGTTCGAATCTTTAGCGATGATGGTAATTGCGTATTTGATCCACTAGTTATGCGTCGGGCTTTGGAATATGTGAAGAAATTTGATGGCGTTATCGCTCAACACGCGCAGGAACCACGTTTAACCCTTGGCGCACAGATGAATGAAGGTGAGATCTCATCTCGTTTAGGTTTAAAGGGTTGGCCAGCGGTAGCCGAGGAGGCGATCATTGCACGTGATATTTTAATTGCAGATCACGTGAAATCGCGCTTACATATCTGCCATCTGACGACGGCTGGGGGAGTTGAAATTATTCGTTGGGCAAAAGCGCGAGGTATCGATGTAACCGCTGAGGTGACCCCGCACCACTTGCTTTTAACCGATGAAAAAGCGCTGAGCTATGATCCAATTTTCAAAGTTAATCCTCCGCTGCGCACCCAACGTGATATTGAGGCGTTACGTGAAGGACTTGCCGACGGAACTATTGATATTGTCGCTACCGATCATGCTCCGCATCCAGCGGAGGCGAAAGAGTGTGAATGGCAGGAAGCGGCCTTTGGAATGTTGGGGTTGGAGAGCGCACTTGCAATTATTAACCAGACTATGGTGGCCACAGGGTTAATGGATTGGGAGGCTGTGGCGGATCGCATGAGTTATGCGCCGGCGCGGATTGGCCGATATGTAGATCATGGCCAGAAAATTGCGGTTGGCAACGTTGCGAATTTAACTTTAATAAACCCAACCCAGATTTATCGAGTCGATCGCGATTTAGTCGCGTCCCGTAGTCGCAATACTCCCTTCCATGGAATGGACCTGCCGGGAGTCATCACCGCTACCTTCTATCGGGGTTTGCCAACCTATCTTGAGGGAAAACTTCATCCGCAGGGTGGCAAGTAGTGGCTAAAGCATTTCTCGTATTAGATGATGGCAGAATATTTGAAGGTAACTCTTGGGCTGCCACTGGGCGTACTTTTGGCGAAGCGGTATTCCAAACCGGTATGACTGGCTACCAAGAGACGTTAACTGATCCAAGTTATCATCGACAAGTAGTTGTTATGACTGCACCGCATATCGGAAATACTGGGATAAATACCCCTGATAATGAATCGAAGAAGATTTGGGTGGCCGGATTCGTCGTTCGCAACCCTTCTACAATTTCCAGTAATTGGCGTAGCGAAAAAGAGTTAGAAGTTGAATTAATTGAACAAGGGGTTGTTGGAATCCAAGGTATAGATACACGAGCCTTAACACGGCATCTGCGAGATCGTGGAGCGATGCGCGTAGGCATCTTTTCAGATTTAGAAATTTCGCGTGACGAGATGGTTATTGAGGTACGTAAGATCGATGCGATGTCAGGGGCGTATTTAAGTGCAGATGTATCGACGGATAAGCCATATATCGTTCCAGCTGTTGGTGCAAAGAGATATACCGTTGCAGCTATTGATCTGGGGATCAAGGGAGCAACTCCAAGAGCGTTAGCCGTGCGTGGAGTTGAGGTTCATGTCTTGCCTTTTAACTCTAGTTTAGAAGATATTAAGAGCGTTCGACCTGATGGGGTTTTTCTTTCAAACGGTCCAGGAGATCCCGCAACAATGGATGGCGTCGTTGATCTTGTTCGTGAGATTCTGATCGAAGAGATTCCTATCTTTGGAATTTGCTTTGGGCATCAAATTCTGGGTCGAGCGCTAGGTTTCGATACCTACAAATTACAGTTTGGTCATCGGGGAATTAACCAACCAGTTTTAGATAAGAAGACTGGAAAAGTCGAAATCACAGCGCACAATCATGGTTTCGCAATTAAGGCGCCGATTGATGGAGTGTTCAATACAGTCTTCGGTTCGGGTGAAGTAACACACGTTGGGCTAAACGATGGCGTTGTTGAAGGCCTACAACTTCTAGAACGGGGCGCATTTAGCGTTCAGTACCACCCAGAAGCTGCCGCTGGTCCACATGATGCGGCATATCTCTTTGATCGTTTTATAGATTTGATGGTTAAGTATCCACGCAAGGGTGGTTCACTTTAATGCCACGCGATTTATCAATAAAAAGTGTTCTGGTAATTGGATCTGGGCCAATTGTTATTGGCCAGGCCTGTGAGTTTGATTATTCAGGAACTCAAGCCTGTCGGGTCTTGCGCGCAGAAGGAATTCGAGTGATTCTAGTTAACTCAAATCCTGCAACGATTATGACCGATCCAGAATTTGCAGATGCAACATATATTGAACCTATAACTCCAGAATTTATCGAGAATATTATTGCCAAAGAGCGACCCGATGCAGTTCTGGCAACCCTTGGTGGTCAAACAGCGCTAAATGCAGCGATTGGTTTACATAAAGCGGGAACGTTAGAACGTTATGGAACTCATTTGATCGGGGCAGATGTTGATGCGATTGAACGTGGAGAGAATCGTGAACTATTCCGAGCTATCGTTGAAAAGATCGGTGGCGAGTCGGCAAAGTCAGTTATCTGTCATACGATGGAAGAGGTGATTGCAGGAGCCGCAGTTCTGCATTACCCGGTAGTTGTTCGCCCATCTTTTACGATGGGTGGACTTGGATCAGGTATAGCCTTTGATGAGGAGAACTTACGACAGATTGCAGGTGCTGGTCTTCGTTATAGTCCAACATCTGAGGTACTCCTGGAAGAATCAATCTTGGGATGGAAAGAGTTCGAATTAGAAGTAATGCGAGATGCATCAGATAACGTGGTGATTGTCTGCAGCATTGAAAATATCGATCCGATGGGTGTGCACACCGGTGATTCAATCACTGTTGCGCCCGCGCTCACTCTGACCGATGTGGAGTTCCAGAAATTACGTAATCTTTCTATAGATATTATTCGTGAAGTTGGAGTTGCAACTGGTGGTTGCAATATTCAATTTGCAGTAAACCCAGATAACGGCCGAATTATCGTAATAGAGATGAATCCACGTGTCTCACGCTCTAGCGCCTTGGCATCCAAAGCGACCGGCTTTCCAATTGCTAAAATCGCCACCAAACTGGCCATTGGTTACACCTTGGACGAGATCAAAAATGACATTACTCAAGTAACCCCCGCATCTTTTGAGCCGACCTTAGATTACATAGTCGTAAAGGCTCCACGCTTTGCCTTCGAAAAGTTTGCCGATGCTGATCCACGACTTACTACAACAATGAAGAGCGTTGGCGAGGCGATGGCTATTGGTCGCTCGTTCCCCGAAGCGTTAATGAAGGCACTGAGATCCTTAGAACGGAAAGAGGCGATCTTCCAATTCCCTGTAGATATTTCGAAGATAGATAAAGCTGCCTTGCTGCAGGCAATGCAGATACCGACTGAATATCGTTTGCAACAAGTGCAGAAGGCGATGTGGATTGGGGCAGATATTGATGAGATATTCGCGGCGACTAAGATCGATCGCTGGTTCTTGCATCAAATTGATTTGATAAATATCCGCGCCAAAGAGTTAGCCCAGCCCGGTGAGTTATCGCTGCAGCTTTTACGATCAGGTAAGGAGATGGGCTTTTCGGATGCTCAGATCGCAACTCTGCGAGGATTGAAAGAAGAGGATGTTCGCAAAGCACGTCATCACGCCAATATTCGTCCGGTCTATAAGACCGTCGATACTTGCGCCGCCGAATTTGAGGCATTTACTCCTTATCATTATTCAAGTTATGAAGAAGAGACGGAAGTCCGAGCTCGGACAAAACCTGCAGTAATTATTTTAGGTAGTGGCCCGAATCGAATCGGCCAGGGTATTGAGTTCGATTACTCCTGTGTCCATGCCTCATTTACTTTACGTGAGGCGGGGTTTGAAACAATTATGATCAATTGCAACCCCGAGACGGTATCTACTGATTACGACACTTCAGATCGTCTCTACTTTGAGCCACTAACGCTAGAAGATGTTCTAGAAGTAGTTCATGCCGAAACGCTGGCGGGGCCACTACTTGGCGTCATCACGCAACTCGGTGGACAAACACCCTTGGGATTAGCCGCTGGTTTAAAGGCAGCAGGAGTAAATATTTTAGGTACTTCACCGGAAGCGATTAACCTGGCGGAAGAGCGTGGCGCATTCGGCCAAGTTCTAATGGAACAGGCTCTTACTGCGCCAGAGTTTGGAATGGCGGCATCCCAGATGGAAGCATTAGATATCGCAGCGCGCATTGGATATCCAGTTTTGGTTCGCCCATCTTTCGTTCTCGGTGGTCGAGGAATGGAAATTGTCTATGATGATGTAGCTCTTTCATCATTTATTAGCCGTGCCACCGATATCACACCAGATCATCCAGTCCTCGTGGATCGTTTCTTAGATAGCGCAATCGAGATTGATGTTGATGCGCTCTATGACGGAAATGAACTCTTCCTCGGTGGGGTAATGGAGCATATCGAGGAAGCAGGCATTCACTCAGGTGATAGCGCGTGCGTTCTTCCAGCAGCGACGATTACACCGGCACAGCAGAAAGCGATCCGTGAAGCAACGCTTAAAATCGCCCAAGGCGTTGGAGTATTAGGTCTAATAAATATTCAATTCGCAATCGCTGAAGATGTTCTATATGTCTTAGAAGCGAACCCACGTGCATCTCGAACAGTACCTTTTGTGAGTAAAGCAACTGGAGTTCCTTTAGCGAAAGCTGCGGCGAGAATATCTGTGGGCTCAACTATCGCTGAGTTAAAGAGTGAAGGTTTATTACCTAATACTCTCGATGGAGTTGCAAAAGGAATTTCCGTTAAGGAAGCAGTTCTGCCGTGGAACCGCTTTAGACGAACTGATGGACGTGGAGTTGATGCTGTTCTGGGTCCAGAGATGCGTTCCACTGGTGAAGTTATGGGTATTGCCGAAACATTTGGCGAAAGCTACGCCAAGTCGCAGATAAGCGCTTTTGGTCCATTGCCTAAAGCGGGAACGGTCTTTATCTCCTTGGCAGATAAAGATAAATCTTCAGGAATTGCTCCTGCAAAAGCGCTTCTAGCGCTAGGTTTTAATCTATTAGCAACTGGAGGCACAGCGGATTTCCTCGCTCTAAATGGAGTCTTGTCCCATAAGGTACGTAAGTATTCCGAAGGTTCAGGTCCAATGGGGGAGCGCACAATCGTGGAGCTTTTAAATAGCGGTGATGTGGATCTAGTGATTAACACTCCTGTAGGGCGAGGTACTCGTGCTGATGGATGGGCGATCCGCACTGCGGCGGTGCAGCGGTCAATTCCTTGCATAACCACAACTGCAGGTTTTAGCGCAGCAGTTGAAGGCATTAAAGCGTTGCAACGTGGTGAACTTAGCGTGTCGCCTATTCAAGAATGGTTGAAGAGATAATGTCGCTAATAAATCGTTCTGCAGCGCAAATGAACGCTACGGTTTTAGCCAATAAAAGAGTTGGGCAATATCACCAAATCGTTTTTGGTATTGGAGATTTAGTTAAATCTTGTAGACCTGGCAATTTCGTTGCTATTAAAGTTGGTGGTGAATCCTCGCGCATGATTTTGCGACGCGCCTTTGCAATCTCACGGGTGGCGGAGAGCGTTAGCTTTGGTGGAACTATGGAGTTGATTGTTGCTCCGCATGGGGCTGGTTCTAAATGGCTCTGTTCGCAGGCAGAGGGTTCCGAGGTAGATATCATCGCACCGCTTGGCACCGCATTTGGTATACCAACGCAGTCAGTAAAAGCGCTTCTTGTCGGTGGTGGTTATGGTTCTGCTCCACTATTTGGTTTAGCTGAAGTTTTGAAAGCTCGGGGATGCCAAGTAGATATGTTGCTTGGAGCATCTACTGGCGCAAAGATTTATGCGCCTATGGAAGGTAAACGCTCCGTCAATTCGTTAAAGATTTATACTGAAGATGGTTCGATGGGCGAAATCGGAAGAGTCACTGAACCGATCAAAGCGCTTATTGAAAAGAGAGAAGTAGATGTAATTTACTCCTGCGGGCCTATGGGTATGTTAAGTGCGATTTCAGCTTTAGCTGCGGGAAGTGATGTTGTTCACCAATGCGCAGTTGAAGAAGCGATGGCGTGTGGAGTCGGTATTTGTATGACCTGCGTTCTTCCAGTATTGGGAGAAGATGGCAAGGTTGCGATGTTGCGCTCGTGTATAGATGGCCCAGTAATGGATGGCGCACAAGTTCAGTGGAATATGGTCGGGCAAGTTCCCGAGGTGACATCTTGAGCAACTTTGATTTCTCCACCACTCTCGGAAATGCCTTCTTCAATACCCCAATCTTTACCGCCAGCGGATGTGCCAGTTCAGGTAAAGAGTTAGCGCAATTCTTTGACTTGCGAGATATCGGTGCTGTTGTAACTAAATCGGTAATGAATAAGCCTCGCTATGGCAGACCGACGCCACGAATGGCTGAAACACCCTCTGGCATGCTTAACTCCATCGGATTGCAAGGTCCAGGAATCGATGCATTTTTAGCCAAAGATGTTCCGTGGCTGATTGAGCAGAAGTCGCGGGTGATCGTCTCGATCGCCGGTGAAACCGTTGAGGAGTACGCAACTCTGGCCCGTAAAGTTCGATCAGTTGCTGGCATAAGCGCGCTCGAAGTAAATATCTCTTGTCCAAATGTTGAAAATCGTGGTCTGGTCTTTGCTTGTGATCCAGATGCATCGCGTCGCGTGATTGATGGAGTCCGTCGCACAATTGGTGGCGAGATTCCTATTATCGCCAAACTTTCTCCGGATGTAACTAATCTGCCTGAAATCGCGCGAGGAGTAGTTGATGCTGGCGCTGATGCTTTAGCTCTTATTAATACCGTTCTTGGAATGGTCATCAATATAGATTCGATGCGACCACATCTTGGGGGAAAGACCGGTGGACTATCTGGTCCTGCTATACGTCCAGTTGCAGTACGTGCTATTTATCAGGTTCATGCGGCCATGCCTACCGTTCCGATTTTAGGAATGGGCGGAGTAACTTCAGGCAGAGATGCTTTGGAATTGATTCTGGCAGGAGCCTCAGGGGTTAGCGTTGGTACCGCTAGTTTCGGAAATCCACTGGCGGTAATTGAGATTCAGCGAGAGTTGCGCGAACTCTTGACCGCAAAGGGCTTTCCAACTTTAAAATCTGCTATCGGTTATGCCCATCGTGTGGAGGATCAATGAAAGCGCCGATAATTCTTGCAGTTGATACCTCTGATTTTGAAACTGCAATCTCTTGGATAGAGGCTACGCAAGAGTCGGTTAGCGTTTTTAAGTTGGGTCTAGAATTTTTTTTGAATTTCGGCGCCCCAGGTGTAGAAGAAGTTGTAAAGCGTACTGGTGCGCAAATTTTCTTAGATCTAAAGTTGCACGATATTCCACATACGGTTTCTGGTTCAGCTAAGGCGATTTCTCATCTCAACCCAATGTTTTTAACTGTGCATGCCAGTGGTGGCCGAGCGATGATAAATGCCGCCGCCCAGGCGGTACCGAATGTCGCAATTACTGCGGTCACGATATTAACTTCACTTTCTGAATCAGATTTATTTGAAATTGGATATGCAAATCCGGCGCTAGAGAGTGCTGTCGCTCTTGCCAAGATGGCAGTTGAATCTGGAGCCAAAGCGCTAGTCTGTTCTCCCTTGGAAACCGCAGCGATTCGAAGCGCGGTTGGAAGCGAACCAGTCATTATTACACCAGGAGTAAGACCTCTTGCAGAGCAAGGCGGTGATGATCAAGTGCGAACTATGACGCCAGGTGATGCGATAGCCGCCGGTGCTAACTTTGTTGTGATTGGACGTCCAATTACCAACTCCTGGGCTGATGGACCTACAGCGATGGGTAAAAAGGCGCAGTCGATTGCTGATGAAATTCTGACCGCTCTTGCGTAGAGTTAAATAATGCCAATTCCTCCCAAGTTAACTGCAGAACAACGTGCAGCCGCGCTGGCAAAATCGACTGCAGCTCGTCAAGTCAGAGCGGCAACCAAGGCTCGGGTAAAGAGTGGAGAGCTCTCGCTTTCAGCCATTTTTGATTTAGCAAAGAGTGATGAGGCTATTGCGAAGATGCGAGTAGTGGAATTGCTTGAATCGTTCTCAGGCGTAGGTAAAGTTCGTGCGATAGCCACGCTAGATCGTTTACAAATTTCTCAGACGCGACGAGTTCAAGGTCTAGGAATCGCGCAACGCAAAAATTTACTTAATGAATTTCCAGATCGTGTTGCAGCGGCGCAGCGCGGAAAATTACTGGTTCTCTCAGGTCCTGGGGGAGTTGGTAAGAGCACGGTAGCTAAAGCTCTAAAAGATACTAATACATTTTGGGTAAGCGTCTCGGCCACAACGCGCAGCGCCAGACACAATGAAGTTGATGGTGTTGATTACTATTTCTATAGCAATGATGAATTTGATAGCGCGATTAAATCTGTACTTTTTCTGGAATGGGCGGAATTCGCAGGTAATAGATACGGCACTCCTCGTAAGCCAGTCGAAGATGCTTTACGTGATGGAAAGAATGTACTTCTTGAGATTGAAATTGCGGGAGCTAAGCAAGTTAAAGAGAGTGCATCGGAGGCGATATTAGTTTTTCTGCAGCCGCCTTCTTGGGAAGAGTTGGTCTCTCGTTTAGAAGGGCGGGGGACTGATTCACCGGAAAGACGTGCCGCACGCCTTGCTCTAGCGCAGGAGGAACTGGCACAGGCAGGTCTATTTGACCTCTCCTTAGTAAATGAGCGAGTAGAAGAGGTCGTCGAACGCCTGATAGGATTAACCAATAATTCGTAGCTTTTAACCGTAATTGCGTGCGTACCCAGGAGGTCCAAATGGACGGAATCACTAACCCACCAATCGATGAACTTCTCGATAAGAGCGGATCTAAGTACAGCTTGGTGCTCTATGCCGCAAAGCGCGCCCGTCAGATAAATGCCTATTACTCACAACTTGGTGAAGGCCTTCTTGAATATGTTGGTCCACTTGTCGAAACACACGTACACGAGAAGCCACTGTCGATAGCACTTCGTGAAATCAACGAAGGACTTTTGACGATCGAAAATCTCGAACCAACAGCGTAAGCAACCTTTCTCTCCTTCACTCAGATGGCCAAAGTTCGAGAAGTAATTCTCGGCGTTGGTGGCGGTATTGCCGCATATAAATCTTGCGATCTCTTACGACGGCTGCAGGATCGGGGATATCAAATCACGGTAGTTCCAACCCCATCGAGTCTTAATTTCGTAGGCGCGGCAACTTGGGAAGCGCTCTCACACCGCGCAGTTACCACCCAAGTTTGGGAACGAGTTGATGAAGTGCGACATATTTCATTAGCAAGTAAGGCTGATGCTTTAATAATTGCACCAGCTACCGCCGACTTAATTGCCAGGATAACTACAGGTCGCGCCGATGATTTATTAACCAACCTAGTTCTTGCCATTGATGTTCCGGTATTTATGGTTCCGGCGATGCATCCTCAGATGTGGCAAGACCCTGCAACGCAAGAGAATGTAGAGACTTTGCGAGCACGTGGTTTCACAATCATGGAACCAGCGATCGGAAGGCTAACTGGAGATGATATAGGCCAAGGTAGATTCCCCGACACAGAAGCAATTATTGGAGAATTCGAAAAATTGATTGATGTAGAAAAAGATTATCTAGGTAAGCGTGTTCTTGTCACAGCGGGCGGAACACGTGAAGCAATTGATCCAGTGCGCTTTATCGGCAATCGTTCCAGCGGGCGACAAGGCGCTGCCGTAGCACGTGCAGCCCGTGATCGAGGAGCTCAAGTGAAGATGATCTTTGCTAACCCACAGCTCTCTGAAGAAGAGATCGAAGCTCTTTCTGGAATTGAAATTCTGCAGGTTGAGACTGCAACCCAAATGCATTCTGCGTTAGAGATTGAATTTCCTTCCACCGATTTATTGGTCATGAGTGCGGCTGTGGCAGATGCGCGGCCTTCGCAATACTCGGAAGGCAAAATTAAGAAAGGTTTATTTCTAGATATTCCACTGGTTGAAAATCCTGATCTTTTGAAGTCCATCGCCCAGCTTCGTCAGAAGCAGATAGTTATCGCTTTTGCTGCCGAGACTAATGATGACTTAATCGCAGCTGAGGCTAAAAGGGTTTCTAAGGGCGCTAATATTCTCTATCTAAACAATGTGTCAAATGGCGCAATATTCGGCGCTTCAGATACAGAAGGTTTTATAATCACGAGCAATGGCGCTCAAATCCCAGTTCCGCTCACCAGCAAAGACACGCTTGCCGAGTTATTGCTTGATCAGGCTTTAAACCAGTTAGGTTGATCCAATGTCAAAACGCTTATTTACCTCTGAATCAGTAACAGAAGGCCATCCAGATAAGATCGCAGATCAAATTTCTGACGCCATTCTGGATTCACTGCTTTCACAAGATGCATCTAGTCGCGTTGCGGTGGAGACCTTGATTACGACTGGTCAGGTGCATGTAGCGGGTGAGGTTACAACTAATGGGTATGCCGATGTAATGGGAATTGTTCGCGACACGGTAATCGCTATCGGTTATGACTCATCAGTGAAAGGCTTCGATGGCAACAGCTGTGGCGTTTCTATCTCTATTGGACAGCAATCTCAGGATATTGCGCAGGGTGTTGATGATGCTTACGAAAATCGCGTTTCATCTTCGGTTGATCCACTAGACCTGCAAGGTGCTGGCGATCAAGGTTTGATGTTTGGATATGCCTGTGATGACACCAAGGAGTTAATGCCGCTTCCTATTTGGCTAGCGCATGAATTAGCCCAACAACTCTCATCTGTCCGCAAATCAGGAGCTCTGTCATATCTTCGTCCCGATGGTAAGACCCAAGTGACAATTGAATACGATGGCGATAAAGCGGTTGCTTTAGATACTGTTGTCATTTCAAGTCAGCACGCTGAAGAAGTTGACGTTGTGAAGAAGTTAACACCAGAAATTATTGAATATGTGATTGAACCAGTTCTATCCAAGATTGATCTGCCGCGCAAAGATATGCGCACCTTAATCAACCCAACTGGGCGTTTTGTTATTGGTGGGCCGATGGGCGATGCCGGCTTAACTGGACGAAAGATAATCGTAGATACCTACGGGGGAATGGCCCGCCATGGTGGTGGTGCCTTCTCCGGAAAAGATCCATCAAAGGTAGATCGCTCTGCAGCGTATGCGATGCGCTGGGTGGCCAAGAACGTGGTTGCCTCTGGCTTAGCCCGACGTTGTGAGGTGCAGGTTGCCTATGCAATCGGTAAGGCGCAACCAGTTGGTGTCTTCGTAGAGACATTTGGTACCGAAACCGTGTCAGTACAGAGGATCCAAGATGCAGTAACAACTGTCTTTGATCTGCGTCCTGCAGCAATCATTCGTGATCTCAATTTACTCCGTCCTATCTACGCTCAAACAGCTGCCTATGGTCACTTCGGGCGAGAACTACCCAATTTCACTTGGGAGTTAACCTCGCGAGTAGATCAACTACGCGCAGCCGTTAATTAGATCTAAGGTTTAGCCGTGTCAACTACGCGGCCGCTTCGTCTTAAGACCCAGACGGCGAAACGAATTGAGAAGGTCGCGGCAGATTTCGCACCGATCGCCAAGGTTTGGGTTGATAACTCGGTTGCTCATTTAGATGGAGTCTTTGACTACTTAATTCCGACTCGTATGGATGCCGATGTACGTGTCGGCGTTCGGGTTAGCGTGGATTTCGCCGGTCGTGAATGTGAAGCGCTCGTTGTTGCGAGAGGTGACGAAGGCGTACCTGCGGGCTTAAAATTTATATCGAAAGTTCTTTCGCCGACAATTGTTGCACCAAGAGAACTCCTGCAGTTGGTAGAAAGTGCCTGCGCGCAGTGGATTAGCCACCCTTATGACGTGCTGCGCAGTGCAATTCCACCCCGAGCGGCCAATGTAGATAAGGCGCAACGCGCCGTTGATCGAGATGTAAAAGAGGCGGTCGCGGCTAAGGCAGGTAAAACCTTTCTTCACCTGCAACCGCACGAGGACGCTATTGCGAAACTCGCTGAATTCGCTCTGCTTAAAGTTAAATTAGGATCGGTGCTCATCATCACCCCTGAAGAGCGAGAGCTCCATCTCTTGTCGCAGGCGTTGGGGGATAAGGCCTGCGTTCTATCCGCATCGCTGAGTCGAAGTGAGAGATATCAGAATTATTTGCGATCTATAAGTGAAAACAATCTGATAACAATCGGAACTAGAAGTGCAGTTTTCTCTTTCCCGCCTGACCTGCAGACGATTGTCATATTCCGCGAAGGAGCACAGTCGCATTACGAACCAAGATCACCTGGATGGAACACGAGGGATCTAGCTTTGATGCGTTCTGCGCAGAGCGGAGTTGACCTTTTCTTTGTTGGGTATTCGCCTTCCTTAGAGATCGGTGCGCTAATTGAAGAGGGCGAGGTAAGACTCTTAGGCAAGAGCAATCGCTTAAAGGTAAGTAATTTGGAATCTCTAAATGGAGAACTACTTCCAAATCGCATCTTCCCACCGATTCGTAAGGCGCTTAATTCTGGACCTGTTCTCTTCTTAGTTCCTCGCAAAGGTTATGCGAGTTCATTGATGTGTAAAAAGTGTCGCAATATCGCGACATGTGATTGTGGCGGAAAGCTTTCACGCCGAAAGGCGAATATAGATCCTGAATGTTTTCTATGCGGAAAGCTTCATGCTTCGTTCAAATGCAGATGGTGTAAGAGTGATGTGATGATGGCGTTAGGACGTGGAAGTGAGCGCCACTCTGAGGAGATTGGTCGTGCTTTTCCAAACTTCCCGACTTATCTATCTACGGCAGAGTCGCAGATTCTTAATTTGCCAGATACCCCAGCGTTAGTAATCGCCACTGCAGGTATGGAACCAAAAATAGTTGGTGGCTACTCAGCAGTTGTTCTCACCGAAGGAGATTCTTTCTTTTCATATTCAGATTTACGTGCCCAGGAGCGGGCGCGTGAGACATTCTTTGCTGCAGCGGCGTTGGTAGGCGAAAGTGGTGAAGTCATAACTGTTGTAAATTCCTCCAACCCGATCACCTCAGCACTTGCACAGTGGAATCCAAAGACTATGACGATACGTGAACTCGCCGAGCTGCGTGAAGTGAGCTTTCCACCTTTTGCTAGAGCAGTACTGATGGAAGTGGAGAGTTCGGAGGCGACTACTCTCGTGGCTGGGTTTAAGAAAGCGCTGCTTGAGAAGCGTTTGCCGGTAAGCGCCAAAGTCCTGGGACCTGCGCAACGCAGCGGAACAAGATCTCGGATACTGCTTACCGCAGATTTAGCTGATAGTGATCTCTTACTCAAATTTATCGCAGAATATATTCGCCACCGCGCGATCACAAAGAAGAAGAACCTTTATCTGCGAGTGGATCCATATTCACTAACGTAATAGCCTCGTGCCCCTACGCTAGACTTAGCTCATGTCAATCCAACCGATCCGATACTTTGGTGATCCGGTATTGACCACGCCTGCAGTTGAAGTTATTGATTTTGATAAAGAGTTACGAACCCTGGTTGCAGATTTAACAGAGACCATGCTGGAAGCACCTGGTGCGGGGTTAGCAGCGCCACAGATCGGTGTCGGCTTACGTGTCTTTGTCTGGGATGTCGATGAGGCCTTGGGCCATCTGATCAATCCCACTTTAGAGTTGAGTACGGAGATGCAAGAAGGCGAAGAGGGTTGCCTATCTTTTCCGGCGCTTAGTTATGAAACGCCGCGCGCTTTTCGAGCGGTGGCTAAGGGATTTAATATGTATGGAGAGCCCATGACGGTAGAAGGAACTGAACTGCTTGCTCGCTGTCTGCAACACGAGACCGATCACTTAGATGGCATTGTATTTATAGATCGCCTCTCAAAAGAGGCTAGAAAGTTAGCGATGAAAGAGATCCGAGAATCCGAATGGTTTGGCGCTGCGCAGAGCATCGGCCAAGATCCAATTATTAAAGTTTCTCCGCATAATACTTTTGGCAGAGGTCTTTAGTGCGTATTGCTGTGGCGGCAACGCCTGCAGTAGCAATTCCGACCCTAGATGCGCTTCTCGCATCCGAGCATGAATTGGTTTCGATCATTACCAAAGCCGATGCACCTTCCGGGCGTGGAAGAACCTTGCGCTCGAGTCCAGTCTCGGATTGGGCCGATAGAAATAAAGTAAAAGTTTTCAAACCAGATTCAAAAGAAGAACTGGGTGAATTGGTAAAAGGGCTAGATCTCGTCGTGACTATTGGTTATGGATTGTTGATACCTGCAGAAATATTGCAGATACCCCGATATGGCTTTATCAATTTACATTTCTCACTCTTACCTCGTTGGCGCGGCGCTGCGCCTGTGCAGAGAGCGGTTGAGGCTGGTGATAGCTTCACGGGAGTTACAGTATTTCAACTAGATGCAGGAATGGATACTGGCCCGATTTATCAGTCGGCGCAAATCCCTCTGCCGTCATCAGCTACTTCGGAAGATCTCTTTAATATATTGGCAAAGTTAGGTGTTGATCCGGTGATAAAAACGTTAGATCAAATTTCACGGGGAGCCGAACCATCTGCGCAAAGTAAAGAGGGAGTTACGAGGGCCAATAAATTGAGCAAGGGAGAGGGCCAAATTGATTGGAGATCTGATGCGGAGTCGATCCTGCGTAAAATCCGTGCCTTTGATCCCAACCCAGGTGCGTGGTCCCAATTTCGAGGACAACTCCTTAAGATAAATAAAGCTCGATTATCAAATGAAAGTGCACCTCCCGCCTCAGTCATAGCTAAAGAGAAATCAATCTTTGTTGGCACATCTACTTCGGCGCTAGAACTCTTGGAAGTAACACCAGCGGGTAAATCACAGATGCAGGCGATATCTTGGGTCAACGGAGCCCGTCTTAACGCAAATGATTTGTTGCAGTAGCCATGGTTGAAGCTAGGCGTAATACCTTTAAATCTCCCAAGCCGGATGCTGTGCGCTTGCTTGTTTATGATATTTTGCGAGAGGTTAATCGCTCTGATGGATATTCAAATTTACTTCTTCCTCAAGCACTTTCTGGTTCTAATTTCGAACAGCGCGATAAAGGTTTTGCTACCGAGTTGCTTTATGGCACGTTACGGATGCAGGGTCGACATGACTATATTGCGGCGCAAGTTTCAGATCGCCCATGGAGTGAGGTGGATGCGGGGATAGTTGATGTTGTTCGACTTGGCGCCCACCAACTATTTGAAATGCGAGTTCCATCTCATGCCGCAGTTTCAGCGACAGTTGAATTAGCGCGTAAGGTGATCGGTGAATCGAAAGCCTCCTTTGTAAACGCCTTGCTTCGCAAGATGAGTGCAAAAACCTTGGATGAGTGGTTAGAGCCGGCTCAATTTTTATCAGATCCGATAGAGCGTCTATCCATTATCTACTCTCATCCACAATGGATAGTCTCGGCTTACTTTGACTTACTTCGTGACTTCGCAGAGGTTGAATCTCTCTTATCTGCAAATAATCTGGCTGCGACTCCAACAATTGTCTGGTGGCCAGGTAGATCTAGTGCGCAAGAACTTATCTCTCTCGGAGGCGAACCCACGAAGTATTCGGATTACGGATTAAAATTTGATAGCGCTCCTTCCACTCTTGAAGCGGTTCGCCATCGCAGGGCTGGCGTGCAAGATGAAGGATCGCAACTTGTGGCACAGATCTTTGCCAGAGTTGCAGCTGAGAGTGATAACTGGCTCGATCTTTGTTCAGGACCTGGCGGTAAAGCTGCACTTTTATCTTCTATAGCAAAAGAGAGCGGTAAAAAGTTTACAGCTAATGAAATATCCGCCCCGCGTGCAAAGTTGGTCGAGCAAGTTATTGGTGGTGCGCGAGTTTTAGTAGGCGATGGACGTGAAATAAATTCATTGGGGGAGAAGTTCGGAGCGGTCTTAGCAGATGTGCCGTGTACCGGACTTGGAGCCTTACGCAGACGTCCTGAAGTTCGATGGCGTCGCACAGTCAGCGATTTACGCGAGTTGACTCAGTTACAACGAGATCTCTCCGATGCCGCCATTTCAGTGTTAGAAGATGGCGGGTACTTTGGTTATGCAACGTGTTCGCCGCACCTAGCAGAAACTAGCATTGCAGTAAGCGATATCTTACGTAAATATCCGGAACTTGAGTTAGTCGATCTCCAGCCCTACCTTCCACCAGGGTTAGAGCAAGCGCTACGCGATAAATCGCTCTCTTTATGGACCCATCGCCACGAAACGGATGCCATGTTTCTTGCAGTTTTTCGCAAGAAGTTAGCCAATGAGAAATAGGATATGCACGTGTATCACGATCTGCGAATAACGCCAAGTATTTTAAACGCCGATCACACCAATCTGAGTGCAGAAATCGCGAAGATTGCAGTTGACTCAGATCTTATTCATTTAGATATTATGGATAATCTCTTCGTTCCAAACGCAACTTGGGATTTTGCTGCGGCTGAGAAAATTATCGCCAACTGCCCGATTCCAGTTGATGCGCATCTGATGATTAACGATGTTGATCGCATCGCTCTTGACTATGCTCACGCCGGTGCCGGTAGCGTAACTATCCATATTGAGGCGGCTCAGACCCCGACACAAACTTTAAGAAATCTCCGCAAGATCGGAGCGCGCGCAGGAATGGCGCTGAAGCCCGGTACAGATATTGAAAGTTATGCAGATCTCTTGGATGAAATTGATATGTTACTGATTATGACTGTTGAGCCTGGCTTCGGTGGGCAGAAATTTATGGCAGATATGATGGATAAAGTTCGTAAATCTAAGGTTTTAATTGGCGATAGGCCGATATGGATTCAGGTTGACGGCGGGGTTTCTATGGAAACTATCGCGATCGCACGTGAGGCAGGTGCGGATACTTTCGTCGCTGGCTCTGCGGTATTTAACTCGCCAGATCCTGCTGAGATGGTGAAAATGCTGCGACATCGCGCAAGTGATCTCTAGTAAACTCAAGGTATGAAATCTTTTGATCAGCTCTGGGATGAACTCTCACAAAAGGTCGCAACCGGGGACCCAACCTCAGGCACAGTCGTTGAGGTAAACGCGGGCGTGCACGCGATCGGAAAGAAGATTCTCGAAGAGGCCGGTGAGGTTTGGTTAGCCGCAGAACATGAAAGCGATGAAGCCCTAGCTGAAGAAATTAGTCAACTTATTTATCACCTACAGGCGCTGATGTTGGCCCGTGGATTAAGCCCTACTGACATTTATCGCTACCTATAGAATCGAGTTACAGTGTTAAAGATTGCAGTTCCCAATAAAGGTTCGCTTGCAGATGCCTCAATAGAGATTCTTAAAGAGGCTGGGTATAGACAGCGAGTAGATTCGCGCGACCTAGTTTTGAGTGATCCAGAAAATGGCGTCGAGTTTTATTATCTGCGTCCGCGCGATATCGCGTTATATGTAGGCTCAGGCGAATTAGAGGCCGGTATTACTGGAAGAGATTTACTGATTGACTCCGCAGCAGATGCGAAAGAGATTCTGGCGCTAGATTTTGGTGGTTCAACATTTCGCTTCGCCGGACCTGCAGCAAAGAGTTGGAAGGTGGAAGATCTTTCAGGTAAGAGAGTTGCCACCGCATACCCTGGTTTGGTGGAGAGCTATTTATCTAAGTTAGGAATTAGCGCGAGCGTCGTGCGACTCGATGGAGCAGTTGAAAGTAGTGTGCGTCTCGGAGTTGCTGATGTGATCGCCGACGTTGTGAGCACAGGTAATACTCTGAAACAGGCTGGATTATCAATCTTTGGAGATCCGATATTGCGGAGTGAAGCGATTCTTATCTCGCGCCAAGGAATTGGTTTACCAGATGAGCTAGAAATTCTCTTGCGCCGTCTGCAAGGTGTAGTAACTGCAAGACAGTATGTTCTACTTGATTACGATATCCCGCGAGTTAGCGTGGATCAAGCGTGTGCAATTACACCCGGGTTAGAGTCACCGACAATTTCACCACTTCAGAAAGAAGATTGGGTAGCAGTGCGCGCAATGGTCTTGCGTAAAGATACCAACCGATTGATGGATGAACTTTGGGCGCTCGGAGCACGGGGAATATTAGTAACCGATATCCACGCGTGCCGTCTATAAAGAGTCTAAATCTTCCACTTCTTCGCGGGTAATTCCTAATAAGTAAAGAACTGAATCTAAGTAAGGAGCAGTAACAGAACTATCTGCAGCTGCTTTAACCGCAGGTTTTGCATTAAAAGCAATTCCTAGACCAGCTAGCGCGATCATATCTAGGTCATTTGCGCCGTCTCCGATCGCTATTGTCTGCTCCAGCGCAATTGAATGAAGTGCGGCAAATTCGCGTAAGGCGGCTGCTTTTCCGGCACGATCGATAATTGGACCAGAGAGTGCGCCAGTAAGTTTTCCGTCAACGATCTCCAAATTATTAGCTCGCATATGCGCAATCCCCAGCTCCGCCATTAAGGGAGCGATAACTGGTTCGAAACCACCAGAGACGAGTGCGACGTGATGGCCTAGTTTGTGCAAGGTACGAATTAAGGTGCGAGCACCGGGAGTTAGCGATATCTCACTCTGAACTTCCGTTAGCACTGATGCCGGCAGACCTTTTAATAGAGCAACTCGGGCGCGCAAACTATCTGCGAAATCCAACTCGCCACGCATCGCTGACTCCGTTATCGCGGCTATTTCTGCGCCCTTACCCGCCCTAGCGCCTAAGAGTTCGATAACCTCCTGCTGAATTAGGGTTGAGTCAACATCCATAACCACCAGCTTTTTCGCCCAACGCATTAGCCCGCCGGGAGAGATTGCGATATCAATTGAGTTTTCAATACCAACGCGCGCCAGCTCTGTGCGCAACTTGCTTTGCTCAACACCCGAGACGGTAAATTCGATAGCGGTGACTGGGTAACTTGCAGTTCGGTGAATCCGCTCAATATTTCCATCATTGATGGCGATTGCACTTGCCACAGCGTTTATCGCGCTCGGCTTCAATTCTTGGGCCAGGATTACTACGTGCAGAAGAGATTTTTTCACATCAATATCCGTGGCGCCACTGATTTCAAAGGCGGAGGCGATGTCCACGCCAAGTGTCGCGGCACATTCTTCCAAATCGCTCTCAATCGCTGCCGCATGCGCCGGCGCACAAGAGATGAGGACAGTCAAAATAACTCTTCCACGTATAACGACCTGTTCAATATCTAGGATGTTTACTGCAAAGGGGGAAAGGGTTTGAAAAAGGGTCTCGGTTATTCCGGGCTTATCTACTCCGGAGAGGAGGATTAGACCAGTAAATTGCTCATTTTTATCCTTGATAACCATATTGAGGAGAAGATTAGCGTGAATCACAGGCGATAAGACTGGCATTTACGATGATTCGTCAATGATTAGCGCTATCTTTTTCATCTATGGATGCAACGGGTGAATTGACGGTGCTATCAATGCACGGGGTAAAGGTCACCCGTGGCCAGCGAACAATTTTGGGCCCGATAGATTTTCAGATCCGAAGTGGCGAACGTTGGGTGATCCTTGGCCCCAACGGTGCAGGCAAATCTACGCTGTTAAACATTTTAGCCACTCGAATCTTTCCAACATCCGGAACGGTAAAAATTCTTGAACAAGAGATGGGCAGAGTAGATCTCTTTGAATTGCGTACTCGCATTGGGGTTTGTGCAACGCTAACTGCGGAGAATATTCCTGATGACGAGCTAGTGCGTGATGTAGTGCTCACCGCGGCGTACGCAGTATTGGGGCGATGGAATGAAGAATATGATCTTTGGGACGAATCACGCGCAGTGGCGTTGCTAACCACTTTCGGGGTGCGCGATATGGCAGATCGTCGTTACTACACATTAAGTGATGGTGAGAAAAAACGGGTACAGATTGCGCGTGCTCTTATGTGTGATCCGGAACTTCTTCTCTTAGATGAGCCAACTGCAGGACTGGATTTGGGGGGACGCGAAGATTTGCTACGTCGCTTCGCCGCCTTTTCCTCAGATCCGTTGGCTCCCGCAAGCATCGTTGTCACTCACCATATCGAAGAGATTCCGATCGGCACTACACACGCTTTGATAATCAAAAACGGAACCATTGCTGTTTCTGGTCCGGTAGCAGATGTGATTACCACGGAGCATATGAGTGCGGTCTTCGGAATCAATATCGAGGTAAGTTCGGCAAATGGAAGGTTTTTTGCACGAAGCTCATGAAGTTTCGTGAGCAGCTGCATCCATCTTGGAGAAAATTATTGCAGCAGGATTTGACACTTTTAGATGAGATTGAAGAGAAGATCGCACTAGAAAAATATTTGCCAGTTCATGGTTTGGTCATGCGCGCACTCTCTTTCGATTTCAGCGCTGCGAAAGTCCTGATACTTGGCCAAGATCCCTATCCCAACCCGATTTATCCAACTGGATTAGCCTTTTCGGTTCCATCTGATGCGGTGAGAATTCCTTCTTCACTAAAAAATATATTTAAGGAACTGCACTCAGATCTAAATATCTCTCCTTCCGGAAGTGGTGATTTATCGCCTTGGGCCAACCAAGGAGTGGTCCTGTTAAATCGCACCTTAACCTGTCAATCCGGTGAAAGTAATTCACATCTCGACCTTGGCTGGAGGACTTTTACTGAGCGCTGTGTTGAGCTACTGGCAGAAGCCGGAGTAGTAGCGATCCTTTGGGGAAATAACGCGCAAGAATGCAGCAAATATTTCGCAGCAGATAAGTTGATTGCTTCGCCACATCCGAGCCCACTATCGGCACATCGTGGCTTCTTTGGATCCAAGCCCTTTAGCCGAGCAAACTCCGCACTGATTGCTACAGGTAAAACTCCGATCGATTGGTCTCTATAAAGCGCAACGCCCTGCAGAACAATCCACAGGGCGTTGCTTAACTACTTTAATTAACTATCTATCCCACCCAAGTATTAATTGGTGAAGATAGGAAGTAGACCATAAATAGGCCAGATACCAAGAGAAGAAGTGGATGCACTTCCTTGCCACGGCCCTGGATGTATCGGATAGCAACGTGTGTAACGAAGCCTGCGCCGATACCTACTGAGATGTTATATGTGAATGGCATCAAGATAATTGTTAAGAATGCTGGAATCGCGATTCCGTAATCATCCCAATCAATTGCCTTGATCTGTGCCATCATCAAGAAACCAACAATAACAAGTGCTGGAGTTGCCGCTTCATAGGGAATAATTGCGACAAGTGGCGCTAGAAATGTTGTGAGGAGGAAGCAGATTCCTGTAACAACAGATGCTAAGCCAGTACGAGCGCCTTCTCCCACACCAGCAGCAGATTCTATATAGCTGGTATTGGATGAAATACTTCCGGCTCCTCCGGCTACTGCTGCAAGTGAGTCAACAAGAAGGATACGGTCGATATTTTCGACATTACCATCTTTATCCGCAAGACCTGCTTCGTGGCCAATTGCAGTAACGGTTCCAACTGTGTCAAAGAAATCTGATAGCAGTAGGGTAAAGACCAGAAGGATGACAGTAATCAACGGAACTCGATCGAGAGATCCGAAGAGATTAAATTGTCCCAAGAGAGAGAAATCTGGGGTCGCTACGATCTTCTCTGGCATAGCGGGAACGTTTAGATTCCAGCCCTTTGGATTTACCGCTCC
Organism: Bifidobacterium breve; assembly: GCA_945860245.1. Lineage (GTDB taxonomy): Bacteria > Actinomycetota > Actinomycetes > Nanopelagicales > Nanopelagicaceae > Planktophila. The sequence goes on from CAMAPO010000001.1 coordinate 160,067, forward strand.
AGTTGCACCGTTAAATAGTGGGCCGATCTTTAGAGAGGTTTCAATCGCCACCGCCGCGACAGTTGCAATTACAATTCCGATGAGGATTGCACCCTTAACCTTTTTCACGATCAAACCGATCGTAAGAAATAGACCGAGAGCAAATACGAGGATTGGCCAGCCAACCAGAGTTCCGCCATCGCCGAGAGTTACTGGAACCGGACCTGTGCCAGGTGTTTTACGAACGAAGCCGGCGTCAACCAGACCTATAAGTGCGATAAATAGACCAATTCCGACTGAGATAGCGATCTTCAACTGGGCTGGAACTGCCTTAAATACTGCGGTTCTAAATCCAGTGAGAACGAGGATGGTAATAATTATTCCCTCAAGAACAATTAGCCCCATGGCATCGGCCCAAGTCATTTGTGATGCGATACCTACCGCCACAAAGGTATTGAGACCTAATCCAGTTGCGATTGCTAGCGGGTATTTACCGATTACTCCCATCAGAATGGTGAGCACACCTGCCATTAGCGCGGTCATCGCCGCAACAAGTGCAAGGTTCGGGGCATCTCCGCCGCCGATATATTTTCCATCAACATCTTTTGAGAGACCGATGATTAGTGGATTAAGCGCCACGATATAAGCCATAGTGAAGAAGGTGACTATTCCGCCACGGACTTCTCTTCCTACTGTGGAGCCACGTTGTGATATTTTGAAATAACTATCGAGCATGACGTGCCTTTCCTGATTTTGTTATCGGGGGTGGTTGCGACCCCGTGTGAAGTGACGGCTCACAGACCGAGGGATAAGAGCATCTAATCCGATTTTTGGGCGACTTCGAGGTAAGGCGCGCTACAACTCCGAAAGAGATTGCAACTGATTGACCGATCAGCAGAGCAAAGAGCGCTGTGCCCAGCCCAATGCGACCCCCTAAGAGCGCGCCAATGATCAAAACTGTTACCTCGATACCCATTCGCACTCGTCCGACTCGTATACCGGTGCGGTTATGAACTCCCGTCATCGCGCCATCTCTCGGTCCCGAACCTAACCCGCAAGTTATATAAAGAGCGGATCCTATTCCAACCAGAGTGATTCCGAAGAGAGCTGAAGCAACCCCGCCCAAGAAGGTGGTTTGCAAAGGAAAGATCAACACACCAGTTTGTATCGATGCAGAAATGATTACGATATTGCTGATAGTTCCAAACCCAGGACGCTCGCGTAGCGGAATCCAAATTAATAGAACTACAAAGCCTATATAAAAAGTAGCCCACCCTAAGGATAAGCCAGTCTTAAAACTCAACCCTTGGGCAAAGACTGTCCACGGAGCATTGCCCAAATTAGACTGCACAACTAAGGCATCGCCTAAACCGAAAAGAGCTAAACCAAAAAAGAGGATCAGAACTCGAGTGAAGGAAAGATCCCATAGATGTTTAGCCCGCCAAGGAGTAATTGGAACTGTCTTATGGGGGCGAAGATGGGAGATTAGGGCTTTAAAAGTCGAGCGCTTCTCCATTTGGGGAGTTTATAGCAAGGGCTGCGAATTATTTCCCCTATTGTTACCGCTATGTTCGTAGGCTTTGGTACAACGGTAAATATCGCAACCATCATCGGGGGAGCGGCGCTTGGAGTTTTAGTCGGCGCACGTATGCCATCGCGCACTAGAACGCTAATTACTGAAGTTCTAGGCTTAATCACAATTCTCGGATCGGTCAGCGCCTTAGCCCCGATGTGGTCAGAGAGATATATATCAGCGCTGCCAAAAGGCTGGACGCTACTTGCAATTCTCGCGTCGCTTTTAATCGGTGGGCTAATCGGATCAGCACTTAACCTGGAGACCAAACTTGATGGCCTTGGTGAAAGTCTACGTAGAAGATTCCGAGCAAAAGAAGAGAGCACCTTTGTGGAAGGTTTTGTCTCCGCTTCACTCCTTTTTATTATTGGACCTTTAGCAATTTTAGGATCGATTAGCGATGGAATGTCTACTGGCGTCGACCAACTAATTTTGAAGTCGAGTCTCGACTTTTTCGCAGCAATTGCCTTTGCAGCAAGCTTAGGTTGGGGAGTAGCTGCATCAGCGATTCCGGTGGGAATTTATCAAGGGCTTTGGACTCTGATCGGCTTAGGCTTAGGAAATATTTTGACCGGCTACCAGATTGATGCGATGACAATTACAGGTGGGTTGATGCTGGCCTGTATTGGGCTAAGACTTCTAAAGATTAAGGATATCGCCGTCGGCAATTTACTTCCGGCACTGGTCATCGCGCCAGTCTTAGTCCAGATTCTGAATACCTTCGTTTAGGCAAAATTCCTAAAATGTTGTCGCATCAATTACGAAGCGATACTTAACGTCGCTAGCAACAGTGCGTTCATAGGCAACGTTGATGTAATCAGCTGTGATTACTTCGACATCGCTGACGATATTGTGCTTGCCGCAGAAGTTGAGCATCTCTTGCATCTCTGGAATTCCACCGATCATTGAGCCCGAAAGGGAACGTCGCGCTGGAAGGAGCGCGCCAACTTCCACCGCATATGGCTTGCCTGGTAGTCCAATTACTACCAATGTGCCGTCAACGTTTAGCATCTCCAGATAAATATTGATATCCAATTCGGCGCTGACGGTATTTAGGATCAGATCAAAGTGTTTTCTATATTGCTTACTAAAATCAGCCTCTTTAGTAGATACGAAATGATGCGCGCCCATTGCTTTAGCATCTGCCTCCTTCGCTGGTGAGTGAGAGAAAACAGTTACTTCAGCGCCAAGTGCAACTGCAAATTTCACGCCCATATGTCCGAGTCCGCCCAGACCCATAACTGCAACTTGCTTTCCAGGTCCGATTTTCCAATGCTTGATCGGCGAATAGAGAGTTATTCCCGCGCAGAGAAGCGGCGCGACTCCATCGAGTGGCAAATTATCTGGAATTGAAACTGCATAATCTTCATTTATAACCATGACATTTGAGTAGCCGCCCATTGCCGGAGTCTTACCATCACGCTCTAGCTGATTATATGTACCAGTCATTCCTTCAATGCAGTACTGCTGCAATCCTTTTAAGCAAGGGGGACAATTACGGCAAGAATCAACGAAGACTCCGACGCCGATACGGTCACCAACTTTAAACTTACTTACTGAGGGCCCAACGTGTGTAACAAGTCCGGCGATTTCGTGGCCTGGGACCATTGGAAAGATCGCAGGTCCCCATTCTTCCCACACCTGGTGGATATCCGAATGACAAATGCCAGAGTATTTAATGTGTAGGGCGATATCGTTTGCGCCAAGTTCGCGACGATCAAACTCCCAAGGCTTTAGCTCTGCCTTAGCTTCCATTGCTGCATATCCACGAACCTTCATTTTCTATCTCCCTTAGTACTTTTATCCTTTGGCATATTGTTTTCTGGCATATTCTCTTTTAGAAGGTCATCTTCTTGGTTAAATGGTAAAGACATTGGCGAGGTATGTCCTGCGCGTGATGCACGCGCGGTGACCTGGCGCATATGGTGTCGGCGGCAAAGAACTTCGTAAGCGATTTCTGATCCGGGTGCTACATCGCCAACTACAACTTGCTCGCCTTCGGTCACCATTACACCCCCAAGTGTTCGAGCGTTGTGGGTGGCACGAGAACCACACCAGCAGAGCGCTTCGACCTGCAGGGCATTTACGCGATCGGCTAACTCCACTAAACGTGCAGAACCGGGAAAGAGTTTGGTACGAAAGTCGGCGAGTATTCCAAAGGCAAAAACATCGATACCTAATCCATCAACGATCTTGGCCAAACCTTCGATCTGGATTGGTTGATAGAATTGAGCTTCATCGCAGATTATGTAATCAATGCGATCGCCTAAAGATAGCCGTTCTACTACTAACTGATGAATATCTAAATCCGAATCCACTTCTATGGCGCTACTTTGCAACCCTAAACGTGAAGAGATAATGCCACTGCCCGCTCGATCTTTGCTGGTAAAAATCAGCCCAGTTCGGCCACGACTCTTATGGTTGTGGGCGGTCTGTAAAGCTAGCGTTGATTTGCCGCTATCCATAGTTCCGCAGTAATAAATTAATTCAGCCACAGGCGGCATCCTGCCACTCTTCTGGATCCTGCGCAGTACACACGCTCATACGTGCGCCAGAGTGATGATCTCTATCTCAGGAAATCTTTCTTTAATCTTACTGCGGCCTTCTAAGAAATCAATTTCTAAAAGAACCAAAACTCTATCTACGACTGCGCCACATCCGCGCGCTAAAGCGATAGCTGCCAGAAGCGTTCCGCCAGTCGCTAAAACATCGTCGATGATCAGCACGCGCTGACCAGGCGTAAAGGCATCGACATGGACTTCTAATTTATCCTCGCCATATTCAAGGCCATATTTTTCGCCGTGCGTTTGATATGGCAACTTTCCACTCTTGCGAAATGGAACGAAACCTTTCTTGAGAGAACCGGCAAGCGCTGCCGCGAGTATGAATCCACGCGCTTCTATCCCGCCGATGATCTCCACATCGTGAAGTGATTTCGCCATTTCGGAGATAACGACAGAAAATGCAGCGGGATCTGCAAGAACTGGAGTGATATCTTGAAAGATAATTCCGGCTTTGGGAAAGTCAGGGACCACGCGAATCAAATTGAGGGCTTCTGCGAATTCCATAACCCACCCATTCCATCATGAAAATCGTGTCCGAGAGGGGACTTGAACCCCTAAGCCCTTGCGGGCACTAACACCTCAAGCTAGCGCGTCTGCCAATTCCGCCACCCGGACGAGTGCGAGGACAACGGTATCAACGGTGAGGGCCCCGAAGCAAAGTGGCGATTCTATAAATCTGAGAGAAGGGTGGAAAGAGTGCCAGGAGGGGATAAATATCCAGATTTAGTAGAGAATATGGAGATGAGCACAGATGCAGGATTAGATCTACTTTCGGTAGAAGAAGATGCGATAAAAATTTGCCAAGAGTTGATTCGGATTCCGAGTGTGAATTTTGGCGAAGGCAAGGGCGATGAAAGTGTTGCAGCTGCCTATGTTGTCAAATCTTTAGCAGAAGCCGGTATCGAAGCGAAGATTTATGAAGGAGCGCCTAATCGCTGTAATGTTATTGCGCGAATAAAGGGGAGTGACTCATCTCGCCCAGGTTTGGTTGTGCACGGTCACATTGATGTTGTCCCGGCAAACGCTGATGATTGGTCAGTTGATCCCTTTAGTGGAGTTATTAAAGAGGGAATGATTTGGGGTCGTGGCGCGGTAGATATGAAGAATATGGATGCCATGATTTTAGCGATTGTGCGTGGTTGGGCCAGACGCGGCTATAAGCCAAAACGCGACATAGTCTTAGCTTTCTTTGCTGATGAAGAAGCGGGAATGACTTTTGGCTCTCGTTACATGAGCGCCAACCATCCGGAAGTCTTTGCCGGTTGCACAGAAGCAATCTCTGAAGTTGGTGGCTTCTCAGTAACTCTCGCCGACGGGAAACGCCTTTACTTCGTGGAAGCAGCACAGAAAGGTATTCATTGGATGCGGCTAACTGCGCAAGGTCGCGCAGGTCACGGTTCTATGATGAATGATGAAAATGCGATAACTGTTATGACGGAAGCGGTAGCTAAAATTGGCCGATTTCAATGGCCACAACGATATACGCAGACAGTGAAGGATCTCTTCCGTGAAGTCGCGCGTGTTACCGGACGAGAATATAACGAGAAAGATCTTCGCCCGTTATTGAAGGAGATCGGTTCAACTGCGCGCATGATCGGCGCAACTTTGCAGAACACCGCTAATCCAACGATGTTAGATGCGGGATATAAGGCAAATGTCATACCAGGATCAGCGAGTGCGGTAATCGATGGTCGTTTCCTCCCTGGCTATGAAGAAGAGTTGAACTCAACGATTCGCGCCATAATTGGCCCTGATATTGTGATTGAAACTATCTCGCACGATATTGCACTTGAAGTTGACTTCAATTCACCGTTAGTTGAAGCGATGAAGGCAGCGCTGTTAAGCCAAGACCCGGAAGGGATTCCAGTTCCATATTTGATGAGCGGTGGAACCGATAATAAAGCCCTTTCCGAATTAGGAATTGTTGGTTATGGATTCTCTCCCTTACGTCTACCTGCCGATTTAGATTTTATGTCACTATTCCACGGAGTCGACGAGCGCGTGCCAATAGAAGGGCTGAGATTCGGAGTGCGTGTACTCTCAGATTTTCTAGAGAACGCGTAATCTGGATTTAGCCAGAGATTTCATCGAGGGCTTTACGCACAACTTCTGGAAGTGCAATCTCTTCACTAAGTAAAATTCCGCGCATTTGCGCACCGGTACGCGCTCCAACTACCGCAGATGTTACGCCGGGAAAATCCCTAACCCAGGCTAAAGCAACTTCTAGTGGAGAGTAGCCCAGCCCCTGTGCGGCAACGCTAACTGCCTCGACGATCCTGCGCGATCTCTCATTTAAATAGGGTTCCATAAATGGTGCGAAATGTGGCGTTGCAGCGCGAGAGTCTGCTGGTATGCCGTTTCGGTATTTGCCAGTCAGCGCGCCTCGTCCGAGAGGAGACCAAGCGATAAAACCACGATGCAAATTAATTGCACAGTTAAGTACATCTTCTTCAACATTTCTAGCAAGTAGAGAGAACTCATTCTGCATGGAGATGATCGGCGCTTTAGCAGAATTTGCTTCCTGCAGAGAAATGGCGCGGGAGCTCTGCCATCCATTGAAATTTGAAATCCCAACATAGCGAGCGCGACCACTGGTGTAGGCCCAATCTAGAGCGGAGAGTGAATCTTCGAGTGGTACTTTCTCATCCCAAATCTGCACCTGCCACAAATCAACGTGATCTGTTCCTAATCGCGCTAACGATTGATCAAGTGCGGACATCAGCGCTGGGCGTGATGCATCGCTCTGAAGAGCGCCGCTTTCGTAGGAAAATCCAGCCTTCGTTGATATGACTACATCCTCACGGCGAAAGAGAGTTCCGATAAGGCCGCCGATAACTCTTTCAGAATCACCGTTACCGTACTGGCTCGCCGAATCTAAAAAATTGCCGCCCGCTTCAATATATGCGCGCGCTTGATCTGCTGCTTCATGAGTGTCGGTATCACGACCCCAAGTCATGGTGCCAAGGCCTAAGCGCGAGATTTCCAGCCCTGAGTTGCCTACCATTCGCATTTCCATGGCGCGACCCTAGCAAGACGAGAGGTTAAATTACGGATAACCTTCCAACATGACACGGATACTTCTAATACGTCATGCCCACTCTGTTGCAAATGAACGCGGCATTCTTGCTGGTCGAACTGATGGGGTTTATCTGACCAGTAAAGGTGAAGCTCAAGCTGCAGAACTCGCTAAACGTTTATCTGGAAGCAAGATTTCGAAGGTACATATAAGCCCGCTAGAGCGCTGTCATTTAACTATTAACCCACTTTTAAAATCTATTCCTGTGAAAGAAAGACCAAAAATTCAGATCAATGAAGATCTTTCGGAAGTTGATTACGGAAAGTGGACCGGCAAGAAATTAACGTCTCTCTATCGCGAAAAGCTTTGGAAAATAGTGCAAAGTCGACCTAGTGCCATGTATTTTCCGGAAGGTGAAGGCTTGGCGCAGATGCAAGTTCGCGCGATGCGCGCTGTACACGCCGCTGCGGCCGAGGGTGGTCTTCAGATTATCGTGAGCCACGGAGATGTGATTAAGAGCGTGGTTGCAGCGGTCTTAGGAACTCACTTGGATAATTTTCAGAAGATTGTTATCGATCCCGCTTCGATTACTGTTCTAGACTATGACGGAAGTGATTTTCGGATCTTGACTTTAAATAACACCGCAACTCCAATTGTAGATTTCGCTAAGGCGTCTAGCGCTAAGCGCGTAACCAGAGCGCTACTTGGTGGCGGAGCGGGAAAGAAAAGTAAGTAATGTCGCCACGCATCTTTCTCTTTGATCCAGTCGAGCGATTCGTGGTCGGTACAGTGGGAATACCAGGGGAGCGAACCTTCTTCATCCAGGCAAGGACTGGAACAAGACTGGTTTCAGTAGCTTTAGAAAAGGCGCAAGTTGCTGCAATCGCAGATCGCATCCTCCAGATTTTGCGAGAAATCCGGATAAGCGAACCATTAGCCATCTTTGAAAGGGTTTCCTACGATGATCAGCCGCTAGAGACTCCCATAGATGAAGAGTTTCGGGTGGGAGTAATTGGTTTGGCCTATCTTGCTGATCGTCGCCTTATCGAAATAGATCTGCAGGCGATCACTGAGTCAGAGAGCACCGAAGATGAGATGTTGGAGATTGACACCTCTTCTGATCAGGAGATCCTGCGGGTCTTAATGACTTTGGGTTACTCCGAAAGTTTTGCGAAGCGATCAAATGCTGTCGTTGCTGCCGGACGCGCTCCCTGCCCCTTCTGTGGCGGCCCAATCGATCCAAGTGGACATCTCTGTCCACGTGCAAATGGATATCGCAGATGAGCGAGACCAATATTGACCCCGCACAGATTGAGAGAGATTTAGTTGATTTAAATAATGGTGTTTTAACAGTTACGGGTCGATTGGTAGATGCATCAAATGCGACGCTATATGCGATGTGTAGCGTTAAGAGTTCTACCAAAGATCGTGAATTTCCCTGCATTTATAAACCTATTGCGGGGGAGCGTCCGCTTTGGGATTTCCCAGATGGTTCACTGGCTAATCGTGAGTATCTGACTTTTCTAGTCAGCCATTGGCTGGAACTTCATTTAGTACCACCAACGATTTTGCGTGATGGACCATACGGAACGGGGATGGTTCAAAAATGGATCGATATAGATCCCGAAGTTGATCTAATGGAATTTTATCAATGTGGCGATCCTAAATTAAGGCTTCTAGCTCTGCTGGATATAATTATCAATAACACAGATCGTAAGATTGGACATTTAATTCCGATTGCAGGAGGTCATCTTTACGGATGTGACCACGGGGTTACTTTCCATGTGGATGACAAATTGCGTACCGTCTTATGGCAATGGGCTGGGTTGGGATTTTCTGAAGAAGAAAAGGCGTTGTTGCTGCAAGCCCGTGAGCTCTTTAGTGTGACAAAGTGTGAAATTATCGCTGGCTTAATAGAAGAAGAAGAGATCGCCGCAACGATCGCGCGTATTGATCGCGCGATAATTGAGGAGGCTTTTCCTCTTCCTAATCCCGATTGGCCCGCGGTCCCATGGCCGCCGTTCTAGGATGAGGCTATGAACTCCTGGGCGCAAGTTGCGATCCCCCCTGTTGCCATCAGATTTTCATTTCCGGAGTTAAACCTCTTTGATACCGCCTTGAAATCTGTACACACAATTGCGAAAAAAGATAAGTATCGAATCTATGTATGTGGGATTACTCCTTATGATGCAACTCATTTGGGTCATGCCAATACCTATCTCGCATTTGATCTAATCAATAGATACTTAAAAGCCATGGGGAGCGAAGTGCTCTTTGTGCAAAATATTACCGATATTGATGATCCGCTTCTGGAACGAGCCAATCGTGATGGTATTGATTGGCGTGATTTAGCCACTTCACAAATCGATCTTTTCCGTTCAGATATGGTGGCGCTACATATTCTTCCACCAGATCATTACATCGGCGCAGTTGAAGCAATGCCACTTGTAATTGATGCCATAACATCTCTAGAAAGTGCGGGCACGGTCTATCAAGTCAAAAGCGATTATTACTTCAAAGTACGCAGTGATAGCGATTTTGGTAGACGTTCACACCTTTCTGAGAGTCAGATGTTAGAAATTTTTAGTCAACGTGGGGGAGATCCACAACGTGAAGGTAAGCAGGATCCGCTAGATGCCCTGCTTTGGTTAGCCCAACGTCCTAATGAGCCTGGATGGGAGAGTCGTTACGGAGTCGGCAGACCTGGATGGCATATCGAATGCTGCGCAATTGCGCTGGGTTATTTAGATATCGATCCTCGCGACAATACTTCTATTGATATTCAAGGTGGCGGAAGCGATTTGATTTTTCCGCATCACGAGATGTCGGCTGCACAAGGTAAGGCGATCAACGGCAAGGAGTTCGCTGCTAGTTATATCCACGCCGGAATGATCGGGTTAGATGGTGAAAAGATGAGTAAGTCAAAAGGAAACTTAGTCTTTGTTTCAAAGCTACTGCACGAAGGCGTTGACCCGATGGCTATTCGAATCGCACTTATGTCGCACCATTATCGCCAAGACCATATGTGGCAAGAAAGTGATTTAACAGCTGCGCAGGAATTTTTAAGTAACTTGCAGATCGCGCTGTCTCGGATGGAGGTAGCCCCTACCGATGGAGTTATAGATCAGATCATTTCCGCGCTCTCACAGGATATTGATACCCCACGCGCATTAAAATCAATTCAGAGTTGGATTATTGAGACCAATAAAGGTGGTAGCGGTGGTAAACCAGGTGAGTTAAGTCGCGCGATAGATGCACTCCTTGGAATTGCGATCTAATTCCCACTTTGACGGCGTAGAAAACGTTCCAACTCACGCGCTAATTCTTCCCCCGAAACATCTGATAAAAGCGCGGAGTCTTTACTCTCCTCCAGCGATTTAACATACTCTGCCACATCGCTATCTTCGCGGGCGAGTTCATCGACTTCAGATTCCCATTCCAGCGACTCTGCATGGAGCTCACCTTGTGGAAGTGATATCTCCAGGAAATCTTCTAATGCGTTTATGAGAGCTAACGTCGCTTTTGGGCTTGGAGAGTTGCTGGCGTAGTGAGGAATTGCCGCCCAAAGTGAGATCGCATCAATGCCGCGACGGATGCAGGCATCAGCAATTACTCCGAGAATTCCGGTAGGGCCTTCATACTTGCTCACTTCAACGCCAAGCCTTTTTGCAAGATCGGGGTGCGCACCGCTGCCGGTTACGGTTATAGGTCGAGAGTGAGGTGCATCGGCGAGCATTGATCCAAGAGTTATGATCATTTGCACCTCTAAATCATCGGCTAAATCGAGCAGATTGTGCGTAAAAGTCTTCCATTTCATGGAAGGCTCGACTCCGCGAACAACAATGAAGTCAAAGTCATAATTCGGTGTTGGTAATCCAAATACTTGCGTTCCTGGCCATGTAAGTGAACGAATTTCGGATTCATCTACTTCAACTAGTGGGCGATTTACTTGAAAGTCGTAGAACTCTTCAGGATCTATATCAGCGATTAGTTCGGGTACAACACCAACTTCATCACTAATTACGTGCTCGGTACCAGTCCAAGAAGCAAGGATGTGCGATGTGGCGCTAGTCGCCGCTTCAGCGGCATCGTTCCATCCTGAAAATGCGATTATCATCACTGGATTTCGAAGAGCTGGAATTTTATGAATCTCCACATCGCCACCTTACGGTAACCTCGCTCATGTGACGAGTCAGAATCGCAATAGAAGCGCTGGGCCCTTGCGCCTAGCCCTAGCTTCGCGCACGGTGATTGCCGATGGCGCTATGGGCACGATGCTTCAGGCGGCAGATCCGACCCTCGAAGATTTTCAAGGCCACGAGGGCTGTAATGAAATCTTAAATGTTTCCCGTCCAGATATCGTTCGCGCAGTCCATGAGCAGTATTTAGCTTCCGGCGTCGATGCGATTGAAACAAATACATTTGGCGCTAATTGGGCAAACCTGGCGGAATACGGAATCGAAGATCGTATTTATGAGTTGGCTTATGCTGGTGCAGTTATTGCACGCGAGGCTGCGGATAAGGTGAGCACTCCAGAAAGACCCCGCTTTGTATTGGGTTCTTTAGGGCCCGGAACGAAACTTCCCTCACTCGGACATACCACCTATCAATTTCTTAAAGACGCTTATTACATAGCATCAAAGGGTTTATTGGACGGTCGCTGCGATGCGTTGCTGATTGAGACTACGCAAGATTTGTTGCAAGCCAAGGCTGCAATTAATGGAGCACGTCAAGCGATCGCAGAGGTTGGCTACGATGTTGTTCTTATCGCACAAGTGACTGTTGAAACAACTGGCACAATGTTGTTGGGATCTGAAATAGGTGCCGCACTCAATGCCCTTGAGCCTTTAGAGATTGATCTAATCGGGCTCAATTGCGCCACAGGTCCGGCAGAAATGTCGGAACATCTTCGTTATCTCTCAAAGTACTCCAACTGCGCTATTTCAGTAATGCCAAATGCGGGCTTACCAATCCTTGGAGCAAAGGGCGCGGAATATCCGCTCGGACCTGATGAAATGGCGCAAGCGCTAGAAACATTTGTTGGTGATTACGGTATTGCACTTATCGGCGGATGTTGTGGCACAACTCCAGAGCATATGGCGGCGGTAGTAAAGAAGTTAGGCGCGAAAGCGTTGCCACAACGCAAAAGTGATTTAGATCCTGGCGCATCCTCGCTCTACCAATATGTGCCATTTAGACAACAGAATACTTATATGGCAATTGGGGAACGCACCAATGCCAACGGTTCACGCGCCTTTCGCGATGCTCTGGTTAGTGAAGATTGGGAGACCTGCGTTGAAATAGCGCGCGATCAGATTCGAGATGGCGCGCATATGCTAGATCTTTCTGTTGATTATGTGGGTCGCGACGGCGCCAAAGATATGATGGAACTTGCAACTCGCTTCGCTACCGCATCAACTTTGCCGATAGTTTTGGATTCAACTGAACCTGCCGTTTTGAAGGCAGGACTAGAAGCTCTCGGGGGAAGAAGCGTAATTAATTCCGTTAATTATGAAGATGGCGATGGACCAACGTCGCGATTCGCGCGGATTATGCCTTTAGTGAAAGAACATGGCGCCTCTGTCGTTGCACTCACCATTGATGAAGAAGGACAGGCACGTGATTGCGAATGGAAGTTACGCGTTGCTCGCCGATTAATAAATGACCTTAATAAGAATTGGCAGATGAATACTGGTGATATTTTAATTGACTGCCTCACTTTTCCAATTGCAACGGGACAAGAAGAGACGCGTCGCGATGGAATAGAAACAATTAACGCGATTCGTGCTTTGAAAGCCGAGTTTCCGCAGGTTCAGACAACGCTGGGTGTATCTAATGTTTCTTTCGGATTAAATCCCGCAGCGCGTGTTGTGCTTAACTCGGTTTTTCTCCACGAATGTGTTGTAGCAGGCTTAGATTCAGCGATAGTTCATCCATCCAAGATCACACCGCTGGTTCGTATCGAGCAGCGTCAGCGAGAAGTTGCGCTCGATCTTATTTATGATCGACGTCAATACGACGGCGAAGTATGTATCTATGATCCGCTAACGGAGTTTCTACAACTCTTTGAAGGCGTTGAGCTTGCAGTATCGCGAAACATCCGGGCATCCGAACTTGCAGCTCTCCCACTCACCGAACGTTTGCAGCGCCGCATCATTGATGGCGAAAAGGTAGGCCTAACTGATGATTTAGAGTTGGCGATGCGAGAAGGCATCAAGCCGCTTTTGATCATCAACGACCATTTACTCGAGGGCATGAAAGTAGTCGGTGAACTCTTTGGCAAAGGTGAGATGCAACTGCCATTCGTCTTGCAGAGCGCTGAGGTGATGAAGGCGGCCGTTGCTTACCTCGAACCATTTATGGAGAAGAGTGATGATGGTGGTCGTGGCACGATGCTCTTGGCCACAGTGAAGGGAGATGTCCACGATATCGGTAAGAATCTTGTCGATATCATCCTGTCGAATAACGGTTATACAGTGGTAAATATCGGCATTAAGCAGACCATCAATCAAATTCTTGATGCTGCGCAATCTTCAGATGTAGATGCCATTGGAATGAGCGGCTTGCTTGTTAAATCAACGGTCATCATGAAAGAGAATTTAGAAGAGATTACCAACCGCGGATTAGCCGAGAAATGGCCAATTGTTCTTGGGGGAGCGGCTCTGACTCGCGCTTTCGTGGAACAAGATCTTGCTGCAGTTTTTCCAGGTGAGGTTAGATACGCCCGCGATGCCTTTGAAGGCTTGCGTTTAATGGATGCAATTATGGCGGTAAAGAAAGGCGTTCCGGGGGCGGCTCTACCGGAGCTGCGAGAGCGAAAAGTTCCACTACGTGCGCAGAAGGCAGAAGTTCAAGTTATCGATACAGAACGCAGTGATGTCGCCACAGATGTTGATATTCCCTCCGCTCCATTCTTTGGTTCGCGCATCATCAAAGGTGTTCCGTTAGCTGATTATGTAGGCATGCTCGATGAGAGAGCGCTCTATGTTGGGCAATGGGGCCTCAAGGGTGCCCGCGGTGAATTCGATCTAATGGCTGAGAATGAGGGACGCCCTCGCTTGCGCGCATTACTTAATCAAGTCCAATCTAAGGGTTGGCTAAATGCCGCTGTCGTATACGGATACTTCCCTTGTTACAGCGAAGGAAATGATTTAGTAATTCTGCACCACGAGGGTGAGAAGAAGGGGCAAGAGAGAACTCGATTCTCATTCCCACGTCAATCCCGTGATCGCCGATTGTGTTTAAGCGATTTCTTCGCTTCCAAAGATTCTGGTAAGACTGATGTAGTTGCATTTCACGTCGTAACAATGGGATCTGAGATCAGTAAGGCAGCGGCAGAGCTATTCGCCGCTAATAGTTACCGTGAATACCTTGAGCTACACGGTTTATCGGTTCAATTAACTGAAGCCCTGGCCGAACATTGGCACGCTCGAGTGCGTGAAGAATTTAAGGTGCGGGGTGATGATGCAGCAGATCTGCAAGGAATCCTAGACCAGGGTTATCGCGGCTCACGTTACTCATTTGGTTATCCAGCCTGCCCCAATTTGGAAGATCAAATTCAACTTTGTGAACTTCTGGAACCCGGTCGCATCGGTGTAGAGCTATCAGAGGAGTTCCAGTTACATCCCGAACAGAGCACATCAGCAATAATTGTTCATCATCCGGAAGCGAAATATTTCAACGCAAATTAGCCTTTGAAAGGTCTTTCCATGTTCCAGGCGGTTCTCTTTGATATGGATGGCCTCTTCATCGATTCTGAACCCGAATGGCACGCTGCGGAATCGGAAATGATGCGCTCCAACGGATACGACTGGACTCCGGAAGATCAGCTCAGGTGCTTAGGTGGTCCACTACAGCGTGTTACTGAATATATGTCTGAGTGTTTAAATGGCGCCAAAACACCGGAGCAATTAGGAGACTTGATTGTCGAAGAGATGAAGAGGCGTATGGCCGGAAAGGTTTCGCTGATGCCGGGCGCCTTGGAATTTTCGAGAAAGTTAAGCAAGGCGCGAATTGCCCAAGCTTTAGTGTCTGCGAGTCCGCGTTTGATCGTCGATGCCGTCTTGATTGGTATGGATGAAAAATATTTCGTACACTCGGTCGCCGCTGGCGATATCGAACGAACCAAACCTTTCCCAGACCCTTATCTACACGCCGCGAAATTGTTAGGCGTAGATATCGAGGACTGCCTGATCTTTGAAGATTCTCCGACTGGATTGGCCGCAGCCAGAGCAAGTGGTGCATTTGTAGTAGGGATTCCACACCTTGTAGAGGTGCCAGAAGAACCAAGGCTAAAGATAATTGAGAGTTTCAACGGTGTAAGCATCAAGAGTTTAGAGAATTGGTCAGTGATCAACCAACGTGAGCTGGGCAGATCGTCTTAAAGAAACACCAATCGCATAAACGTGTCGGCCTTGGTCGAAATTCATTTCGATCAATGGCGCGCAAGATATCTTCCGCGATATCGAAGAGAATTCTCTCGGTCTTAATCAGATCAGCTTCAGTTGGGATATTTTTCACAAGTCGGGTATCTCCAAGGTAAATCAACTGCAGCAA
Source organism: Bifidobacterium breve (assembly GCA_945860245.1). Lineage (GTDB taxonomy): Bacteria > Actinomycetota > Actinomycetes > Nanopelagicales > Nanopelagicaceae > Planktophila. The sequence continues at coordinate 175,755 of CAMAPO010000001.1, forward strand.
CTTTGGGATAACACCGTGGTTCTTCCAATAGAGCAGAGCATAAACTCGTAATTGAAAAAGCGCTTTCTCTTCCCAACCAGGTTTAGGCGACTTACCAGTTTTGTAATCAACGATTCGCACTTCACCGGTAGGAGCCACATCGAGGCGATCTACATAACCGTGCAGGTAAAGTTTCTCAGATAGATCCATCTCTAAGTGAAGTTCGCGATAGGTCGGCTCAAAAGTTGCGGGAGATTCAAGTGCGAAATAATTTCCGAGTAACTCTTCTGCCCGCTTAAACCACGCGCCTTGATCTAAAACCAACTCGGCAATTGCTGGCTTAGCCGCGATTTGCGCCTGCCAGCGACTGGGTAATAATTCTGCAGCTCTTGCGAGGTCGCGATCGGGGGCTGGCAGCTCAAAGAGATCTTCTAACACGGTGTGAATTAAAGTTCCTCGTTCTGCGTCGATACTTGGCGGCTCAGGCAGCAAGTCGATCGTTCGATATTTATAGAGTTGTGGACAGTTGTTGAAATCACTTATGCGGCTGGGAGATAGGCGCAACTGGTCCATAAGAAGGAAGATACAGCCTTTGCGGGGTTAACGCTTAAGATGCTCCTGTGCCAAAGCCACCAAAAGATATAGCCAGTAGCGCTGAAATGCGTAACCGTGGATTTTTTGTGGCCGGCGATCGTGTGCAACTCACCGATTCAAAGGGAAAGATTTACAGCATCACAATTACGCCAGGGAAAGAGTGGCACACCCATAAGGGCTGGATTGTTCACGACGATCTGATCGGTCTTCCAGAAGGTTCCGTTGTCAGTACAAGTGCAGGGTTAAAGTTCACCGCATTCATTCCACTATTAACTGACTACGTTCTCTCTATGCCACGCGGTGCAACGATTGTCTATCCAAAAGATGCGGCGATGATTATCGGATTTGCGGATATCTTTCCTGGCGCGCGCGTTCTTGAAGCAGGCGTCGGAAGTGGAGCACTGACTCTCTCCCTACTTCGTGCAGTCGGTACTAACGGTCACGTTCATTCAGTTGAACGGCGTGAGGAGTTTGCTGATAATGCGAAATCAAATATTGAGAATTACTTCGGTGGCCCGCCGGCCAATTGGTCCTTAGATATCGGATCAGTGCAAGAGAAGGAGTTTGACGAGAATTTCGACCGTGTCGTACTAGATATGTTGGCACCATGGGAATGTGTGGAGCTTGCAGCAACGGTGCTTCGTCCGGGTGGTGTTTTTATGGCCTATGTCGCAACGACGACACAATTATCGGCGACGGCAGAGGCGCTTAAGAGCGATGGACACTTTACCGAACCGGAGAGCTTCGAAAGTATGGTTCGCGGTTGGCACCATGAAGGTTTAGCGGTGAGACCGCAACAACGAATGATTGGCCACACAGGTTTTCTAATCTTTGCCAGACGAATGGCACCTGGCATTGAAGTCTTGGCGCGCCGTCGACGTCCTGCGAAAGGTGCTTACGGTGTCACGGAAGACTGAACGTTTGGTGAATCTAACTATCGCATTACTCGCCACAAAACGCTATATAACTAAATCAGAAATATTTCGTACCGTTGATGGTTACGAAGGTACTGATGATAGTAAAGAGCGAATGTTCGAACGTGACAAAGACGATTTGCGAAACCTGGGAATCGAAATTGAGGTTGGAACATTTGATCCGCTATTTGAAGATGAATCTGGCTATCGAATCAAGCCCGAAAATTATCAATTTCAATTAGGTGAGGTAAACGCCCGAGAAATCACCTTGCTCTCACTGGCGGCGGAAGCATGGCGTGGTGCTTCGATGGGCCCATCAGCCTTGAGCGCGCTAAATAAGCTGCACGCAATCGGTATTGAGAGCGATACAGAATTACTTCTTGATCTTGCTCCGGCAATTATCGCCCAGGATGCTAATTTAACGATTGCTATTTCAGCAATCACCTCAAAGACAGTGCTTTCTTTCGCGTATTTAAATGAAGATTTGCAGCCACAGAGCAGGGTTTTGGAGCCATACGCGGTGACATCACGTTATGGGCATTGGTATGTATTCGGAAATGATTTAGATCGCAAAGCGACTCGCCTCTTTCGTTTAGATCGTATTTCAGGTGAGTTTAAGTTGCAGGGCAGATCCGGCACATATGAAATACCTTCTGATCTAGATGTAAATAACGCCTTCGCTAAATCAGCAGAGCTTTCTACCGCCATTCTCTTCCTAAGGGATGGGCGTGGCCTGAATTTACGCAGCCGAGGTCTACAAAGTGCTAGTACAAACGCACCTATTGGGTGGCAAGAATTTTCGGTGCAGTATCGAGATCGGGAACGTTTCGTTGAGGAGATTCTCTGGTACGGAAACGATGTAATCGTCTCAGGACCGACGGATTTGCGAGCTGAAATCTTGAGCCATTTGAAAGCGGGGGTGGCGACTTATGGCTAAGACTCAATCCACTCCTGTTGAAAAGGCTGCCCGACTTTTAGATTTGGTTCCATTTATTTCTACACATCAAGGGATTGCGCTAAGTGAATTAGCAGAGGAATTCAACCTCTCGGAAAATGAATTGTTGAGTGACCTAAATACTTTATGGATGTGTGGCCTACCAGGTTACACGCCACTAGAGCTGATAGATCTGGAATTTGAATCTGGCTATGTGAGTATCCGTAATGCCGAAGTGTTGCAGAGAGTTCGGCTTCTTACTAAACAGGAATTGGTGATTATTCTGTTGGGACTAGACATTTTACGCAGTTCACTTGATTCGGAGCGCACTGATTTGCAAGACGCTATATCCGGTTTGACCAGAAAGATAAAGGAAATTATTGGAAATATTGCAACCGCGTCTCCGATAGTCGATTCGACCCATCGCGCGATAATCACTCAAGCAATTGGTAGCAGAATGGATCTGATAGTTAAATACCATTCTGCAATTCGAGATACCGTAACGGAACGCGTGATCACACCTCTTGAGCTATCACTTGATCATGGCTTTGAAATATTAAATGCCTACTGCCAGAGTGCAGAAGGTTTCCGTACCTTTCGCTTAGATAATATGAGATCGGTAGAATTAGCTGGCTCATCCGTTAGCGTCCCAGAGCAAGGCGAGATCACTGACTATCAATGGCAGTTACTCATTAAGTCACGCTTTCGCACATCATCCGAAAGATTTAGGTCTATTTATAAGGCGCGAGAATCTACTGAGGGGGAGCAAGTGAGCGTCAACTCCTTCAGCCAAGATTGGTTGCTAAGAAATGCAATGAGCACACTGGCATCGGTGGAGGTGCAGACTCCGCTATCGGCGCGAACACTGATAGCGCAGAAGTGCCAGCAATCTTTGGAACTTTATGAGAGTTGGTCCTTTCCTAAGTAATCCGCCCTCAGGCGCGCAAGGAAGTGGTGATGCGCTAAGGAGCGCCCATGCGCTACCTTTTAGCCATGCCTTTCCTACGCGAACCGAGCCACATACTCTTACTTCTACTCGTGGTCATCATTCTCTTTGGTGCTAAGCGACTTCCAGATTCAGCGCGATCGCTAGGTCGTTCGCTCCGTATCTTTAAGAGCGAGATGAAAGATATGAAGAACGATGATAAAAACGAGAATAAGGACGATACTGACGGCTCTGCCGCTCGTTAACCGCTATGACGACCTCCGTCGGCGGTCGCATGCCGCTAATAGAACATCTCCGAGAGTTTCGTAAACGAGTTGTTCGCTCCGCGCTTGCGATTTCTATGGGTTCAGTTATTGGATGGTTCTTTTACAACGAGATAATAACCAAGTTAGCCGAGCCAGTCTGCGATCTCGCCGCCGCCCAAGCCAGCGGAGCTAACAATTGTGGCGCTCTCTACATCAACGGTGTCCTAGGTCCGCTAAATTTACAGATCAAGGTAGCAATTTTATCTGGAGTTATCTTAACTGCGCCTATTTGGCTCTACCAACTCTGGGCGTTTATCGCACCCGCCCTGCACCGTCGCGAAAAGAAGTATTCAGTCTTCTTTCTAATTGCGGCAACTCCTTTCTTCGCGGCTGGAACATATCTTGGTTACTCAATCCTTCCAGTTGCGGTACGAGTATTGTTTGGATTTACTCCTGATGCCCTAAACAACTTAGTCAGATTTGATGATTATCTTGATTTTGTTATGCGAGCAATCTTGCTCTTCGGCATCGCCTTCGAGTTACCAGTCTTCTTAGTGACATTTAATTTAATCGGCTTCCTAAGTGGAATGGCGATCTTGAAACCGTGGCGTATCTGGGTCTTTGCAATAACTCTCTTCGTCGCAGGCTTCACGCCTAGCGCTGATCCGCTTTCTATGGCCGCGCTAGCACTGCCACTGATTGGGTTCTATCTACTGGCGGGAGTGATCGCTTTATTAAATGATCGTCGTAGGGCGAAAAAGAGCGCACTTACCGAGCAGATATAAATAGTATGTGGGCGGTAGTTGTTAATCCTATTTCAGGAGCGGGTAGAGGAGCAGTTGTTGGTTCTGAAGTTGCTGGGTATTTTGCGAGTAAAAAGGTGCTTTATCAAGTAATCACTGCAACCTCTGCAGATAAGCTGCGAATTAATCTAGAAGCTTTCCTTGATAAAAATAGTGATATATGTCGCGGAGTTGTCGCAGTTGGGGGAGATGGTCTGGCCCATCTTGTTTTACAGCTAGTCGTTCCTCGTAAGATCCCATTTGCAGTGATACCAGCGGGAACTGGAAATGATTTTGTCCGGGCACAGGGATGGGATCTCCAAGCTGTAGATCGTCAATTAGATGCCGTAATTTCGAGACCACCGCAAGTGATCGATCTTGGTTTAGTTGATTCTGAATGGTTTGGTGCTGTTCTATCCACCGGCTTTGATTCGGTTGTGAACGAGAAGGCGAATACTCTGAAATGGCCTAAGGGTCCAATGAAATATAACCTGGCAATCGCCCTGGAACTTCCCAATTTTAAACCGCTTAGATACAGGATCGAGCTAGATAACCAAACTATAGAAACAGAAGCTATGTTGATAGCTGTAGGCAATGGCAATAGTTATGGCGGGGGCATGAAAGTCTGTCCGGGCGCCGTAATGTCAGATGGTCTCTTTGATGTCATGGTTCTACGACCTGTTAGTAAGGTTGAGTTCATTCGCGTCTTTCCTAAAGTTTTTAGTGGAAAGCACATTGAACATCCTCAAGTAGAGATCTTTAAAAGTAGACGGGTCTCGCTCCACGCTGACGCTATCGCATATGCCGATGGTGATCGGATAGGTGGATTGCCGGTTCGTGCTGAATGTATCGCTGGCGCTGGACTATCGTGGCACCCATGACGACGCCAGCGGCAAAGTACGCGGCGGCAAAGTCTCGCAGCAAGCATCAGGTTACCTCCGATTTCATTGCGCAATTCGACTTTGCCTTTGATGAGTTTCAGATTGAGGCGTGTCACGCGGTTGAGAGTGGACATGGAGTTCTCGTGGCGGCACCAACCGGTGCTGGCAAAACTGTTGTCGGCGAATTTGCTGCTTTTTTGGCGATTCGCAATGGTAAGAAATGTTTCTATACAACCCCAATCAAAGCCCTATCGAATCAGAAGTTTCAAGAGTTTGTGGCGCGCTTTGGGGAAGAGAAGGTGGGTCTATTAACTGGTGATACCAATATAAATTCTGAAGCCGATATATTGGTGATGACCACCGAGGTTCTGCGAAATATGCTCTATGCCAATTCGAGTACTCTGGTCAACCTTGGATCGGTTGTGATGGATGAAGTGCATTTTCTAGCCGATAAATTTCGCGGGGCTGTCTGGGAAGAAGTCTTGATTCACCTGATGGAATCAGTTCAAGTTATCTCGCTATCTGCGACAGTTTCCAATGCAGAAGAATTTGGGGAGTGGTTAGGCGAGGTTCGCGGTGAAACTGAGGTGATAGTAAGCGAACATCGCCCCATACCTTTGTATCAACATGTTCTGATCAATGACAATCTGGTTGATCTCTTTAGCCAGCCAGGAAAGATCAATCCAGAGATATTGGCGCTCGAACGGGAAGCGCTACGCAAGGTTCGTATCCCCAGACATCGCCGCGAACAATGGGGAGCGCAAGAATCTCGATTATCGCGCGCTGAAATAATTGAGAAATTAAGTCGCGAGAATCTTCTTCCAGCTATCACCTTTATCTTTTCGCGGATGGGTTGTGATGCCGCTGTGAAACAATGCTTGGCTGCGGGTTTGAAGCTAACCAATGCTCAAGAGCGAGCCGAGATTCTAGCTACTGCAGAGCGATTTACTGCAAATTTGCCCGAAGAAGATTTGGAAGTTCTTGGCTATCGCGAATGGATAGCTGCGCTGGAGCGCGGGATCGCAGCACACCACGCTGGATTGCTGCCAAGTTTTAAGAACGCCATTGAAGATCTCTTTCAGAGAGGACTGGTAAAGGCGGTCTTTGCTACCGAAACTTTAGCGTTAGGTATAAATATGCCGGCGCGCACTGTGGTTTTAGAGAAGTTAAGTAAATGGAATGGTGAAGCCCACGTTCCAATTACTCCGGGGGAGTACACCCAATTAACTGGCAGAGCCGGTCGCCGCGGCATAGATATTGAAGGTAATGCAGTTGTGCAATGGTCCCCGACTGTGGATTCTGCAACGGCTGCCGGCTTGGCATCAACGCGCACATATCCTTTGCGATCTTCTTTTACTCCCACATACAACATGGCGATTAACTTGATCGCTCGTTTTGGTCGCGAACGCGCTCACGGGAGTCTGGAATCTTCATTTGCACAATTCCAAGCCGATCGGGCAGTAGTTACTCTGGTGCGACAGATAAAGAAGAATGAATCGGCACGAGATGAGTTACTAGAAAGTGCAAAGTGTCATCTCGGAGATTTTGAAAGTTATGCCGCTCTACGCTTGGAGATCAAAGAGTTGGAGAAATTACTATCTAAACGAGATGGAAAAAAGAGCTTTGATAACCGCCAGCGTGCTCACATGGAAGGTGAGATCGATAACTTACGCAGGCGCCTGCGCAATCACGCCTGTCATTCGTGTAACGATCGCGAAACCCACGCGCGCTTTGCCGAGAGAGCAGAGCGCCTGGCACGCGAATCTGATGGCTTACGTGCGCGAGTTGAGAATAGAACCAATGTGATCGCCAAGACCTTTGATCGTATCTGCGACGTACTGACGCATCTAGGTTATATCGAGGGGGAGAAGCCGCTGGCACAAGGTCAAATTCTGGCCAAGATTTATGCCGAATCAGATTTGCTTTTAACTGAGACGATTCGCGCAGGAATTCTAGATAACCTTACCGCGCCAGAGCTTCTCTCCGTTGCATCTTCGATGATCTTCCAATCGAGATCTCGCGAAGATTACGCGCCGAAGATGCCACACCAGAACGTTGCCAATGCGTTGGTTGAGATAACGCGATTATGGGCAAAGTTGGAAGCGATTGAGAGTGAATTTGATGTAAAGACCCAGAAAGAACCAGATTTTGGTTTCGCATATATTTCTTATCGCTGGGCGCAAGGTAATTCGCTAACAAATGTTTTAAAGGGCAGTGATATGTCAGTTGGAGACTTTGTCCGATCTACCAAACAGTTGATGGATCTTTTGATGCAGATTGCTGGTGCTAGCCAAGCGCTCCGACCAGTATGTCGAGAGGCGATTAAACGTTTAGATCGTGGCGTTGTTTCATATATGGCCGATGACTTATGACGCTGATGCTCCTTGATAGCGCCTCGCTTTGGTATCGCGCTTACTACGGAATGCCCGACACCATGTTGGCACCCGATGGCACCCCTGTAAATGCCATTCGTGGCTACTTGGATATGACCGCGCGTTTAATAACTATGTACTCACCAAAACGTATCGTGGCTTGTATTGAAGGCGATTGGCGTCCGTCTTGGCGCGTGGAGCTATTTCCTGATTACAAGGCAAATCGTTTGGAAGAAGATGGCGAAGGTGAAGAAGAACCTGATTTACTTACTCCGCAGATTCCGATTCTCTTAGATTTATTAGATGAATTCGGTATTCCAATGGTTGGTGTTGATGATTACGAGGCCGATGATGTGATGGCGACATTCGCGGTAAGAGAGAAAGGACCGATCCGGATTGTCACTGGTGATCGCGATCTCTTCCAACTTGTAGATGATAAAAGGGATGTGAAAGTCGTCTATCTCGCAAAGGGTTTATCCCAGCACGATCTAGTGGATAAAGCCTGGGTAGCGCGTAAATATGCAATTCCTGGTGATCGCTATGCCCTCTTTGCAATGTTCCGCGGAGATCCATCCGATGGCCTTCCCGGTGTCAAAGGCATCGGCGAGAAAGGCGCGGCGCTAATTGCCAATGCCTTTGCCGATGTCGATGAGGCGTTGCAAGGTGCGCACGACGCGCACCAGGCGCTGACACCGGCGCTGGCTAAGAAAATTATCGCCGGCTCAGATTATTTAAAGATCGCACCAACGTTGGTGAACTGCGCAAAGGATGTTGCGCTTCCAACTCTTGATATTGCTATGCCAAAGGCTCCAGCTGATCTTTCGAAGATTTATGCGATTAAAGAGCGTTACGGTCTGGGGGCTAGCGTAGATCGATTGATAGCGGCACTCAAATGGTAATGATGGCGGGAGCAGCGTTCTTAGCAAGCGCCGCCTTTGCACCGATTGGTATCTGGTTTTTGGCAGTGTTTGGCTATTGCCTTTTCTTGTACCAATTATCGAAATCTGCGAGACCGTTATGGCATGCCTTTACCTTCGGTTTTATCTACAACGCCATAGTTTTATATTGGTCAGGCAAGTATGTGGGCGCGCTACCTTGGTTGCTCTTATCGCTGCTGCAGGCGCTCTTCTATATTCCGGTAGGCGCTGTTGCCAAACGCTGGAACAACTCTTGGTGGACAATCGCAGCGTTATTGTTAATGGAGGAGTTGCGGTCAGTCTTTCCATTTGGAGGTTTTGGATGGACACGGATCGCATTCAGCCAAATTGAATCACCAGCATCGGCCTTCTTGCCTTATGGGGGAGTGCTCTCCCTTTCCGCCCTAACACTAATCTTTGCTGCACTAGCGTCGCGAATTAGCGCGGGTAATCTCGCAAAAATTGCGCTCTTGTTAATCGCACTTACTCTCATTCCAGGCAATCCGCAGGGGAGTGGTTCGGTGAAATTGCTTGCGATACAAGGAAATACCCCTAGCGTTGGTTTGGATTTCAATTCTCGCGCTCAAGCGGTCTTTAACCTGCATCGGGATGCAACATATAAGTATGCGAACGGTAAGTACGATGCAATTGTTTGGCCAGAAAATGCGATTGATATTGATCCGAATATGTATCCAAAGGTAGCTGCAGATATCGCTAAATTAACAGATGAAAGACAGGCTCCACTTATCGCCGGGGTAGTATTAAAAGTAGATGGATCACCAGTTAACGCATCAGTTATGTATCAGCCAGGCGGCGCTGTGAGCAGTACATATATCAAGCGTGGATTAACTCCCTTTGGTGAATATATGCCGCTGCGCAAATTGGCAGAAATAATTTCGCCGTATGCTAAATCTGTTGTCGATTTTAGGGGCGGAAGTGAGTTGGTCACACATCAGGTGGCAGGCGCTGCGCTAGGACCAATCATTTGTTATGAAATCATCAATGATCGACTTGTTTCAGAGATGAGTGCTAGTTCTAAAGCTTTGATTGTGCAGACAAATAGCGCCACCTTCTCGGGTACTGCTGAAAGTCGACAACAGCTGGCGATAACACGCATTCGCGCCAAGGAATACGCGAGAAATATCTTAAGTGTCTCGACAATCGGAATTTCGGCATTTATCGACAGTAATGGTGAAGTAGTAGATGAAATAGGTGAAAATGTTCAAAGTTATTTGACGGGGGATTTGCTCCTGAGTGATCACGCCACAAATGCAAGCAAATGGGGGACGCTGATTAAGATCGTAATCTTATCTTTAGTTGCTCTCTTCGGTCTGCGATCCTTTCGTAAGAATAGAGCGGTATGAAGAAATTAGTGATTTTAATTCCGACATTTAATGAATCTTTCACGATAGTTGAGCAACTTAGAAAATTGGAAATATATCGAAGTTCAAGTACAGATGAGATTAGCGTTTTGGTTATCGATGATAATTCTCCAGATGCAACCGCAGATTTAGTCGACAATTTAAACTTGTCTTGGGTAGAAGTTCTTCGCCGGCCAGCTAAGGCCGGATTGGGCGCCGCGTATCGCGCCGGCTTTGCAAAAGTGTTGGGAACAAATCTCTTTACCCATGTGGTCACGATGGATGCCGATGGTTCACATCGCGTGGAGGATCTGCCCGCAATGATTTCAGCGATTAAGCCTGGCAGATCGATTACCTTGGGAGCGCGTTGGATCCCAGGTGGCAGCGTCAAAAATTGGCCAAAGTCGCGCCAAGTAATCTCAAAAACTGGAACCCGGTATGCCAAATTTGCTTTAAAGATAAATTTGAACGATTTAACTGGTGGATATCGAATTTATAGCGTCGAACTGCTTAACGCTCTAAACCTTAAAGATATGCAAGCAACTGGTTATTGTTTTCAAATAGAGATGGCCATGGCAGCAGATTTAGCTGGCGCTGTGGCAACAGAAGTTCCGATCACCTTTGTGGAGCGGATAAACGGCGTTTCCAAGATGACGAAGGCGATTGTCCTTGAGGCGCTTATTCAGATAACCCGTTGGGGCTTGGTACGCAGGCTTCGACCGAACGCCGATAAGTTACATTATGTTAAGTAATGTGAATCCAGCCCATCCCCACGCCTTTTGAGCGTGAATCAGGAGCTGTAGGCCTCTATCGGCAGGCAAGAACAGACTAAATTACGGTCACCAAAGGCGCCATCAATGCGGCCAACTGTCGGCCAGTACTTGCCTCTACTCCCAATCAACTCACCCGGTATCAGCCCAGTATTAGTAGCTGGAAAGGCTCCCGCTTCACGTGAGTAATTACGATCCCAATTAGTCGCTGAGATCGCTCCTATGGTGTGTGGCGCTTGTCTTAGAGGTGAATCTTCAACCTTTTGCTTGCCATCAATGATCTGATCAATCTCAGAGCGGATAGCGATCATGGCATCGATAAAGCGGTTCATCTCAAGAATATCTTCAGACTCAGTTGGCTCAATCATTAAGGTGCCAGCGACAGGAAAGGACATAGTCGGTGCGTGGAAACCAAAGTCCATTAATCGTTTAGCGATATCGTCGACGGTGACGCCAGATATCTTCGTGATCTCGCGAATATCGAGGATACATTCGTGTGCAATTAAGCCTTTTGCGCCGGTGTAAAGAATTGGATATGAAGAACGGAGTCGGGCGGCCATGTAATTAGCGTTAAGGATGGCCACCTCCGTTGCATGAGTTAAGCCCTCTCCCCCCATCAAACGGATATAGGCCCAAGAAATCGGCAAGATACTCGCTGAACCAAATGGCGCAGAAGATACCGGGCCAGGGCCAGTTGCGGGGCCTGCGGATTTATCAAGCGGATGATTCGGTAGGAATGGCGCCAAATGTGACTTAACTATTACTGGACCAACGCCCGGTCCCCCACCACCATGTGGAATACAGAAAGTCTTATGCAAATTCAAATGTGAAACATCGGCTCCGAATTTTCCAGGTTGCGCAGTACCTACAAGCGCGTTGAGATTTGCACCGTCGACATAAACCTGTCCGCCAGAATCGTGCACCATTGCACAAATTTCCGAGATAGCCGATTCGAATACTCCGTGAGTTGATGGGTAGGTCACCATAAGCGCAGCGAGCGTCTTACTATTTTGCGAAATCTTCTCTTTGAGATCTGCAAGACTGACGTTTCCTTCCTCATCGCACTCGATCACGATCACCTTCATTCCCGCCATGACAGCACTTGCGGCATTTGTTCCGTGCGCACTTGAAGGAATCAAGCAGATATTTCGATCCCGATCGCCGCGAGAATCGTGATAGTTGCGGATCGCTAGAAGACCCGCAAACTCACCTTGGCTACCAGCATTTGGTTGAAGTGATACTGCATCGTATCCAGTGATTTCAACCAACCATTTAGATAATTGATCAATTAAGAGACGTGAGCCCTTCGATTGATCTGCGGGTGCGAAGGGATGCAGCGATGAGAACTCCGGCCAAGTTACCGCCTCCATTTCAGTTGCGGCATTTAACTTCATCGTGCAAGATCCGAGAGGAATCATTGTGCGATCAAGTGCCAAATCGCGATCGGCCAAGGTACGTAAATATCTCATCATCGAGGTTTCAGATCTGTAGGTATTGAATACTGGGTGCATTAGATAGAACGATTTCCGTAGAAAATTCTCTGCGATCTTCTTTGGCTTTGCCTCGCTTAAGCCGAGGATATCCATGACGAGATTGAAAGTTGCATCAGTAGTTGTTTCATCAAAGGCAATCCGGATCTGGGTTTCTGAGATCCGACCAAAGTTTATGTTCTTAGCTGCTGCTGCGCGATGAATCGCGGTAGCGTCAATGACATCGATTGTCACTGTATCGAAAATATTTACATTGCGAGAGTTGGCAGCGCTCTGTAAGCGAGTGGCATAACTATTGACTCTTTCAGCGATCGCACGCAAACCAACCGGTCCATGCCACATCGCATAGAACGCACTCATATTGGCGAGGAGAACTTGCGCAGTACAAATATTGCTCGTCGCTTTATCGCGACGGATATGTTGCTCGCGCGTTTGCAACGCGAGACGAAAAGCTGGATTGCCGTGTGAATCTATGCTTTGTCCAACCAATCGTCCAGGAAGAGATCTTTCTAAACCAGCGCGTACCGCCATAAAGCCAGCATGTGGACCACCAAATCCCATCGGCACACCGAAGCGCTGCGCCGAACCAATTGCAATATCTGCGCCCCACTCCCCCGGAGGAGTTAACAAGGTGAGCGCTAATAAATCTGTCGCCGCAATTACGAGCGCATCTTTGGAGTGCGCATACTCGGACACTTTCGCGTAATCGCAGATTTCACCGGTTGCATCCGGGTATTGCACAAGAAGTGCGAAAAATTCGCGATCAAAACCATCTCGAGCTATGTGACCTGCATCGACCTCAATGACTTCTATACCGAGCGGCTTCGCTCTTGTCTTAACAACTGCCTTAGTTTGCGGGTGTACGTGTTCTTCAATGAGGAAAACTGCCTTATCACTAGTTTTTGAGCTCCGTCGTGCCAGCGTCATCGCTTCTGCTGCTGCGGTGCCCTCATCAAGCATGGAAGCGTTGGAGAGTGAGAGCGCTGTCATTTCGCAGATAACTGTTTGAAAGGCGAAGATAGCTTCTAGGCGACCTTGTGAAATTTCGGGTTGATAAGGCGTGTACGCGGTATACCAAGCGGGATTTTCTAAAACATTTCGTTTGATGACCGCAGGTGTAATTGTTCCGTAGTAACCACCGCCAATTAACGATGTGAAAACTTGATTCTGAGCAGCTATTTTGCGAAGCTCTGCGATCACCGCAACTTCGCTCTTTGCCGAATCTAAGACTTGTGAGAGAGCTTTTGCGATCTGAATATTCTCTGGGACAACATCTTTAATAAATGTTTTAATGTCGTTGTAGCCAAGCACCTGGAGCATCTGCAACTCATCTGCAGAAGATGGGCCGATATGGCGAGTTACAAACTCTTCGCCTTCGTAACTCATCGCCACTCCCCTAGTTCCTCCAGGGGGACTTATTCCCCCGTGTTAGCTGTGTAGGGGAAGCGTAGGTGTATTAAGCGCCTTTCGCCTTTCGACGTTGTGAGAGCTCGTCGTTACTTTCACCACTCGATGGATGAATTGTCTCGCCATTGATCTCGCCTTGCAACGTTGCGAGAGAACCCTCGACCTCATGCCAAACCTTACCTACGGCGATACCGAATACGCCTTGTCCACCTTGCAAAAGGTCGATGATTTCATCGGGGCTGGCACATTCATAGATAGATGCGCCATCGCTCATCAAGGTAATGCTCTCTAACTCAGTAACCCCTCGACCGCGCAGATGTGTCACAGCGGTACGAATATTTTGTAGAGAAATTCCGGCATCAAGCAGGCGCTTTACGATCTTTAAAACCAATATGTCGCGAAAACCGTAAAGGCGCGCAGTCCCAGAACCGCTTGCAGTGCGAACGCTCGGTTCTAATAAACCAGTTCTCGCCCAATAATCTAATTGGCGATATGAAATTCCTGCGGCAGCACAAGCAGTAGCTCCGCGGTAGCCGATTTCATTCTGTGGATCTGGCGCAACTGGGGAGGTCACCTTCGCTCGATTCTCTTGGGGAATTATTCGGAGAGCTCTTCTACAACGGGTTAAGGTTACGAGTAGATCAGGCTGAGAACAACGACCGACACGGCCCAAACCTCAAGTAGAGAGTGAGACTTCAGGGGCGCTAGCCGGCAAAATCTTCAGGGTTGATCTGATCCAGGAATTCGCGGAAGCGCTCCAACTCAATATCTGAACCGCCACCACTTCCGGCAGCTGCACCATCATCGCCATCGCCTAAGAGGCGATCAGGGATATCTATACCGACCTCATCGAGAAGATCTGATTCGGCGAGAATATTGCTCTTGGTGCGAAGGGCGATCGCAATTGCATCAGATGGACGGGCGCTGATTTTTAATACCGAACCGCTCTCGGTTCGAAGCTGAAGTTCGGCATAGAAAATGCCATCTTTGAGTTGAACAACTTGCACCGCCGTCATTGTCAGTTCAGCGGCTTCGAGGATATTGGCGATCAAATCGTGAGTAAGCGGTCGCTGCGCGACCATCCCTTGTTGGGCAAAGGCGATTGCAGTTGCTTCAACAGCACCTACCCAGATTGGCAGAAACCTAGAACCGTCAACCTCCTTGAGAAGGACAATAGGTTGGTTGGAGGGCATCTCAATGCGAACGCCGACAACCTCCATATTTACCATCATCGTGCAAAGCCTGATCTTTTTAAATCTAAATTAGCGAGGTCGGTTTAAGCCGGCGCGCACCAAAGATGCATGAAGGCGGACCGAAAGAGATGCGATCTGCTTCTGGACTTCTTCGGCACGAGCTTTAGAGTCCGAACTCTTCTGACGGTTGATTGGGGTAATCACTTGTTCGATCAAACCGATCTCACGATCTGCCGCTGACTTAAATGAACGAAGGTGTCTCGCCTCAATACCGAAACTGGCCATTTCTGCAACAGCTGTAGCAACAGCCAAGGCATCGTTATCGTAATGACGGCCACGAATTGCAATGAAGCCAAATGATTCGAGTTCTACAAGTTGAGCATCCTTCAAACCGCTCGCCTTGAGTAGCTCTTCCCGCGACAGGCGCAGATCAGAAGTGGCTCCAAAAGATTCTGGTGATGATTCGCCATCAATTGTTGCTAGCGCTGGACGAGGCGTCGCTACTCCCCCATTTGCCGCAGGCTCAAGGCCGCGATCAAGAGCTTCTAAATTCTCTTTAATAACGCGAAGTGGCAGGTACTGATCGCGCTGCAAGAGCAGGACATAACGAAGGCGATCAAGATCGGCAGCGGTAAATTTGCGATATCCAGATGGTGTGCGTTGCGGCTCGATTAAACCCTCTGACTCTAAGAAGCGAATCTTTGAGATTGTTATATCTGAAAAATCTCCTCGCAACTTGGTAAGGACTTCACCGATGCTCAGATACGCGCGGGCTGGAACGCTCATTTAATACTCCCCTGATTAGTAATTATTTATGGTTGCGTGCTGAAATAAAAATTAAATGAAACTTGCCGATCTGAATTTCATCACCACACTGCAGTGGTGTCGATTTTAGAGATTGGTTATTGATATAGGTTCCGTTAAGACTTCCTAAATCAGTAAGTGAAAAACCTGAACCGGTGCGCTCGATTACTGCATGAGAGCGCGAGACGGTTACATCGTCGAGAAATATCTCACTCGCGGGTGAACGTCCAATAGAAACGCTGTCTTGGGCAATCAGAAAGCGTGAACCCTTATTCGCACCACGGTGAACTACCACCATAGCTTTCTCAGGACCACCATTTAGAACTGCATCGATCGCTGACTTATCTGACGCGGCAAGTGATGACAAAAGCGCGTTTAACGCGCTTTGGGGGGATGTATCAACTACCGACCTCAGCCCAAGATGGAGAGTGCTAGTTAGCTCGCTATTTTCAGAAACGTTCTCCATCGCGACTCTCCTTTCGCATCAATCCTGGACAGGTTCAACTTCTACCTGAGGCTGACATTAGGGTGAGATAGGTGAGAAATCAAGCGGAAATGAGAAGAGAATTTGCGAGAAATGATTGCGAAATTACGCGGTAATTTGACGATACTGCTCTGGCGATAGTAAGCCGGTCGGAGCGCTTTCGACCTCAATATCTGCCAGCCAACCCGATCCGTAAGGTTCTGAGTTAACCGTTTCAGGAGCTTGACCGAGTGATTCGTTTACAGCAACGATTTTGCCGGTCACCGGCGCAAAAATTTCTGAGACGCTCTTGGTAGATTCAACTTCTCCGCATACTCTGTCTGCAATCACACTCTCTCCAACTTTTGGAAGTTGCACATAGACGATATCTCCGAGTGCTCCTTGTGCGTAATCAGTAATTCCCATACGAAAAACATTTGCTGAGATCTCGCTAACCCATTCATGCTCTTTGGTGTAATGCAGACCATCTGGTATTAGCGACATTTTTTCTCCTTAGCGATTAATTCCTTTGAAAGCGAGCGAAATCTACCGCGCCACTCTAATGGCGGCTATCCCAGTTCGGAGATAGGAAGCGCCGGTAAATAGATAGAGCCCCACCCCCCACCAGGTAAAACTCCAACCGAAAATATAAGCAGCGGTACCCGGCCAGCCGGGATCTAGCGCAAGCAGGAGGAATGGAAAGGCGTAAAGGAGATTAAAAGTCGCTGCTTTACCGAGATAAGTAACCTGAAGTGGCTGTAGAGAGTTGGCAGTTAAGAGAATCGTGATGATGGCGAGAATTAAATCTCTAGCTAATAGAATTGCTATAACCCAGAGTGGAATCGCATCGCGAAGATAGAGAACAATCAAAGTTGCGATGATGTAAAGACGATCTATTGCGGGATCTGCTAACTCACCAAAGCGAGATTCTTGACCCCAAGCGCGCGCCAACTTTCCATCGAAGTAATCAGTGGCTCCACCAACGGCCAGGGTGAAGATCGCCCAACCATCAGCCTCCAAAACAAGGGCGAGGTAGATAAAGAGCGGAATTCCCAGCCCCCGCAACGCTGTTAATGCGTTGGGTACGTTGAGGAGTTTGCTCTTAGCCATCAGTCGCGCTCTTTGACTCGAACCGCTACTTGTACAGGGGTTCCAGGGAAGCCGAACTCTTCGCGCAGACGTCGCTCGATAAAGCGGCGATATGAAGCTTCGATCCAGCCGCTAGAGAAGACAACAAACTTAGGCGGTGCGATACCGGCTTGAGTTGCGTAGTAAATCTTGGGTTGTTTACCCCCTCGCACCGGTGGCGGGGTCGCGCCAATAAGTGCGCCAAGAAATGAGTTGAGTTTGGCGGTCGGTACTCGTCGTTCCCAACTGTCGATCGCGGTTCGCAGCGCTGGCGCTAAACGATCGCGGTGCCACCCAGTCTTGGCGGCGACATTGACACGTTGCGCCCATTCGACTTGATCCAAGTGGCGATCGATTTCGCGATCTAACTGATCGCGTCGATCTTCATCTACTAGATCCCACTTATTCATAACGATAACCATCGCCTTGCCGGCTTCTTCCACCATTGTGATCACGCGCAGGTCTTGTTCAGAAATTGGTTCAGATGCATCAAGAACGACAACTGCACATTCGCAACGTTCTAGGGCGGCTTGTGTTCGCAAAGTCGCGTAATAATCTGTGCCACTTGCTTGGTTAGCGCGTTTACGTAAACCAGCAGTGTCGATAAAACGCCAGATCGATCCGCCAAATTCAATTAACTCATCTACTGGATCACGTGTTGTCCCTGCGACATCGTCCACAATAGAACGATTCTCACCAGCTAAAGCATTTAACAAACTTGATTTACCAACATTTGGTCGACCAATCAAGGCAATCTTGCGATAACCATCTTGAGTCTGTGCGCCACCGACTTCGGGCATCTCTGAAACTATGTAATCGAGGAGATCGCCACTGCCACGGCCGTGAAGTGCGGAAACGAAACGAGGTTCGCCTAAACCTAGATTCCAAAGCGCATGAGCATCGGCTTCATCGACATCGCTATCGACCTTATTTGCGATTAAAACCATCGGTTTCTTAACTTTTCGCAACTCTTGAACCAAGATGTCATCTTCGTCGAGTGCGCCTACATGTGCGTCAACTACGAAAGCTAAAACATCAGCCTCTTGCATCGCAAGTTCAGCAGATGCACTAACTTGAACAGAAATACCATCAGGTTTTGATTCCCATCCCCCGGTATCCATAACAATAAATCTACGTCCGCCCCATTCGCATTCATATTGCACGCGATCACGAGTAACGCCGGGCGTATCTTCAACGATCGCTTCGCGACGCCCAATAAAACGGTTAATTAGGGTAGATTTTCCGACATTTGGTCGTCCCAAGATTGCAACGATAGGAAGTCCCAAGAGCGATCGTTCCTTCAATAACTCCCAGACCCAATCAGCAGTTTCCTCTAGCGTTAAATCGGTAGAGTCAATCAACACCGCATCGAGCGCTTTCGCTAGAGGCGATGCAGTTCTAGTCGAATCGATCTGATCGCGCGCAGCCAAAGATTCTCCGACATCTGAAGCTAATGCATCAATTTCAGCAGATCTACGTTCTGCGCGTACTGTGATATCGGCTTGCAGATATATTTTTAAAGCAGCATCTGGAGCCACAACGGTACCTATATCGCGACCTTCGACAACAATGCCACGATCAGCGTTTGCAATAAACTTGCGCTGCACGTTGAGCAACTCTGCGCGTAGTTCTGGAATCGCACTGAACTTACTGACCGCGTTAGTTACCTCGTCTGAACGTATCTCAGTGTTGACGCAGATATCTCCAACAAAGATTTCAGGATTCACTGGGTTTGCAACAAAGCGCAACGGGTGACGTTTTAGCGCCGCCAAAATATCTGTAGCGCTCTCTAAATTCTCGCGCAGCGCAAGCCAAGTAAGTGCGCGATAGAGCGCACCCGTATCCAGATAACTCCAACCGGCGCGCTTGGCAACGGCTTTAGCGGTACTAGATTTTCCCGCGCCACTTGGCCCATCGATAGCTACGACGATCATTTACTTACTTCCCATCGTTGCTTGCGCATATCAAATTTAATTCGCGCTTTGCATATTCTATCTCGGTGCGTGAACGTTCCATCCCGATCCAATTAAATGATCGCTAAGAAGTTGGGCATCGCTCTTTGATAGAGCCAGAGTGATCAGCCCCGTGAACTGTCCCGGGGAGTGTTCAATAGTTAGATCTTCGATATTAACGTTGACCGCAGCGCATTCGCCCACAAGAGCAGCTAATTGACCAGGCTTATCTTCAATAACGACCGGCAGGTATGTATATTCGCGAGCGGCTCCCCCGTGCTTACCAGGAATCAGCGCCCTACCCTGGTTGCCTTTCTCAATGAAAGAGGCAATTGAGGCACCGTTCTTCAAAGAGGTAATCAGAGTTCCAAGATCGTTTTGTAGATTTATTAACAGCGGCACAATCTGATCAGCGTTGGTCGAAAGAATCTCATCCCAGAGTGTCGGATCTGAAGACGCAATTCGGGTGGTATCCCGAAGCCCCGCCCCCGATAGTTCAAGTGCTGAGCGCTCCCCTGCCACGAGCTGGCTCGCCAAAAGTGAAGCAACCGCTTGCGGCAGATGAGAAATCAGAGCGACGGCGCGATCGTGCTCATCGGCCCCCATCGCAACGGCAATCCCGCCCAGCGCCTTGATCATCCAGAGTCCATATGCGAGAAGTTCTGGATCAACCGGTTCTCCCGAAAGGGCTTTCGGGATATAGACCCAGGTGCGAGACTCGAATAGGTCAGCGCGAGCTGACTCAGCGCCGCCGACTTCACGGCCTGCCATTGGATGTGTCGCTAGAAAATTTGAGGCTGGGGTCAAAGATCTTGATACATCAAGTAGAGGTTTAGTTTTAACGCTACCTATATCTATAAATTTAGAGCCAGAGTTGAGTAAAAATTCACTCTTGAGGGCCTCCGCCAACGCGCTGCCAGGTATAGCCAATATCGTTAACTGCGGATCTACTAAATCCTGCGATTTCACCAGATCCCGGGCCAACAACTGTGCGCGCGTATCTATATCTCGCATATCGACCTTCACGCCAAGGGCTGCCAACGCTAAGCCGATTGAAGTACCGATCAACCCTGATCCAACGATCCGAACCCTCTGAAAAGGCGGTTGCGCCGGTTGCGCCTGGGAATACTCTGTCATTTTCTACTATCTCTTCACTTATTGGGCGATATCTCTACGCAAGGATTTAGCTGCTCCGAGGTAGATGTGCGAGATTTCAGCCTTACTCAGGCTCGTTTCGACGTGCGCCATCACCCTAATAGTCCGTTCTAAGGCCCCCGGCACATCGATTTCGACGCCACAGATCAACGGGACATCGCTAAAACCGAGTTCACGGGCCGAGCCTGCCGGAAAGGCTGCATTTAAATCTGGACTTACAGTGAAGATCACCGAGATGACTTCGTTCCATGAGAGCTGGTTAGCGCTTAACATTTCGAGCAGAAGCTCCTTGGTGGCATCCCCAATTGCATCAACGGTGTTGGCCGCTGCTTGTGTCGCTCCACGGATCGCTCTAACGCTAGACATTGGTAAATCGTACTCCCTACCTCAAGATCTATGCGGTATTTATATCAATACAAATAATTTTACCGTTAAATTTATAAAACCATTTTAACTCCCACCCGATTTAGACCTTCCTGGATACTTCGCTCTAGCACCTTTTAATCAAATATCGATAAATTAATACAAATCGATAAAATACGCATAATAAAACCTAGAATTATCGATAAATAGTTATAAATGAAGGAGATCGAGATATTATCGATAAAAGGTTTTAACGACTTATCTATGCAATATAGATTAAACGTTATAAATTTAAAGCTTTTTGTAGGTTTAGCAGTTCACCGCTATTTAGATCACGCCATCTTCCTTCGGTGGTATCACCGAGTGAGATAGGGCCAAATTTAGTTCGGATAAGCCGAAGCACACGGACATCAACAGCCTCCATCAAACGACGGATAATGTGGTACCGGCCTTCGTGGATGCTGACTTCGATCCATTGCGGCGAGAGCTGCTTAAAGGTTAAAACTCGACCCATGCCATCTTCGAGTTCTATCCCCTTTAAAAGGACCTTATCCACTCCGGTTGGAAGGTTTCCATCAAACTCGATTATGTAGGTCTTTTCGAGTCCAAAGGAGGGATGGGTAGCTCTGAAGGTCAGATCGCCATCATTAGTTAGCAGGATTAACCCCTCTGAATCCTTATCCAATCGTCCGACGTGGAAAAGACGCTCAGTCCTAAGGTCGATAAAGTCCGATAACGATGGACGACCTTCTGGGTCGAACATCGTAGACAAAACACCTTTAGGTTTATGAAGTGCAAGATAAGTCTTAGTCAAAGAACGCTTAATTGTCTCACCATCCACAGAGACTTTTACCAAATCTGGGTCATATTTTGCCCCAAGCCCCGTGACGATAAATCCATCTACGCTCACTCGACCATCAATAATTAACTCGTCGGCTCCGCGGCGGCTGGTGATTCCAGCGTCGGCGATGATCTTATTTAGGCGCATCTCAGGCATTTTTTGGCTATCCATTCTCGACAGTCGCAGCTCGCCTCCCCCATCTGGGATCGGCGCGCTTGAAGTTACGAGTCTACGCTAGAGATTGAGCGTCTCCAAATGGCGGCTAATCAGTAAGAGATTCAAGAACCTCATCGAGACGATCCAGATCAGGCAGGTAAGGCGCCAACGCCGGCAAATCATCGAGTGAGTTAAGACCTAGGCGCTCCAGGAAGTAGCTAGTGGTCTTGTAAAGGATCGCACCTGTCTCCGGCTCCACGCCGTACTCTTCGACCAGACCGCGAGTGACCAAGGTTTTCATCACCGCCTCCACATTTACGCCACGGATAGCCGAAACGCGGGCACGTGAGACCGGTTGGCGGTAGGCGATCACCGCTAGGGTCTCAAGGGCGGCCTGTGTTAACCGATTCTGTTGGCCATCTAGGACAAACTTTTCAACGACCGCTGAACAGTCAGGGTTGCTGTAGAAGCGCCAGCCGCCATTTATCGCCTTGAGGCAGAAACCACGGCCATCGTATGAACCTGTCAGATTGGCGAGTGAGGACGCCACCTCATCTACGGTAACGCCCAGGACTGATGCCAAGGTGAGCTCAGTGACCGGCTCATCAACGACCATCAGGATCGCTTCGATAGAACGTTCAACTTCGGGATTAGACATTTTCGCCCTCTTCTGTCGGAATTACTGGGATATCAAATTCATCTGTCACTTCAATTTCGCCAGAGTCTGAGCCGGTCCAACTGATCTGGAGCTCACCGAGCGCCACAACCTGATCAAAGCGGAGAACTCCTTGACGGTATAGATCAAGGAGGGCTAAGAAACGAGCCACTACAACAGGGGTTGAATCAGCATCGGAGATAAGATTGCGGAAAGAGATAGTTCGTCCAGCCCTAAGCGCTTCAACGACTCGCTTTGACTCCTCAGCCACGCTCACTAGGCTCGAATGAAGGTGTTGCAACGCCACAACCGGGGCGACCTTCGGGGTCAGGCAACGCTCGGCGATCGCCGAAAAGCGCGCTGGGCCCACTCCGATCAAAACCTCCGGCAACAACGCTGAAAGGGCGGGATCAAGGGCAACCACGCGCGCAAATGATTTATCAGCAGCCTCAATCTGTAGGGCAAAGGCTGCAGCGATCTCCTTAAAGGCGCGATATTGGAGCAGCCTTGCGAAGAGGATGTCACGCGCTTCCAGCAGTGCAAGGTCTTCTTCATCCTCAACCTCACCGCTAGGCAGCAAGCGCGCCGCCTTGAGATCAAGGAGGGTGGCTGCGATTACTAAAAATTCAGTGGCTTGATCAAGACGCCAGCCTTCACCGGAGAGTTCGAGCGCTCTAATAAAGGCGATGAACTCATCGGTGACCATACTGAGGGAGACCTCGGTGATATCCATTTTATGGCGAGCGATGAGCTGCAGCAGAAGGTCAAATGGGCCATCGAAGTTATCGAGGTGAACGCTAAAGCCAGCACCGATCTCTACATCGCCGGTTCTTGAGGTAGGGGCAGCGCCGACTGCGATCGCGCCTTCTGACTCAATATCCACCTGCGAACCTTACTTCTTTACTTGCTCAAAACTGCGCACGGAGCGTAGAGTCGCGCCAACAGAAAGAGGTTTCTCGCTTGAACGCTAAATCGACATTTGATGATGATGTGGCAACTACCGCCACCCTCCTTGGGCGAGAACCAAAGAATTTTCGAATTCCACCCGCACCAGTTGCGGGTCTTGATGCAAAAGTTATCTCTATCTTTAATCAAAAAGGTGGAGTTGGTAAGACAACAACAACAATTAACCTAGGCGCTGCAATCGCCGAACTTGGTCGTCGCGTTCTCTTAGTGGACTTCGATCCACAAGGCGGTTTATCTCTTGGTTTAGGCGTTAACGCTCACGCGCTGCCACTTGAAAATACCGTTTACTACGCCCTGATGACACCTGATTCCAATATCGATGAGATTGTGCTGAAATCTTCTGTTGCTAATCTTGATTTCTTACCTGCTAATCGCGATCTCGGAACTGCAGAGACAACTCTTGGCGCTGAAATTGGTGGTCAGCAGTACCTAAAGCGCGCTCTTGCCCGCTTAAAGGATCGCTATGACGTGATCTTGATCGATTGCCAGCCAACTATGGGACAGCTGACAATTAACGCACTGGTTGCATCTAGCGAAGTTATTGTTCCGCTGCAATGCGAATACTTCGCACTTCACGGTTTTATTGAATTGAAAGGCAACATCGAAAAAGTCAAAAACTTCCTGAATCCAGATCTTAATCTAATTGGAATTTTAGCGACTATGTATGAGAAGAAGACTGTTCATAATCGTGAGGTATTGACAGCAATTGTGGAAAAATATCCTGAAGATGTATTTGAAACTATTATTGCAAAAACGATTCGCTTCTCGGAGACAACAGTTGCCGGCGAACCAATCACGAGTTATGCATCATCATCAAGTGGGGCTGCTTCATATCGCAGGCTTGCCCGCGAATTAATTGCCAGAGGAGGCGCACGATGACCCGTAGAGCCAGTTTGCCAGGAGCCGATGAGTTATTTCGCGCCAATACCCCAGCACTTAGCGCAGTTCGCCAAGTAGTTGAAGAAGCACCAGACGTATCTAAATCTCTGGGTGTTACTGCAACACCAAAGAGCAAGAAGGGTGTTCGCTCAACTCCACGTCGCCGCGTTACAACCGTTGATCGCTCACCGTCAGGTCGTGAACGACACGACGAGAAAATTACTGTTTACCTCTCCCCCGATGAGCTGTTTGATTTAGATCAAGCGCGTTTAACTCTTCGTGGTGACCTCGGTTTAGCAGTTGATCGTGGTCGTATCGTGCGCGAATCTATTGCTGTGATAGTCGCCGATTTAGAAGCAAAAGGTGATCAAAGTATTTTGGCTCGTCGTCTACGCGGAGTTTAATTTGCTCGCGGGTGCGCGCTGGCATATGCCTCGCGCACCTTATCTATAGTGATTAACGTGTAAATCTGCGTTGTTGTGACAGATGAGTGACCAAGTAACTCCTGCACTACGCGAATATCTGCGCCACCATCTAAGAGATGTGTGGCATAAGAGTGTCTAAAAACATGGGGTGAGACTTTGCCGGTTAAACCAGTTGCATCTGCTGCATCGATTACCGTCTGCCAGGCGCTCTGACGAGATAACCGCGTACCTTTAGAATTTAAAAAGAGGGCAGAAGTCGACTTTCCTGACTTTGATCTCTCAAGATAAGAAGGCCGCAAACGCACCAAATAATCTTCGATCGCGGCTTTTGCAAAATTTCCGAGCGGAACAATTCGCTCTTTAGAACCCTTGCCACGTAACTTCAAAGTCGTGATCTCATCTCCAGTCAGCGTTGATTTGCCTAAATCCGCCAGGTTGATACCGACGACTTCACTCACACGCGCCCCGGTGCCATATAAGACTTCCAAGATTGCACGATCTCGCAGCGCCGTGAGATCTCCGATACGTTCAGTTGAGTCAAGTAGCGAAGTTATCTCACTTATCGTCAAAGCTTTCGGTAACTTGCGTGGCAGGCGATTAGCGCTCATCTCAGTGGTCGGATCAGATATTGAAAACTCACGTGAGACGAATTTATAGAATGTTTTAAGAGCCGAAACGGTGCGATTGATAGATGAGAGCGCTAGCCCGCTCTCCTTTAACGAGATCTCGAATTCAGTTGCTACTGCCGAATCAATCCCCTCAAAATCTAAACCGCGTGATGTGAGAAATAAGCCAAATTTTGATAAATCTCGGGAGTATGCTGAAATTGAATTCGGCGAGAGCCCGCGCTCAATTTGTAGATGATCTATAAAACTTTTACGTGCGTGTTCAAACTGCATAACCGCGAGCAGCAATCGCAGCAGAAATCAAACCAACAAATAGCGGGTGTGGTCGTGTCGGACGTGAACGAAGCTCAGGATGAGCCTGTGTTCCCACGTAATAAGGATGTACCTCGCCAGGTAGTTCTACAAATTCAACCAGATCGCGTTCTTTAAAGTAACCCGAAAATATAAGGCCAGCCTGCGAAATTTGATCACGATATTGATTACTAACCTCATAGCGATGGCGGTGGCGCTCTGAAACTTCTACCGCTCCATAAGTTTTTGCAACGAGCGATCCCGGAGTAAGTGTCGCCTTATAAAGCCCTAAGCGCATCGTGCCACCCATATCTGCATCGCCTGAAACAATCGCCTTCTGGTCATCCATCGTTGCAATTACATGTGTTCCAGATTCAGGAGAAAATTCTGCGGAGTTTGCATCTTTTATCCCTGCTAGATTTCGCGCAGCTTCAATCACCATACATTGCAAACCGAGACAGAGCCCTAAAGTCGGAATCCTATTTATGCGCGCATAGGTCAGCGCGCCTAACTTTCCTTCGATTCCACGAACCCCGAAGCCACCTGGTACACAGATTGCATCAACTTCAGATAAAGCCTTCTTTGCGCCTTCGGGGGTATCACAGCTATCACTTGCAACCCAAATAATTGAAACCTTTGCGTTATTTGCGAAACCGCCGGCGCGTAGCGCTTCTGAGACTGAAAGATAGGCATCTGGAAGGTCAATATATTTACCTACCAAAGCGACTTTGAGTTGGTGCTTTGGATGATGCACCTTCTGCAAAAGATTATCCCATTCGCCCCATTGCACCTCGTGTCCGCCAAGTGCCAGCCTGCGCACCACATAGGCATCTAAACCTTCAGCAAATAAAACTTTTGGAATATCGTAGATCGATGGCGCATCGACGGCGGCTACGACCGCTTCAACATCGACGTCGCACATCAGCGATATTTTCTTCTTGATGCTGACTGGAATCTCGCGATCAGATCGCAATACAACGGCATCTGGAGCGATACCAATACTGCGAAGGGCGGCAACTGAGTGCTGAGTTGGCTTCGTCTTCAACTCACCAGAGGGTCCGATGTACGGCACCAGAGATATATGTAAATAGAAAACATTATCGCGTCCGACTTCTTGGCGCATTTGACGGGCAGCTTCCAAAAATGGCTGGGATTCAATGTCACCAACGGTTCCACCAATTTCAGTAATAACGACATCTACATCTGGTGAGGACATCGCATTCATGCGCTCTTTAATTTCGTTGGTGATATGTGGAATCACCTGCACAGTCTCACCAAGGTATTCACCACGACGTTCGCGGGCGATAACTCGTGAATAAATTTGACCGGTGGTGACATTGGCTGAGCCCTCAAGATTTCGATCTAAGAATCTCTCATAATGGCCAATATCTAAATCAGTTTCTGCCCCATCATCAGTAACAAAGACTTCACCGTGTTGAAAGGGGTTCATCGTTCCGGGATCGACATTCAAATAAGGATCCAGCTTTTGCATTGTGACGCGAATTCCGCGGGCAACCAGTAGGCGGCCTAGACTTGAAGCGGTGAGACCTTTACCAAGACTTGAGGCGACTCCGCCAGTTACGAAAATATGCTTAGTCACATGCGCTTGGCCCATGGAAGACAAACCTATCATCCCAAGCCTGTTATTAAGAAATTGACTCGCGCAGCGCTAGCAGTTCAGCAGCATGTTCTTGCGCACTAGCTGAACCTTCAAGGCCAGCAAGCATGCGAGCAATCTCCTCGACTCGCGCTTTATCTTCTAACTTTGTGACATCTGATTGCGAAATCGAACCATTGCTACTTTTCTTGACTACAAAGTGTGTATCTGCCCAAGCTGCAACTTGTGGCAAATGTGTTACCACTATCACCTGTGTATGTTTTGCCAAAGCAGCTAAACGCCGTCCAACTTCAATCGCCGCTTTGCCTCCAACTCCAGCATCTACTTCATCAAAAATATATGTACCAACAGGATGGGTTTGTGCAAGGACAACTTCCAACGCCAACATTATTCGTGACATTTCTCCGCCACTTGCGCCTTTGCCAAGTGCAATTAACGATGCGCCTGCGTGCCCTTGAATCTGCATCGTAATTTCGTCACAACCTAAGTAAGTGAAATCTGACTCTTTTAGTGATCCGTTGTAATCAGCAGATGTGATCGCAATTGAAAATACGGTATGGGGCATGGCAAGTGCCGCTATTTCGGTAGTAACCGCTTTAGAGAGCGAGATTGATGCTGCAGTGCGAATCTCAGTCAGGTTCTTAGCACTGGCGACTAGATTCTTTTTTATTGCAGAAAGTTCTGCCTGTAATCCTCTGATGCGATCTTCTCCGCCATTTAGATCAGCTATCGCTTCTTTCGCACCTTTTGCTCGCGCCGCCAGTAAAACAAGATCTTCATCGGCGGAGCCCGCACTCCCATACTTCTTTAGGAAGGAATTGATCTCGGCTTTACGACTTTGCAGAGAGTCCAATTTGCCAGGATCTGCTTCAAGCGCAGTTAGATAAGATGCAATTTCATGCGCAGCATCATCAATGAGAAAGAAACCCTCGGCGATCGAGGTGGCGATCTCATCGAGTTTGGAGTCCTTACCTTTGGCTAGATCCAAGAATCTCCGCGCAGCGCCTAGAACAATAAGCGCCCCTGATGTCTCATCTGTTAGCGCTTCGGTAGCGCCGGCACTTGCAGCACGTAGATCCTCAACACTTGATAAACGAGCAATTTGATTTGTGGTTTCAGAGTATTCACCTCGCACCGCCTTCAACTTCTGCCAACCTTGAAGGAATTCTTCTAAATCACCGATCTCGCGATCTCGCTTACTTGCGCTATCGAGGGCTGCCTTGATACGTGCTTTTAAATCGTTGTAACTAGCGAATACGCCTTGATAGTTTGTTAACGCTTCTGAAAGCGCCGTCCCTGCGTAGCGATCCAGTAAATCTCTCTGCCGCGCCGGCTTCACAATCTGATGATTGGCGGCTTGACCGTGAATTTCAACCAGTTGATCTGCAAAGTTTGCCAAGGTTGCAGCCGGAACAGTTGTCCCACCTGCGACCGCCTTACTTTTACCGTCACTGTTTACAGTTCGCGTAAGTATCAGTGATCCATCTGAAATATCAGAACCCGAATTTTCGGCGATCTCTCTTAGATCTGCAGTAATCGTTGGAAGGTTAAATTGCGCCGAAGCGATCAATCGCTCACTTCCAGTGCGCACTAGCGCGCTATCACTTTTACCACCGAGAACAAGTGCCAGTGCCGTCAAAATCATGGTCTTACCTGCACCGGTCTCCCCTGTTAAAACATTTAGGCCACTGCCAAGTTCTAGGGTTGATTGATCGATTATTCCGAGGTTACGTATGGAAATTTCTTCTAGATAAGTACGTTCACTCACCACGCCAGCCTTCAATGGGAAGTTTAAATTTTGCAACAAGTCGATCAGTAAATAGCGTCGGCTTAATGTGCGCAAGTTTTATTACTGATGCATCCTTTGTGATATGAACTTGATCTCCAGCTTTTAACGCAAATTTACGCAAGGAATCACCGGATAAAAGCGCACCAGTTGACTCGATTTCAACAACGATTTCAGAAGTCGGTGAGACCACCATTGGACGAGCAAAGAGCGCGTGCGCCGAAATCGGCAGAAGAACCAACGCATCAATCTCAGGCCAGAGAACTGGGCCGCCAGCGCTAAATGCATATGCGGTTGAACCAGTTGGTGTCGAACAAATCAAGCCATCACAACCCCAGCGTGAGAGTGGGCGATTATCAATTTGCACAAAGAGTTCAACCATTGTGGTGCCATCGCGTTCGACCGTGACTTCATTTAGCGCCCAGCCTGCAGAAATAACTTCGCCTTCACGCACGACTGAATATTTGAGAACCATTCGATTTTCGGTAACGAATCCTTTGGCAACGATACTTGCTGCGATCTCAACGAGAGAAAGTTTTTCCACCTCGGCTAGAAACCCTACGTGTCCTAAATTAATTCCTAAGATCGGAATATTTTGCCCACGAGCAATTTCTGCACCTCGCAAAATAGTTCCATCTCCTCCAAGTACGACAACGACTTCTGCCGTTGCCAGAGAGTCCAAATTCACCTGCGATATTCCTAAGATGCTTACCTCGGAAGGCGTTGAGAGAGTGAAACCCTCTTTTAGTAAAATCTGCGAGATATCTCGTGCCGCACTTAGCGCTGCAGTGCGAGATGGATTGATTACAAATATTGCATGGCGTGACATTAGGCAGGGCCCATCGCAATCGCTCTATCAACTGATGCTTCATCGATCGCAGGTGCGCCGCGACGTAGCCATAAGAAATACTCAACGTTTCCGGCAGGGCCTGGAAGTGGTGATGCCGCGATACCCATTGCGCCGAGACCAACATCGTAAGCAGATTCAGCGACATCTAAAACTGCCGCGCGACGTAACGCTGGGTCACGAACGACCCCACCTGCGCCAAGTTTCTCGCGGCCTACCTCAAATTGTGGCTTCACCATCAGAACAAAGTCGGCGTCTGGCTTTGATACTGCAGCTAGCGCCGGAAGAACTAGCGAAAGTGAGATAAAAGAGAGATCTGCCACAACGAGATCGATCTCTTCACCGACCATATCGCCAGTTAAATGGCGAATATTTGTGCGATCTAATATTTTTACGCGTGGGTCTTGTCGCAGTTCCCAAGCCAGTTGTCCATAGCCAACATCAACTGCAACAACTAACTTGGCTTCGCGACGGAGCAATACATCGGTAAAACCACCAGTTGAGGCACCGGCATCTAAACAGTTGCGCCCTGCTACTTGTACATCTTTAAAGACATCCAACGCACCTACCAATTTATGACCGCCACGCGAAACGAAGTCATCACGATCACCTTGCAAGGTAATAGATGTTTCTGCGTCAACTTGAGTTGCCGGTTTGGTTGCCGGAATTCCAGAGACTAAGACAGAGCGAGATTCAATTAGATCGGCAGCGTGTTCACGTGATCGCGCTAACTCTCGGCGCACCAACTCTGCATCTAATCTCGTCTTCATATCATCAACCTATTACTAACTTTTTAGAGACCGTCGATAGTATTTAAAGCCTCTTGCAATTTTCCATGTAGGGCTTCAAAGCGCGCGGCATGTTCGGTGAGATCGGCGTGATCAATCTCGTTTAATTCAATCTTCACCTCTTCGACAAGGTTGACTTCAGAGTTGACTTCAGAGTTAACTGCGCCGCCCTCGCTGATGTTGAAATCGCTCATTTCTTAGCCGCTTTCTTAGCGCTCTTCTTAGCCGTTACCTTCGAAGATTTTTTTATTGGAGCTTTCTTGGCTGGAGATTTTTTAGCAGCGGTCTTCTTAGCTGGAGCTTTCCCGTCAAGCACGGCGACCTGCGCGGCTAAGCGATCAAACTCTTCACGTTTGATGAAACCCATCTTCGCGACGCTCGCTTCGACCTCTTCATGGATCTTCGCTTTCAAAGTTTCCGCACTTTCACGCGCCCAAGAATTAACTGCAGCAGCAACTTCTGCTGGCGTCCGTTCCCCCTCGGTAACTTTGCTGATGTAGGTGCGTAGCGTTGAGAAGATATCGTTCGATGCTTTTGACATGGAGTTAGCCTATCCAAAAAGTAGAAAGGCCTCCCTTCCTGCCCTACAGGCGGGAAATTTCGGCAGCCTCGATCTGCCAGCGCGAGGCTAGACCGGCAGGGCTCTGCCAAAACCGACGGTGAACCGAGCCGCTGACTTCGATCCACTCATCGCTCTTCAGGGAGAGCGCGGTTTTGCGAGTTTTCCCGCTCCAGGCGGCGATATCTAAGGTGTCGACACCATCTCGATCTATCCGAGAAACAATTAGCCGAAACTCCACGACCTTATCGCCGCTAGGTAACTCCTTAACTGTTGCTGGCGCAGATACTCGCCCACGGAGCAGTAAATCATTTAGCGAGAGATCGATCTTCTCTTCGACCGATTCTTTAGATTTTGTATTAACGCTCTTTGCGACCATAACTTCTCCCTTGTTTTAGCAGCAACGCGCAGCTGCATCTATGAAGGAGATTTTTACAACCTAGTCTGACAATCTAAGGCAGCGAAAAAGCGTTCTGTGGAAAAATTATGCCCGCTCTGCGGCATCCGTTACTTCATCGTGGTCGATCGCCGCGCATTTACCAAACCATTCACGCGCTTCATCTTTGCGGCCAGCGAAAAAGAGAGCATCGGCATATGCATAACGCAGACGCACCGCCCACTCTTCATTCTCACTCTTCAACTCTTTACAGGTCAAGGTAATAACCGCAGCATCGAGTTCGCCTAAATCACGACGGGCACCAGATGCAACAATTCGCATCTCAATTTCCTCTGGCTTGGCAAGTCGTTTGACTTCACCAGAACCAGCCAAATTCAGGGCTTTTAGCGGGCGTTGCAGACCACGTTCGCAATCTGCCATCACCGGCCACATTGAAACATCTCCAGAAATTCTATGAGCGGCTCGTAACTCTTTTAACGCGATCTCGTAATGTCCGGCGCGATAAGCGGCATAACCAGCGCTTTCGCGAACAACAGCGAGGCGACCTGCATGATGGGCTGCAGCCAAGCCATGTTTATGTGCCAACTCTGGATCAGAGTCCATATGAATATTGATACAGACTAAATGGCGCGCCACAACTTTTGCATTCTCTGCCGACAAACTCAGTAGCTCTGCGCGAACACTTTTCTCTAACTCTTCGCCGGTAACATCATCTGGAATATCTGGTTCAAAGATCCGTGGACGGATACGGGACTGATCACGATCTTGTGGCGTTGCACGAAACCCCCGTGGATCGCTGACTTCACGACCTGTGCTGACGTTGCGAGTAACGCCGCGGCGATCACTTGATCCGCCTCTAGCTGGTAAATCTTCACGACGACGATCTTTATTTGGACCAGAAGAAGGACGTGATGGCTTGCCACTTGCCGAATTTCTCGGTGGCTTACGATCATCCATTTCCAACTCCTCAATTTAGATTTAAATTAAAAATTATTTGTCGTGCTTATGAAAAACAATTGTACGTTGTGGAGAAATAAACCAGACCCAAATAAAAAAGGGGCACTCGTGAAAGTGCCCCTTTTTATAAAAGAAGTCCGGCGACGTTCTACTCTCCCACAAGGTCACCCTTGCAGTACCATCGACGCTGAGAGGCTTAACTTCCGGGTTCGGAATGGGACCGGGTGTTTCCCTCTCG
>CAMAPO010000002.1 GCA_945860245.1 Bifidobacterium breve
GCTGTTCAGAACAAGCAAGCGGGAGCAGAAATTGGTCGCATTCCTGTTGACTCAATCTATTCACCAGTTTTGAAGGTTACATACAAGGTAGAAGCAACTCGCGTTGAACAGCGCACAGACTTCGACCGTCTTGTTGTTGATGTTGAAACAAAGCCATCAATGAAGCCACGCGATGCAGTTGCATCAGCTGGTAGGACTCTTGTTGAACTCTTCGGTCTGGCACGCGAACTCAATGTCGATGCAGAAGGTATCGAGATGGGGCCATCTGTTATGGATGCTGCTCTTACTGCAGATCTTGCTCGTGAAATCGAAGAGTTAGAACTCACAGTTCGTTCATACAACTGCTTGAAGCGCGAAGGCATTCACACAGTTGGCGAGCTAGTTAACCGTTCCGAGGCTGACTTGCTTGATATCCGTAACTTTGGTTCAAAGTCGATCGATGAGATCAAGGCAAAGCTTGTCTAAATGGGAATGTCTCTAAAGGATAGCCCAGCAGGATTTGATCCAACCAAGCACCAGAACTTCAATGCATCAGATGATGATTTCGCTGAAGCAGATCAGGCCTAGGAGATACGTAAATGCCAAAACCAACTAAAGGTCCTCGTTTGGGTTCAGGCCCATCACATGAGCGTCTAATCCTTCGCACACTTGCTGAGCAATTGTTCGAACACGGCAAGATCACAACAACCGAGGCAAAGGCTAAGCGCCTGCGTCCATTGGCTGAAAAGTTAATCACCTTCGCAAAGAAGGGCGATCTTCCAGCTCGTCGTGAAGTAATGGCGCGTATTGCAAATAAGAGCGTTGTTCACACACTCTTTACTGAAATCGGTCCACGCTTTGCAACTCGCGAAGGCGGTTATACACGTATCACCAAGATCGGTCCCCGCAAGGGCGATAACGCTCCAATGGCAGTTATCGAAGTTCTCTCTGACAAAGAGTAAGTAATTTTCAATGACTGAACCCACTCTCTATCCCGAGAGTGGGTTTCGTCGTTTACGCCTTGATCTTTCTTACGACGGCACCAACTTTTCAGGTTGGGCGGTGCAACCAGATCGCCGCACAGTGCAACAAGCGGTAGAAGATGCGATCAGTACAGTCACACAATCAAAGGCAGAGACAATTGTTGCCGGTCGCACCGATGCTGGTGTTCATGCAACTGGCCAAGTAATTCACGTTGATATTCCTGAATTAATTGAGCTCGATGACCTTGCCTACAAATTAAATCGCATCCTTGATGAAGATATCCGAATCAATCAAATACAGATTGCGCCACCAGCATTTCATGCGCGTTTTTCTGCGCTGCGCCGTTATTACGAATACCGAATTTTGGATGAAAATAAAGTAATTCCGCCTCTTGCGCGCTTTAATACTGAGCCTTGGTATCGCCGGCTAGATCTTGGCTTAATGAACGAAGCCAGTGCGCTATTACTCGGTACCCACGATTACGCTGCATTCTGTAAATTCCGTGAGGGTGCAACAACCACCCGCACTTTAGAAAGCTATTCCTGGCGCCGTGACAGCGATGGCTTCTTAATTGGCGATGTTGTGGCGGATGCATTCTGTTACTCAATGGTCCGCAATCTAGTCGGCGCAATTGTCTGCGTCGCAGATGGCCGAAAAGATGCGAGTTGGATATCAACACTGCTAGAAAATAAAGAGCGGGTCAGCGATTCATTGGTATTTCCAGGACGTGGCTTGACCCTTTATAAAGTTGATTATCCAAGCGATGCCGAGCTTTTAGATCGATCGGCGAAGACCATCGCCCGGCGCGAGGAAGAAGCGAATTAATGAGTGAAATCCCGTCGATACAGCGCTGAATTTTCGCCCCCTTACGTGGAAATAGGCCATTTTGACCCGCCCCCTTATGAAAGGTAAAGTTCATCCCCTGCGCCAGATACGGTGCCGAAGGCAGTACCAAAAGATTTATCAAAGCTCACTATAAGAAGAAGGTAATGAAGCATGCGCACATATAGCCCTAAGGCCGGAGATGCCGTCCGTAATTGGCACATCATCGATGCCCAAGATGTAGTTCTTGGCCGCCTTGCAACACATGCTGCAGTACTTCTTCGCGGTAAGCACAAGGCGACATTTGCACCACACATGGATATGGGCGACTTCGTTGTAATCATCAACGCTGAAAAAGTTGCACTCACTGGCAATAAAGCGCTTTCAAAGTTTGAACACCGCCACTCAGGTTTCCCAGGTGGACTTCGCTCAACGGTTTATGGCGAACTAATTGAAAAGCACCCAACACGTTTGGTTGAAAAGGCGATCAAGGGAATGCTTCCTAAGAACCGCTTGGGTCAGCAAGTCGCATCAAAGTTAAAGGTTTACGCAGGTCCAGAGCACCCACACGGCGCTCAAGCACCAGCACCATATGTATTCACTCAAGTTTCACAGATTGCAAAGTAAGGGACCTATAACAAATGTCAGATACAACTTATAACGAAGTTCCAGAATTGGACGAGAGCGAAGTTCCTACTTCTTACTCTTCATCATCACCAGCTCCTGCAACCAACCGCCCTGCAATCAAGGCACCTGGCGCAGGCACCGGTCGACGTAAAGAAGCAGTTGCTCGCGTTCGCCTAGTACCTGGTACAGGTCGTTGGGTTGTTAACGGTAAGACACTTGAGAATTACTTCCCAAATAAGGTTCACCAACAATCAGTTTCTGAGCCATTCCGCACTGTCGGTGCTGAAAATCAATACGATGTTTTCGCACGTATCAACGGTGGCGGAGTATCTGGTCAAGCTGGCGCACTTCGCTTAGGCGTGGCACGTTCACTTAACGAGATCGATGTTGATGCACACCGTCCAGCGCTTAAGAAGGCTGGATTCCTTTCACGTGATGCACGTGTTATCGAACGTAAGAAGTACGGTCTGAAGAAGGCCCGTAAGCGTTCGCAATACAGCAAGCGTTAATTCTCAAAGGCCGCAGAACAGAAGTGGCACTCTTTGGAACCGATGGCATACGTGGCTTAGCCAATCGTGATCTCACCGCTGAATTAGCACTCGACGTTGCTGTTGCCGCTGCACATATTCTCGTTGAAACAAATCCTGATAAATCTCACCGACCAAAGGCTGTTGTCGGGCAAGATTCACGCGCTTCTGGTGAATTCTTAGAAGCCGCGGTCGTTGCTGGTTTAACTAGCGCCGGCGTTGATGTTTATCGCGTTGGCGTACTGCCAACTCCTGCAATCGCACATCTAGTTGCTGAATCCGGTGCCGACCTCGGTGTAATGATTTCTGCTTCACATAATCCTGCGCCAGATAATGGCATCAAATTGTTTTCACGCGGTGGGGGAAAGTTAGATGATGCCATCGAGAAGGCCATTGAAGCCCGAATTGGTGAGCCTTGGGAACGTCCAACTGGAGATGCCGTCGGTCGAGCAATTGTCGATGAGAGCGCTCGCGAAAGATATTTAACACATTTGCTTTCATCAGTTAAAACTCCGCTAAAAGGTTTAAAGATCGTCGTTGATTGTGCAAATGGCGCAGCCTCCACTGTTTCGCCAGAGGCCTACCGTCGCGCAGGTGCTGAAGTAATTTCCATCTTTGATGCCCCTAATGGTTGGAATATCAATGATGGTTGCGGCTCTACTCACCTAGAACAATTACGAAATGCGGTACTGCGCGAAGGCGCTGACTTCGGCGTTGCCCACGATGGTGATGCCGATCGGGTATTAGCAATTGATGCAGACGGTGCTGAAATCGATGGCGATGTGATCATGACAATTCTGGCGCGCGGCTTTAAAGCATCAGGATCATTAAAGGCCAACACAATTGTTGCCACCGTGATGAGCAATCTCGGTTTCTTCCACGCCATGAAAGACGCTGGCATTACAGTTGAAACCACTGCAGTTGGCGATCGATATGTATTAGAAAAAATGATCGAAAAAGAATTCTCACTGGGCGGCGAACAATCTGGCCATTTAATTATGCGCGATTTTGCTACCACTGGTGATGGAACCCTGACTGCTCTGGCACTTGCCCAAGAAGTTGTTAAATCTGGAAAGACTTTGCAAGAGTTAGCATCTGCGATGGTTCGCTTTCCGCAAGTGCTAGTAAATGTTAAAGATGTGGCTAAAGATAAGTTGGATCAATCGCAAGCGATCAAGGCCGCCGTTGCTGCCGCTGAAGCAAAACTCGGCGAGCATGGCCGGATTTTATTAAGAGCATCTGGTACTGAACCGCTTGTCCGCGTGATGGTTGAGGCGCAGAGTGATAACCTAGCGAGCGAAATAGCTAATGACCTCGCAAAGGTCGTTCAAGCAGAGCTGGGGTAAATACAAGTGTGCGGAATTGTGGGTTACACAGGGCCACAGTCTGCAATTACTCCTTTAATTGAAGGCCTGCGTCGTCTCGAATATCGCGGTTATGACTCCGCGGGTATTGCACTCGGTACACCAGGTTCGCTCTTTATCGAAAAGCGTGCCGGCAAGTTAGCAAATCTCGAAGGTGCGCTCCCCGCAAATATGCCGGTTGTTCATTCTGGAATCGGCCACACGCGCTGGGCAACGCACGGGGGACCAACCGATCGCAATGCACATCCACACACAGATAACGAAGGCAAACTTGCCGTTATCCACAACGGAATTATCGAAAACTATTCTGAGCTAAAAGCCGAACTGCAAGCACGTGGCCACTCTTTCTCCTCTGATACCGATACCGAATCTGTGGCGCATTTACTTTCTGATCTGCGCAAATCAAATAATGGTAATTTAACTCAAGCAATGCGCGAGGCTGTTACCCGCCTACGTGGCTCATTTACCTTGGTTGCAGTCCACGCTGATGCCCCCGAAACTATTGTTGGTGTTCGCCGCAATTCACCGTTGGTCGTCGGCTTAGGCGATGGTGAAAACTTTATGGCATCTGATGTTGCAGCATTTATTGATTACACCAAGCGCGCAGTTGAACTCGGCCAAGATGAAATCATCACAATGACCCCAACTGGAATTTCTATAATCGACTTAGCTGGCAAAGCGATCGCCCCAAAGGAGTACACGATTACTTGGGATGCAGCTTCTGCACAAAAAGGTGGCTACTCACACTTCATGCTCAAAGAAATCTTTGAACAACCAAAGGCGGTTGCTGACACTCTAATTGGCCGTTTGACCGATAACGGCCAAATCGAACTCGATGAATTACATATGTCAGATGCCGAGATAAAGGCGCTGAAGAAGATTGTGGTGATCGCCTGCGGCACCGCATATCACGCTGGCATGATCGCAAAATATGTCATCGAAAAGTGGGCGAAGATTTCAGTAGAAGTAGAAATCGCTAGCGAATATCGTTACCGCGATCCAATAATTGATTCAAATACTTTGGTTATTGCCATTTCGCAATCCGGCGAGACTATGGATACCTTGATGGCGATCCGCCATGCCAAGGCTGCCGGCGCGCGTGTGCTTGCGATCTGCAATACCAACAGCTCAACTATTCCGCGCGAATCAGATGCAGTGCTTTACACACACGCTGGCCCCGAAATTGCCGTTGCATCGACCAAGGCGTTGCTAACTCAGATCGTGGCCGTTGATTTAATTGCGCTGCACTTAGCCCAGGTGCGTGGTGAGCTAAGTGATGCTCAGGTACACGATCTCTACAATGAGATGCTCGAACTTCCAGGCAAGATCGAACAAATCTTAGAAACAGTTGAACCACTTCGCGCCTTGACCCGCACCTTTGCCAAGTCAGAGACAGTTTTATTTATTGGCCGCAATATCGGCTATCCCGTTGTATTAGAAGGTGCGCTTAAGTTAAAAGAGTTGGCTTATATTCACGCCGAAGGATTTGCTGGTGGTGAGTTAAAGCATGGGTCGATTGCGCTGATCGATAAAGATAAAGGCACACCAGTTATTGCAATTCTGCCTTCAGGAAGTGACCACGCACTTGATGAAAAGATGTTGAGCAATATTCAAGAAGTTAAAGCCCGTGGTGCACGAGTAATAGTGATTGCACACGAAGGTGCAGAAGTCGTTGGCGCAGAACACATTATTCGTATTCCAGCATGCTCACCACTCTTCCAACCAATATTGGCGACCGTTCCTTTACAAGTATTTGCCTATGAAATGGCAGTTGCCCGCGGCAACGATGTAGATCAGCCACGTAACTTGGCTAAATCAGTTACAGTCGAATAACCATGTCGGTAGTGTTCGATACACGTCGCGCACAGATGGTGCGGGCATTTCGCTGGTCAGCAACACTTTTTATCGGCTTTTTACTTACAACGCAGCAAGTTATTACCAATGGGCCGCTGATCGAAATAGATAAGTGGATCCATGACTTGGACAGGCCTAAGTTTCACGGGATAGGCGGTTTTTTTATTCGCCGCTTAGATGATCTTGGTCTGCGTGGTGTAACTGCAACTGCGTTATTGCTCGCCGCCTTCTATATTGCGCGCCGCTTTAAAACGTGGCGCCCACTTAATTTGGCGATCCTCTCTTTAATATCTCTAAATCTAGTTGTTGGATTCTTTAAATTCTGGCTTGGTCGCACCAAGCCAAAAGTTGGTATCGATTTGCTGCACTTTGGCGGAATGTCATATCCCAGCGGGCACGCATCAAATGCCTTACTTACTTGGGGAGTACTGGCATATTTAATTTATCGATATGCACACGTTGATCGCTATCAAGGACGTTTGGCGAGCGCTGGCGTTGCAACCATTAGTTTGACGGTCTGCATAGTTTCGCTAATTCGCGACACACACTGGTTCTCAGATTTGTTAGGAGGCCTCTTCATTGGCGGTGCGTTATTGGTCTTAGTTATCGCTATTGATCGTTATTGGCCCTCTAATAGCCAACTCTCTTAACGCCAATTACACTAAAGAACATGATTGATGGCATTGGTATCGATGTAGTTGATATCGCTCGCTTTGCCGAATCACTAGAGCGAACCCCATCTCTGCGCGAGAAGTTATTTACCCCCGCTGAAGCAACCAAGCCAATCCCATCTCTTGCCGCACGCTTTGCCGCTAAAGAAGCGCTCGCCAAAGCTTTAAACGCAGGTCACGGTCTGCCTTGGCATGATGCAGAAGTAATTAACCACGAAAGTGGCAAACCAGATTTTCTCTTTCGAGGCGAAATCGCTGAATTAGTTGATGGCGCCAAGGTTCATCTCACGCTCTCGCACGATGCCGGAATCGCATCTGCCATGGTGGTGGTGGAGCGATGACCAATCGCGCAGAGGCAGTCATTGATCTATCTGCGATCAGAGCAAATGTTGCCTTTCTCAAAGGCAAAGCTGGAGTCGATTTATTAGCTGTTGTTAAAGCAGATGGCTATGGTCACGGACTTATTCCAGTTGCCAAGGCAGCGCTAGAAGGCGGTGCAACTTGGCTTGGTGTTGCCCTTCTTGAAGAAGCGATCACACTTCGCGCAGCGGGTATTACTGCACCGATCTTGGCGTGGCTGGTGCCGCCAGGATCTGACTTTAAGAGCGCGGTAGATCACGATATTGATATCGCAGTATCCTCAATTAAAGCACTTGATGAAGTCGGAGCAGTAGCTGGCACCAAACGTCCGCGGATACATTTAGAAGTTGATACCGGAATGACGCGCGGTGGCTTTCTATCTGAGTGGAGTGAGATTGATGCCAACCATGTACAAGGTGTGGAAATCATCGGAATCTTTTCTCACTTTGCGCGCGCGGACGAACCAGGTCAACCACAAAACTTAGAGCAGTTAACTCGCTTTAAAAAAATGGTCGCCACCCTGGAGTCTTTTGGATTCACAAATATAATTCGCCACCTTTCAAATTCTGCAGCAACGCTGGTTGATCCGGCTGCCACCTTTGACATGGTGCGCACCGGTATCGCAATGTATGGGCTCAGTCCTGATGTAATTACTTTAGGTATATCTGAAAAACTTTCTCTAAAACCTGCAATGACCCTTCGAGCAAAGTTACATTTGGTAAAAGATGTCCCTGTGGGATCACCCGTTGGTTATGGCGCAACCGAAATAACAAAGGTTGATACAAAGCTAGGATTGGTTGCCATGGGTTATGCCGATGGAATACCGCGCATTGCTAAAAATGTCGGAGTTACTTTTGATGGAAAGCGCGCACCTATTATCGGCCGCGTTTCCATGGATCAATTCGTTGTAGACCTGGGCGCCACATCAACTGCGCAATCTGGGGATTGGGTAACCGTATTTGGTCCAGGTATTGGCGGTGAATACACCGCAGACGACTGGGGCGCTGCATCAGGATCTATAAATTACGAGATAGTTACACGAATTGGCCCGCGAGTGCCTAGAATCTACCAACTATGAGCGCCGCACTGTTATACGCAAAAGGTGTGAGCATCTCCTTTGGCGGACTTAAAGCCCTGCATGATGTGCACCTAGAACTTCGCCCTAATGAAGTCGTCGGAGTCATCGGACCAAATGGCGCCGGTAAGACAACTTTATTTAATGCTATGTGTGGATTAGTTAAACCAGATTCCGGAAAATTTGAATTTGAAGGTAAAGAACGTGCTTGGCCACGCACCGATGAATTGATAGACCTTGGTATTTCGCGCACCTTGCAAGGCGTTGGTCTCTTCCCAGAGTTAACAGTTTTAGAGAATGTAATGGTTGGGGCGCAGAAGTTGGCTAAGACAGGTTTAATTTCTGCCGCACTTGGCACAAATAAGCGCGATGAAGAAGTGCTACGTGATAAAGCGATGCGCGCACTTGATCGCGTCTACGCCGGCACCTTGGCTAATCGTCGCGCAGATACCTTGGCCTACCCAGATACCAAACGAGTATCAATTGCGCGTGCGCTCGTTTCTGAACCAAAGATTTTGATGCTCGATGAACCAGCAGGTGGACTTGGCCCACAAGATATCGAGTGGATGAACAACTTAATCCGTAATTTGACTGCAACGATGTCAATTTTAATTGTTGAGCACCATATGGATGTAGTGATGAGCGTCTGCGATCGTTTATATGTTTTAAACTTTGGTGAAGTAATTGCAAGCGGTGCTGCCGAAACCGTGCGTCGCGATCCAGCTGTGATCGCCGCTTACCTTGGAACTGGGGTAGCGTAATGTTAAGGATTAAAAATCTGGTGGTTGACCACGGAGCAATCCGGGCGCTACACGGAGTCTCTATCTCAATTGAGAAGGGGCAGTTGGCTGCAGTAATCGGCGCAAATGGCGCTGGCAAGACGACCTTGCTGCGCACGCTCTCTGGGCTAAATAAGGCAACTGACGGAAGCGCAACGTGGGGCGACCTTAATATTTTGCATTCAAAACCAGAATCTTTAGTACGCCACGGAATTTCGCATGTCAGCGAAGGAAAGTCTGTTATCCCCGAGTTAACTGTTTCAGAGAATTTAGAATTGGGTGCGCTGTGGCGTCGCAACCGTAAAGAGTCAGCACAATCCAAGAAAGAAGTAGTCGACCTCTTTCCACGTTTAGGTGAGCGTCTTTCACAACGCGCAGATTCACTTTCAGGTGGTGAACGTCAGATGTTGGCGATCGGGCGTTCAATGATGGCTAAGCCACAGCTACTTTTATTGGATGAGCCATCACTTGGTTTGGCTCCACTAGTTGTTGAACAAATTTTCCAATCCATTCGCGACCTAACAACTTCCCTGGGCTTAACAGTTCTATTGGTTGAGCAAAATGCAATGGGCGCGCTAAAGATCGCCGACATCGGTATCGTTTTAAATCTTGGTTCTATAGCCGCGACAGGTAGCGCAGCTGCGCTTAGAGATGATCCCGCAGTGCGCGCTGCTTATTTGGGGTTCTAGCTATGTTTGAATTTTTCAATACGCTGCTAATCGGCATTACCGCCGGATCTATTTACTCATTGATGGCGATCGCAATAGTTCTTGTCTGGCGCAGTACTCGCGTTGTTAACTTTGCGGCCGGTGGAATCGCTTTGGCATCAACTTTTGTCGGTACTACTATTTTAGAAATTACTGGCTCATTTTGGATCGCCCTGCCGATTGCTATGTTGGCAGGTGCGGCGCTTTCAGCATTTATTGAATTCTTCTTCTTACGTCCGCTACTTAAGCGATCTGGCGAGAAAACCCAGGAAATTTTCTTACCAATTATCGCAACTCTAGGCATTCTTGGAATCATCAAATCGGTATTGCAATTTGTCTACGGAGATCGCATCGGAGTCTTAACTCCACCGCTCTCAGATAGAGGTTTTATCGTCTCAGGTGAAAGCATCGCCCTTTCTCCACTGCGCCTAATGATTCTTGGGATAGTCCTTTTGCTTATGATTGTTTTAACCCTGGTTTTTCAACGTACGAATTTAGGGCTTTCTTTACGGGCCGCTTCGTTTTCGCCAGAAATTTCACGTTTATCGGGAATTCGAGTGGATTTAATTCGCACACTTGGCTGGGCAATCTCCGGCGCTGCCGGTGCAACTGCTGGAATATTGCAGACAACAAATGGATCAGGTTCAGTTTCGCCCGAAGCGTTTGAATTTAGTTTGCTACTGGTTTTTGGTTTTGTCGCTGCAGTAATTGGTGGAATCGAAAGTCTGGTGGGAGCAGTTGCCGGAGGGTTAACCCTTGGAGTTATCTTGGCGATTATCTTGATGTACTTCGGAAGTTCACTTGTTTTCTTTGCTGCTTTCGTAATTCTGATTTTGGTTTTATTTTTGCGACCAAATGGCATCGTCGGAGTCAAAGGTGGGCGCCGTGCATAGCCGTCACATCACAAACAAGCATCGCTTCGTTGGCTTTGCCCTGATTGGTTTAGTTGTTTATATCTTGAGCAATATTGTTGACGAGTGGCGGGCTTACCAAGGAGCAACCGTCGCTGTATTCGTTGTCGCGATCGCATCAATAATTTTACTAACTGGCTATTCTGGACAAATATCTCTCGGTCACGGCGCACTCCTTGCAATCGGTGCTTACACAGCGGCTCTAACCCAAATATATTTCAGCGCACCAATTTGGATTTGTTTTGCCACAGCCGTATTAATGACTGCACTTGTTGGTGCAATTCTTGGAATGGCCGCTGCACGATTGTCTGGGCCATATTTAGCGGGAACAACTCTGGCCTTTGCAGTCGGACTTCCTTCAATTGCAAATCAATTTTCGATTTTAGGCGGCGAACAAGGAATTTCTTTTGATGCGGGATGGCCACCACTTTCACTCGGTGAAACATTTACGCAATACAAATGGTTCCTCTGGATCGCAACCCTGGCAGCGCTAATTTCCATGTGGTGGGTGCAAAATATTTTGCGCTCTCGCTATGGCCGCGGATGGCGAGCGCTGAAGAGCAATGAGGTCGCCGCCGAGCTTTCGGGGATCACTATTGGCCGATCCAAGGTCCTGGCCTTTACCGTGAGCGCGGGAATAGCCGGCCTGGCTGGCGCTCTGCTGGCGATGACCGTAAATAACGTTTCACCGAGCGCATTTCCGCTCGCTCTCTCCTTCTCGATCGCGACTGGGGCAGTCCTCTCTGGCGTAAGTACCCTTGGAGGGGTCATGATTGGCTCAGTAGCACTGGTTGCAATTCCGCTGATCGCCTCATCGATCTCAGATCGATGGAGCGGTTCAGAGAATCTAGAGCTTCTATTGCCCGAATTTATTGTGAGTGCACTTTTGGTCTTGAC
The DNA here is from genome assembly GCA_945860245.1 of Bifidobacterium breve. Classification (GTDB taxonomy): domain Bacteria; phylum Actinomycetota; class Actinomycetes; order Nanopelagicales; family Nanopelagicaceae; genus Planktophila. Next base: position 11,558 of record CAMAPO010000002.1, read on the forward strand.
GGTCTTCTTAGCCCCGAAAGGTCCGATCGAGAAGTTTCGGTCGCGTCATAGTAAGTAATGGCAAAGCGCTCGTATGATTCACAGTACTCAGTAGTACAGGTCTACCCGTTATACCCCTCGATGGAAGGAAAAATATGATCAGAACGACTCGTCGGAAGTTTCTCGTAACTTCCGCAGTGACGGCCGCAACTGCGCTCTCACTCTCTGTTATGCCGGCGCAAGCAATTTCGCCGCGCTCAGAGACTGGCGTATCACCAACCACAATCAAACTCGGCATTACCTTGCCAATGACAGGCTCAGCTAGCTTCGGCTACAACCAACTACCAGGTGCGATGAAGGCATATTTTGATTATGTCAACGCAAATGGTGGCGTAAATGGTCGCAAGATCAGTCTGGTTGTACAGAATGATGGATACGTACCAAAGTCGTCTATTCAGAAGACCCAGGATTTACTTAAAGCAAATACCTTTGCAGTTGTCGGTGCATTGGGAACTGCAAATAATAAAGCTGTTGCATCTGCCATAAACCTCGGCAAGCGTGGTGTACCAAGCCTCTTTATTAACACTGGCTTTAGCGGATTTAACAATCGCACTACTTACCCAACTTCATCAACTCTCTTGCCTTCCTACATTATGGAAGCAAAGATGATCGGAAAGTACGTAAACGAAACTTACCCAACTAAGAAAGTCTGCATCTTGTACCAAGATGATGACTTCGGTGATGACGCGCTTGTCGGCTTCGGTAAGGATTACGGCAACATAGTATTCACAGAGAAGGTTGCTTACCCATCACTTTCGCAAGGCGTAACAGGTGTTCCGGATCAGTGGGTTGGTAAGTTCAAGAAAGCGTCGTGTGAAGTTCAGATCGTATTTGGCGTGGCAACAGCAACTTTGTATACAGTTCTGGCTGCAGCAAAGATTGGCTATGCACCTAAGTGGATCCTCGGTTCAGTTGGTGCGGATATCGCATCAATCAACCCTGCTACGGCTCCTTACATCATTGGTGCAACATCAATGTCATTCTTGCCATCAGTTGTTGACCCAAAGGATGAATATGTACTTCAATTTAAAGAGATCCATGATAAGTACAACTCAAAAGCTAAGTTCAACAGTTGGACACTTATCGGTATGAACTCAGCATTCTTGACTGTTCAGGCCCTACAGGCCGCTGGCAAGAACTTAACTCGTAAATCACTTCTTGCAGCCATTGATAACGGTGGCGCAAAATTTGCTAGCGCTGGATTAGTTCCTCTGAACTACTCAAAGACAAGCAACGTTGGTTACAACGGTTACTGGTTCGGTACTTTCAACAGTACTGGCGACCTAGTACCTAACAGCACATTCACATACACGCCTTACACCACAGATTCTGGTACTGGCGCTGTTGTGAAGTCAACCTACGTTCGTCCAAAGATGCCTACGAAGGGATTGCCAAACTAATGAGAACTACATCGTTTAAATCACGCGCATTTGCGCTAGTTTCAACAACTGCGTTGCTTGCAACGCTCGTAGTTGCATCACCAGCTAACGCTGCAGCAACTGGTCCAACTTGTGATGGCGCAACGCCAGTACAGACTTGCACCGGTACAACATCTGACGGCGCCGCTTACAAGATGGTTATTCCTGCCACATTCAATGGCACAGTAACAATCTGGTCACACGGATTTGGTGGAAACACCTCCATCCCTGGCACACCTTTTGCGATCGATTCAACAGCACAGTTAGGACCAAATGGTCCCGGCGAAACTGGAGGAAATCCTGCGTTAGTTAAGTACTTAACTGATAAGGGCGTTGCTGTTATGGGTTCAGGATTTAGTACCCAAGGATGGAACCTAGATGAAGCGGTAAAGACCAACGCTGAATTAGTTGGAATCTTTAAGACTAAGTTCACAACAACTAAGAAGGTTGTGGCATGGGGTTACTCAATGGGTGGCGGAATTACTCAGGCATTTGCTGAGAAGAACCCAGAGCTACTTGCTTCTGCTGCGGTAATGAACCCAGTTGATGCTTGGAGTTCACAGAGTAAGTACTTCGTTGACATGCTTTGGTTGATGAAAACTTGGTTTGATCCATCAATTCAGTTGACTGGTTATGCTGCCGGACTTCCTGGCGACCTACAGATGTTGGGAGATCTTCAAAAGTACTCTGCAGTGCTGGCTTCTCTAAAGGCTAGCGTTGCATCAGGTGCTTGGCCTACAACATCTAGCGCATCAGCTAAAGCGCTCCAAGCGGGGCAAATTCCATCTCGCAGCGCGCTCTTGATGATCGGTCTCTTGGCCGGAGTCAGCACCCAGAGCACATCATTTGATGGCATCGCAGGACCCGCAACCGCGCAGGCAACCGCTTGGCCATTAGCAATTGCACCAGCACTTGCAGTGTTAGAAAATATCGCAGGAGTTTTGGCCTTTGCACTACTCGGTGCACGCGATATGGAAGCGAAGATGGGTGGGATCTGGTTTGATAATCAGACGACTGATTTCTCGAAGCAGCTAAGCGATGTAGATCGCACCGTTCATAACGCAGGCCTCAGCGGAAATAGTGCGATTGCAGCCATGCTAAGTACGCTCAATCCGCTAAACCCAGATGCACCACGTATTAAGGGTGCTGCTGCGCCAATGGCAAAGGATGCGACTAAGTATCAGCACACTGGCAAGATTAAAGTCCCAACAGTGATGATGATCGGTCAGCACGATCCAGTAGAACCTGCTGGAATTGTTCAGCGCATCTCTGATTTGTATGAAGCAGATTTTGCTATCGCGAAGGCTGCTGCCGTGAAAGCTTCTCAAAAGGGCGGTACTTACAAACCAGCAGTCCGTAAGCTGCAAGTTCTTTGGAGCGTAACTCCAAAGTCTTGGTCAAAGTTTGATGCTGCGGGTCTACCTGTTGGGTTAACAAACACACCAGGTACCGGTCACACCAACTTCACGATGGCTCAATACAAGCTCGTAATCGATACTGCACTTGCTGCAGCCGAGAACGGTGACTTGGCTTGGAACTCCTCTCAGCTATCAAAGGTCAACCGTGCAAAGGGTCTCAAGATCGACCGTAACACTTTGTACCCATATATGAAGTTCCGCGGCTAATAATTAATTAGTTGTAGAAGTTCCCATGAAATAGGGGTCGCGCGAGAGCGCGGCCCCTGTTTCTTTTTCACTAGTACCCTTAATCCCTATGAAGATCGCATCAGCGCAAGAAATGTTTGATCTCGGTAGAAAGATTGGCTCACAACTTCGCGCCGGAGATCTCATCCTTTTAAATGGCCCCCTTGGCGCTGGCAAAACGGTTCTGGTGCAGGGCATCGGATCAGCCCTGGAATTCAGTGAGGTCACTTCTCCTACCTTTGTGATCTCACGCATTCATAAAGGCCCTTTGTCGCTAATTCATGTTGATACTTACCGCTTACTAGAAGGCGGCAAAGCTGCGCTATATCTCGATGATTTAGATTTAGATACCGCACGAGAAAGTGCTGTGACGGTAATTGAATGGGGCGGGGCGGAATCTGCGCGCTTATCTGATGAGCGCCTGGAAATTGATATCGATCGCACTGATGAAGAGCGCGTTGTTTCTTGGCGAGCAATTGGTCGGCGCTGGGCAGAGTTGAAGCTATGACTATTTCACTGGCGATAGACACTGCAACATCGTGCACGATTGTTGGGGTTATCGAAGATGACAAAGTTCTCTTTGAATCTTTTCACGAAGGCGCAACTGAGCACGGTTTTGCAATCACCGAACTGGTGACGAAAGCTTTAGAAATCTGCCCTAAACCTGATCAAGTCGTCGTCGGCATGGGGCCAGGGCCATTTACTGGACTTCGTGTGGGAATTACCTTTGCGCAATCTTTTGCGCTGGCTCGTGAAATTCCTGTTATTGGGGTTTGCTCGCTAGATGCAATTGAAGTCGATGCAGGCGAATACACCGTGGCAATAGATGCCCGCCGTAAGGAAATTTACTGGGCAAGCTATAAAGATGGGGTGCGTGTCTCGGGACCAGTAGTTAGTAAGCCTTCTGAAGTGGCTAGTTTCATTATTGGCCAATATCCAAACCTGCAAAAGTTAGTTGCCTTAAGTACTTCTCAGAATATAACGGAGCCGATGTATCTGCGCCGCCCCGATGCCGTACCTACTGCGGAGCGCGCATGATTTCCTACCGCGCAGCGATTCAACTCGATCTTCCCGTCTTAGTTTCCATGGAGCGAGTTCTCTTTGCAGATTCACCTTGGTCGATGGGGCAATTTAAAGAAGAGTTTAAAGGTGTACCAAATTCACGACATTTTATAGTTGCAACAAATGATCAAGATCAGATCGTTGGCTATGCCGCTGTCTTGGTCGTGGCCGCCGGCGTTGAAGCAGATGTATTAACTGTTGCGGTTCTGCCTGAATATACACGCCAAGGTATTGCTACTCACTTTATGAAGGCGTTGGAAGATTGGTCGGCTTTAAAGCAGGTACCGGCGATGATGCTGGAAGTTGGTACAAAGAACTTAAGTGCGATTGCGCTCTATGAAAAGTTGGGATATCAAAAGATTTCAACCCGCGAAGGTTATTACGGCCCTGGTTTAGATGCCTTTGTGATGCGTAAGGAGCTCAAGTAATGAGCGAGCCAATAGTTTTAGGGATTGAAACATCTTGTGATGAAACCGCGATTGGCATTGTCCGCGGGCGAAAGTTATTGGCAAATGTCATTGCATCTAGCGTTGAAGAACATGCGCGCTTTGGGGGAGTTGTCCCTGAAATCGCTAGCCGGGCACATCTGGAAGCGATGTTGCCCAGCATTGATAAAGCGGTACGCGATGCTGGTATCTCACTTAAAGATATCGACGCAGTTGCTGTGACTGCAGGCCCTGGTTTAGTCGGTGCCTTATTAGTCGGTGTTGCATCGGCTAGTGGTTTGGCACTAGGACTTGGCAAACCTTTATATGGAGTTAATCATTTAGCCGCGCACATCAGCGTTGATTACTTAACACATGATCTACCGACTGATCCAACAATTGCGTTATTGGTAAGTGGCGGACATTCATCTCTTTTACAAGTAGATGACATAACATCCACGATTACCAAACTTGGTGCGACGATGGATGATGCCGCCGGTGAAGCCTTCGATAAAATTGCGCGCGTGATGGGGCTTGGTTTTCCTGGTGGTCCCGCAATAGATGAGATTGCACAATCTGGTTCGCCAACCGCAATTGATTTTCCGCGCGGATTAACAACTAGCAATGATTGGGCCAAACGCCCTTACGATTTTTCATTCTCTGGATTAAAGACAGCGGTTGCTAGATATCTTGAAAGTACGCCAAATTATGCAAAGGGCGATGTCGCCGCATCTTTCCAAGAATCAATCGTCGATGTCTTGCTGCAAAAATCACTTGCCGCATGTAAGGTAACGGGAATTGGCTCACTTGTAATTGCTGGGGGTGTGGCCGCTAATTCCCGGCTTCGATACTTGGCCGAGCAGCGTTGTGAAAAAGCGGGGGTGCGTCTGCGGATCCCAAGCCCGGCGCTCTGCACCGATAATGGGGCTATGGCGGCCGCTCTGGGCTCACTGATGGTGGCTGCAGGGCGCAAACCAGGCCCACAGGCCTTTGACGCCGATTCTGCCCTCCAAGTTGAGCGAGTTGCCCTCTAGAACTACAGTTAGCACTCTAAGCCCCACACTGCTAATTGAAGGAGAAAAAATCATGGCAGTAGCCATCAAGCCACTCGAAGATCGCATCGTTGTTAAGGCCTCAGAGGCGGAGACAACCACAGCATCAGGTCTCGTAATTCCTGACACTGCAAAAGAGAAGCCACAGGAAGGCACAGTTGTTGCAGTAGGTCCTGGTCGTTTCGATGATGGCGTTCGCGTTCCTATGGATGTCAAGGTCGGCGACGTTGTTCTCTACAGCAAGTATGGCGGAACTGAAGTTAAGTACAACAATGAGGAGTACCTCGTGCTTTCAGCTCGTGACATTCTCGCTGTAATCGAGAAGTAAGTAATGGGAAAAATTCTTGAATTCGACGAGAAAGCTCGTCGCGCAATGGAGCGTGGAGTAAATATCCTCGCTGACACAGTAAAGGTAACTCTTGGGCCTAAGGGTCGCAATGTGGTTATCTCAAAGTCATTTGGCGCGCCAACGATTACAAATGATGGTGTGACAATTGCAAAAGAGATTGAACTTTCAGATCCAGCAGAAAATATGGGCGCACAGCTCGTAAAGGAAGTTGCGACAAAGACCAATGATGTTGCCGGTGACGGAACAACAACAGCAACTGTTCTTGCCCAGGCAATGGTTAAAGAGGGCTTACGTAACCTCGCCGCTGGCGCACAGCCAATGGATCTAAAGCAGGGAATTGAAGCTGCCGTTATTGCGATATCTGCACGCCTTGCCGAGAATGCAACTGTCGTAAAAGATAAGGCGCAGATCGCAGATGTTGCCACAATTTCAGCGCAAGATCGCGCAATCGGCGAGCTCATTGCAGAAGCGATGGATAAGGTCGGCAAAGATGGCGTAATCACCGTTGAAGAAGCATCAACTACAGCGCTCGAACTCGAGTTCACTGAAGGTATGCAATTTGATAAGGGTTACATCTCTCCATATTTCGTAACCGATCAAGATCGTATGGAAGCAATTCTTGAGGATGCTTTTGTACTTATCTCAGGCAATAAGATCTCTGCGCTCGCAGAGTTGCTGCCAGTACTTGAGAAGGTTGCGCAAGCAAATAAGCCACTTTTGATCATCGCCGAAGATGTTGATGGAGAAGCACTTTCTACCTTGGTCGTAAACCGTATGCGCGGAGTATTTACATCAGCTGCAGTAAAGGCGCCTGGCTTTGGCGATCGTCGCAAGGCGATGTTGCAAGATATTGCAATCTTGACCGGTGGCACAGTGATCTCTGCTGAAGTTGGTATGAAACTTGATCAAGTAAATATTGAAGATCTCGGCAAGGCTCGTCGCATCGTTATCACTAAGGATGCAACGACCATTGTTGATGGCGCAGGGGATAAGGCAACTGTTGCCGCCCGTGTTTCAGAGATCCGTAATGAGATTGCAAACACTGACTCTGACTGGGATCGCGAAAAGCTACAAGAGCGCGTTGCAAAACTCGCTGGTGGAGTTTGCGTAATCAAGGTTGGTGCACATACTGAGGTAGAACTTAAAGAGAAGAAGCACCGCCTAGAAGATGCAATTTCAGCGACTCGTGCAGCTGTTGAAGAAGGCATTGTTATTGGCGGAGGCGCCGCCCTTGTGCACGCAGCTGATGCGCTCGAAGGAGACCTTGGCTTCACTGGCGATAAGGCCGTTGGAGTTCGCTTAGTTCGCAAGGCATGCGATGAGCCACTTCGTTGGATCGCTGAAAATGCAGGACTTGAAGGCTATGTAGTTGTAGCAAAGGTGCGCGCCCTGAAATCTCACGAAGGTTTTAATGCGGCAACTGATGTTTACGGCGATCTTGCAAAAGACGGCGTAATCGATCCAGTTAAGGTCACTCGTTCAGCACTTGCCAACGCTGCATCAATTGCCGCGATGTTTATTACAACTGAAGCAGTTGTATACGAGCGTCCAGCCGAAGAAGCTCAAGACGCAGCCGGTGGACATGGACATTCACACGGTCCAGGTGGGCACAGCCACTAAGTTCACGTGTGGCTAATAAAACTAGCCACTAACTCTTAAAAGAAAAAATCCCCCGTACTCAATGAGTGCGGGGGATTTTTATTACTTAGACACTTGGTGCTTAAGATGCTTCGTAAGCTGTTGGTAGATCCTTGTTTAGAATCATCGCGCGATCATCTTCTGAGAGACCGCCCCAAATTCCGTAAGGCTCTTGCACTGCCAAGGCATGTGAGCGACAAGCAGCGATTACTGGACAAGATGCACAGACCGCTTTCGCCGCATTTTCACGATTGCGGCGTCGTGGACCGCGTTCGCCATCGGGGTGGAAGAACATTTCCGCAGGCAGAGCGCGACAAGCGCCCTCGTACTGCCATTCCCAATGATCTGCGATTGGAAGCGGAAGCCGTGTTAGTTCAGCCATTTTGCTCTCCTTGCTTATTGATACCCGTACTGTACAACCGCTTCATAGGTTGTTCAAGTACCTAACGCGCCATAAATTGTTCGTTTCATCACGCCTTGAGCGTGTTTCAAGTGGTGAGATCCCTCAGATACCGCCACGATTACCCCATGGAAGAGCTACTCACCGTTGCCGCTGTCGCCCGCCGCATCGGAGTAGCCCCAGCCACCCTACGCACCTGGGATCGCCGCTACGGACTTGGGCCATCTAGCCACGAGGCGGGAGAACATCGCAGGTATTGTCCGAGCGATCTTGCCAGGTTAACTTTGATGCGCCGATTGATCTCGGCCGGGGTTGCACCGGCCGATGCAGCAGCGCAAGCCTTAGCTCATAAAGGTGAAGTAAAAGTAGAAAAAATTCTTAAGTCAGTTCAAGTGCGTGAAGAAGTTGTTTCATCAATTGTTAACGCTGCAAACTCGTTAGATCGAATTTTTGTCGAAGAGTTACTGCTTAAAGATCTTGCAAAATATGGAGTTATCGATTGCTGGCAAGAAGTTATGGTGCCAGTGCTCGTAATTGTAGGAGATGCATGGGCAGCCACTGGTACTGGCATAGAAGTAGAACATCTGCTCTCTGAGACGATAATTGGAATTCTCCGTGATCGAACTAAGCAATTAAAGAGTCCAATTAATGCTCGCCCCGTTTTAATCGCCTCAGTTGGTGAAGAATTTCACAGCTTGGCAATTCACGCCCTGCACGCGGCACTTGCGGAGGCGAAGGTTGAATGCAACTTCTTAGGTGCACGCACTCCACTAGCCGCGCTATCGAGCATGATCTCGCGCAGCGCACCACCTGCGGTATTTTTGTGGGCGCAATTACCAAAAAATGCAGACCCAAAGTATTTCCGTGATATTCCGTCGGTGCGACCATCACCGCGCGTTATCTTGGGCGGCCCCGGCTGGGACCGAAGTGAATGCTCAGATATGCCATTTGCTGATGATTTAACGCTGGCCTGCGAGCAGATCAAGCAGGCGATCGGGGCCTAATTCTCAAGTTAGACTAGGGCGCTCAACCACAGTACGGAGGGCTCATGAGCGGCGATAACGACAAAGTCGCGATGCTCGGGCTGACTTACGACGATGTGCTCTTATTGCCAGATGCCTCAGAGGTTGTCCCAAGTGAAGTAAATACTTCAACTTGGTTGACGCGCAATATTTCTTTAGCAGTACCTGTTATTTCATCTGCGATGGATACCGTAACCGAATCTACAATGGCGATTGCAATGGCGAAGGCTGGCGGCATCGGAATAATTCACCGCAACCTGCCAATTGATGAACAAGTAACCCACGTTAAATTAGTTAAGAACGTCGGACTTGCCGGAGCAGCAGTCGGTGTCGGCGATGATGGCTTTGCTCGCGCCAAAGCTTTGATTGAAGCTGGCGTTGATGTTGTCGTAGTCGACACTGCACACGGCCACCATCGCGCGGTATTGGATGCGATTGAAAGAATAAAGAAGTTCTCGCCAACAACTGATGTTATTGGCGGTAACGTTGCAACTCGCGCTGGCGCACAAGCGCTGATCAACGCAGGAGCAGATGCGGTCAAAGTTGGCGTCGGTCCTGGTTCTATCTGCACAACTCGCGTCGTTGCCGGTGTTGGCGTTCCGCAGATCACCGCAATTATGGAAGCGAGCAAGGCTTGTAATAAAGCCGGCATTCCATTGATCGCAGATGGTGGGCTGCAATATTCTGGTGACATTGCTAAAGCGATAGTTGCTGGTGCAAATTCGGTAATGCTGGGATCACTTCTTGCTGGTTGTGAAGAATCTCCAGGAGAACTGGTTGAGATCGATGGTCGCAAGTACAAGGCTTACCGCGGCATGGGTTCACTGGGTGCGATGCAATCACGCGGGGAACAGAAGTCATATTCGAAAGATCGTTATATGCAAGACGATGTTTTATCTGAAGATAAACTCGTTCCCGAAGGCATTGAGGGAAGAGTCGCATACCGCGGTCCTGTTGCCGATGTTGTTCACCAGTTAGTCGGTGGGCTGCGTAGCGGAATGGGTTACGCCGGAGCACCTGATATCGAAACGCTGCGCCGTGAAGGACGTTTAATTCAAATTACCGCAGCCGGTCTGCAAGAGAGCCACCCGCACGATGTGCTCCACGTAGCCGATGCCCCTAATTACAGTAAGAAGAGCTAAGGAAAGGCCACCATGGATATCGAAATTGCACTCGGAAAACGCGCCCGCCAAGCTTTCTCTTTCGACGATATCGCCATTGTTCCAAGTCGACGTACCCGCAACCCCGAAGATGTTTCAACTACTTGGCAGATCGATGCCTATAAATTTGATATTCCAATGATGGCTGCGCCAATGGATTCAGTTGTCTCACCAGATACTGCAATTGCAATTGGCAAACTCGGTGGTTTGGGCGTTTTAAATCTTGAGGGGCTGTGGACACGTTATGACGATCCACGTATTCCACTTGGCGAAATCGCATCCATGCCCGATAAGCACGCTACGCGCCGCATGCAAGAAATTTATAGCGCACCAATTCGCCCAGAGTTAATTAAAGAGCGAATTAAAATGATTCGTGATGCGGGTGTCACCGTTGCTGCATCCCTTTCCCCACAGCGCACTGCCGAACTGCATAAGGCGGTTATCGATGCCGGCGTTGATATCTTCGTAATTCGCGGCACTACAGTTTCAGCAGAACACGTTGGAAACGACGATTCAGCGCTTAACTTAAAGAAATTTATATACGAGCTAGATGTGCCAGTAATTGTTGGTGGCGTTGCTACAGCAACTGGCGCACTTCACTTAATGCGTGCGGGTGCGGCTGGTGTATTAGTTGGTTTTGGCGGCGGAGCAGCCCATACAACTCGTAAAGTTTTAGGAATTGAAGTTCCGATGGCATCTGCTGTTGCAGAAGTTGCTGCTGCGCGCCGCGAATACTTAGATGAATCTGGCGGACGTTACGTCCATGTCATCGCCGATGGTTCCGTTGGTCGCTCAGGCGATATCGCAAAGGCGATTGCTTGTGGAGCCGATGCAGTAATGATGGGTTCACCACTTGCTAAGGCAGTTGAAGCACCTGGGCTTGGTTGGCACTGGGGCTCAGAAGCACACCACCAAGAGTTGCCACGTGGCGAGCGTGTAAATGTTGGCACCGTTGGATCCATCGAAGAAATTTTGCTTGGCCCATCGCATACATCAGATGGTTCGATGAACTTATTCGGTGCACTTCGCCGCGCAATGGCAACATCTGGTTACTCAGATGTGAAGGCTTTCCAGCGCGTAGAAGTCATTATTCACGGGGCTTGAGCGATTGAATTCTAAGAGCGGTGTTTTAGTCGTCGATTTCGGCGCGCAATACGCACAATTAATTGCACGTCGCGTGCGCGAAGCAAACGTTTACTCAGAAATCGTTCCGTCACACATTACCGCTGCCGAAATAAGTGCCAAGAACCCGGCAGCAATTATTTTATCGGGTGGACCAGCAAGTGTTTATGCCGACCACGCGCCTAAATTTGATGGCGAGATATTAAAGCTGGGTATTCCGGTATTTGGAATTTGTTACGGCTTTCAAGCAATGGCAACAGCTCTTGGCGGCGTTGTAAGCCAGACCGGAAAATCAGAGTTCGGACGAACTGAAGCAAAGGTTGAATCAACTTCAAAAATCTTCTCATCCCTTCCAGCAGTGCAAAGAGTTTGGATGTCTCATGGTGATGCAGTAACTCAGGCGCCTGCGGGATTTACTATCTGCGCAGTCACTGCCGATACTCCAATTGCCGCCTTTGAAGATGTCACTGGCAAGATTGCAGGAGTGCAATTTCACCCAGAAGTTCTGCATTCTGAACACGGACAGGCGATCTTAAAAAACTGGTTGTTAAATATTGCAGGATGCCAGCCAGATTGGACAACTGGCAATATCGCCGAAAATGAAATTGCTAAAGCGAAAGATCTAATTGGTAGCAAGCGGGTAATTTGTGGTTTATCTGGTGGAGTTGATTCCGCAGTGGCAGCAGCAATTATTCAACGCGCGGTCGGATCACAACTTACCTGCGTCTTTGTCGATCACGGGTTACTCCGCAGTGGCGAATCCGAGCAAGTACAACGTGACTTTGTGGCTGCCACTGGCATTGATCTAGTAGTGGTTGATGCAGTTGATCAGTTCCTCAGTGCTCTTGCAGGTGTAACCGACCCAGAGACCAAGCGAAAGATAATTGGCCGCGAATTTATTCGCTCCTTTGAAAAGGCGGCGCGCGAGATCGCAGCTGGCGGTGATGTGGAATTCTTAGTACAAGGCACTCTCTATCCCGATGTCGTTGAATCCGGTGGCGGCACAGGAACTGCCAATATCAAGTCACATCACAACGTTGGTGGCTTACCCGATGATCTGAAATTCACCTTAGTAGAACCACTGCGCACGCTCTTTAAAGATGAAGTGCGCCAAGTCGGATTAGAACTTGGCTTGCCTGAAGAAATTGTTTGGCGCCAGCCTTTTCCGGGTCCCGGACTTGGAATTCGAATTATTGGTGAAGTAACAAAAGAGCGTCTTGATTTACTGCGCCACGCAGATTTAATCGCGCGCGAAGAGTTAAAGGCGGCCGGCCTTGATCGCCAGATCTGGCAATGCCCAGTTGTGTTGTTGGCGGATGTGCGCAGCGTTGGGGTGCAAGGCGATGGCCGAACATATGGCCACCCAATTGTTTTGCGTCCGGTATCAAGTGAAGATGCAATGACCGCTGATTGGTCACGTATTCCATATGAGATTCTGGAAAAGATTTCTACTAGAATTACCAATGAGGTGCGGGAAGTAAATCGAGTTGTGTTGGATGTGACTAGCAAGCCACCTGGAACGATCGAGTGGGAATAAAATGGACACTCGCAAAGAGATTGAGTGGGAGTGACCGTGAAGAAATTTGTTGCAGTACTAACTGTTTTCTTTTTATTTCCATTTACGGCAACCGCTGCAGAACGCCCAACAAGCGTTGCAAGCTGTGCTAACCCAACTTCCAAAGCGCGCACGCCAGGAACTTTAAAGCAACCTAAGACCGCTGATAAGAAGCTAGCGACCACAATGACTATCAATACTAATTGTGGAGTGATCAAAATTGCGATGAATCCAGCTGCGCCGCAGACCGTTACCAATATGTCAGCACTTGCTCGCGCGAAGTATTTTGATAAATCATTTTGCCATCGTTTAACAACTGAAGGAATTTTTGTTCTTCAATGTGGCGATCCTTCAGCGCAAGGAAATGGCTCACCAGGATCCTGGAAGGGTTATAAAAATGAGAATGTGCCAAAAGTTACTGGAATCAATTTCCCAGCAGGCACCGTTGCTATGGCGAATTCAGGTGCAAAAAACCCAAATAGCAATGGAAGCCAATTCTTTTTAGTTTATAAAGACACATTCTTACCTGGTGATTACACAATTTGGGGCAAGATCACCAGCGGACTCCCGTTATTGATCGAAATCGGTAAAGTTGGAGCATATAAAGTTGATCAAGCTTCGAATAAGGCTTACTACGCCGGTGATGGATATCCAGTTCAAATAATTGAAATTAAAACGGTGACGGTTCGTTAATTTGTATTGATCACCTTAAAAGCTTCGGCAATTCGACCATCTGGAAGCCCAGCGATACCTGCATTGCGTTGCCCCCACTCACGAACCATTTTTTCTAACTCTTTATTGTGAGCCGTTTGCGATGCATGCGAGTTAAGCGCCTTCATCTTTAAATCAAAGGTATCGGTGATATCTACCCAGTGATCTGGATGGGCAAAGCCCATCATCCAAATTTCTTTTACGCGATGGGGTTGCAAACCTTCGCTATCTAGCAAATCGGTAAAGGCAAATGGGTTACGTGCATCTGGATAAACTGCTTGAATTGCTGCTTCACCAGCGGCCAAGTGATCGGGGTGGCTGGCACCGATGCGATCCCAATTGCGTTCAGGAGATTGGCAGACCATGCGATCTGGTTTGCTGATACGAATTCGTCTGACAATATCTTTGCGAAGCGCTAGCGTTGCTTCGAGGTGACCGTCTACATAATTTAGAAATGTAATATCTGTAACGCCAATTGCTGCCCCTGCTGCGCGTTGTTCGCGCTGGCGGATCGCGGGCATCTCTTCTTTGGTAAAGCCAGATTCTTCGCCACCTTGATCGCCATTGGTGCAGAAGACATATGCAACCTCAATGCCGGCCTTTACCCATTGTGCGATAGTTCCGGATGCGCCAAAGTCTGAATCATCGGGATGAGCGTTGATTACGAGTACACGTTTGATCTCAGAATTTGGTAGCGGCTCCATGACAGTTAAGCCTAATAGACTCCGCGCCATGGTCGATACAGATGCGCTGCTTGCAGGGCTTAATCCGCAGCAACAGAAAGCTGTTATCCACCATGGTGCGCCACTGCTAGTCGTTGCTGGCGCAGGATCTGGAAAAACGCGCGTCTTAACGCGGCGTATCTCCTATTTAATGGCTGCGCGCGGGGTGCGCCCATATGAAATATTAGCGATCACATTTACAAATAAAGCAGCTGGCGAGATGAAAGAACGAGTCACAGATCTCGTCGGGCCAGTAGCAAAATCTATGTGGGTCTCCACTTTCCACTCGGCCTGCGTTCGATTGTTGCGCCAAGAAATTGAACGCCTGGGTTACAGCAGCACTTTCAGTATCTACGATTCGGCAGATTCGCAGAAGTTAATTTCGCGAGTGATGGAGACGCTAAATCTTGATCCCAAGCGCTATCCACCCCGTCAATTTCAAGCGCTGATTTCTAACGCTAAAAATGAATTGCAGACTCCATACCAATACCTTTCCGCGGCACAAAATCAATTTGAGACCATTGTCGCTGATGTTTACACGATGTATGAAAAACGATTACAACAGGCGAATGCTCTAGATTTTGATGACTTGATAATGAAGACGGTTCAGGTGCTGCAACAATTTCCCGAGACTAAAGCGCGCTTTAGATCTCGCTTTCGCCACATCTTGGTAGATGAGTACCAAGATACAAATCATGCGCAATATATGTTGGTTAAGGAGTTAACTGGCACCGAGGGCGATGGTTTTCCACTCGCTGAACTCTGTGTGGTGGGCGATGCCGACCAATCAATTTATGGTTTTCGTGGTGCAACTATCCGAAATATTCTGCAATTTGAAGTTGATTATCCCAACGCCGCAACAGTCCTGCTTGAACAAAATTATCGCTCCACCCAAAATATCCTCAACGCCGCCAATGCGGTGATTACGCAAAATGAATCGCGTAAAGAGAAGAACCTCTGGTCAGAAGCTGGTTCTGGCGCACCGCTAATTGGCTATGTCGCCGAATCAGAGTACGACGAAGCTGAATTTGTTAAAGCTGAAATTCGTTCATTGCAAGATATGGGCCGCTCAAATCCAGGTGATACTGCGGTCTTTTATCGCACAAATGCCCAATCACGTATCTTTGAAGAAATCTTTATGCGTGCGGCAATACCTTATAAAGTCGTTGGTGGGCTGCGCTTTTATGAACGTAAGGAAGTTAAAGATTTACTGGCATATTTACGTGTTTTGGCAAACCCAAGCGATGAGGTTTCACTTCGCCGCGTCATTAACTTTCCCAAACGCGGTATCGGTGATCGCGCGCTGGAAGAAGTTGAAATCTTTGGCGATGCGCAAGGGATCTCCTTCTGGCACGCGCTCTTACGCGTTTCTGAGGCGAGCGCAGTGCCCAATAAAGCTTCACAATCAATTACCCAATTTACTTCAATGCTGACCGCACTCGCTGTCTTGGTTGAGGCCAAGACGAAGCCATCGGTAATAATTGAAGCGGTGCTTGAACAATCCGGGCTGCTCACCGAACTTGAAGCGAGCACAGATCCACAAGATGAAGTCCGCGTTGAGAATTTAAAGGAACTCGTTTCAGCATCTATGGAATATGAAGAGCGCCCATTTGAAGAGCTCGGTGAAGATGAAGAGATTTCACTCTCTGGATTCCTAGAAAAAGTTTCGCTCGTGGCAGATGCTGATGACATTCCAGATGGTGAGGATCACGGGGGAGTTGTCACCTTGATGACACTGCACACCGCAAAGGGCCTGGAATTTCCGACTGTGTTTCTGACCGGTATGGAAGATGGAATATTTCCGCATGCCCGCACCCTTGATGATCCGAAAGAGATTGAAGAAGAGAGACGTTTGGCATATGTTGGTTTAACGCGCGCCGAAAAGCGTTTATATATTTCGCGTGCTGAATATCGCTTAACTTTTGGCAGCCCTAAATACAATCCTGCTTCGCGCTTCTTAGATGAGATTCCAGCGGAGTTAATCGAATGGAAGAGCGAAACACGATCTAAATCTTCATCCGGCAGCTCAGGTATTCGCAGATCAAGAGTTGCCACAACTGCGCCACCACGTGCAACTGGTAAAAAATCATCAGCTATGGTTCTCGAAATTGGACAGCGTGTGTCACATGACACATTCGGTCTTGGTACCGTCGTGGCGCTAGCAGGCGAAGGCGATAAATCTGAGGCGACAGTCAATTTCGGCCAGTACGGTGATAAAAGACTGCTGCTGCGCTATGCGCCGGTGGTGGTTCTATGACCTGCACCAAGGCTTAGGATTACCCCTATCCACTAGCGCGCAGAAGAGCTAGTAAATCGTCGAAACGGTAATTATCTGTGGATCTCTTTGAATATCAAGCACGCGACCTCTTTGAAAAGCATGGCGTACCCGTTCTTGCTGGCGCAGTAGCAACTACCGATGATGAAGCCTTTAAAGCGGCATCTGCAATTGGTGGAAAAGTTGTAGTTAAGGCGCAGGTAAAAGTTGGAGGACGTGGCAAAGCAGGCGGCGTAAAACTTGCCGTGGATGCCGAAGATGCCAAAGAGAAAGCCGGCGTAATTCTTGGAATGGATATTAAAGGCCATACCGTTCATCAAGTAATGATCGCGCAAGCAGCACCAATCGTCGATGAGTATTACATGTCAATTTTATTAGATCGCTCAAACCGTACCTTCTTGGTAATGGCATCTGTTGCTGGCGGTATGGATATTGAAGAAGTTGCGCGCACCGCGCCCGAGAAATTAGCGAAAGTTCCTTTCACCGCTGTAGATGGAATTTCTCAAGCGAAGGCGAAAGAAATTATCGCCCAAGCAAAATTTCCTTCAGATATCGCAGACCAAGTCGCTGATGTGTTGGTAAAACTCTGGGAGACTTTCCAATCAGAGGATGCAACTTTGGTAGAAGTAAATCCACTTGTAAAGACTGAAGATGGTCGCATCATCGCGTTAGATGGAAAAGTTACCCTCGATGAAAACGCTGAATTTCGCCAGCCCGGCCACGCGGCGCTTGTCGATCACGCCGCCGCTAATGCGCTAGAAGCTGCTGCGAAAGAGAAGGGTTTAAATTACGTAAAACTCGATAATGGCCAAGTCGGAATTATCGGCAATGGTGCAGGGCTAGTGATGTCGACGCTCGATGTTGTTGCATATGCTGGTGAAAAATTTGGCGGCATGCGCCCAGCAAACTTTCTAGATATTGGTGGAGGTGCCTCAGCACAGGTAATGGCCGATGGACTCTCCATTATTTTGGGTGATCCAGATGTAAAGAGCGTATTTGTAAATGTATTTGGGGGCATCACCGCTTGCGATGCCGTGGCAAATGGCATTGTCCAAGCGCTGGAATTACTTGGCGCAAAGGCCACAAAGCCGATTGTTGTGCGCCTAGATGGCAATAATGTATTAGAAGGTCGCGCAATTCTTACCGCAGCAAACCATTCTCTGGTTGAGCAAGCTGAAACTATGGATGGAGCAGCATCTCGCGCTGCTGAATTGGCGGCTAAGTAATGTCTATCTTTATTAACTCCAGTAGCAAAGTAATCGTGCAAGGCATGACTGGTTCTGAAGGAACCAAACACACTCGTCGCATGTTGGCATCGGGTACAAAAGTCGTCGGTGGAGTTACACCTGGCAAGGGTGGTCAGATCGTTGATATCGACGGCCACCAACTTCCTGTTTTCAATACCGTTGCGGAAGCGATCGCTGCTACTGCCGCAAATGTTTCAGTCGTTTTCGTTCCACCTAAATTTGCTAAGGCAGCGGTGATCGATGCAATCGATGCCAAGATGCCGTTGGTCGTTGTGATCACCGAAGGAATTCCGGTACATGACTCGGCTTACTTCTACGCCTATTCATTACAAAAAGGAAATACCCAAATTATCGGTCCTAACTGTCCAGGGTTAATTAGTCCAGATCAATCAAATGTCGGGATCATTCCGGCAAATATCACTAAGCGTGGACCAATTGGTTTAGTTTCAAAATCTGGAACCCTTACCTATCAGATGATGTACGAACTTCGTGATATCGGATTTTCAACAGCGGTCGGTATCGGTGGAGATCCAGTAATCGGAACTACACATATAGATTGTTTAAAAGCCTTCCAAGATGATCCTGACACGACTGCGATCGTAATGATTGGTGAAATTGGCGGAGATGCAGAAGAACGCGCCGCCGCATTTATCGCTGATTATGTCACCAAGCCAGTTGTGGGATACGTTGCTGGATTTACTGCTCCAGAAGGAAAGACGATGGGCCATGCCGGCGCAATTGTTTCGGGTTCTTCTGGAACTGCGCAGGCAAAGAAAGATGCCCTTGAAGCAGCTGGTGTAAAAGTGGGGCAGACTCCAAGTGAAACAGCGCGCTTAATGCGCGCGATACTCGGTCTCTGAGATAGCCCATGTTGCAACGTGTCCTTGCGGTCTCGTTTGCACAAGTCTTACGTACCGTTGCAATTCTTCTTCTGCCATTGGCTTTTATCTCGCTGATCGCCTGGGCCACCGCAGGTAGCGTAACTGGAAATACATCAGATCCAATGCGCGCAGCGATCTGGTTGTGGCTAGGCGCGCATCACATTCCATTTTTCTTAAATGGTGCAACTACTGGTTATCTCTCTTACCTACCGATAGGTGCAATGTTGCTGCCGTTCTTTGCACTTCGCAGCGGTTTCGGACGCGCCCTTGCAAAGCTACACGGAGACTTTCACAATATCGCTACCGTTCGATCAATCTTCGCATCTCAATATGCAGTTATCGCGACTTTGCTCGCGCTAGCGAGCAAATCTCCTACCGTAAGTTCGCAGTGGTATTTAGCTCCTTTGTTTTCATTTCTGATTGCCTACCTTGCAGCGCTTACTGCAGGTTCGCGTTTCCAAATGTCCCATGCGGTCAGTTATGCAACCCGAGTATTGGCGATACTTTTCGGTTTCTCATTTATCTTTTTAGCGATCGCAATCTTTATAAATATCTCTACCTTTAAAAATATCTCTATAGTCTTACAACCTGGATTCTTCGGAGCATTTCTGTTATTTGCGCTAAATCTCTCCTATCTACCTAATTTGGCGGTATCAGTCCTTGCTTACTTCACCGGCACCGGTTTCGCAGTTGGTGCAGGAACGCTCGTTTCACCGTTGACGCATCGCCTCGGTGAAATCCCTGTACTTCCAATCTTGTCGGTCTTGCCGACATCATCATCTAAGTGGGCCTTACTTGCCGTTGCATTTGTAATTGCAATTGGTGCCTTATTGGCTGGCTGGGCACTGGCTTCAAGTTCTCGCTCGCTCTTTCAGGCGCTCATTTTAATTATTATTTCTATTTCTATAATTTCATATCTAGCCAGTGGCTCACTTATGACCCAAGCGATGAGCGCGGTAGGTGTTTCTATCTGGAAGTTAGCGTTATCGATCACCATTGAAATTGGAGTCGGAATCGCTGCCTTAGTCTTTATTCCTCAAATAAAGTTGCGGTCGCGTTAATGAGCCAGGCCCGCATTGTTTTGCTAGCTTCCGGAAGTGGCTCAATTGCGCAAGCGATAATCGATGCTGTAAAAAGCGGAACGCTGGATGCACAAGTAGTCGGGTTAATCTGCGATCAATCTGGAGCGCAAGTTTTAGAACGCGCAACCACAGCAAAGATCGAAACTTTTCTAATTCCAATGCAGCAAGATCGCAGCAATTGGGATCGCGATATTTTTAATAAATTAAGCTCGCTCAAGCCCGATCTAATTGTTAGTGCAGGATTTATGCGGATTTTATCTAGTGATTGTGTAGCCAACTTCCGCATTGTCAACAGCCATCCTGCTCTGTTGCCGCTCTTTCCAGGTGCGCATGCGGTTCGTGATGCACTTGCGTCTGGGGCAGCCGAGACCGGAACCACGATTCACTGGGTAGATAAAGGGGTAGATACCGGTGAGATCATCGCCCAAGAGACGGTTGAGATCACACCTACTGATACTGAAGCAACGCTACACGAGCGCATTAAGATAGTCGAAAGACGTCTCTATGTTGCAACGCTGCAGCAACTTCTAACTAATCTTGTGAGGTACTGATGGCAGATCGCAAAGTTATTCGTCGGGCGCTGGTTAGCGTTTACGATAAAGATCGCTTACTCGAACTTGGGGCAGTTCTGGCCAAAGCAGGTGTAGAAATTGTCTCGACTGGTTCAACGGCAAAGACATTACAGAGCGCAGGTATCGCAGTCACAGAAGTAAGCGAGTACACCGGCTTTCCAGAGATTATGGGCGGCCGAGTAAAAACGCTGCACCCCAAAATACATTCTGGAATTTTGGCAGATCAAAGTAACCCAGAACATCTGCAGGCAATTGCAGATTTAGATATCGCACCCTTTGATTTAGTAATTATCAGCCTCTATCCATTCGCAGAAACAATTGCATCAGGTGCGGCTTATGCAGAATGCATTGAGCAGATTGATATCGGTGGACCATCTATGTTGCGCGGTGCGGCAAAGAACCACGGCTCGGTTGCTGTGATCGCCAAGGTTGGGCAATATGACGAGCTATTTGCCGCAATTAGCGCTGGTGGAACCACCTTGGAGGAACGTCGCAACTTTGCCCTACAGGTTTTCCGCACCACTGCTGAATATGATTTAACGATCGCTAGTTGGCTCGGAACTCAAATAAGTACGGACCTGCCAGATTGGTTTGGGCTAATTTACAAGCGCGAGAACTCGCTACGTTATGGAGAAAACCCCCACCAGAGTGCGGTAATTTATCGTGGTGGCCCAGCCGGAATCGTTAACGCGGTACAAAGCCACGGTAAAGAGATGTCTTTTAATAACTACACAGATGCCGATGCGGCTTGGCGCGCAGCGCTAGATCACGCTGCACCTTGCGTTGCAATTATTAAGCACGCCAATCCATGCGGTATAGCAACTGGTGCTGATATCGCAGCGGCTTACTTGGCAGCGCATGCTTGTGATCCAGTTTCAGCATTTGGTGGAGTAGTCGCCGCAAATCGCAAAGTGACTGCCGCGATGGCCGAACCACTTTCGCAAATATTTACTGAAGTAATTATCGCTCCAGAATATGAACCAGCAGCGTTAGAAATCTTGATGCGCAAACCAGCTATTCGCATTTTAACTTGCCCTAATACTGCAATTTCACCGTTAGAAATTCGCCCAGTATCTGGTGGGGTGCTGTTACAAAATACTGACAAGATCGATGCCCCTGGTGATGACTGTGCAAATTGGAAGCAAGTAACTGGTGGAAAAGTTTCCGAACAAGTCTTAACTGATCTGCAATTTGCATGGCGAGCAGTGCGCGCAGTAAAGAGCAATGCCATCTTGTTGGCTAAAGATGGTGCAGCAGTTGGAATCGGAATGGGTCAGGTAAATCGCGTTGACTCTGCCCGACTCTCAATAGATCGCGCGGGAGAACGAGCAAAAAATAGCGTTGCCGCCAGCGATGCCTTCTTCCCATTTGCCGATGGGCTACAGATCTTGATTGATGGCGGAGTAACAGCGGTTGTGCAGCCAGGTGGCAGCGTGCGCGATGAAGAAGTAATCGCCGCCGCAAGCGCCGCAGGAATAGCGATGTTCTTCACCTCAACGCGACACTTTTCGCACGCGTAACTTCGCTTGCTACGAGCGCGTCTAATAGGATCGCACATATGAGCGCAACGATTCTCGATGGCAAAGCGCTAGCGGCCACCATTAAGCAGGGTCTTTCTGTGCGCGTCAAAGAGTTAAAGAGCCGGGGCGTTACACCGGGCTTAGGAACAATTTTAGTTGGCAATGATCCAGGATCGCATTCATATGTGGCCGGCAAACATCGTGACTGTGGGGAAGTTGGAATAACTTCCATTCGGGTTGATTTAAAAGCAGCTGCATCTGAAGCTGATGTACTTGCCGCAATAAAAGAATTGAATTCAGCCAAAGAGTGTTCTGGTTATATTGTGCAACTTCCGCTGCCACTTGGAGTAAATACGCAGAAGGTATTGGAAGCGATTGATCCAGATAAAGATGCCGATGGATTACATCCTATAAACCTAGGTCGACTCGTGGCGGGTTACAGCGCTGTGCTGCCGTGCACACCGCGCGCGATTGTTGAGTTAATTGACCACTATAAAATTCCACTATCTGGTGCAGAAGTTGTGGTGATTGGTCGCGGCTTAACTGTTGGTCGCCCCCTCGGATTACTGTTAAATCGCAAGAAGGAAAATGCCACCGTTACCCTGACTCACACCGGCACCAAAGATTTAGCGGCGCACACCAAGCGCGCCGACATTGTCATCGCCGCAATTGGCAGTCCACATTTTTTAAAAGCTGGCGATATTAAGCAAGGCGCAACTGTTTTAGATGTGGGAATTTCACGCACCGATGCTGGGCTAGTTGGAGATGTAGATCCTGCGGTTATGAAAGTTGCCGCTTACTTTGCACCGATGCCAGGAGGCGTTGGACCAATGACGCGCGCGATGTTGTTAACGAATGTGGTTGAAACTTGCGAAAGATAAATTTATTCGGGGTGCGCCTGGCCTACTTAACGATAGCTCTTGGCTTTCTAGCCGGGGTATTTTCATATGTTCGGCTGGGCTCTATCGCAATCGCAATCGGTATGAGCGTAATCACTCTGGCACATTGGGAATCAGGAAAAAGTGGCAAAATTGAGCGCTATTTAGCCCTTGGTATCGCACTGGCGCTCTTTACCGTGGCAATCTCGCTTCCGCGTGGGTTGTAGAGTTTATCTTGACGTCAAGAGAAAGAGTTCGCTATGTCTAAGAAAGTCACAGTTGTAGGCGCAGGATTTTATGGATCAACTACCGCGCTTCGGCTAGCCGAATACAACATCTTCGACACCGTTGTCCTCACAGATATTCTAGAAGGTAAGCCCGAGGGCCTAGCGCTAGATATGAATCAATCACGCGCTATCGAAGGATTTGAAACAAAGATTATTGGCGCTACAACAACCGCTGACGGTGCCGGTTATGAAGCAACTGCAAACTCTGATGTAGTTGTAATTACCGCTGGCCTGCCACGCAAGCCCGGTATGAGCCGAATGGATTTAATTGGTGTAAATGCTGGCATTGTTCGTGGCGTTGCAGAAAATATTGCCAAGCATTCTCCAAATGCGGTAATTATCGTGGTTTCAAATCCACTTGATGAAATGACCGCACTTACTCAGCTCGCAACTAATTTTCCTAAGAACCGTGTTATGGGACAAGCCGGAATGTTAGATACTGCCCGCTTTACCAACTTTGTCGCCGAAAAATTGGCAGTGCAAGTATCAGTGGTTAAGACTTTAACTTTGGGATCACACGGTGACACAATGGTGCCGGTTCCAAGTCGCTGTACTGTAAATGGAAAACCACTTACCGATCTGCTTTCACAAGCAGAAATTGATGAGTTAGTAGATCGCACGCGCAATGGTGGCGCTGAAGTTGTTGCCTTACTTAAGACAGGTTCTGCTTACTACGCACCTTCTGCCGCGGCAGCCCGTATGGCTAAGGCAGTGATTGAAGACTCTGGCGCAGTTATGCCAGTTTGTGCGTGGGTCGATGGTGAATACGGAATCTCTGGCGTTTACCTTGGCGTAGAAGCTGAGATTGGTCGCAGTGGAGTTAAGAAAGTGGTTGAAACTAAGTTAACTGAGTCAGAACTCGCGGGGTTAAAAGATGCCGCAGAAGCAGTTCGTGCCAAGCAAGCCGATGTGCAAACACTTTAATATCTAAAGTATTTAACGAGATCAAGGGGTCCAAGGGAAGCAGATATGAGCAAAATTAAGGTAACAGGAACTGTAGTTGAACTCGACGGCGATGAGATGACCCGCATTATCTGGCAGTTCATCAAGGATTCATTGATCCTTCCTTACCTTGATGTAAACCTTGAGTACTACGACTTAGGTATGGAACACCGCGATGCGACTAATGATCAAGTAACTATTGATTCTGCCCACGCTATCCAAAAGCACGGAGTTGGCATCAAATGCGCAACTATCACTCCAGATGAAGCGCGCGTTGAAGAATTTGGTCTAAAGAAGATGTGGAAATCTCCTAACGGAACTATCCGCAATATTTTAGGTGGCGTAATCTTTCGCGAACCCATCATTATCTCAAATGTGCCACGTTTGGTTCCACACTGGACAAAGCCGATTGTTATCGGTCGCCACGCCTTCGGTGATCAATACCGCGCGACCGACTTTAAAGTCCCGGGTCCTGGCAAGCTAACCATTTCATTTGTTCCCGAAGATGGCTCTGCGCCAATTAACACTGAAGTATTCAACTTCGAGTCATCCGGTGTAGCGATGGCTATGTACAACGTAGATGATTCAATTCGCGACTTTGCTCGCGCATCACTTAACTATGGGCTGCTTCGTAAATTCCCAGTTTATCTATCTACAAAAAATACAATTCTTAAAGCATATGACGGTCGCTTTAAAGATATCTTTGAAGATATTTACCAAGCAGAATTTAGGCCACAATTTGAAGCTGCTGGTATTTGGTATGAACACCGCTTAATTGATGACATGGTTGCCATGTCACTTCGTATGGAGGGTGGATATGTATGGGCTTGTAAGAATTACGACGGCGATGTGCAATCAGATACCGTCGCACAAGGTTATGGCTCACTTGGCTTAATGACATCAGTGCTAATGACACCAGATGGAAAGATCTGTGAATCAGAAGCTGCCCACGGAACAGTTACCCGCCACTATCGCGACCACCAAGCGGGCAAGGCAACTTCAACCAACCCAATCGCATCTATCTTTGCTTGGACGCAAGGCCTAGCCCACCGTGCGAAATTGGATAAGAACGAAGAGCTCGCCAATTTCTGTGCCACTCTTGAACGAGTCTGTATTGAAACAGTTGAATCCGGCAAGATGACTAAGGACCTTGCCTTTTTGATTTCAAAGACCGCGCCTTGGCAGACAACTCAAGAGTTCCTGAATTCAATCGATGAAAATCTGAAAGTGGCGATGGCCTAACAATGGATGATAACCAGCCTGGTGCAATTGCCCTTGTTGGTTCTGGTGAGTATTTGCCGCAAGCGCAAGTGCTCGAAAGTGAGCTCTTGCGCTTAGCAATTTCTAGAGGCAAGTCCAACACCTTTATTCAGATTCCAACAGCAGCCGGTAAGGAAGGCGCTGATAGTTTAGCTTTCTGGAAATCGCGTGGCGCAGATCAAGGAGCGCGCATCGGCTGCGAAGTTAAATATCTGCCGGTATTAACTCGTGAAGATGCGCACAATCTAAAATGGATCGAAGATGTAGGCAGCGCCGGCTTAATTTATTTCTCTGGCGGAGATCCAGTTCATTTAGCAGATACTTTTCGTGAAACCCCTTTATGGTCGGCGATTGTTTCGGCTTGGAAATCAGGTGCATCACTTGCTGGATGTTCAGCAGGTGCGATGGCCTTTGGCGGCAAGATTATTGGGATTCGCAGATCTCATGTCAGCGAAGGTCTGAACTTATTACCGGAAATAGAAGTGATCCCACATTACGATAAATTTTTAGGGTGGCTTCCTGATCGAGTGAGTGCAGCAATAATTCGCCCAGATGCAGATGCCACGTTACTTGGTATAGATGAAAATACCGCGTTGGTATTAACCGATAGCTGGCGCAAACACGGTCCCGGGAAAGTGCATGTGTTACGTGGAGATCTGAAGTTTTCTCAACTATTACTTTAAGCGTTCTCCAGTTGTAGAGCTAAAGAGATGAACCGAATTTGCCACAGCAGCGACGGTAATCGTGTCACCTGGTTTAGGTGGGTTCTTTGGATCCCAGCGAACAATAACTTGTGCGCCTTCATCACCGGCTTGCGCAAATTTGATTGAGGCATCAGCAGGCCGTCCATAAACGAAGGCATCGGCACCGAGTTCTTCAACAACTTCTACGACCACTTTAAATCCACTTGCAGCGGGTGCGAAACCTTCTGGACGAATGCCTACAGTTACAGAGTTTCCAGCAGATCCTGGAACATCAATTGCGAGATCACCGAGCATCGCCTTACCACCGTTAACGGGAGCAGCGAGTAAGTTCATCGCAGGGGATCCGATAAAGCCGGCAACAAATGCATTTTCTGGGCTATCGTAAAGATTACGTGGGGTATCTACTTGCTGAAGTAACCCATCTTTCAAAACTGCAACGCGATCGCCCATAGTCATCGCTTCAACTTGGTCGTGTGTTACGTAGACAGTTGTGATTCCCAAGCGGCGTTGTAGCGCAGCGATCTGTGTACGAGTTGCAACGCGCAACTTCGCATCAAGATTAGAAAGTGGTTCATCCATAAGGAAGACTTGTGGCTCGCGAACAATTGCGCGACCCATTGCAACGCGCTGACGTTGTCCACCCGAAAGAGCCTTTGGCTTGCGCTCTAGGTATGGTTCAAGGTCAAGTAACTTAGCGGCTTCATTAACCCGCTTATCGCGTTCTTCTTTTGCAACTCCCGCGATCTTTAGCGCAAAGCCCATATTTTCTGCAACAGTCATATGTGGGTAGAGCGCATATGACTGGAAGACCATTGCAATATCACGATCTTTTGGTGCAATGTTTGTTACATCACGATCTCCAATAAGAATTCGACCTTCGTCAACTTCTTCAAGACCTGCCAACATACGAAGCGATGTTGATTTACCGCAACCTGATGGACCAACAAGAACTAAAAATTCACCGTCGTTAACGGTTAGATTTAATTTGTCGACGGCAGGTTTGGTTGTGCCTGGGTATGTACGTGTAGCGCTTTCGAATACAACAGATGCCATGTGAGGTACTTCCTTCTCCGGGCAGGTACGTGCCCGACGGTCCGAGGATGAAGGTGCTAGCCAAGCGGCTAGGCTCTCCAAGGGTAATGCACATAATCGACTATAGGGAATCAGGGTAAACCAGGCTCATTTCGCAAATCTAGGCTCGGCATAAGCGCCAAAGGAAGTAGAATTGGCCACCTTATGGACCCCTACCCGATTGGTTCGTTGCTGGGCGATCTCGCCACAGTAGCGGGCTTGATCTTGCTCGGCTCGCTCTTTGTTGCCGCCGAAATCGCGCTTATCTCACTTCGCGAAAGTCAGATTCGCCAACTCTCATCAAGAGGTAAGCGTGGCGCAAAAGTGGCAAAGCTGGCAACCAATCCGAACCGCTTCTTAGCCGCTGCTCAGGTCGGTGTGACGGTGTGCGGGTTCTTATCGGCAGCGCTAGGTGCGGAAAAACTTGGAGTTTATGTTATTCCGCAACTTATGGAATTAGGTTTAACTGATGAAATTGCAAATGTAACTTCACTAGTTGGCGTAACGCTTGTCATCGCCTATTTTTCACTTGTCTTTGGCGAGTTAGTTCCGAAACGTTTAGCGCTTTTTCGTACGGAAGAAATTGCCCTTTGGAGTTCCGGAGCTATTGATTTAATAGCAAAGTTTTTCCGCCCAGTTATTTGGCTATTGTCTCGATCAACAGATATTGTGGTTCGCGCTTTTGGAGTTGATCCGAAAGAACAGCGCAGCCAAATGTCGGAAGAAGAGTTATTGGATCTAGTAAGCGGCCACGCCGCGCTAACTGCGGAAGAACGCGATATCGTCGAAGAAGTCTTTAATGCATCTGAACGCCAAGTTCATGAAGTTATGGTGCCGCGCACAGAAGTAGATTTTATGGATGCCTCACTTACAGTTGGTAAAGCGATTGCGCTCGCAGTTGATCGAGCACATTCTCGCTATCCAGTTGTCCGTGGTTCAAGCGATGAAGTAATCGGATTTATTCACGTTCGCGATTTATTGGATACATCCCTGGTAACCGCTGGTGGAAAAATTCAAGAGTTAGTCCGTAACATCATGTATCTGCCTGGCACAAAGGGAGTGCTTCCTGCGCTTACTGAAATGCGTAACCAACGCCAACATTTAGCGATCGTGCTTGATGAATATGGTGGAACTGATGGCATTGTGACCTTGGAAGATTTAGTGGAGTGCCTAATCGGAGATATCAAGGACGAATACGACAGCCATGATGACGAAGTCTCAGAACAAGCGCGTACCGGTGATTTTGAAGTGGATGGGTTGATTTCACTCGATGATCTGCGGGATCAAACAGGGATTGATATTCCGGATGGTCCATATGAAACAGCAGGTGGATTTGTTATGCACTTCTTAGGGCGGATTCCAGTTATAAATGATGTGGTTGTCATAAATGGTATTCGCATCACTGTTTTAACCATGGAAGGCAAGCGCGCAGGGCAGTTACTTATATCGCGTAGTTAGCGATCCGTGCGAGAATAACAACATGGCCAAGCGCATCCTTTCCGGCATTCAGCCGACGAGCGACTCGTTCCACCTAGGTAATTACCTAGGTGCGCTCAAGCAATGGGTCGAGCTGCAAGAGGGAAATGATGCTTTCTACTGCATCGTAGATTTGCACGCCCTTACTGGAGAAATTGACCCAGCGTTATTGCGGAAAAGAATTTTGGCTTCGGCTGCACAATTAATCGCTCTCGGAATTTCACCTGAGAAGTCAACTTTATTTGTCCAATCACATGTGTCCGAACATAATCAACTCGGTTGGATTATGGAATGTATCGCTGGCTTTGGTGAAGCCAACCGGATGACGCAATTTAAGGATAAGTCCGCCAAGGGCGGCGCAGACTCAGCTCGAGTTGGCTTATTTACTTATCCGATGTTGCAAGCAGCTGATATTCTTTTATATCAAGCACATTATGTTCCGGTTGGCGAAGATCAGAGACAACATATTGAGTTAACTAGAGATTTAGCTACACGCTTTAATACTCGTTTTGGCGATACATTCCAAATTCCTGAGGGATATATCCTCAAATCTGGTGCCAAGATTTATGATTTACAAGAACCAAGAAATAAAATGAGCAAATCTTCGGGTTCAGCCGCTGGTGTACTTGAAATTTTAGATACCCCAGAGGCAAATGCTAAGAAGATTAAGAGCGCTACTACCGATGCAGGTCGCGAAGTTAGATTTGATGAAAAAGATAAGCCTGGAATAAGCAATTTACTCACTATCCACTCTGCGCTTTCTGGAAAGAAAATTAGTGAGTTAGAAAATGAATTTGCCGGCCAAGGTTATGGTGATTTCAAAGGTGCAGTCGCGGAAGTCGTGGTGGAATATTTACGGCCGATTCGCGCTCGAGCCCTTGAACTCTTAGAAGATGAGCGCAACCTCGTTCAAATTCTTCATATCGGCGCCGATAAAGCGCGCACCGTGGCTAGTAAAACGGTTGCCGAAAGCTATAAGAATTTAGGTTTGGTGCTCTAATGAAACTTCGATCCAGTATTTCAATCCTGGCGCTAGTGCTTGTGGCGGCAATTTCCAGCCCCACCACGGCTAACGCTGCCACCAAGATTTGTATCGCATATGACATTGGTGGTCTAGGGGATCGTTCATTTAACGATGCGACGCTGGCCGGAGTCAAAAAAGCACAGGATCAATTCACCTTTACCTTTGAAGGTGTTGTCACAGATGGCACTGCAGCAGATCGAATTAAACGATTACGCACTCTTGCCGTAAAAAATTGTGCAGCGATTGTTGCCGTAGGCGCTGAATATAAAAAAGCGGTAGATCAGTTATCAAGTGAATTTCCAAATCTCCAATTTGCGATTATTGGTGATGCTTCAATAGCCTCACTTAACGTAACTTCAATTGTATTTTCCGATATACAAGGGGCATTCTTGGCCGGCTTTAGCGCTGCTTTAACTACCAAGTCTGGAAAAGTTGCGATGATCACTACTCCGTCGAATGCAGATAACTATCAAAGCGGCTTTTTAGCAGGTGTTATAGCAAGCAAAAAGAAGGTTCGCACTTTTGTTAATTACACTGCCACAGATATAGATATGGCCACCTCTTCCTTAATTAAAGGGGGAATTGATGTAATTTACACAGCAATTTCGGGTTCAGCAGATGATGCTTTTGAGGCGATCGTGAAGGCAAATACCGCAAAGAATCGCAAAAAGAACGCAAGTGATGTCTATTTGATTCTTACCGAACCTGATTTATATTTGACAGTCACTCCAAATACTGCAAAGTACTTAGTTGCATCGGTTGTTAAGCGCGTAGACAGCGCGATTGAAGATGTAATTGGCGCCGCCATAAGCGGTAGTCAAATCTCTGACGTGCTCGATGCCGAGCTGGGGGTATATGGTCGTCGCTACACAATTTCTGATAAAGGAATTGAAATAGTTCTTAAATCAAAAGTATTATTGGCGCAAGCTACGGTCATAAATGCGGCGGCGATTGCAGCATATGAAAGTTGATTGGGATTTACTGAAATCACACGCTGTTATTGCGATGAAGCAAGCCTATGCGCCTTACTCTAAATTTCCGGTCGGAGTTGCGGCGCTTGTCGACGATGGCCGCATAATTTCAGGCTGCAACGTGGAAAATGCTAGTTATGGTCTAACTTTATGTGCCGAATGCGGTCTCATCTCAACGCTTATCAATAGCGGTGGCGGGCGTTTGGTTGCATTTACTTGCGTTGATATTTCAGGAAATTACTTAATGCCATGTGGGCGTTGTCGCCAATTGTTGCAAGAGCATGGCGGATCAAATTTACAGTTAATGACAGATACTGGTGTTAAGCCGCTGTCAGATCTTTTACCTTGGGCTTTTGGTCCCGAAGAGATTGATAAGCGCCTTGACTAATCAGGCTAATTCAGGGATTGAACCTTTTGCAGCAGTTGAAATAATTGCAGCAAAACGGGATCGCAATGAGTTAAGCGACAAAGAAATTGACTGGACTGTAGATGCCTACACCCGTGGGGTAATCGCAGATGAACAAATGTCGGCGCTGCTAATGGCAATTCTTTTAAACGGAATGAATTCACGAGAAATTTCTCGTTGGACAAATGCCATGATCAACTCTGGCGAGCGAATGAATTGGTCTGTGCTAGATCGACCAACTGTAGATAAGCATTCAACCGGCGGCGTAGGCGATAAAATTACCCTTCCTCTCGCACCGCTCGTTGCTGCTTGTGGTGGAGCAGTACCCCAGCTTTCTGGTCGCGGGCTAGGCCACACTGGTGGCACCTTGGATAAACTTGAATCAATTCCCGGCTGGCGCGCTTCACTGTCAAATGATGAGATGTTAAAAGTCTTGCAAGATACTGGTGCTGTAATCTGTGCGGCAGGAGCTGGGTTAGCGCCAGCGGATAAAAAGTTATATGCCTTGCGTGATGTGACTGCAACAGTTCAAGCTATCCCGCTTATCGCATCTTCAATCATGTCGAAGAAGATAGCTGAAGGAACTTCCGCACTAATCTTGGATGTTAAGACCGGCAGCGGTGCATTTATGAGCGATCCTGCTCAAGCAGGAGAACTTGCGCGAACTATGGTGCAACTTGGTCTTGATGCGGGTGTTAAAACCCGCGCACTTGTCACCGCGATGGATGTTCCGCTGGGGCTAACAGCCGGGAATGCCCTTGAAGTACGCGAATCTATTGAGGTTTTAGCCGGTGGCGGACCTGCCGACGTGGTTGAGTTAACCATTCTTCTAGCCCGCGAGATGATCGATGCTGCAGGAATTATTGGAAAAGATCCTGCGGATGCGCTTAAGGATGGATCTGCAATGGATCACTGGAAGCGAATGATTTCTGCGCAAGGTGGCGATTTGGATGCAAAGCTTCCAGTAGCGCGAGAAAAGCACGTGATCACTGCAGATGAATCAGGAGTTATGACCAAGATGGATGCGATGAAAATTGGTCTTTCGGCTTGGCGGTTAGGTGCAGGTCGCTCAAAGCAAGGCGAGAAAGTGCAAGCCGGTGCAGGAATTGAAATGCATGCAAAGCCTGGTGACTACATTAAAAAGGGGCAACCGCTGCTGACCTTACACACCGATGAGCCAGCAAGATTCGAGCGTGCAATAGAGATTTTAAGTGGCGCTATAGAGATAAAGGAAAATGGCAAGGTAGAACGCCTGCCGCTAGTTATTGAACGGATTACCGGATGAGCACTTTAAATAAGATACCAACAGCAAATCAAGTCAAACGTTTACCCAAGGCTTTGCTACATGATCACTTAGATGGCGGGCTCCGTCCGCAAACAATTATCGATATTGCTAAAGAGATTGGCCACGAGCTTCCAAGTTACGATGCCACCGAACTCGCTGAATGGTTTCGGGTATCTTGTGATTCTGGATCTTTAGTCCGTTACCTAGAAACTTTTGCTCATACAGTTGCAGTGATGCAACGCACCGAAGATATTATTCGAGTGGCGCGCGAATGTGCGGTTGACCTAGCACAAGATGGCGTCGTTTATGCAGAAGTGCGAATGGCGCCAGAACTTTTAACAGAGAAGGGTTTAACTTTACCTGCAGCGATTGAAGCGATTCTGGAAGGCTTTCGTGCTGGCGAAAAAGATGCTAAGGCGGAAGGAAATATTATCCGCACGACGCTGCTGCTCTGCGGAATGCGCCAAAATGATCGCTCTCAAGAAGTCGCTGAACTAGCTGTTAAATACCGCGAACGTGGCGTCGTTGGCTTTGATATCGCCGGCCCAGAAGATGGTTTTCCACCAAGTGATCAGTTAGATACCTTTGAATACCTGCGCCGTGAAAATGCCCATTTCACTATCCACGCTGGTGAGGCATATGGACTTCCATCTATTTGGGAAGCGATTCAACTCTGTGGCGCTGAACGTTTGGGACATGGCGTGCGCATAATTGACGATATCGATTTAAATCACACGCCACCAAGGTTGGGTCGCCTTGCAGCATATGTTCGTGATCGGCGAATTCCGTTGGAAATGTGTCCTTCTTCAAATATTCAAACTGGCGCAGCCGTAAATTTTGCAGACCACCCGATCGGCGATTTAGCAAAGCTACGTTTTCGCATAACCGTTAATACCGATAATCGCTTAATGTCAGCGACTTCAATGAGTCGCGAGATGAATGAGCTTGTCAGCGCATTTAATTGGAACTTTCTAGATTTGCAGCGCGTAACAATTAATGCGCTAAAGAGTGCATTTATACCTTTTGAAGAGCGATTGGCAATAATTGAAACAGTAGTGAAGCCAAGATTTTTAACAATCTCTGGCGAGTAATTACTAAACCCCGATGGGGTGCCAGACCGTTTTTGCTTCCATAAATGCATAAATACGCGTGGGCGAGAGCGCTCCATCAAAGCTATGGATACGCTTTAAGTTTTCGGCACCTGCCACTTTAATCTCGCTGCGCTTCTTCTTATCGATCCCAGAGATATCAAAACCATCAATATCCATATGCGATGCTGCCCACGGTGCAAGCTCATCGTGAGATCCAGTTAAGATATTTATTACACCTGCAGGAAGATCACTCGTTGCCAAAACTTCAGCAAAACTCATCACGGCAATCGCTGCTGATCCCGGTACTAGCGCTACGACGGTATTGCCAGAGACAATCGCAGGAGCGATTGCATCGATAAAGGCCAGAAAACTTTCCGCTGGTGCAACTGCAATTACACCCTGGGGTTCAGGGATGGTGAAGTTGTAGTAAGGGCCAGATACTGGGTTTGTAGCACCAAAAGCCGCCGATAATTTATCGCTCCATCCCGCATACCAAACCCAACGATCGATCGCCACCAGGACTTCATCGTGAGCCTTCTTTGCCGTAACTCCACTTGCGAGAGAAATTTCTGAAGCGAATTGGTCGGCCCTACCTTCCAACATTTCAGCGATTCGGTAGAGAATTTGTCCGCGGTTGTATGCGGTGGCTTTCGCCCAACCACTCTGCGCAGCACGCGCTGCAACTACGGCATCACGTAAATCTTTGCGCGATGCCAGGCAGGGATTTGCGATAAAGCCAGATTTATTGCTACTGACTTCATAAACTCGTCCAGATTCGCTACGAGGGAATGCGCCATTTATAAATAACTTAAAAGTCTTCTTTACTTCTAAGCGAGGGGCTGACTTATTTGTAGATCTCTTCTTGGGAGAAGCCATTTACTTTCCCTCCTTCAAATATGCCGCTAGTCCGTGTTTGCCGCCTTCGCGACCCCAACCAGATTCTTTATATCCGCCAAATGGGGAAGCGGGGTCAAATTTATTAAAGGTATTAGCCCAAACAACACCGGCGCGAAGTTGTTGTGTTGCCCACAAGATGCGTGAGCCTTTCTCGCTCCAGACGCCGGCTGATAAACCAAAGGGTGTGTTATTGGCTTTCTCGATCGCCTCTTGCGGAGTACGGAAGGTGAGAATCGAAAGCACTGGACCAAAAATCTCTTCTCGTGCGATACGGTGAGCCTGCGTTACACCAGTAAAAATAGTTGGTGCAAACCAAAAACCTTTTGCAGATAAGGTGCAAGCAGGGCTCCAACGTTCTGCACCTTCTGCATCGCCTGCGCTTGCTAACTCTTGAATTTTGCTTAGTTGTTCACGAGAATTTATCGCACCAAGATCTGTGTTCTTATCTAGCGGATCACCAACGCGTATTTTCGCCATTCTAATTTTGAGTTTCTCAATTAACTCATCAGCAATTCCTTCTTGCAGAATTAAGCGAGATCCAGCGCAGCAGACGTGGCCCTGATTGAAAAATATGCCGTTAACAATGCCTTCTACCGTCTCATCTAAGGGCGCATCGTCAAAGACGACATTTGCGCCTTTGCCACCTAGTTCGAGGGTAGCTTTCTTATTGGTGCCAGCGATAGCGCGGGCAATCTTCTTGCCAACATCGGTAGAACCGGTAAAGGCGATCTTATGGATACCTGGATGGTTAACAATTGCAGCTCCAGTAGAACCATCACCTGTAACAATATTTACCACACCATCTGGAAGTTCGGCTTGTTGGCAGACTTCGGCAAATAAAAGCGCAGTTAGTGATGTTGTTTCTGCTGGCTTTAAGACCACGGTATTGCCGGTTGCTAAAGCTGGTGCGACCTTCCAAGCGAGCATAAGCAATGGAAAGTTCCAGGGAATAATCTGGCCAGCGACTCCGTGAGGTTGTGGAGATTTACCTAAGCCAGCGTAATCTAATTTATCTGCCCATCCTGCGTGATAAAAGAAATGTGCTGCAACTAGCGGAATATCAATATCTCGAGTCTCGCGAATTGGCTTACCGTTATCTAAAGTCTCGAGTACTGCAAATTCACGGGCGCGCTCTTGCAGGATTCGCGCAATACGATATAAATACTTACCACGTTCTTTACCAGATAATTTAGACCAAGTTTTGGTGTACGCCTTTTGTGCAGCAGTAACCGCCTTATCAACATCACTTACCCCACCGAGTGATATCTGACTTAAAACTTCTTCGGTTGCTGGATTTATCGTTGCAAAATGTTTCTTACCTGGCACAAATTTTCCATCAATGAAGTGGCCATATTTTGCCTTGATATCCACGATTGCGCGAGATTCAGGAGCTGGTGCATATTCGAAAGTCATCGCTTAAACCCGTATCTTCTCTCTTAATCAATCGTTACGTAGTTAGGGCTAGCGTAGTAGCCATCGTCCATTTTCATACGTTGCATAAGCAAGTCATTGAGCAGCGCGCTTGCTCCAATACGGAAATACTCTGGTGTGAGCCATTCTGGTCCAGCAGTCTCATTAACAAGTACTAATTGCTTGATCGCATCCTTGGTATTTCGAATGCCACCTGCTGGTTTTACTCCGATACGGCGCTGGGTCATCTGATAGAAGTCGCTAACTGCTTCCAACATCACCAACACGACTGGTGGGGTAGCGGCGGGAGCGACCTTTCCAGTCGAAGTCTTAATAAAGTCCGCACCAGCAAGCATTGCCAGATATGAGGCTTTGCGGACATTGTCGTAAGTTACTAATTCGCCAGTTTCAAAGATTACTTTGAGATGAGCACGATCTCCACAGACTTCGCGGATCTTTACAATTTCATCGAAGACCAGACCAAATTGTCCAGATAGAAACGCCCCGCGATCGATAACCATATCTATTTCAGCCGCACCTGCTTCTATCGCATCTTGGGTATCTTGAATCTTTACCTCCATAGAGGCGCGACCTGATGGAAATGCAGTTGAGACCGCAGCGACCGGAACATGTTTTCCACCAATTGCATCTAAATGAGTGCGCGCGATTGCAACCATATCGTTGTAAACGCAGATCGCTCCGACACTTGGCACAGTTGAATCAGTTGGATCAGGACGCACTGCTTTGGAACAGAGCGCGCGTACCTTTCCTGGCGTGTCAGCGCCTTCCAAAGTTGTTAAATCCACCATTGATATTGCGGTATCAATTGCCCAACGCTTACTGGTTGTTTTGATACTTCGGGTCGCCAACATGGCTGCGCGTGCATCGGCACCTACTTGATCAACGCCAGGAAGTTGTGCAAGGAAGTGCTTTAAAGAACTTTCAGTGCCATCGACAATTCCGTAGAAACTCATGAGAGAAGATCCTTTATCGGTTGGCGAAGTTGATCCAATAACTCCTGTGAGGCAGCTGCATCTTTTGTAATAACTTCGATGTAAGACTTCATCTTCGCCTCAGTTCCGCTCGGACGCACAATCATACGGATTCCGCCATCAATCCACAGCCGCAGCCCATCCGTTGGCGGTAGCCCATCTTGCGGATTCGCTAAATCATCAATCGAGAGGACTAACCGACCTGCGATATGAGTGGGAGGGTTTTTACGAAGTTTGGCAAGAAGTTGAGTTATCTGCGAGATATCAGCGACTCGAATCGAAATCTGTTCCGTACCGTGGAATCCATGGCGAGACCAGACTTCATTTAGTAGATCTAACAAAGTTAGGCCTTGCGATTTTAACTCAGTCGCAATCTGGGCCAGAAGCAAGGCGGCAGAAATACCATCTTTATCATTTACCGTCTCTGAATCTACTGCGTAACCGATCGCCTCTTCATATCCATAAGCTAAATCTTCAATCTTAGCCAGCCACTTAAATCCAGTTAAAACCTCTTTAAAATCAATCGAATAGTGCGCTGCGATTTTACTTAGCGCAGAAGATGAAACAATTGAATTTCCAAAACTGCCATGGCTATGTGTACGAGCGATCCATTCTCCGAAAATTACCCCGAGTTCGTCACCGCCCAACATGCGCCAACCGACCTTTGGATCATTTACCGCGGCAGCGCAGCGATCTGCATCGGGGTCATTTGCAATTACCAAATCGGCACCAAAGTCATGAGCCTTCTTTAACGCTAAATCAATAGCTCCTGGCTCTTCCGGATTAGGAAATGGCACAGTTGGAAAATCAGGATCTGGCGTGCACTGTTCGTCAACCAGAATCAAAGTAGCAAACCCCGCGTGATTGAAGACGCGTTGCACGGTTTCGGTACCAACGCCGTGCATTGCGGTGTAAACAATCTTTAAATCACCAGGCTTTGGTGCGATGAG
This sequence comes from Bifidobacterium breve, assembly GCA_945860245.1. Classification (GTDB taxonomy): domain Bacteria; phylum Actinomycetota; class Actinomycetes; order Nanopelagicales; family Nanopelagicaceae; genus Planktophila. Next base: position 49,097 of record CAMAPO010000002.1, read on the forward strand.
CGCAGTCCGGCGAACATATTCTGAAATCAACTCTTCGCCAATAATGCTCCAAGATTCTCCACGAGGCTGATTAGCTAGAGATTTAATAGCCGCAATTTCTTGCGCAATCAAATTATCTGTAGGGCCAATAATTTGTGAAGCTGCGTATCTTATTCCATCTGCACTGGGACCGATATAAACCTTGTAACCATTATCTTGTGGGGGATTGTGGCTGGCGGTAATCATCACACCGACATCACATTTAAGTTGATGGATCGCAAATGCAAGAACTGGGGTGGGAAGCGGGCGGGGCAGAACAAAAACCTCGAAGCCTGCGCCAACGAAAATTTCCGCGCTTTCAGCGGTGAAATCTTCTGATCCATAACGGGCATCGCGACCGATTACAACGCGCTTCATTCCGCGCTCTTTCATATAAGCAGAGATACCAGCGGCGGTTCGACCGACCACTGCGCGGTTCATACAAGCCGGTCCCGGTCCGATCGGTCCTCTTAGCCCAGCAGTACCAAATTGAAGAAACCCAGAAAAGTATTTTTTAAGAACCTCTTCATCGCCTGCTTCGAGCAGTGCACTTAACTCGGCTGCCGTTTTTGGGTCTGGATCATCTGCTATCCAGGCTTGCACCTCAGCCTTTAACTCTGCGTTCACAAGAACAGCCTAATGAGATTAAATCAGATTGGGAATTACAGTTTTAATAAGCGATCCCATGCGAGATGCTGCAGCCTTTCCCGCTGCAATCACTTCCTCGTGGCTGAGTTTTTCACCAGTTACACCTGCGGCAGCGTTAGTTACCAGCGAAATTGCTAGCACTTCAGCGCCAAGGGCATGCGCTGCGATCGCTTCAGGAACTGTAGACATTCCAACTAAATCTGCACCCATCCCACGCATCATTAATATTTCTGCTGGTGTTTCGTAAGTTGGGCCACGCCAATGTACATATACACCTTCTTCTAGAGAAGCATCTGCACTCTTCACAATCGCGCGTAAACGTTTGCTGTACAGATCGGTTAAATCGATAAACGTTGCACCAACTAGTGGGGTAGCGGCAGTCAGCGAGATATGGTCACGAATTAGAACTGGTTGGCCAACTTTGTAATTTCTATTTATTCCACCGCAGGCATTTGTTAAAAGTACTACCTTGCACCCAGCTTTAACCGCAGTTCGGACACCGTGTACCACTGGCTCCATACCTTTGCCTTCATATAAATGTGTGCGACCTAAAAAGACTAAGGCGCGCACAGCCTTTTCACCATCTTTAATTTCGTAACTGCGTACCTTGCCAGAATGTCCTTCTACTGCAGGAGGTAGAAATCCAGTCAATTCTTCTGCATTGCATTCATAAAGAGGATCACCAAGAGCATCAACTGCCGTTACCCAACCAGAACCCATAACTAAGGCGATATCGTGAGAAGCAAGTCCAGTTCGCTCTGCAATTTCTGCAGCAGCTAGCGTCGCTGCTTGCAGTGGGTCTGAGTAAAGAAGATCAGTTAATGTCATGCATCAATAATGTCACAGAGCACAGCGCCGCTCGCCACCGTTTCACCGATCACTGCTGTCAGATTTGCGATCGTTCCAGATTTGTGAGCAATTAGCGGTTGCTCCATTTTCATAGCTTCTAAAACGATTATTAAATCACCGACCACAACCTGCTGACCTGCCGTTACTGCAACCTTTACAACGGTTCCTTGCATTGGACTAGTTAGCCCAGTGCCACTTGCACCACCAATTTTAGATTCCTTCGCCCGATGGCGTTTTACAACTGGTTCTGGCGTGTGGAGTTTGACTTCAAATCTCTTCCCATTTACTTCTACTACGAGATTTTCCGCTGCCACTCGGGTGGTTACTGGGGTAATTGTTGTCGCAAAGGCAGGTAGCTCATTCTTAAATTCATTTTCAATATAACTGGTGTAGACCCGAAATTCTTCAGTGAAAGAAGGATCCTGCAAAATTGCACGGTGGAAAGGAATTGCTGTAGCCAAACCAGCAACCTCAAATTCAGCTAAAGCGCGGCGGGCGCGTTCGATCGCCTCTTTTCTGGTTGCGCCAGTAACAATCAATTTGGCGAGTAGCGAATCAAAGTTTCCACCAATTGTGTCTCCATTTTTAAATCCAGCATCAACGCGTACACCAGGGCCGGTTGGTAAATTCCATTGCGTAATCCGACCAGGTGCAGGTAAGAATGAACGTCCAGGGTCTTCTCCGTTAATTCGGAACTCGAGCGAATGGCCGCGAATTATCGGATCATCAAAGCCAAGACTTTCACCCATTGCGATTCGGAATTGTTCGCGGACTAGATCAATTCCAGTGACCTCTTCGCTGACCGGATGTTCGACTTGTAGGCGTGTATTTACTTCGAGAAATGAAATGGTCCCATCATTACCAACCAGGAATTCGCAGGTACCAGCGCCGACGTAACCTGCTTCTCTCATTATCGCCTTGCTTGAGCGGTATAGCTCCTGATTTTGAGCATCTGTTAAAAATGGTGCTGGCGCTTCTTCTACTAATTTCTGATGGCGTCGTTGTAGAGAACAGTCACGAGTACTCACGACAACTGCGTGGCCACCTTTATCAACTAAGACCTGAGTCTCAACGTGGCGTGGTTTATCGAGGTAGCGCTCAACAAAACATTCACCGCGTCCAAAGCCTGCAATTGCTTCGCGAACTGCAGATGCGAAGAGTTCTGGAATCTCCTCCATGGTGTGAGCAACTTTTAAGCCACGCCCACCGCCACCAAAAGCGGCTTTAATTGCAACTGGCAGCCCATGTTCCTTTGCAAAGGCAGTAACTTCTTCATGACCTGTGACTGGATCTTTAGTGCCTGCGACAAGTGGCGCACCTACCTTGGCAGCGATACGACGAGCCGAAACTTTATCTCCCAAGGCGCTAATGGCATCAGGTGGTGGTCCGATCCAAATCAATCCAGCATCGATTACCGCTTGTGCAAAATCTGCGCGCTCAGATAAAAAACCGTAACCTGGATGAATTGCATCCGCTCCGGATGATTTCGCAGCAGCAATTATCTTGGAAATATCTAAATATGTTTGCGTAGCTGTTGTGCCATTTAGCGAGAAAGCAAAATCTGCGCTCTTGGTGTGGATCGCATCGCGGTCTTCTTCAGAGTAAACAGCAACACTTTCAATTCCGTGGTCGCGGCAGGCGCGAATAACGCGAACTGCAATTTCGCCACGATTTGCGATTAGAACGCGTTTCATCGCATCTCCTTTACCTGTGGCCAGGAGTAGCCAAGTTGCGACATCGCAGATCTAATAAAAGGCATTGAGATTCCGACGACGTTGGTGTAATCGCCTTCAATTATTGGAATGAAAGGTGAACCAAATCCATCTAAAGTGAAACCACCGGCAACATTAAGTGGTTCTTCGGATGCAATGTAATCATCAATTTCCTCATCACTCATCTTTGAAAATGTAACTTTGGTGGTTATGCGATCGACAATCTCACGACCTTGTTCTGTATCTATTACGCAGTGGCCGGTATGTAGCAACCCACTTCGACCACTGATGGCCATCGCACGCTCTCGAGCCACCTCTGGCGAACCTGGTTTACCGAAGGAAACACCATCTACATCAAATGTTGAGTCACAACCAATAATAATCGCCGGAAAATCGATCGCTTCTCTCACGGTATGGGCTTTTGTCACCGCTAAGGCAATAACCATATCGGCCGGGGTCATAGCGTTAAAAAAATCGGTCTCTTCATCTACGTGACTAATTTTTACCAATGGCGAGATACCGGCGCCTTCTAGTAAGCGGCGACGCGAAGCCGATTGTGAAGCCAGAACAATTTGCGGCATTATTTGATTTTTCTCCGTGCGCCGAAAGTTATTTGATGCGGTAGCGCGTGGCGCAATCGCGGTAACCCGAAGGCGCTGCGCTTGATCACGGGAGTTAGATCTTTTATCTCATGGCTACTTAGTACAGCCTCAATTGCTAAGAGCTCTTCTTCACTGGGATTTCCGGATGTAATAGTAAATTTCATTACAGTGGAATATTTCCATGTTTACGTGCTGGCAAGGTATCGCGCTTAGTCTTCAAGGTGCGGAAAGCCTTGGTGATATAGGCGCGTGATTGATGTGGCTCAATCACGCTGTCGATGGTGCCACGTTCTGCAGCAGCGTAAGGATTAGATAAAGTTTCGGTGTATTCAGAAACCAATTCAGCACGCACTTTCTCAGGATCTTTAGCTTCAGCAATTTCTTTACGGTAAAGGATATTTACCGCACCTTGTGCGCCCATCACTGCAATTTCTGCACTTGGCCAAGCAAAGTTAATATCACTTCCCAAATATTTTGATCCCATCACAATAAATGCGCCACCATATGCTTTACGTGTTATCAAGGTTACGAGAGGCACCGAAGCTTCGGCATATGCGTACAGCAACTTGGCGCCGCGGCGAATAATTCCATTCCATTCTTGTTCGGTACCAGGCAGAAATCCAGGCACATCTACCAAGGTAAGAATTGGAATATTGAAAGCATCACAGAAACGAAGGAAGCGAGCGGCTTTCTCGCTGGAGTTAATATCTAAAGTTCCGGCTAATTGAGAAGGTTGATTTGCGATTACTCCGATTGATTCGCCTTCAATACGTGCAAAGCCAACGATAATATTTGGTGCATACAAGGCGTGCACTTCCAGGAACTCTCCTTCATCGACCAATGTGGTGATCAAGGTTTTCATGTCATATGGCTGGTTAGGGCTATCTGGAATCAAAGTATTGAGTGCAGTATCTGCTGCGCTCTCATCTAAACTCTGAGTCGGTGGAAGATGTGGCGAACCATCCATATTATTTGAAGGTAGATACGAAAGTAGCGCTTTTACATAATCAATTGCATCAGCTTCACTATCTGCCAGATAGTGGGAATTTCCAGAGCGAGTGTTATGAGTGAACGCTCCACCAAGTTCTTCCATGCCAACATCTTCTCCAGTGACTGTTTTGATGACATCTGGTCCAGTAATAAACATGTGTGATGTTTCATTAACCATGACTGTAAAATCGGTTAACGCCGGTGAATAAGCCGAACCGCCAGCACATGGGCCTAATATGAGAGAAATCTGCGGAATCACACCAGATGAACGAGTGTTAAGTCGAAAAATTTTGCCGTAACCATTTAGCGATGCGACACCTTCTTGAATACGTGCACCACCTGAATCGTTAATTCCAATTAATGGAATTCCGCTCTTGAGCGCAAATTCGGCGATCTTTACAATTTTTTCAGCATGAACTTCGCCAAGACTGCCTCCCATAACAGTGAAGTCTTGCGAGTAAAGAGCGATTGGGCGGCCATCAACTGTCGCAGTACCGATAACCACGCCATCTCCGTAAGGACGATTCTTCTCCATTCCAAACTGCGTAGAGCGATGGCGCGCAAATTCATCTATTTCTGTGAACGAGTCAGCATCAACCAGTAAGTCAATACGTTCGCGCGCTGTTAACTTGCCTTTGGAATGTTGCTTCTCAACGGCGCGTGCCGACCCACCGTGAATCGCTTCTTCAACACGAAGACGGAGATCTTCAATTTTTCCTGAAGTTGTATGCAGATCTGGGCTCATGGCTCTACGGTACTAGGCGTGGGTACATCAGCGCCAAGAGCGCCACTAGATAAAGCGGTAATCGCATCGCTGACTTCGCAATACTGGCGGGTAAGCGTGGTTGATCTCACTACCTCTACACAAAGCGATCTCGCCAATTTGGTTAATTCAAAAGCCGCGGAAACTGGCGATGTCATTGCCGCAGAATTCCAAAGTGCAGGACGTGGGAGACTAGATCGAAATTTTGAAGCAGCACCTGCTAGCGCATTGCTATTTTCTTTATATATCAAACCAAAAAGAGTTCGTACAGATTGGGGATTTATCGGGCTCTTAGCTGCGCTAACTATGCAACAAGTTATTTCCGAAGGTAACCCAGCTAAAGTGTGGCTAAAATGGCCTAATGATATTTTAATCAGCGATAAGAAAGTTGCGGGCTTACTGGCTCAGGCTACAGATGATGGTGTAATCATTGGAATCGGAATCAATGTAGCCATGACGGTAGAAGAGCTACCTGTAGAAAGCGCAACATCGCTGGCCATTGCAGGTTTTAGCAATTTAGATCGTAATTTAATTCTATGCGATTTCCTAAATCGTTTCGAGAATAATTTCAAAGAGTGGGATAACGGAGCTGATTTCATAGATCGATACAGCGAAGTCTGTGCAACCTTGGGGCGTCAAGTGCAGGTCGAGGTAATTGGACGGGAAAATCGCACAGGGAAGGCGCTATCTATTAACAAACTCGGTGCGCTAGCGCTGGAATATGGCTTTGAAGTTAACGTCGGAGATGTTGTTCATCTACGATAGCGATGTGAATGAGCGCTTCCCTACAGTCGGAATCATCGGCGCTGGTCAATTAGCGCGCATGAGCGTTGCTCCGGCAACAGCGTTGGGAATCAACCTCTTGCTATTTGCACAAGATAAGAACGATAGCGCGGCGCAGATTGCCCCACATATAGTCGGTGATTTTCGTGATCTCACACAGCTATTGGAATTTGCAAAAAAATGTGATCTCGTAACCTTTGAACACGAATTAGTACCTCTTTCAGTTATTAAAGGGTTAGAAGCAGCAGGAGTGAAAGTATTTCCAACTTCGCACTCATTCCAATATTCCCAAGATAAAGCGGCGATGCGTGACAAATTGTCGTCATACCCAGCACCGAAGTGGCGCGTTATAGAAGATGCGAACGAGGCCGTGGATTTTCCAATAATTGCCAAGCAAATTTCAGGCGGTTATGACGGGCGAGGAGTGTGGAAGGTAGATAATCTCGATGATTTAGATGAACTTTTATCTGAGCATCCCCAACTTCTGATTGAAGAGTTGATCGAATTTGACAGCGAAATTGCTGTGATGGTCGCACGCTCTGCACATGGCCAAGCAACATCGTGGGCACCGACCCAGACTGTGCAGTCAAATGGCATTTGCACCTTAACTATTTCTCCCGCTCCAGTAATTTCATCAACAGTTGCCGAGCAAGCGCAGCACTTAGCGCTATCAATCGCAGAGGAAATTTCACTTATTGGAGTAATGGCAGTTGAAATGTTTGTTAAAGGCGACCAACTTTTTATAAATGAGTTAGCAATGCGGCCTCATAATTCTGGACATTGGACTATTGAAGGCGCCCGGACCAGCCAATTCGAGCAACATTTGCGAGCAATTTTAGATTTACCACTTGGTGATCCAACCATGACCGCATCCTTTGCCGTGATGGGCAATATTTTGGGCGGGGAAAAGAGAGACATGTATCGACCATATCTCCATCTTATGGCGCGTAATCCAGAGTTAAAGTTTCACCAATATAAGAAAGAAGTTCGTAAGGGGCGCAAGATCGGTCACGTTACCGTCATCGGTGAAAACCTTCTAGAATTGGTCGAGATAGCACAACATGCGCGTGACTATATGAGCGGAGAGATTGATGAGTGATGTAGCAATCATCATGGGTTCAGATTCTGACTGGCCAGTAATGGAAGAAGCTGCCAAAGTTCTTGACTCATTTGGAATTACATATACCGCTGAAGTCTTATCCGCTCATCGCATGCCACTTGAAATGGTGGAGTTTTCACAACAAGCAAAGGCGAAAGGTTTTAAAGTAATAATTGCTGGAGCCGGCGGAGCAGCGCACCTACCCGGAATGGTTGCATCGCTCACAACCTTGCCAGTTATTGGCGTTCCAGTTGCGTTAAAAAATCTTGATGGGATGGATTCGCTGCTCTCAATTGTTCAGATGCCGGCTGGAATTCCTGTTGCAACTGTCGGAGTCGGTAACGCAAAAAATGCTGGCATATTGGCGGCTCGTATCCTTGGAGTATCCGATAGTGCGATATCAGTTAAAGTTGGAGATGCGTTAATTGCAATCAATGCAGAAGCAAAGGAAAAAGGCGCTAATTTAAGCGCTCGCCGCAATCAAAAAACTGGATTTTGATTCGTTAATCAGTGCGGCCAAGTGCGTGTACGCGCCAACCAGCAGTGCGCCACTTTTCTCGATCTAGTGCATTGCGACCATCTATTAAGAATTTAGATTTAACCAACTGACCAATTACTGAAGGGTCAAGCTCGCGGTATTCCTTCCACTCAGTTAAGTGGAGAATTGCATCAGATCCCTTTACACAGTCAGTAACTTTTTCAGCGAAATCTAAATGTGGGAATCGTTTACGGGCAGGTTCTATCCCCTTTGGATCATGAACAACAATTGTTGCACCGGCAGCTTCAAGCTGGGCTGCGATATCCAGAGCGGGGGAGTCACGCACATCATCGCTATCTGGTTTAAATGTAGCGCCTAGAATTGCAATTTTATATTGCGTTAAATCCTCTGAAAGATCAGCGCGAACTACATCAATCACCCGTTGCCGCGCCCGTAAATTAATTGCATCAATTTCACGTAGAAATTCCAGAGCTTGATCAGCGCCTAGTTCCTCAGCGCGCGCCATAAATGCACGTATATCTTTCGGTAGGCAGCCTCCACCAAAACCTATACCTGCTTGCAAAAAGCGGCTACCGATTCGGGGATCGTATCCAATCGCTTTTGCTAAAACTGTTACATCCCCACCAGCGGCTTCACAAACTTCAGCCATGGCGTTGATAAATGAAATTTTTGTGGCAAGGAATGAATTGGCAGCAACTTTTACAAGTTCTGAAGTTGGCAGATCAGCTCTTATCCAAGGCGTACCAAGATCAATGATCGGCTTATAAACCTCTTTCAAGATATTCTCTGCGCGATCATTGACTACACCGACAACTAATCGATTAGGGGTCAAAGTATCTTCAACTGCAAAGCCTTCACGTAAGAACTCAGGATTCCAAGCCAAATCTGCTTGCGGTGCAGAGGTGGAAAGAATCTCGCGTAGCGCTTGCGCGGTGCCGACTGGAACCGTGGATTTTCCGACAACTAGCGCCCCATCTTTCAGATATGGCGCGATCGCGGTAATTGCGGATTTTACAAATGTTAAATCTGCAGCTAAACCATCTTTGCTCTGTGGAGTACCAACACATATAAAGTGAACATCGGCATCAGCAGCCGCAGCAAAATCAGTAGTAAATGTTAGACGGCCCGTTTTAATTTGAGAAGCAAGTAACGTATCTAGCCCTGGTTCGTAGAAGGGAAGTTCTCCCTGAGAGAGAAGATTTACTCTGCTCTGGTCGGTATCGACTCCCACAACCTGAAACCCCAGAGAAGACATGCACGCCGAATGGGTCGCTCCTAAGTAACCACAACCAATTACTGAGATTTTCATAGAATTAGAGTCTAAGGCAAGTTCTATTTAATTTCGCCGCACGGATTTTCTGCCGCTGTGCGAGTCTTAAATTTATCAATGATTTCAGGCTTAGCAGAGGTAGTAGTGCTCGCAGATGGTGATGGTGTTACTTCGTCAACTAAGGCAGCATCATCACGAATACGATTCCAAAGTTCGGCACTTAACGTTTCATCCCATATAACAACTGAGCCTATTCCAGCGACACGCCCATTTGCACTTGAGAGCGGAACAGTCAGCGTTCGAACATTGCCAGAGGAGAGTCCGCGCATTTGCTTGGCAAGGCTTAATAAATCTTCCTTACTTAAATTTTCATCCATTTTGATGGTGGAGATTGCCGCATTTATAAAGTTAGCAATTTTAATGGGATTTAATAGAACGCCAGTGCTGGTCGCTTTTTTTAAGACCGAGCCCATAAATTGTTGCTGTCTCTGCATTCGACCGATATCACCGCGTCCATCAAAATCGCGGGTGCGTACATACTTTAGCGCTTCAATTCCGTCGAGAGTGTGCGTTCCTGCACTTAAAATAAGATGGCTCTTCGGATCATCAATATCAACTTTTGTACAAACTTCAATTCCACCTAAAGCATTAACAATTCCGGCGAATCCCGCAAAACTTATTTCAATGTAGTGATCAATTTTTAAATTGGTTTCGCCCTCTATGGTTTCAATTAGCAAAGGAGCACCCCCGAATGAAAATGCTGCATTCAATTTATTTTGGCGCGCGGGTATTTCAGTTTTACCATTTGTGCTTGTATGGGCTGGAATAGTAACTAGCGAGTCACGTGGGAATGAAACCAAATAAGCTTTATCTCTATCTTTACTTATATGAACAAGCAGCATGGTGTCAGAGCGACCACCTGCTGCTGTCGCAGTACTTCCAACGCGTAACGCTTTCAGTTCTTCCTTATTTAACCCTTCACGCGTATCCGATCCAACTAAGAGATAGTTAAGTGCTTTTGAGGTTTTCTCAGGCCGATCTTCTAGCCCAGCAAAGACACTTATTCGAGCAATTTTTCCGCTGATATGTCCAAGTCCGAGCCAGGACACAGATGCGAGGATTACAACGCCAATTGAGAGTGATGTAATAATTCGTATGGAGCGCGTTGATTTCACATGCGAACTGTACTTGGGCGATAGCGTGGAGGGGTTATGACGACAACAATGGGCGAGTTATCTCTCTCACCGGCAATCAGCGTCATCCTGCCAGTTCTAAACGAAGAGCCACATTTAGCCGAATCTGTCACGGCAATCCTTTCTCAGGATTACGTTGGAATCTTTGAAATAATTCTCGCTCTAGGACCATCACGCGATCGCACCAACAAAGTTGCAGAAGAATTGGCCTTGCGTGATGGTCGCATCAAATTGGTAGCAAATCCTTCTGGGAAAACTGCAGCTGGCCTGAATCTGGCAATTGCAGCATCCGCAAGTCCAGTAATTGTGCGTGTTGATGGACATGCCAAAATCCCTAAGAACTATCTCTCACTTGCGATAGCAATTTTGCGCGAATCTGGCGCAGTAAATGTTGGTGGAGTAATGGCGGCAGAAGGAATAACAAAATTTGAAATCGCGATCTCTCGTGCAATGCGCAGCCCACTTGGAGTGGGAGCTTCACGTTTTCACACTGGAGGTGAAGCCGGCGAGGTAGATACCGTTTACTTAGGGGCATTTCGGCGAGATGCGATCAACGCTGTAGGTGGATTCGACGAGAGATATACCCGCGCCCAAGATTGGGAGCTTAATCATCGACTTCGCAAAAATGGTGGCAAAATTTATTTCGATCCCCGGCTACAAGTTACATATAGACCGAGACCAAATTTAAGCAAATTAGCGAAACAATATTTTCAATATGGGCGTTGGCGCAGAGTGGTTTCCCGAAGCCATCCCGGAACAGTGAATTTACGTTATCTCGCACCACCACTAACGCTCGCTGGAACGCTCGCCTCGTTACTTTTTGGATTAATAATTCATCCAATCATCTACCTACCTGCCGCAGTTTATGGAATCTTCTTACTTATCTCATCCGCTTTAATTGCTAAATCTGCTCGCGAATTTATTTCACTTCTTGCCATAATTCCTACAATGCACTTTGCTTGGGGCGCAGGATTTATTACTTCAACCAAAGTGTTGCGATAAAATTGGCTCTGTTGTACCGAGTATCTGTGGCGGTAACAGCCGTGCTCTGCCTAACTTTGCTCCCTCTGACGAATAGCGCAGCTGCAATACCTGAGAAATTTTCTTTCACTGGAAGTGGCTATGGCCACGGCGTTGGGATGAGCCAGATCGGTGCGCGCGCCAAGGCACTTGCCGGCGAATCAGCAACTGCCATATTGAATTATTACTACAGCGGAACTAAAGTCGAAACTGCAACTGATTCACAGATATTGCGTATAAATATCGGCCACTTACTCAAGTCAACGAAAGTTAGAATCGATTCAAGTGGCGCTAAGTTACAACTATTTTCTGGAGACTTGGGCGAGACGCAAACGGCAAGTGAACTATTAACACTACCGAGCAAAACCACTTTAAATGTAGATTTATTAAGTAGCCAATTGGCTATCTCTACTACGCGTGGCACCAAAACTACACAAATAACAACCGGGAAGTCCTTTACTCTGCGATGGAGTGGTACTCGCTATCTGGATGGTGTGCCGACACTCGTTTCTGTAACTACAAATGCCATTGCAAATAAATATCGTTATGGGCAGATCCAATTTAGGATTATCAAAGATAAATTGTTAGGAAACCGCTTAGAGATTATTAATTCGGTTCGGCTGCAAGATGAATATTTGTGGGGGATTGGAGAAGTTCCTTCATCTTGGCCGGTTGCCGCCTTGCAAGCACAGGCGATCGCTTCTAGGACTTATGCTCTGGCGAAAGCGGTTGGTATTCGTAGCGCATGTGACTGTCACTTATATGGCTCAATAAGTGATCAATCTTTTGTTGGCTTCTCCAAAGAGAGCGAAGCAATTTATGGCAAAATTTGGAAGAGCGCAGTTGAAAGTACTACCGGTCAAATAATTACCTATAACGGTCTGCCCATCACCGCCTATTTCACATCTTCGACCGGTGGTGTCACCGAAACTTCAGAACATGCTTGGGGTACTGCAACTCCATATACACAGAGCGTTTCAGATACAGCAAGTGCCGACATTGTGTTAAATCCCAGATTTGCCACTTGGTCACGCCAGATTACCCAATCAGTTATCGCAGCTGCATTTCTTCTTCCCGACGTTCTTTCGTTGGAAGTTCTCTCACTAAACCCTTCGGGCACGGTGGATATGATCCAAGCAACTTCTTCGAAAGGTGTTACAGCGACTTTAACTGGTGAAACCTTTAGGAGTCGTAGCAAACTTCCATCTGCTTGGTTTTCTATCGTTGTTAATTAATGGTTAGTTAGCGTGCAGTATTGAGTTAAGTCCGCCCCAAGCACCTGTGCGCACCACTACTTCTAAGCAACCGTCTAACGAGTTTCGTCTGAAAAGTAGATCATTTGCACCAGAAAGCGCACCGGCTTTCACGATTTCACCGTCAGGCAGACGCACTTTTGCAGCAGCAGTTATATAAGTTCCAGCCTCAATCACACAATTGTTGCCAAGTGAAATACCAAGTCCTGAGTTTGCACCGAGCAGGCATTTTTCTCCGACAGAAATAACTTCTTTTCCGCCACCGCTTAAGGTGCCCATTATTGAAGCGCCACCACCAACATCACTGCCATCACCGACAACGACGCCCGCAGAGATGCGTCCCTCGACCATCGATGTGCCCAAAGTGCCAGCATTGAAATTAACAAATCCTTCATGCATAACTGTTGTACCTGATGCTAAGTGCGCCCCGAGTCTTACGCGATCAGCATCTGCGATACGTACTCCGGTAGGAATAATGTAATCAACCATGCGTGGGAATTTATCTACGCCAAATACTGTGACGTGACCAAGTTTCAATTGCAGACCAGCGCGGACTTCCTCAAATCCTTCAACGGCGCAAGGACCAGCAGATGTCCAGACCACGTTAGTTAAGAGACCAAAAATTCCATCCATGACTGCGCCATGTGGCTTTATCAATCGATGAGAAAGTAAGTGAAGGCGCAGATATGCATCTATAGCGTTCTGCGGAGCGTTGGCAAGATCAATTTCTATTGCAACCAACTCACGCTTCACTTTTCGAACTTCATCAAAGCCAACTAGAGATGTAAGTGATTTCTCTGGTTGACCGGTTAGCGTGCCAAGAGATGGGTTGGGAAACCAAACATCGAGAACTGTTGCGCCAGATAAAGTTGCAATTCCATGCCCAGATGCCAGCGCGGAAGGCGTTTTCTTTGATGAAGACATGCGATAAGCCTAACCCCTATCCTTTGCCTCATGCGTATCGCCGTTTACTGTTCTTCCTCTCAGACGATAGATCCTAAATATATTGAGTTGGCGCACAATCTCGGCGCGGGCATCGCAACTCGATCCTGGGAATTGGTCACTGGTGGTGGACATATTTCAGCAATGGGCGCCGTCTCGCGTGGCGCGCGAGAATCTGGTGGAAAGACGATTGGCGTTATCCCACAACGATTAGTCGATATCGAGTTTGCAGATAAAGAATGTGATGAGCTCCATGTAGTTGATTCGATGCGTAACCGTAAGGCGATGATTGAAGATCTCTCTGATGCCTTTATCGCCCTTCCCGGAGGAATTGGCACGCTAGAAGAGTTATTTGAAATTTGGGTTGGTCGCTTTCTAAAGTTTCACACCAAACCGGTAATTATCCTAGATCCGTTTGATTTATATGGACCTCTTGCAATTTTAATCGATCATTTAGAAGCACATGGATTTGTAAAACCTGGACAACGAGAACTCTTACACTGGGCCAAAAGTATTGATGAAGCCCTCGATATCGCCGCCGGTCAAAGATAGATTAATAATTTAACGATGAGCCACAATATTCAGATTTCTGTAAACTTGCCTTGCAGTCGCGAGCGCGCCTGGCAAGCGATCGCCGATTGGGAGGGTCAAGGGCGCTGGATGTTACAGAGCAAAGTTTGGGTGACTTCAGAAATACGTGAAGGTGTCGGAACCACTATTGCGGCATTTACGGGGCCTTTTTATAAACGATATCCGCTCTTTTCAAAATTTGGTTTGCTGGACACAATGATTGTTACAAATTGGCAACCACCAACTCGTTGCGATGTCATGCATACTGGCAAAGTATTACGAGGTGCTGGAACCTTCGAGCTGGTTGAGATTTCAGAAAATATAACGCAATTTAATTGGTCTGAAGATATTGAGTGTTCTCGCTTGCAATTCTTAGCGATCTACCCATTTTTATGGATTGGTGTGCGAATATCACTGGCTCGCCTCTCCACATCGCTGCGCCCACCCGAGTAACCTTGAACCTATGACCGCGGCCTTATCCCTACCGGATGCCTTGGCGCAGTTACCGGAAGAAGAACGGATAGTTTTATCGCTTCACTATCTGCGATCACTCCCAAGCCATGAGATTGCACAAATGCTCGGTGTGCCCGAAAAATCGGTGGTGGCGGTAATGGCATCTGGAAAAGCACGAATTACCGCACTACTTGGCCTAGCTTGAGGCCAGTTCCCCTTCCGATTTCATACCTAGCCCGATATGCGAGATACTTATCTTCTGCAAAAACCGTGGCCCATCAAGGCTCACGTATCTAGGGTAATAAATAGCGCACTAAATAGGTAATAAAAGGAGACTTCCCAATGGCAGCCATGAAACCTCGTACTGGTGATGGACCAATGGAAGTAACTAAGGAAGCGCGCTCGCTAGTCATGCGAATACCGCTCGAAGGTGGGGGACGCCTAGTTGTCGAGATGAATCCTCAAGAAGCAAATAATCTCAGCGCTGCCCTCGAAGCAGCAGTGGCTTTAATCAAAAAGTAATTCAATTTAACCCAATTTCTTACCTGCCAACTGCGCTTTCTGGGCTGGCACTCGCTAGCCTTTGGCAATAATGACCACAAAGACTGCGCCTAAATTTCACTCAAAATTTTCTGCCTCGCTGCTCAGCCCGATCGAGGTTTCAGTAGATGCGCTCGCAGATGCGCAGGCGATTGCAATCGGCTTCGCAGCAGATTCCAGCACCCCCACGACTTTTGACTTTCCAGCAAATAGCGCACTGATAAAGAAGTTAGAAAAGTTATTTGATTTAAATTTGCAAGATGAATTGCAATTCTTCTCTGCCACTGGAAAAGCTGGCGAGTTATTTGAGATTCCGGTTGTATCCGATCAAATGCAAGCCGACCGGATACTTTTACTTGGGCTAGGAGATGCAACCACTCCATCGTTACGCCAAGCAGGTGCAGCGCTTGGTCGCAAGGGGCGTGGTAAAGCTACAGTTATCTCTTCAATATGCGTGGCAGGTCATGAGCAATTAAAAGCATTTGCCATCTCAGTACAACTGGGTGCATATATTTGGACGCAAAAAACTGGAGATCCACAAGAATTACCACAGTTTTTATTCGCTACCGAAAAACCTGAGGTTATATTTGATGCTGGCGTCATCGCCAGCTCAATTTCACGCACCAGGGATTTGATTCATACGCCTTCAAATATAAAGACTCCGCTCTGGATGGCTAAAGAAGCGCAGAAAATTGCCGAAGAGAATGGGCTAGAAATTCGAATTCTGGCTGGCAAAGAGTTGGCAGAATTTGGAGGATTACGGGCGGTTGGAAACTCATCTCCTAATCCGGGGCCTCGATTTGTAGAAATTTCTTATTGTCCGCGAGGAATGAAAAAGAATCGTGGGTCGCTTGCGCATGTAGTAATTGTTGGAAAAGGAATTACCTTCGATACTGGAGGCATTTCTCTAAAACGCCCATACGACGCAATGATGGCTATGAAATCAGATATGGCGGGATCTGCTGCCGCACTCGGAGCGATTAGTGCGCTCTCGCATTTTCAACCACAGATTGAAGTAACGGTTTTGATGATGCTCGCGGAAAATGCGCTCTCTGGAACTGCCCAGCGCCCCAGCGATGTTATTACCCAATATGGAGGAAAGACCGTTGAAATATTAGATACTGATGCGGAAGGTAGATTGGTTTTAGCTGACGGAATCGCTTATGCAGTTAAGAACATAAAGCCAGATTACATAATTGATATTGCCACGTTAACTGGTGCGGCAACTTTAGGTTTAGGACGACAGCACGCCGCGATGTATACGCGCAATGAAAATCTAGCAAAGAATTTTTATGAAGCAGGGCAGCGTTCTGGTGATCGGGTCTGGCATATGCCACTAGTTGATGATTATCGCCAAGCTTTAGAGAGTCCGATTGCAGATCTAAGCCACGTTAGCGCTAAGAAGAAATTTAGCGCAGGATCAATTACTGCAGCGCTCTTTTTGGAACAATTTGCAGGAGAACACGCCTGGGTTCACTTTGATATTGCCGGTGTAGCGCGCAGTGAAGCCGATTCTGGCGAAAACCCTAAAGGCGGAACTGGTTTTGGAGTCCGACTTCTTATCGAATGGCTAACCACACTCTAATGATGATCGATCCGCACACTTACGCAGAAAGCTTTCTCCCCGAGGATGAAGTAAAGAGAAATGCGCGCGCTGTTGGTGAAGAGATGGGCGCAACCGATGCGACAGCAGGTACCGGTGCCTATCTAAAACATTTAGCTCATATTTTATCGGCGCAGTCAGTTGTTGAAATAGGTACAGGCTCTGGTGTTGGTGCGCTCTGGGTTTTAGAGGGCATGATGGCTAGCGGCACGCTAACCTCAATAGATAACGAGATGGAACATAGCAATGCAGCCAAGAACTCACTCTTGGATGCCGATATTGCAGCAGCTCGCTTTCGCCTAATCACAAATCCTGCGATGGAAGTCGTTACCAAATTGGCAGATCGTGCATATGACATGGTCATCTTCCGTCATAACCCAGAAGATTTACCTTTTGCGATAAATGAAGCACATCGTATTTTGCGTAGTGGTGGAGTATTTGTTATTGATAATTTCTTCGGTGGGGAGAAAGTTTCAGATCCTGCACAGCGCGACCCAAAGACAGTTGCGCTTCGCGAGGCTGGCAAATCACTGAAAAACCAGGTAGACCTTTGGGTGACTTCGCTCATACCCGTCGGTGATGGTTTGTTACTTGCCACAAAATTGTAGGAAGATAGGCAGATGAGTAACTCACATCCATCCAGTACGCCTGGCTCTAATGGGCCATGGTGGATGCCAGCCTCAAAAAATGGCAGATCCAACCTCATAACTCGGTCCAATGCCATTCTCTTAGCATTCGTTGCTGGCTTGGTCGGTTCAATTTTTGGTGCATCATCATCTGGATCGCTATTTGGGCACTCCATAAATCTCTCTCGCACATCGAATTCGATTGAACGTGCACCTGGTTCTGTGGCAGATATTGCAAAGCGGGTAATTCCTTCTGTTGTATCAATTGAAGCAAGTTCCAAAGATAGTGGTGCAACGGGTACCGGTTTTGTTATTGAAAGTAATGGTTACATCCTTACTAATAATCATGTAATCGCAGAAGCTGTGAAGGGTAACGGAGCCATTGATGTTACTTTAAATAGCGGACAGAAATACTCCGCCAAGGTCATTGGCCGAGACTCTTCCTATGATCTAGCAGTTCTTAAAATTGCAGTAACTGGCTTAACTGCTTTGCAATTTGGAGATAGCGATAAAGTCGCAGTAGGAGATTCGGTCATTGCCATTGGTTCACCGCTTGGCCTTTCCGGAACCGTTACTTTGGGAATTATTAGCGCCAAGAATCGTGCAGTAACTGCAGGAGAGACTGGAAGTGAAAATTCATTTATTAATGCGCTGCAAACTGATGCAGCCATCAATCCGGGTAATTCGGGTGGCCCTTTAGTTGATTCAACTGGTTCGGTTATTGGCGTTAACTCAGCGATTGCAACGCTAGGCACCTCCCTTGGATCACAAAGTGGATCAATCGGATTAGGTTTTGCGATACCAATTAATCAAGCCCGCAAGACCGCTGATCAATTGATTAAAAATGGCAAAGCAACTTACCCAGTCTTAGGCGTTTCAATTGAAATGAAATTTGATGGAGATGGCGCACTTATCTCCAAAAACGCTAAAGCAATTCTTCCGGGGGGGCCGGCTGCGAAGGCCGGGCTAAAGCCGGGGGATATCATCACCAAATTTGATGGACGGACGATTGCCTCTGCCGAAGAGTTAATAGTCGCCATTCGCGCTAAGAACGTGGGCGATAAAGTCGAACTTACATATACTCGTAATGGTGTTAGCGCTATTGCGATCATCGTATTAAACGCTGGAAAGTAAAGATATGTTCTTTGATTTTGGCGCTGGCGAATTATTTGGTCTCGCCCTTCTTGCAATAATTTTAGTAGGACCAGATCGACTTCCAAGTTTGGCTGTCGACGCCGCAAAATTGGTGAAGAAGATTAAAGCGCTATCTCAGAGAGCCACATCGGAACTTCGCCAAAATTTAGGTCCAGGTTTTGAAGATCTAAAGCCATCAGATTTGCATCCCAAGAAATTTATTCAAAAACATATCTCCAACGCTTTAGAAGAAGATGAAGCATCACCTTCGAAATTTAAAGCCAAGATTGACCCAGATTTGCTATGACAACTCTTGAATTAATTCACCAAGCGCTTGCTACAGTATCTGACCCTGAACTACATCGCCCACTACCTGATTTAGGAATGGTTGAATCAGTCGCAATAAATGGTTCAGTTGCTGAGCTAAAAATTTTATTGACGATTTCAGGGTGCCCGATGCAAGATCGCCTCAGATCAGATATTACTGCCGCCGTCATTGAAGTTCCGGAGATTAATGAAGTAGCAATTGTTTTTGGGGTTATGTCGGAAGAGCAGAGAAATAACGTTAAAAAATTACTGCGTGGCGGACGCGAAAAATTTATTCCCTTCGCCCAGCCAGATTCATTAACACGCGTTATTGGAATCGCCTCCGGCAAAGGTGGCGTCGGAAAATCTTCGCTCACAACTAATTTGGCGATATCTGCTGCCCAACGAGGGCTTCGTGTTGGAATTTTAGATGCCGATGTTTATGGGCATTCAATACCGCGTTTAATGGGGCTAATGGGACAACGTCCTACCGCGATAGATCAAATGTTTATCCCACTTGAGTCATACGGCGTAAAAGTTGTTTCAATGGAGATGTTTAAGCCTGAGCGCGCTGATGCAGTTGCGTATCGTGGACCGCTCTTGCACCGCGTCCTTGAACAACTGCTATCTGATGCCTACTGGGGAGATTTAGATTTACTTCTGATTGATCTACCACCTGGCACCGGTGATTTAGCAATTTCGCTGGGACAGCTAATTCCTACCTCTGAAATTTTAGTTGTCACGACCCCACAAATCGCTGCCGCTGAAGTCGCAGAGCGCGCTGGCCGAATTGCACACCAAATTCACCAACGGGTTATTGGAGTAATTGAAAATATGTCAGCCTTTCCTTGCCCACATTGCCAAGATGAGATTGCACTCTTTGGCGAGGGTGGCGGAGAAGAGACCGCTGCCCGTCTCTCCACTCTTGTTGGAAGTGAAGTTTCTTTGCTTGGCAAAGTTCCATTTAGTACGCAGCTGCGCACGGGTGGAGATGATGGGAAACCAATAGTGATTGCCGATCCAGATTCACCAAGTGCCAAGGCGATATCTGCTATTTCTGAAAAACTAATTGTTAGGAGTAGCTCTTTACTTGGAGTCAGACTCGGGCTTAGCACGTAAATCTTTTAGTAAATCTTCCAATTCATTTCGCATAAAGTCACGGGTTGCAACTTCGCCAAGGGCGATACGTAAGCTGGCAAGCTCGCGAGTTAAATACTCGGTATCTGCGATAGAACGAGCATTTTGTGCGCGATCTTCATTAAGCGAAATACGATCACGGTCTGCTTGTCGATTTTGGGCAAGCAAAATAAGTGGAGCAGCATAAGATGCTTGCAGCGACAAGATCAATGTTAAGAATATAAATGGAAAGTCGTCAAAGCGTAAATCGCTCGGTGCGAGTGAATTCCAGAGTACCCAAGAGAAAACAAACCCTGTCATGTAAACCAGGAATCGCGCAGTGCCTAAGAAGCGAGCAAATCGTTCAGATAGGCGTCCAAAAACTTCGGGATCGTAATTTGGCCGCAGTGATCGGCGAGATTCGCGAGGAGTATCTAATCCGGTATTGCGAGTGGTTAGTGAACGTGCCATCAGCGCGCCTCTTCTTCCATTGCTTTATCTAACTCAATATCTTTTGGATCTACTTCAGTGCCAGTAACATCGGCGAGATCCAGTTTTGGACCAGTTCCTCTAGTTGAATCACGGTGTTCCAGTCGCCAATTTTCCGGCAGCAAGTGGTCAAGCGCGTCATCAACAGTCACGGCACCGAGTAGACGCTCATTGGCATCGACTACCGGCACAGATAATAAGTTATAGCTAGCTAAGTATGACGAAACTTCGTGTAGCGATGCATTGGGATTTAACCCTTGCGTATCGGTATCCACTATCGAACCAAGCAATGTTGAAGGAGGCTCGCGTAATAAACGTTGGTAGTGGACTAAACCGATATAACGGCCGGTTGGGGTTTCTAGTGGCTGACGACAGACGAATACTTGTGAAGCCAGTGCGGGCGAAACTTCGCGCGAACGTACGCTCGCCAACGCATCAGCAACTGAATAATCCGCACTCATCACGATAGGTTCAGTAGTCATCATTCCACCGGCCGAATAATCTTCATAAGTCATAAGTCGAAGAACATCTTCGGCATCTTCTGGTTCCATAAGTTCAATCAGTGCTTGCGCACGTTCTTCGCCGATTTCGCGCAACAAGTCAGCTGCATCATCTGGATCCATTTCACCGAGAACATCTGCTGCGCGCTCACCTTCTAGCTCAGCCATTAAGGCCACACGTTCTGCCTCATCCATTTCTTGTAAAACATCTGCCAAGCGTTCGTCATCTAGTGCGCGCGCAACTTCGACGCGGCGTTTAGGGGCTAGATCTTGAATTACCGCGGCTAAGTCGGCGGCGCGTAGATTGCTTATCGTTGAAAGCAAGTTAGTTACGCCTTGATTGTGTTCGGGCAGAGTGAATCCTGATACTTCTTCCCACGCCACGGTAGAAGTTGCACCTTTGCGGCGAAGTCCGCTGCCTCTTCGCATAATATGCACGCGATTAATAAACCAATCACCTGTGCGAGTTTGCTCCATACCCATATCTTCAACTACAACTGGTTCGCCATTTTCTAAGAGCGTTATTGCGCGATCAATTAAATCTCCTAAGACAAGTAATTCACCCGCGCGGGATTCAAAACGGCGCATGTTGACCAGACCAGTAATCACGACCGCGCCAGATTCAATGGAAGTAACTCGGGTAATCGGAACAAAGACGCGGCGGCGCAATGGAACTTCAACGACGAGGCCAAGAATGCGCGCAGGTTGGCTATTGGAACGAAGGGTTGCAACAGCATCGCGTACCTTGCCAACGGGATCTCCATTTGGATCAAAGACTGCGGTTCCTACCAGGCGAGCAATAAATACTCTGTTTATAACGTTGCCACTCATTTTTGGCCTCCCTTCATTGTCTAAGAGTATCGGCTACGGTTACATCTATGTCGCAGCCTTTATCTAGAGATAACCACACTCAGATTCCGGCCCGTCTAGATTTAATTCGGTTAAGTATTGGAATTTTGGCTATCGGGACTTCAGGGCCACTAATCGCATTGAGCGCTATGCCTATTCTGACTCTCATATTTTGGCGAAATCTTGGTGGCGCTTTAATCACTGCGCCATTTGCGCTGCGTCATCGCCTAGATCGCACCGGTGCAAAATGGGCAATATTGGCTGGTTTTGCCTTGGCGTTACATTTTGTTGCATTTTTCTTATCAATGCGCATGACGACAGTAGCGGCCGGCACTGCACTGGTTGCACTGCAACCAATTTTTGCCGCCCTCTTTGTAAAAATTACTGGTGGCGAAATTCCCTCTCGTGCGTGGCTGGGTATGTTTGTAAGTTTTGCAGGTGTATTACTTATCTCAGGAATTGATCTACAAATTTCATTGCGGGCTTTCCTTGGTGATTTGGCAGCGCTTCTTTCGGCGGCACTCGCAGCGGTTTATATTATGTTTGGTGCTCAAGCGCAGCGAACTTTAGAAACATCAACTTATACTTCAATCTGTTACTTTGTTTGTGCAATAACCGCGCTCCCAATGGCGCTCATAGCCGGAAATGAAATCTTTGACTTCAGTACGCGTGAATGGTGGCTAGTTCTAGGACTTGTTTTTGGTGCACAAATATTAGGCCACACAATGTTTAACTCTGTTTTGAAGCGTGTATCTCCTGCAGTTGTCTCGTTAATTGTATTCTTTGAAGTTCCGACAAGTTCGATATTCGCACTTTGGTGGTTAAATCAAAGACCTCCCGCGGGAGTTATTCCAGGGATTGTACTAATTCTAATTGGGTGCGTACTAGTTGTATTGCGAACCAGACCCACCCGAGTAATGATCGAAGAGTAATAATGATTGATCTGCACACACATACGACTGCAAGTGACGGGACCGATACTCCGGCGGAATTAATAAATAAAGCCCTTTCTGCTGGAATCAATACTCTGGCAATCACCGATCACGACAGCACATCTGGTTGGAGCCAAGCGATATCTGCCTTACGACCACCTATGTCACTGGTATTAGGCGCTGAAATCTCTACTCTCACCAAAGAAGGCATTAGCGTTCATATCTTGGGGTTACTTTTTGATGGAGATGATCGAGATCTGCAAGCAATGTTGGCAGATGCACGAGATACCCGTATCCCACGAATGCGGAAAATGATTGAACTCTTAGCAGCTGATGGCATTGCTATCACTATGGAAGATGTAATAGCCGCGACTCCACCCGGTGCAACTATCGGACGCCCACATTTGGCAGATGCTTTAGTAAAAAATAAAATTATCACTTCACGTGATGAAGCATTTGTAGATTTACTTCACAATGGCTCTAAATACTATGTAACTCACGCCGCCCCTACGCCAGAAGACGCAATTTCTAAGATAAGGAAGGCAGGCGGAGTTGCAGTGATCGCCCACCCATTTGCATCGCGGCGGGGAGAAATTATTTCCGTGGCGACCTTTTCCTCTCTTGTAGCAGCAGGATTAAATGGAATTGAGGTAAATCACCGGGATCATTCGCAGATTGAGCGTGAGCAGTTAAGTCAAATTGCTGATGAGTTAGCTTTAGTAAAAACTGGGTCGAGTGATTACCACGGAAACGGTAAACTCAATGCGCTAGGAGAAAATCTCACAGATCCCGCACAATGGGAGCGCCTGGAATCTCAAGCTAATGCACGAAGGGTGGTAAGAAAATGAGCACAATTGAAGTAAGCACCCTTACATTTTCGATCCAAGCATTCGTAACGCTGCTAGTCATTCTCGATCCTCCAGGTGCGACTCCAATTTTTCTTGGATTAGTTGCCGACAAGTCAAAGAGAGAGCGCGTTCAACTGGCTTGGCAAGCAGCTTTGGTATCACTTGTTGTGATTGCATTCTTCTCACTCTTTGGAAGATTCATTTTGGAATATATGAATGTTTCGATTGAAGCGTTGCAAGCAGCTGGCGGCTTATTACTTCTCTATGTATCCCTGGAACTCTTGACTGGGCGAGATATGGGCGGCGAAGATGGGAAAAATAAGAATATTGCCTTAGTTCCACTAGGTACACCATTGTTGGCTGGCCCAGGCGCGATTGTCGCAACAATGATTTTCGTGCAACAGATAAAGACTCCGGCACAAAGTTTTGGCTTAATTGCTGCAGTTGTTGGCGTTCATATAGTTATTGCAATTTCACTGATGGCCTCAACAACTATCTTGGGAATCATAAAAGATGCAGGTGTCACTCTCTTAGCGCGAATTGCTGGATTACTCTTGGCGGCAATTGCGGTACAAATGTTGGTTGATGCGATCAAAGCGTTCACTGCGTAGTAAGAGATTTCAAATGGATATTCTTTCTACATCAGTTGATCCGCGCGGGCTGTTCGCACCAAAGACAGTAACTTGGCGGATTCATTCTGATCCAGCAATGGCTGTAGGCGGGATTCGCGCCCTTTTGCAACAAGCCCTACACCCCGATGCGATGGACGGAGTAGCAAAGAACTCTAATTTCCGTGAAGATGCGTGGGGTAGGTTGCAGCGCACTGGTGATTACGTCTCAACAATTACATTTGGCAGCGCTGACGAAGCTTTTGCTTTGGCAGCGCGTGTTAGAAAGATTCATACCTCACTAGGACTTGATGACCCGCACCTGCTGCTTTGGGTACATATGTCGATGGTCGATTCATTTTTAGATGTAGCAATCCGCTCAGGAATGGTGATGGGCGAAGGCGAGGCCGATCAATATGTCTCGGAAATGGTTCTCTTTGCTCAACTCGTGGGAGTAGATGCCGAAGTTGTTCCCTCGACAGTCAGCGAAATGCAGAGATACTTTTCCAAGATCTCTCCAGAGCTTTGTGCATCTGATGATGCCAAGCGAGCCGCGCTCTTCTTAACTATTCCGCCACTTCCGACTGCAGTTCGCTTTGCAACTCCTGCGGCACCTGCATGGGCATCCCTTGCGCTAGTTGCAGCTAGTTCTCTACCTGCATGGGCGCGCTCACTTTATGGAACACCACAGCTTCCAGGACAGAATTTTGCAACAGATTTTTCAATGAAAGCGATTAGAAAAACGATTGGCGTAATACCTGATGCAATTCTTGCGCCACCGATTTTTAAAGCAGCGCTGCAACGCTGGGATTTGGTAAAAGCTAAATGAAGATTATTGCTATAGCAAGTCCAGCTGGGGGAGTAGGGAAAACAACTTTAGCCCATGCAATCTCAGTAGCGGCGGCAGAATTTGGGAAGAAAACGCTTCTGATTGATTTAGATCCAGCGGGTGCGCTTACATTTCGCTTGGGTTTTGAAAATCCGCGATTGACCATCACTGATTACTTAACTGGTACATCACTGAGTGGCGAGCAGTTGAATCTGACCGCCGAAAGGTTTGCATTTATCGCCGCTGATTCGCGCTTAACCACTAATTTAAGCGAGGATGCACTTTCCATATTTTTAAATAGCCTTTCCGAGCCTTTTGATCTAGTCGTACTAGATGTTGCTCCATCGCTAACTCAATCTCTAAAAATGGCACTTTTAGTGGCTGATCACATATTTACTCCGGTAGATGTTTCGTTACATTCGTTGCGCGCTCTGCTCCAATTACGTGCCATCACCGACGCCCAGGTAACTGCCATTGCGACAGGTGAAGTAAGTGGCAAGGAATTTGCACCCGTTCTGGATGTCTCATTGGTTCGCTCAAGTGAGATAGATGGATTTAGCAAAGGAACAGTGTCGGTACTAACTGCAGATAAGGATGGAGAAGTTGCCGAGAGTTATAGAAGCGCTACGTACTCTATTTTGGAGTTATTGGGGCTGGAGTAAGCAGCGGCTAAGAAGAGAACTTTTTGGTACGAGTTCGATTGCGCGCAGTGCGCTCATCGGCAGGTTTACTTGCTCTTACAATAGGCTCAGTTTTTTCTAACTTAGCAGCAGGTTTTTGCTTAGTGATGCGCCCAATTGAACCGGCTGGAATATTTAAAGTTTCATAGAGATGTTCAGAAGATGAGTAAGTCTCTTCTGGTTCGCCTAGACCTAGAACGAGTGCGGTATCGATCATCTTCCAACGAGCTAAATCATCCCAATCTACAAAAGTGACCGAAATTCCATCAGCGCCGGCGCGCGCTGTGCGACCGATACGGTGAACATAAGTTTTTTCATCTTCAGGACATTGATAGTTAATAACGTGAGTAATCCCGTCGATATCGATACCGCGCGCAGCAACATCGGTTGCGACCAGAACATCAGATTTGCCAGCTTTGAAATCATTGAGCGCTTTTTCGCGTGCACTCTGTCCCAGATCACCGTGGATAGAGGCTGCTCGGAATCCGCGCTCTAAGAGATCATCTGAAGTCTTCTGACAGGTACGTTTAGTGCGACAGAAGACAATTGTTGGACCTCGTCCTTCTGCTTGCAAAATACGAGCCAACATTTCAATTTTATCTAGCGCGTGTGCGCGAAGAACGTGTTGTTTAATCCTAGATACGACTGCACCTTCATCTTCATTATCTTGAGTTCTAATGTGAATCGGTTGATTCATAAAGCGACGAGCTAAAGCGATGATATCTCCAGGCATAGTTGCCGAAAAGAGCATGGTTTGGGCGCGGTTAGGTGTACTTGTAAAGATTTTTTCTACATCAGGTAAAAAACCAAGATCGAGCATCTCATCTGCTTCATCTAAAACAACGCGTGATACCTCTTTTAATTTCAATTGACCTTGACGATATAAATCTAATAAACGCCCAGGAGTTCCAACGACAATTTCAACTCCACTGGCAAGTGCTTCAATTTGTGGCTCAAATGCCCGGCCGCCATAGACAGCTAAGGTGCGAATGCCGCGATTACCGGTTAATTCATCAATATCTTTGGTTACTTGTACGCAGAGTTCGCGGGTTGGTACAACAACTAATACCTGAGGTAAGCCTTTCGCGGCAAGTTCTGACCACTCCGAATCTAGTGGAGCAATTACGCGCTCAATAAGTGGAATACCAAAGGCGAGGGTCTTACCCGTACCGGTCTTTGCTTGACCAATTACATCTCCATCACCTAACGCAATAGGTAGAACCATCTCTTGAATTGGGAAGGGGGAGATAAAACCATGTTCTGCCAGCGCCACTTGTGTTTCCGGGCGAAGTGGAAGATCTGCGAAAGTGATTGACACCTTAAAGTGCGCCGAAACCAACGCGGCGGTCAGCGGCGACACCAATGTCGACGAAGCCGATCTTCTCTGCCGCAACAACAATTTCGTGGCCACGTATATCTTGCAAGGCAAGTGTGGTCTTAGCAGCGATTGCAGAAGTTACCGCAGATTTCACATCGGCCACCGATGAATTGGTTTCAAAGGCAAGCTCGCCAGAGATATTGGTTATTGCGATGCGGACGTGGGTACTTTGTGCGGCATCAGATTTCTTTGTACTCATATTCCTATCCTATCGGCAAAAGACGCCGGTGGATTCTCGAAATTAACGCCTAGAAAAGTTAAAGTTATTGATTTCCTGAAAGTGGGAAGCCAGATATACCTCTCCACATTAAGTTTTCAACTAACTCAACGGCCTGTTGGCGGGTTAGTTTGCTATCACGATCTAGCCAATGGCGAGCCGTTACTTGCGTGTACCCAATAAGTCCAACGCCGAGCAACATGGCAACTTCTTTAGGCAATCCTGTGTCGTTGGAAATAATCGCGCTCACCGCTGCGGCACAGTCGTATGTCATACGATTTAGCCTTTCACGAACTTGTGGCTCGACGTTCATATCGCTCTCAAAAAGTAAGCGGAACGCTTCGCCTTCATTCTCAATAAAAGTAAAGTATGCAACCACCGTTGCGTGCACGCGCATTGAGTTATCTGGCGTTGAAGAAATCGCTTTCTGTAATTCGAATACCAGCGAATCGATGTGTAAATCCAAAACCGCTAGGTATAGATCTAGCTTGGATGGAAAATGTTGGTAGAGAACAGGTTTGCTTACATTTGCTCGATCTGCAATTTCATCCATCGCCGCTGAGTGGTAACCAGCTGCAGTAAAGACTTCAAGGGCTGCGCTTAGTAAAATCGCACGGCGCTCATCACGCGGTAAACGCGCCTTATCACCTTTGGCGTTGGTATCTACGGTAGTCATTTCGCATATCGTAGAGGTATTACTCGCAATAATGAAAGATTAATTGCAGATGAGAACCATTTGCAGCCTAAGTAAATTATCAAATTGGCGCACATTCGATGGCTACGGCAGAATAGCGCCATGACAAGTTCACCCATTAAACCGCCAGCGCTAGTCTCACCTGGACCTGCGCTGACAGTCGATGAGGTCCGTCGCTATAGCCGCCATTTGATTATTCCTGATGTGGCTATGGCAGGTCAGCAGCGCTTGATGAATGCAAAAGTTTTATGTGTAGGGGCAGGTGGATTAGGTTCTCCTGCATTGATGTATCTGGCAGCAGCCGGTGTCGGAACAATTGGTATCGTCGAATTTGATACTGTCGATGAATCTAATTTACAGCGTCAGATTATTCACGGACAGAGTGATATTGGGAAAAGTAAAGCGGAATCTGCCAAAGCAAAAATTTTGGAGATAAATCCTTTTGTAAAGGTTGCTACTCATGAAGTTCGCCTTTATAATTCAAATGTTAAGGAAATCTTTTCGCAATATGACATCATCGTTGACGGAACTGATAATTTCGCTACTCGCTATTTGGTAAACGATGCTTGTGTATTGCTAAAGAAGCCTTATGTCTGGGGATCTATCTACCGCTTTGATGGACAAGCCAGCGTTTTCTGGGCTGAATATGGACCTTGCTATCGCTGTCTCTATCCTGAACCTCCACCTCCAGGAATGGTTCCAAGTTGTGCAGAAGGTGGCGTTCTTGGAGTTCTCTGCGCCACTATCGGTTCAATTCAAACTACAGAGGCAATAAAAGTTATTACTGGTGTTGGTGACCCAATGATTGGTTCATTAATGATTTACGATGCTTTGGAAATGTCTTTTAGAAAGATCAAAATTCGAAAAGATCCTAACTGTCCGCTCTGTGGCGATAATCCAACCCAAACAGATTTACTTCCAGATTATGATGCCTTTTGTGGAGTTCTCTCTGATGCTGCTGAAGTTGCAGTGAAAGATTCAACAATCTCAGTCACCGAACTTGCCAGCAAAATTGCTGCCGATGAAGGCTTCTATCTTGTTGATGTTCGTGAGCCAAGTGAATTCGAAATTGTTCGCATACCTGGATCTCATCTGATCCCAAAACAAGGTTTCCTAGATGGAACCGTACTGGCAACTTTGCCACAAGATAAGCCAATTATTTTGCATTGCAAGAGCGGGGTTCGTTCCGCAGAGTGTTTAGCAATTCTTAAGGGAGCTGGATTTGCTGATGCAACTCACGTTGCTGGTGGAGTTATAGCTTGGGCAAAACAAATAGATAAGTCGTTACCGGTTTATTGATGCGTGATTCTTACAACGGTTACCGTGCTCTTCTGGTGCACGCTCACCCGGATGATGAGACTATTAATAACGGCGCGACAATGGCACTTTACGCCGCCATGGGTGCGCAAGTAACGCTAATTACCTGCACTCGTGGTGAAGAGGGAGAGATTCTTACTTCTGAGTTAACTCATCTTGCCAGCTCTGCAACCGACGCATTAGGCGAACACCGTGAAACTGAACTCGCCAATGCGATGAAGGCCTTGGGAATTACCGATTTTCGTTTCTTGGCACAAGGCGAGGGTAAATATCGCGATAGCGGAATGATGGGAACTGAAGTAAATAATCGGGCTGATGTTTTTTGGCAGGCCGATTTAGAAGAAGCCGCTGATTATCTAGTAAAAATAATTGAAGAAATTAAGCCACATATTCTGATTACCTATGATGAAATCGGGGGATATGGACACCCAGATCACATCCAAGCCCATCGAGTTGCGATGCGGGCGAGCGAAAAATCTATTTGGCAGATTCAGAAAATTTATTGGAACACCATGCCTAAATCTGTGCTAGCCGAGAGTATGGCAAAGATGAAAGAGCTGGGATCTGATTTCTTCGGTGCAGAAAACGTTGATGATCTACCTTTTGCTAAAGATGATTCTTTTGTTACAACTCTTATTGATGGAAACTCTTATGTAGAAGCTAAGATGGCGGCGATGAAGGCACATCACACACAGATTTCATTAGATGGGCCATTCTTTGCACTCTCAGATAATTTGGGGCTACAAGTTTGGGGTAATGAGTACTACACCTTAGTTAAGGGAGGAAAGTGCGGACCATTTGATGCAAATGGGCGCGAATCCGATTTATTTTCAGGCGTCAATCTCTAAATGAAATTTCTAGTTGCTCTTGCAGTTGGAGTTGCTACCGGAGTCGCTGCAGTGTTTCTTCACCACTTTGCTCCTCCTTTTGGTATTGCAATTGCAATTACTGGAACTTTTGCCGCAATCTGGTCAGTGGGACGTTTCTTCGGAAAACGGATATTTAAGTTGATTGCTGCTATTTCGTGGTTAGCAATCTTTTGGCGAGGTGCATCCTTGGGAGTCGGAAATGAGATCTTTATTCAGGGTGACAGAATAGGAAATATCTTCTTACTAACTTCAGTTATCGCCTTATTCGTGGCAATCGCTCTGCCTGCAAATTAACTCCAACTCTGCCCATCTGGGCCATCATTTACAGCAATACCGGAATTTGACAGTAAGTCGCGCAGGCGATCGCTCTCACTCCAATTCTTATTATTCCGAGCTTGGGCACGAAGTTGTAGTAGTTCAATCTGCTCGGAGGTAAGTTCGCGAACTGCTGCGGGATGATCTAAATCTAAGCCAAGCACTGAATCTGCATAGAGAAATACTGAGCGCTTCAATTCAACCGGTACTGAGATATCCTTCTCAATCGCGCGCATTCTCAATAGAACACGGGGCGTATCGATATCTTTTGCAATCGCGCCAGCAATTTCCGAGTCCTCCAATTGATTTTGATTTTCGCCCCAAGTCGCCATGCAGGTTCGCCAGCGCTTTAAAGTTAAGTTAGCCGCTTCCAGCCCCGCCCACGTTAAATCCATTTGTGAGCGGTAGCGATTTTCAAGTAAAGCAAGACGTAAGGCGAGCGGGTCTAACCCGCGCTCTACTAAATCTTTAACAAGAACTACATTGCCAGCGCTCTTAGACATTTTGCGGCCTTCAAATAGTAAGTGCTCACCGTGCACCCACATCTTTACCGCCTCCTGGCCAATAATTGAATTTGATTGCGCTCGTTCATTTTCGTGGTGTGGAAACCGCAGATCTATTCCACCTACATGCAGGTCAATTCTTTTGTCCAGTAATTCAAGAGACATTGCCGTACATTCAATATGCCAACCTGGAAAGCCTTTACCCCACGGTGAATCCCAAACCATTTCAGTGCGATTTCCGGCAGATTTCCAAAGCGCCCAATCTGCGTGAAAACGCTTGTCACCTTCATCGCTGTATTCATAACGATGTCCTGGCTTTAACGAATCCAATTTATTTCCACTGATTGCGCCATAGCTTTCAACTGACCGAGCATCAAAGTAAACCGTGCCAACTTCAGTTGCATAGGCATGTCCGCTCGCTACTAATTGAGCGATCGATTGCAGCATCAGATCAATAGTTTCACTCGCCCTTGGGTAGGAATCAGCTGGGAGGATATTAATTTTTGCTAAATCTTGATGGAATTTCTCTTCATATTTGCGGGCGATCTCAAATGGATCTTGCTTTTCTAACTTTGCCTGTTGCAGCAATTTATCTTCATCTTGAAAATCTTCAGACATATGTCCAACATCGGTAATATTTTGAATGAAATTAACCTGGCGTCCTTCAAGTCTTAAGACGCGGACAATTAGATCGGCAAGTAGAAAAGTTCGCAAATTACCTACGTGAGCATCTCTATATACCGTTGGACCGCAGCAGTAGATATTTACCGAACTTCCATCAACCGGAATCACTTTTATTCCACGCGTCAAGGTGTCATAGATTGCGATCATAATTTAACCGATTTATTAGCCAAGACGCGATACACAAACTTATGGTGTGTCCTAAACCCCATTGATTGATAGAGCGCAAGAGCTGCACCGTTTTCATCATCTACTTGTAAAGCGACTTTGGTAGCGCCATCATCTTTTGCAGCAGCTAATAAATTAGCCATCAAAATCTTTGCCACTCCTTTACCCCGAAATGAAGGGCTAACAAATAACCTTGTGACAATTGACCAAGTACCAGCGGTTGCGATTCGCCCAATAGCAATAAGTTTCCCATCAGATTTCACTACTCCATAGCGAGCTGGATATCGCAGCATTATCTTTTCTAGCGGCTGATCTGAATTTAGCTCTAACCATAATTTCGATGGGTTATCCATCATTTCAACCACATAGCCAGGATTACTAGCGAGTTCTATTGAGCCGATATCTTTAATCAAGAAATTTGCATCTATCTTTATATTCCAGCCGACCTGCTCTAAATATCTATCCAATTCATCAAATATAGGCAAAGGAATACTAAAAGTTGGCCTTAGCTTTTTTTCGCGATAGGTACTTATTACTTCATTGACTGCGGCAGCGAGATCGACTGGAGGATCACCGATTGGGGCAGCGCCAATCGGTAGCACTGAATTAGCGCGCATACTAAATCCATCAGAGATGCGAAGTCGCCACCTTCCGTAATCGACGATTTCTTCTGCAGGCCACGTAAGATCGGAAAGTTCTTCTAACTCCATAATTCTTGCTGAAAGTGGCGCACCTTTTCCTGCTAAATCAGGGAGCGGTTTAATCTCGCGCCAAATTGCGATCTCATCTGGTGAAAAGGAGATCGACTGAGATTTAGAATTTATCAATTGCCGCTCACTCTGCAAGATTCCGACGATATCCCGAAATCCGCCGCCTGGTTCGCGCAGTCGTATAGTGACGCGTTTGCCGATCGCCCCAAGAAGTAATGAGATGGATTCTTGGGATGCCTCGTTCATATCGATACTTTAATCGGGCAACGACGCCCACGCATGGTTAGAATAGGACCAAAATAAGTTGTACTTTGAGAGTGCTACCAAATCTGGAGGTTAGTTCGTGACCTATGTAATTGCCCAACCGTGCGTTGACGTGAAGGATAAATCCTGCATTGAGGAGTGCCCAGTTGACTGCATCTATGAAGGAGCGCGTGCGCTCTATATCCAGCCTGATGAATGCGTCGATTGTGGCGCCTGCGAACCGGTCTGCCCAGTCGAAGCGATTTATTACGAAGATGATATTCCTTCGCAATGGAAAGACTCCACCAAGATAAATACTGAGTTCTTTGTTGAACTTGGTTCACCTGGTGGCGCTGCCAAAGTTGGCTTGACTAATAGCGATCACCCAACAGTCGCCGCCCTTCCGCCTAAAGAATAATTTAAGCAAAGCCAGCCAGACCTTAGATTATGCGCCAACCACTGCCGGATTTTCCGTGGGATGCGCTTGCACCGTATGCAGAGAAAGCCCGCGCGCATGCATCAGGGATTATCGATCTCTCACAAGGAACCCCGGTTGATGCAACTCCCGAATTGATTCAAAACGCTTTGCGCGTGAGTTCTGATTCACCGCGCTATCCGGTAACCGCTGGCACAAAGGAGCTACAAGGCGCTATTCGTAATTGGGCAATTAACCATCTGGGCGCATCAGGTGATTTTGATGTGCTTCCTGTCATAGGCTCTAAAGAGTTAGTGGCATGGTTACCGACGGTATTGGAAAGTAAGCAAGTTATCTATCCCGAGGTGGCTTATCCAACTTATTTAGTTGGAGCACTATTGGCGCAGGCTGAACCTATCGCCGTCGGAGTGGATGCTAAAAGTTGGCCGAGCGCTGATTTTGCTTGGATAAATACTCCAGCAAATCCGACAGGTCGCGTCCACTCTGAGACTGAACTATGTTCAGCAATTAACTGGGTGCGCAACAATCAAGCAGTTTTGGTCTGCGATGAGTGCTATATAGATTTTGGTGATACAACAGTTCCAACTTCACTTCTTAAATATACAGACGGTGATAACTCTAATATTTTGGTGGTGCATTCGTTATCTAAGCGTTCCTCAATGGCTGGCTACCGTGGTGCATTCTTGATCGGTGACTCCAAGTTAATTGCGAAAATTCGTGAAGTTAGAAAACATGCGGGAATGATGGTTCCGCTACCAATTCAAAATTCTATGGTCGCAGCCCTTAGCGATGAAAAACATGTTGAGGAACAGCGTGCACGTTACAACTCGCGCCGCGCAAATCTAGCGCCAGCTCTGCAAGAAGCGGGTTTTAAAATTGATGAATCAGCAGCAGGACTTTATATATGGTGCACCCGATCTGAAGATTCATGGAAATCGGTAGATTGGCTAGCTAGCCTCGGAATTTTGGCTACCCCCGGCACTTTCTATGGACCAAAAGGCGCTTCGCATATTCGCGTCGCTATGACTGCAACTGATGTACAAATCGCCGATGCCGCAGCACGTATTCGGCAGGCCCTTAAATAATGGCGATCGGCATTTTACTCGTCGGTGGAATGGGTACCCGTTTAAAACCACTGACCAATCAGACGCCTAAGCCGATGTTGCCAGTTGCGGGCATGCCAGTGACAGAGCGACAATTACTTGCTGCAAAGAAAGCAGGAATTAACACCGTTATCTTGGCTACTTCTTATCTCTCGGAAGTATTTACTCCTTACTTTGGTGATGGTTCAAAATGGGGAATGAAATTACTTTATGCAGTAGAAGAGCAACCACTTGGCACAGGTGGTGCAATACGTAATGCGGCTGCCCTTGTTGACTTTGCTGATTCCGCTGAAGAATTTGTAATACTCAACGGCGATATATTAAGTGGTCACAATATTTCTGCGCAGCTCGATTTTCACAGGAGAAATCAAGCAGATGCTACGCTTCATTTAATTGAAGTTGCAGATGCCAGGGCATTTGGTTGCGTACCGACAGATTCAAATGGGAGAGTCTTAGATTTTCTGGAAAAGATGGAGCGCCCAGTCACTAACGCTATAAACGCCGGCTGCTATATCTTCAACTCATCTGTAATTTCACAAATTCCAGAAAATACAGTTGTCAGTATTGAACGCGAAACCTTTCCCCAATTAGTTAAAAGCGGCCGCTCTGTATTTGGCTATAGCGAGCAGTCTTACTGGCTAGACATTGGCACTCCATTTGCCCTCTTTCAAGGCTCCCGCGATATCGTCGGCGAAGGATTTCTAGTCGGCCAAGGAAGCCAAATTGGTGAGGGCTCAGTGATTACTGGTGGAACATCCATTGGCCAGAGTTCAACGATTGGCGCAAATTGCAGGATCACCAATTCGATTATCGGCGATGGGGTGCAAATTGGTAATAGCTGCACAATCTCCGATTCATTTATTCATCATCACTCACAGATCGCGGATAATTCAAAGACTCTCGGAAAATATATTTCACCAACAGAAAATCTGCCGATTTCAGCCCAATAAGTCGATAAATCTGCGTAAAAGAGATGAATTTGAGCGCAATTCTCTGATTTGGGTGCCGCCTTGGACTTGACTAAAAGGGATTACAAGCGTGTAATTCGTTATAGAGAAGTTACGTTCATATCGAGACGTGACCCCGAAGGTCTTTAGGAGATAAGTCAATGCCGATTCGTCCAGACGCTACACCTACTGGCAATCCAACAGCCCCTACTGCTGGCCCATCAATCAAATTAGCAAATGGAGAAAATGTTGAACTCTCCTGGCAAGAGCGCGCACTTTGCGCACAGACAGATCCAGAAGCATTCTTTCCTGAAAAGGGTGGATCGACTCGTGAAGCAAAACGCGTCTGCCTTTCTTGCGATGTTCGCCAAGAATGTTTGGAATATGCGCTCGCACACGATGAGCGCTTTGGAATCTGGGGTGGACTCTCCGAACGTGAGCGTCGCCGTTTGAAGCGCCGCCCAGCGTAACTCTCATGAGTTCACATCGCGTCACTGCGATTCTTGTACTTCACGACGGTGCAACTTGGCTGCCCGAAGTTGTAACATCACTTGCTTCTCAGACTTATGAGATAGATCGAATCGTTGCCGTTGATACCGGTTCGATTGATTCTTCCGCGAAATTAGTTAAAGGTGCACGAATACCAGTTTTATCAATGGATCGTGATACCGGTTTTGGTGAAGCTATTTATCACGCTCTTTCAACACTTCCTGCAATTGTTGATCCAGAACACGAATGGTTATGGATCATTCACGATGATTTATCAGTTCACCGAAAAGCGTTGGCAAATTTGATTGAAGAAGTAAAAACTCGTCCGAGCGTAGCAATGGCTGGTCCCAAACTTTTAGGGTGGCATGATCGAACACATCTATTAGAACTTGGAATCAGTATCGCAGCCAATGGAAATCGTTGGACCGGTCTTGAGCCAGCCGAATATGACCAAGGACAGCGAGATGGTGTCCACGAAGTTCTTGCAGTCAGCACAGCCGGTGCGCTAATTCGCAGAGATATTTTTGAGCAATTAGGTGGCTTTGATCCCAATCTCGATCTCTTTCGCGATGATGTAGATTTTGGATGGCGCCTTTATTCTGCAGGCTATGCCGCGATCGCCGTATCTAGCGCTGTCGCATTTCACGCAGAAGCATCTGCAAATGAGCGACGCACCGTTGATGTCGCAGAAGCTTTTTTGCATCGTCCACTTTTATTAGATCGACGAAATGCCGCTTATGTTCTCTTATCCAATTCGTCGTGGTGGCGCTTACCTCTCCTGACCGTGCAACTTTTGACGGGCTCAATTTTTCGTTCAATCGGGTTCTTATTTGCAAAATTACCTGGCTACGCCAGCGATGAGATTCTGGCAGTTGGAACTCTATTTATTCACCCCGGAGAATTATTTGAAGCGCGGAAAGCAAGACGAGCTCAGCGTTTAGTTCCAGCAGGTATTGCACTGAAGTTCATCCCGTCACGTTGGTCTCAGATTCGACAGTCTCTATCTAGATCAGCGGAATGGATACGATCTCAAGTCTTTCCAGATGAAATTAGCGAAATTCGTGATATCTCAATCTTGGATGAGAATTTAGATGAAGAAGATTTATTAACCCCGGCTTCAAATCGCAATTGGTTTTCACTGATCAAGCGTCCGCTAGTTGCTTTACCTATATTTCTTTTCTTACTGACTCTTATCTGGTCCCGTAATCGCTTTGGCTCGCTATCTGGAGGCGCTCTACCTGAACAACCAGCCGGCGTTAGCGATATTTGGAATACTTATTTCAGCGGCTGGCACTCGATCGGGATGGGGACATCTGCGGCAGCGCCTACCTGGCTGGCCATGCTTGCAGCACTTGCTGTCCCATTCTTCGGAAATTTAAAGTTATTTATTGTGGTCCTATTCTTACTCACTCCACTGTTGATAGCAGGAACGGGATATTTGTTATTACGCAGGCTATCCAATAACCGTTGGTTAACTGCCTGCGCATCTTTACTTTATGCAATTTCACCAGTTGCAATCTCAGCCATAAATTCAGGTCGCTTAAGTACGGTAGCCACCCTTATCCTGTTGCCACTATTTATAAATGCTTCCCAAGGAATATTTGCCCTTGACCAATTTACGTGGCGGCGAATCTTTGGTCTCTCCCTCCTTAGTTCGGTCCTGTTGGCATTTTCACCAATCTTATTAGTAGCTGGCTTTTTATTTAGTGCTTTTGGAATACATCGTGATTACGCCGCAAGCGAGCGTGGGGTAAATGTAGAACTATTTAATCAACGCTTGTATCGGCGCATAGCGCTAGTAATTACCCCATTTCTAATCTGCGCTCCCTGGAGTTTTGAGTTGTTGCTTCAACCAAAACGTTTCTTTATGGACTCGGGATTTCTATTTCCAGGAGGCGGTCCGAACTTAGCTTTAATGGGAAACCCAGGTGGACCTGGGTCGTTACCAATTTATATAATTAGCCCACTAACTCTTGTTCTTGGTATTTCATTATTTTCTTCCACGAAAGCTCGTTTTATCGCTGAACTTGGGTTTATCTCGCTACTAGCGGGGATTTTATTGAGCACCGTATCGCTAACTGGCAACGGTTCATCTATAGCAACCCCAATTTATGCTGGTTCACTTCTGGCTCTGACCACAATTGCTGCAATCAGTGCATCAGTAATTATGCTTGATAAATTACGGGAACGACTGATTACGACAAATATAAACTTCCGCCATATATCAGCAGGAATACTTTTGATTATTACTGCGCTATACACGATCACCTCAATCTCTTGGGTAGTAGGCAGTGGCGCTAATTCACCTCTGCAAAGGGGGAAGAGTGTAGTTCTGCCAGCATTTCTTGCCGTGGAAAGCGATGCCAAAACTATGGTTATTCGCCCACGCGCAAATGGTCAAGAGGTATCTCTAAATTACTACATAGCTCGTGGTGGCGATGCCACGATTGCACAACCGGATATTGCACCCCCCGATAGAGAACAAATATCTAGCGCGGTACAAGAACTTGCTGATGGCAGTGGTTTAACTGCGAGTACGACTTTCGCTGTTCATGGAATTAAATATCTTTTCTTAAAGAGTCCAATTGATGAAAATATTACACGCGTTATTGATGGCTTAGGAGGTTTTTCTAGGGCATCTTCGACAAGTGCAGGAATTGTCTGGAAAATTTCAGTAAATACAGGAGAAATTCTCTTCACCAATTCTTCTGGGAAAACCTCGGTAGTTCAGCAGGGCACGCTCGGCATCACCATAAATGAACCAGGTGAATTGACTCTGACTGAAAATTTCAGTCGTGGTTGGAGGGCGATGCAAGATGGTTTGCGCTTAGAACGCAAACGTAGTGTCGATGCCATGCCAATATTTATCGTCACTGAGCCCGGTTTGGTGACTTTAATGTATGACGGAACTTCACGCCGTGCCTGGATCTCTTTTCAAATTGTTGTAATAGTCACTGTGATTGTTCTGGCGCTACCTGCAGGACGTCGGCGACGTGAGATCGAAGATGCGGAGTTAGCATGAGATTTCAGCGCCCCACTCTTATTGTATTGTCCGCAGTCGCAGTCGTTTTAGCCGCTAACGGATTAAGTGCTGGCCTATCAAAGAGTGAGTTTTCAACAAATTTTCCAGCAGTCGTATGTCCTCCGACTCCAAGTAAGATAACAACTGCAATATCTTTTCCATCAAATAAGACACCATTACGCAAGACTGGGACAAAGTCACTTTCTTTTGTTCCGGCGCAAACCCTGAGATATATGCAGGCAAAGGCGCCTGTCATAGCTGAATCTCAAGGTGTAACGCCTGTTGTTTGGCAAATTCGCAAGGGAGTATGGGCTGGTGCAACTATCTGTTCATCGTTACAAAATGAACAATGGTTTGTTGGCGGCACAGCAGATGTCACCAGTAAAGGTAAAGTCTTAATTGTAAATAGTGGCCTCAGTTCTGCAATCGTTGATTTAGAAATCTGGAATGAAATCGGCGTCCAACCCACGAAGCCAATTACTCTGGAAGCTAATTCTTATCGTGAGTTTGGGTTAGATTCTCTTGCACCTGGCTCTCGTGAAATTGTTATTCATGCGCTAACGAGATCAGGTCGTGTGACAAGTTACTTATTGGATGAACGTGGGCGAGGGTTAAAGGCGCTCGGTGGAGATATCATAAACTTTGCCCCCAAAGCCACTAAAGAAATCTATATTCCTGCGGTACCGCATACCGTTCGTAAAATTGGTGCAAAATCTGTTGAGCTCGCGCACTCACTACGCTTACTTGTCCCGGGAGAACTAGATGCTCGCGTGACTGTCAATGTTTTGTCGACTGATGGCAGTTTCATTCCATCCGGATTTGAAAATAAGATCGTAAAAGCTGGATCGGTCGTATCTGTAGTACTTAGCCCAAACCTTCCAACGAGTAAATTTGGTTTACATATCTCGTCGGATCAGCCGCTTGTTGCCTCGGTGTATTCACAGACCTTTGCGCAGAAGAAAGCGGACTTTATTTGGAGTACATCTGCTCCAGAATTAACTCCAATCTCCTTGGCAATTTCTGGACTTTCTCCGCAACTTGTTTTCATAGGTGGAACAATCGCTGTTGATATCGAGCTATTCCTAGATAAAGGTAAGCGGAAAGTTGTCAAAGTTAGAGGTGATGAGATTGCAACCATCAAAATTCCAGATGGAATTCGGTCAATCACATTTATAAAGGTAGCAAAGGGAATTTATGGTGCTGGCTTAATCGCCACAAAGAGTGGATACGGATATTTCCCACTATCACCAGGAAGTGTTCTCGCTAAATCTTCAGTACCCCTATCAAATATTCGCGTCATAACTCCGTGACAATCCCAGTTTTTCAGACCGATCCCCACTAGCCTTATAGGCATGAGCAAGTTGGCTAGAACAGGGCGCAGCTGTTCGCGAGTTAGTTGTAGAAGTCTGGCTTCTATGACTCTGACTTACATTTATTCAGACTCAACCGCAGTGCTTGGCCCTTTAGCAACCTTTTCTGAACCTCACTCATACGATCTATGTGAAGTGCATGGTAAGCGCCTCACCGTTCCTAATGGTTGGAATGTAATTAAAGAAGAGAGTTCTCTGACAGATATTGGACCAAGTGAGGACGATTTGATGGCGATCGCCGATGCAGTGCGTGAAGTAGCCAATTTGAATATGTCTCCTGACGGTTCTAACGCCGCAAGCACAGTTAAAAGCGCGAGTAGCCAAGAAGGACAGATTGGTCGCCGCGGCCACTTGCGGGCGGTTCCCTCTTAAAATTATTCTGGATTAGTAAAATTGCTTGGCTAAAGAGAGAAGCGGAATATTTCAATATTTAAGGCGTACGACATTCGCGGATTAGTTGATGTAGAAATTACCGCCGATTTTACCTTTGCTACAGGTGTGGCATTTGCGCGTTTTCTACAACAAGAACGCGAACCCGGAACAGTTGTCATCGGTGAAGATATGCGCCAATCATCGCCATCATTTGCAGATGCTTTTTCTGCAGGCGTTACATCGCAAGGCTTAAATGTAATTCGCATCGGTTTAGCATCTACGGATCTGCTTTATTTTGCAGCCGGAGAATTGAATTTTCCTGGGGCAATGTTCACAGCTAGCCATAATCCAGCTGAATATAACGGCATAAAATTATGCTTAAGCGGTGCTCGGCCAATTGGTAAAGAATCTGGACTTCTGGCTATTGAAAGATATGTAACTGAAGGTTCCCCAATTGACTTTAGAAGCGTCGGCAAAGAACGCAGTGAAGATATGTTAACTGCCTACGTTGATCACCTACTAAGCCTCGTAGATTTATCTGAAATCCGTCCGCTGAAGATAGTGATTGATGCCGGAAATGGAATGGCTGGACATACTGCCCCGGCAGTCTTTGCTCGCTTAAATTGCGAAGTAATCCCAATGTATTTTGAATTAGATGGCACCTTCCCCAATCACGAAGCGAATCCGATTGATCCTAAGAACCTTAAAGATCTTCAGAATGCGGTTAAGAAACATAAAGCTGATATTGGCCTTGCCTTCGATGGCGACGCCGATCGCTGTTTCTTAGTGGATGAAAATAGTGAATTAGTAAATCCTTCCATCCTTACTGCCTTAATCGCTGATCGCGAGTTAAAGAAAAACCCTGGTGCAAATATAATTTACAATTTAATTTCTTCTCGTGCGGTCGCAGAGATTGTTGAAGAGCGTGGTGGCAAAGCGATCAGATCAAGAGTAGGACATTCTTATATAAAGAAATTGATGGCAGAAACTGGAGCGGTATTCGGTGGTGAGCATTCAGGTCATTTCTATTTTAAAGATTTTTGGCGCGCTGATTCTGGAATGCTGGCAGCTCTGCATGCAATTGCAGCGCTCGGGGAAGTAAATACTCCGCTCTCCAAATTATTGAAACCTTATAGTCGCTATGTATCTAGTGGTGAAATCAACTCGGAAGTTGCTGACTCACAAATATCAATGTCAGCGGTTGAAGCAAAATTTGGAGTAAGTGCCGGCAATGAGGTGGATCACCTCGATGGCTTGACGGTTAATGGTGATACTTGGTGGTTTAATGTCCGCGCTTCCAATACCGAACCACTATTACGTTTAAATGTAGAAGCCAAGACGCAAGCGCTCATGGAAAAGATTCGAGATGAGGTGCTCGCCACAATCCGTGGCTAGCGTCTAAATAGCCAGTAAGGGTCGGTGGGCGCTAACCTATGCACAGAGCCGCCTAGCAAAGTAGAGCCCTACGCCTTAGGTAAGCACAGTCCAATCAACTGTTATTTATTACCAATTAAGGAGAACACCATGAATTCACCAGTCACATCAACACTTCCACGTCATGATATTGCAGATGCATCACTTGCCGCAGAAGGTCGCAAGAAGATCGAATGGGCAGAACGTAATATGCCTGTGCTCGCGCAGATCCGTGAACGCTTCGAGAAGTCACAGCCATTTACCGGCGTAAGAATCGCTGCTTGCATGCATGTGACAACCGAGACGGCTAACTTGATGCGTGTCCTAAAAGCAGGGGGCGCAGAAATTGCTCTCTGTGCATCAAATCCACTTTCAACTCAAGATGACA
This sequence comes from Bifidobacterium breve, assembly GCA_945860245.1. Taxonomy (GTDB): domain Bacteria; phylum Actinomycetota; class Actinomycetes; order Nanopelagicales; family Nanopelagicaceae; genus Planktophila. The sequence continues at coordinate 91,456 of CAMAPO010000002.1, forward strand.
CAGCGGCAGCGCTGGTTCACGAATACGGAATTTCAGTATTTGCGCGCAACGCAGTTGATCGTGATGGTTACTACTCACATATAAATGCGGCACTAGATATCGAACCTCACCAAGTATTTGATGATGGCTGCGACCTCGTCAACACTCTTCACACAACTCGTAAAGAACTCCTTCCAAATATCGCCGGTGGTTGCGAAGAAACCACAACTGGTGTAATTCGTCTCAACCAAATGGCAAAAGATGGCGCACTTACATTCCCAATGATTGCTGTCAATGACACCGATACCAAGCACATGTTCGACAATCGTTACGGAACAGGTCAATCAACGCTCGACGCTGTCTTTCGTGCGACAAACTTCCTTCTTGCCGGACGCATCGTCGTAGTAGCAGGATTTGGTTACTGCGGTAAGGGCGTTGCAGAACGCGCTAAGGGTATGGGCGCTGATGTTGTTGTTACCGAAATCGATCCAACTAAGGCCCTTGATGCCATGATGCAAGGCTTCCGAGTCATGCCAATGCTTGAAGCTGCAAAAGTTGGAGATGTATTTATTACTGTTACGGGAAATCGTGATGTATTGCGAGATGAGCACTTTGCGGTGATGAAGGATGGCGCAATTATGGCTAACTCTGGACACTTCGATATTGAAATCGACGTCGCTTGGTTGGAGCAGAACGCAAAGAAGAAGAATGCCAAGATGCGCCATCAAACTGACGAATATGTGCTGGGCGATGGACGCCGCTTGCTACTTCTTGCAGAAGGTCGCTTAGTTAACCTAGGCGCAGCCGAAGGTCACCCGGCATCAGTGATGGATATGTCATTCTCTGATCAAGCGCTGACTGCAGAATATCTAGTAAAGGAAGCGAAGAACCTTCCAGCAGGTGTTCATAACGTTCCAACTTATATCGATAAAGAAGTTGCTAGCCTGAAGTTAATCTCTATGGGTGGCCGTATCGATACCTTAACTCCAGCACAAGATATGTACTTGAACTCTTGGGAGCACGGTAGCTAATGACCTTGGTAATGGTCGTCGATGACGACCAGGATCTTGCGGAGATGCTCGGCATCGTTTTAACCGGTGCCGGCATCGACGTGGATCTAGTAAGTCGCGGTGATGAGGTGCTGGAGGTCTTTAGAAATAATCCTCCGGATCTAATTCTGCTAGATGTAATGCTTCCGGGCTTAGATGGAATTGAAGTATGTAAATTAATCCGCGCCGAATCCATGGTTCCAATCGTGATGCTCAGTGCAAAAGGCGATACCCACGATGTGGTCAGAGGCCTTGAAGCCGGTGCAGATGATTACATGGTCAAACCCTTTAGACACCCTTCAGAACTCATCGCAAGAATTCGTACTCGTTTACGTCGTACAAATGCCGATGTCTTAGGGCTACTAACTATTGGGGATCTCGCAATAGATGTAACCGCCCATGAGGTAGTCCGCGGGGGAAAGAAAATTGCACTCACTCGTTTAGAATTTGATTTGTTAGTCGCTTTAGCAAAAGAACCAGGGCGTGTGTTTACACGCGATGCCTTGCTCAGTGAAGTTTGGGGCTATCGACATTCAACTGATACACGTTTGGTAAATGTCCACGTGCAGCGGTTACGTTCAAAGATAGAGCACGACCCAGAGCACCCTGAAATCGTTATGACAGTGCGCGGAGTTGGCTATAAAGCTGGAGTGATGGGCGGTTCCTAGAATGAACCGATTCACTTCCAGGCTAAGTACTTCACTTGCCTCAAAGGTAATTGTTTCTACAGTGCTTTTATCTCTTGGCGTCGTTTGGTTAACTGGTTCTGCACTTTATTCGCAACTCTCTGACGGAGTAAGGGAAGTAAATCTAGAATCCTCCCTTGCAGAGGCCAGATCTTCATTTTTTAGCGCCCAGTATCAATTCTTGCTTGCTGAAGCCGCTACACCTGCGGTTATCACGAAAGTAGTGCAAGATGTAATTGTTTCATCTACAGAGGTCAGCCTGAGCCAAGATAGAAAATCCATTTTCTTAAGCAGATTCGGAAAGCCCTTTAAAATTTCTTTAATAGTGGAATCTCCTAATTACACCACATCCACAGATGGTTTAGATATTTCATCCTTCCCAGATGAAGTACGTAAAAATGTTCGTTCGAGTGATTTAGTCGAATATCAGTATGCCAAAGTGCGCTATCAAGATCGTGATGACGCCAACGTTTTAATTGTTGGTCGCAAAATTGTGATTCCAAAATCTGGAAATTATGAGATGCATCTGGTTTATTCGCTAAATAACCAGAACCGGACGCTTTCGATTATCAAGAACGCGCTTCTGCTAACGGGTTTTGCACTGATATTCCTTATTGGATTGATTACTTGGTTAGTAGTGCGTCAAGTAGTAAAACCAGTTCGTGAAGCAGCGAGCATTGCCCAGAAATTTACCCAAGGTGACTTCTCACAAAGAATGAAGGTAGAAAGCTCTGATGAAATTGCAACGCTCGGCAGCGCATTTAACGATATGGCACTTTCTTTGGAGTCACAGATCTCTCGCTTGGAAAACTTATCCCGCGTACAGCAAAGATTCGTTTCTGATGTATCTCACGAACTTCGAACCCCTTTAACGACTCTACGAATGGCATCTGAAGTCATATATGCTCAGAAGGAAAGTTTTGAACCAACAATCGCCCGAAGCTCAGAGCTTCTGGTCGCTCAACTGGATAGATTTGAGAAGCTCCTGGAAGATCTGCTGGAAGTTAGCCGCTTTGATGCAGAAGTTGCGATTCTAGAGCCAGTTGATTTTGATCTAATTACCTTGATAGAAAGATGTATTGCAGATGTTCGCGCTAGCGCGCACGATCCTGTTATTTCGATAAATATTGCTCACGAGTCAGATCATCTGATTATTAAGGCCGATATGCGGCGCGTGGAGCGAATCATGCGGAATCTACTTTCTAATGCACTAGACCATGCCGAAGAAAAACCAATAAATGTAACGATAATCTCAACTCGCACCGAAGTCGCTATTGGAGTTCGAGATTATGGAACCGGTATAGAACCTGCAGCTCTATCTCGCATCTTCGATCGATTTTGGAGAGCAGATCCATCACGTGCGCGAGTTCGCGGAGGAACTGGACTTGGTCTATCGATCGCGTTGGAAGATGCCCGCTTACACAATGGTGAACTTGATGCTTGGGGTTCGCTTGGAGAAGGCGCACATTTTGTTCTTACCCTGCCACGGATTGCGGGCGAGCAGATCGGTGGCAGGCCAATACGCCCACAACCTGAGGATTATCCCCAGAATATTTAATTAACCTTTCAAAGATTATTTGGCGCTAGAGAATTTAGCAATGAAGAATCTGGTTGAATTAATTTTTCCATCAAGATGTATTGGTTGCTCACAACTCGGTATATCTATCTGTTCGAGCTGTCGCAAGAATTGGCATCCCCATATTTATCATCGCGAGTTAAAAGTGTTAGGGAAGAGATACCCAGTAATTTCAGCGATTGAGTATTCAGCTATAGCATCTCGTGTCTTATTGAGAGCGAAAGAAGCAAATCAGGCTGCTGCCGATCAGTTGCTAATAACTGCGATTACCCATTCGTTGCGATACTTCGTGAAGAACTATGGGACTGGAGATTTAGTCGCAATTCCTTCGCGAAGAACTGCCACAAGAAAGCGAGGACGCGATTTTATGCAAGAAGTTACCTCATCTGTTGCTAGCTTTGAGTCAGTTAAGACTTTGAAAATATTGCAACATCAGCGGGTGGTAAAAGACCAGTCCCAATTAAATTCACAGCAGCGATCTAGCAATATTGCAGGGGCTTTTTCTGCGTCCATTGATTTGCCAAATTCGGCAGGTCAAGGGAATATCGGGCCACTAATTATTGTTGATGATCTCGTCACCACAGGGGCGACCCTGGTGGAGGCGATACGGGCCTTACGTACCGCAGGCTTTACGGTAATTGGCGCGGTAACAGGCGCTGTCGCTAACCCTTACGATAAGGGGGTTGATTTTCGAAAGGGCACATAAATGGCAAAGATTTTTGATCGCATCATGCGGGCTGGCGAAGGAAAAATTCTTCGCGACCTCAGCAAGATTGTGGATCAAGTCAATTCATTTGAGCCAGTTATCTCTGCACTAAGCGACACTTCATTACGTGCGAAGACTGATGAATTTAAAGCACGGGTTGCATCTGGAGAATCTCTAGATGTTCTGCTTCCTGAAGCATTCGCTGTGGTTCGCGAAGCAGCACAGCGCACACTGGGCCAGCGCCACTATGACGTACAAATTATGGGTGGCGCTGCGATGCATCGTGGAAATATTGCAGAAATGCGCACCGGTGAGGGCAAGACCTTGGTGGCAACTCTTCCTTCATATTTAAACGCTCTAGCGGGACGTGGCGTCCACGTTGTAACCGTCAATGATTATTTGGCAGAACGCGATAGTGAATGGATGGGTCGCATCCATCGCTTCCTCGGATTATCAGTCGGTGTGATCGTAAATAGCATGACTCCATCAGAACGTCGTGCGGCTTATAACGCCGATGTTACATACGGAACTAATAATGAATTCGGCTTCGACTACTTGCGTGACAACATGGCTTGGACGCTAGAAGATTGTGTGCAACGTGATCACTTTTTCGCAGTTGTCGATGAAGTTGACTCAATTCTGATTGATGAAGCTCGTACACCTTTGATTATTAGTGGACCTGCAGATAAAGCAACCAAGTGGTATGTCGAGTTTGCCAATATCGCCGATAAGTTACAGCGCAATACTCACTATGAAATTGATGAGAAGAAGAAAACAGTTGGAATTTTGGAAAATGGTGTTACAAAAGTCGAAGAAATTCTTAAAATTGGGAACTTATATGAAGCGGCAAATACCAGCTTAATCGGCTACCTAAACAACTCAGTGCGCGCGAAAGAGTTATTTAAGCGCGATAAAGATTACGTTGTAATGAACGGCGAGCTATTAATCGTCGATGAACATACTGGCCGTATGCTAGCTGGACGTCGCTATAGCGACGGTCTGCACCAAGCTTTGGAAGCGAAAGAGCGCATCGATATTAAAGATGAGAACCAGACTCTCGCAACAATCACGCTGCAGAATTACTTCCGACTCTACGAAACTATATCCGGTATGACTGGTACAGCGATGACAGAAGCATCTGAATTCCATCAGATCTACAAGCTCGGAGTTGTTCCGATTCCAACTAATCGTCCAATGGAGCGATTAGATCAGGCAGATTTGGTTTATAAATCTGAGCTTGGTAAATTTATGGCGGTTACAAAAGACATTGTGGAACGCCATCGTAAAGGCCAACCAGTTCTAGTTGGTACAGTGTCAGTAGAAAAGTCCGAAGAGTTATCTGCGCTTTTGAAAAAGTCAGGTGTTCCGCACGAAGTACTCAATGCAAAGCATCACGAACGTGAAGCATCGATCATCGCACGCGCCGGTGTTAGCGGAGCGGTAACAGTTGCTACAAATATGGCAGGCCGCGGAACCGACATCATGCTCGGTGGTAACCCAGAATTTATGGCAGATTTTGAACTTCAACGTCGTGGTCTTTCACCAGTTGATAACGCCACTGAATATGAAGCAGCCTGGCCTGATGAAATTGCAAAACAGAAAGCGGCAGTTGCTAAAGGCCATGAAGAAGTAGTTGCTCTAGGTGGTCTATATGTACTGGGAACCGAGCGCCACGAATCACGCCGTATCGATAATCAGTTACGTGGACGTTCTGGGCGTCAAGGCGATCCCGGTGAATCACGCTTCTATCTATCGCTACAAGATGAGTTAATGCGTCGCTTCAATTCTGCACTGGTGGAGCGCTTCCTATCTGCTGCTGGCCTTCCAGATGACTCTCCGATCGAGTCCAAGATGGTCAGTAACGCTATTCGTTCTGCGCAGACCCAAGTGGAAGCGCAAAACTTTGAAATCCGTAAGAATGTTTTAAAATATGACGATGTTATGAACCGGCAACGTGAAGTAATTTATGGAGAACGACGCCTAGTTCTTGAAGGTGAAGATATCTCGCAGCAGGTTCAGAGCTTTGTTGCAGATACCTTGGTTGCCTATGTAAACGCCGAAACCACACAGGGCTATGGCGAAGATTGGGATCTAGATCGTTTATGGCAAGCTCTCAAATTGGTTTACCCAATCTCATTTACTCCAGAAGAGTTAGTCACTAAGGTCGGATCAATTTCGGCAATTGATGCAGATTATCTAACGGCGCAGATTCTAGAAGATGCAACTCTTGCTTACGAAAAACGTCAATCCGATCTTAGCGGTGATGTAATGCGCGAGCTCGAACGAAAAGTTTTACTTTCAGTCTTAGATCGTAAATGGAGAGAACATCTATATGAGATGGACTATCTACAAGAAGGTATTGGGCTTCGCGCAATGGCCCAACGTGATCCATTGGTCGAGTACCAACGCGAAGGTTACGAACTCTTTGCTGCAATGATGGATGGAATTAAGGAAGAGTTAGCAAGCCTGGTCTTTAATGTGCAAGTAACTGTCGAAGGTGATGGCTCGCAGGTAAAGGCAGCTGGAATTACTGAAAAGCCATCTGATTCAACTGGGTTGCAATACACAGCCAGCGATGAATCTGGTATCTCTACTAAGGGTGAGGTTTCACGCAATAGCCAATGCCCTTGTGGTTCAGGTAAAAAGTATAAGCGTTGCCATGGTGGCGCTTAAATTAACTGCAATTCAGTACACAACCATCTCTGATCAACGCCTTCAAAACGAATCACCATTGCGCGCAGTCGATCGCCAAAGCGCACGGTAATTGTTGATTCACAAATGCCATCTAAAGGTTGACATTGATGGATACTTCGGATTCTACCGATCTCTTTTTGGCTTCCAACTTCTTTGAGTAATTTCATATAAATCTGCCGATGACACTTGGAAATCAACTGGGCTGGTTGCCGGCGGCCAGCCCAAATTTCAAGGACGCTAACCGCAAATTTCATCGTCCAAGCATGAATTTCGGGTAGTTCGGTCGCCGAAGTCGGTATAGGTTCAAAACCTGGTTCAAACTCTTCACCAAAAGTGCTTGGAATTAGATAAAGCTTGGCACGTTGATCAGGAAGCGGCTCTACTTTGCGAGTGACGGCCAATTCTGAAAGCGAGTACAAATCTAACTGAGGATGGCTCCACATCGCCGGATCTTCATTGCTTGAGACCAACTCTAAGGTGTGAATCTGGGTCTGTTCTCTATATTTCATATCCATAGCCGCACCTTGAACTCTTTTTTCAAAGATCTCTTCCACCAAGAGGAGGAGAATTTCTCATCCCAAAGGATGACTGTGGAGTGCGCCTGAGAAAATAATTAGCAATGACATTTAGTACTCCATTATGAATAAATCAGCAAAAGCTGCCCAGACACGATTAGTCGTTGCCATCGCCCTCTTTGCCGCCGCCGTTATCTCTGCCATGGCACTTACTGCACTTGGTAACCAGAGTGATACTTACTGGATCGCAAGCAACTCCCTGATTCCTGGCACACAAATTGCCGAAAGTGATCTATCAGAAATTGAGGTTTCCCTGGGAGAGGCTAGTAACGGCTACCTCTCTAAAGATGTAATGGTTACAGGTGCATATATAGTGCGCACGATCGAGAAAGGTGAGTTGATTGCGATTGGTTCGGTAAGTGATATTCCAAGTTCGCTGAAATCTGGGCAAGTGCCAATCTCGATTCGCAGCAGTGATCTTCCTGAAGATATCGAATTAGGGGAGGCGATTAATATTTATTGGGTGCCAGAGGCTATGGGCATGGAGACACCACAAACTCCAGAATTAGTCATATCCGGGGCGTTTCTTAACTCAATCAACCGCAAAGCTGGAAATTTTGGCAGCGATATTTCTCTCACGGTATCTATAGAAAATAACGAAATATTTGATTTATTAAAGGCGACAGCATCTGGAAGATTGGTAATAGTACGTTCGAATGGATGAAGTTTTACAACCTAGCATCATCACTGCGATTGCTGATGCAGAGTTTGAAGGAATGGTGTCAAGCGCGTTCTTTAATAGCGGATGGAGTGTTATTGCAAGGCCACTTGATTTTGCCACATTACAGAAAAACCTTGATGAGCAAGTTACCAAAAATATTCTAGTTATCTACTCCGTTGACTTACCAGGCTTTAGCGATGAGCAAATGAAGAAACTCGTACGATTAAATATCGCATTCTTTGGCTTTGCCGATGCTGCAGGATCAGCTCGTGGTTTCGCTGAGACCTCTTCACGCCCAAATAATCCTGACGAGCTACTGGCGTATATTCGCGGAAATATCCGATCGCCACTTTTACGCACTCCTTTGCTGCAGAAAAAGGTAAATCTTAAGGCGAAGATAATTGCTATTGGTTCGGCAGGGCATCACACGGGTGCGACTACCTTGGCGTTAAATCTGGCACAGGAGTTATCTCTATTAGAAAAGAAGACTCTGCTAATTGATGCCAATTTTTCTGCTGCAGCGATCGCAACTATCTTAGATCTACGGAAAATTGCAGAAGATGATAAATGGCGAGACCTTTCAGATGACTTATCGGTCGCCGAAGTTACCCAGAGCAATATTGCAGATTTTTCATCACGAGCCATGGATGCTGCCAAATACTTTGATTACATAGTCATAGATCTTGGCTCTCTGCAAAATATTACGAGCGATCTTTCAGATCGTAGATGGTCGTCACAAGTCAAGATTTGGGTAAGTCGATTTGCTCAGGAATTATTTATTTCATCGGGTTCAGATCTACTACAAATTAAGCGGCTAAGTAAACTTTGTAGAGAGCTCTCCGAAATAAAACTTCCAGCGCGTATTTCCATTTTTATTAAGCCTTCAGAGACTTCGGTAAAAAAGGAGATCTGGCAAGCAGATGACTTCCAATCTTTAAATCTGAAAAAAGTGCAGTATCTGCCAATGGATTCACGGTTGTGTGCTGCGGCACTTAAGGAGCGGACTACGCTCTCTGAGATAAACGGAAAAGCTCCTCTGCGCAAGGCCATAGCGGCAATTGCTATACAAATTACAGAGTAAGCCACATTTCTTATACCCTTGGTACTGTGCGCGCCTACCTACCAGTTACAGCAGAAGAGATTTCCGCCTTCGCAAGTAAAGGTGAGATGGAATGTGGCCCGCTGTATGCACCGACAATCAAATTCTTAACTGCCAATAACGATATGGATGACGAACAAGGCGAATATATTCTCTCGATGCTTGCAGCAGATGAGGCTATAGAGATGCGCGAAAATTCAGCAAGTCCGGCTTTTATTTTGGCGCTAGAAATCGCTGACTCACAAGTGGCCGAACACGGTGAAAATTTTGTTAACTTAAAAGAGAATGGTCGCTGGGAAGATGTGCAGTGTGCCTTTTTAGTTTCACCAGATGGCGAAGAGTTGACCTGGTTTGCTACTCAAGAGATTAATTCGGCACTTCCGCAATGGCTAACGGCTTAACTTATGCCGCAATTAGATGCCTTTCTTCGTGATCGCAGCCCTTTAGGCGCAGATCAAATTCGCAGAATCCGTGAGTTAACAGCGGACTGGCAGCTCCTTGCCGATCTCTCCTTCGCTGATCTGATCTTATGGGTTCCGCTAAGAAAAGATTTTAAGAGTTGGCCTACTGGATATATCGCTGTTGCTCATATTCGACCAACAACTGCAGCCACTATCTTTCCGCAAGATGTAATCGGTGACGAGATTGCTTGGGGTGCGCGGCCACAAATTGATCAAGCGCTCTCAGGTGCAGAAATAATTAGAGATTCACAGCCAGAAAAAATTGGCGAGATATTAATCAAAGAAGAAACAATTCCGGTAATTTTTGACGAGCAAGTTATTGCGGTAATCGCACGCCACCGCAACGCAGAACTTATGCGCCAACCAAGCAGGCTAGAGCTAAATTATCGCGAGGTCGCTCACAATGTTTATAGAATGGTTGCAGAAGGAACTTTTCCATATACCGAGAACAGCGAACTTTTCGACCCAGCAGCTCGTGTAGGAGATGGTCTAATCAGGCTAGATATCAACGGTGTTATTACATACGCCAGCCCAAATGCTAAATCTGCTTTTAACCGAATGCGGTGGGCTGGTGAGCTGGAAGGAAATGTGCTTGGAGAAGTTGCGCGTAGCGTCTTGCTAATCAAACCTGAAGCGCACGAAGAGGCCGTAGAAGTAAGCCTTAGCGGAAAATCTCTACGTCGCGTTGAAATTGAAAATACTGGTGGAACAATTGATTTGCTGGCACTACCGCTTCTAGCCGGAGGAGATCGCATCGGCTCGATTGTTTTATTACAAAATGTCACAGAGCTAAGGCGTCGCGAGCGGGAATTGGTTACAAAGGATGCCACGATTCGCGAAATTCATCACCGCGTTAAGAACAATTTGCAGACCGTATCGGCGTTACTTCGATTACAGTCTCGTCGCATTGAAGATCCAGCAGCAAGTGCGGCGTTAAATGAAGCTGTTCGCCGCATCGCATCGATTGCTCTTGTTCACGAAACGCTATCGAGCAGCACCGAAGCATCAGTTGCCTTTGACGATGTCTTAGATCGCCTAGTCACACACGCCCTTGAATTAAGTCCCAGAATGGGAGAGTTAAAAATTGCTCGCCACGGAGAGCTTGGGTCACTCGATCCACGGATTGCTACGCCGCTTTCATTGATAGTTACCGAATTAATTCACAACGCACTCGAACATGGCTTGGCCGAATCAGGTGCAAATTTAACTATAGAAGTATCTCGTTTAGATGGATCCGCGCAGATAGTTATATTTGATGACGGGATTGGTCTGCCAGATGGATTTACGATCTTGGAATCTGCAAATCTTGGATTGCAGATTGTCCGGACGCTGACGGAGAACGAGTTAAAAGGAACAATTAATTTAATTCGAACTAACCGTGGAACCGAAGCGCAGCTAAATTTCCCAATTTAACTTTAAGCCAATTAGTAAACCAATTAATTTGAGTTATTTTGATCCATCATGCGGGCACGATTACGCGCGGCGCGACGCTTAAGCGCACGACGTTCATCTTCTGAAAGTCCGCCCCAAACTCCGGCATCCTGACCGCTCTCTAAAGCCCAAGATAGGCAAGCATCTTTTACGATGCAGCGATTACAAACTTTCTTCGCTTCTTCGATTTGAGTAATGGCTGGCCCAGTGTTGCCAACCGGAAAGAAGAGTTCTGGATCTTCATCGCGGCAGGCTGATTGATGTCGCCAATCCATGACTGAACTCCTTAATAGATAAGACGCAGTAAGAACCAAAGAAACGCAACCCGGTGCGTAAGTGGACAATTCTCCCTGTTAATAACGATATAAACAAGGATGCAACGGTAAAGATTCCAAATAATTTAGGTGATTTGCATCGCGTGCCCCCGACAGGATTCGAACCTGTGCACCCGCCTCCGGAGGGCGGTGCTCTATCCCCTGAGCTACGGGGGCGCAGGTGTGAGAGAAGGTTATCTAATCTTTCATTCTAGACCGAGCGTAAAGAGCAAACTCCTGAAAGAATACGAGCTATGACAACATCAACTGCTTACTTTGCAACTGGTTGCTTCTGGGGAGCCGAGCGGCGCTTCTGGAATTTAGCAGGAGTGCTAAATACCAGCGTCGGATATATGGGTGGTAGCACTCAGAACCCTAGTTACGAAGCGGTTTGCAGTGGCCGCACCGGGCATGCCGAAGTGGTGCAAGTCGATTTTGACTCTAATTTAATTTCATATCAGCGACTTCTGGAAGAGTTTTGGACGATGCACGATCCAACTTCGCTCAATGCCCAAGGTGGGGATATCGGTACGCAATATCGCAGCTCAATTTATACGACTACAACCGATCAGATGGATCAAGCGCTCGCTTCTCGCCAGATCTATCAGCACGCCCTCACTGAATCAGGAATTGGTGAAATTGTTACACAAATTTTGAGCGCTACCGGAGTTACTTATTATTTAGCCGAGGAGTATCACCAAAAGTATTTAGCAAAGAATCCTAATGGGTATGACTGTCATTCTAGCGCCGGAGTGGCCTTTCCACAGTCGATAAGTAAGTCGATAGCTAACTCGGAGACAAAATGAGTAAGAAAATTGATTTAAATGAGGAAGAACTCAAGGCGAAGCTAGATCCACTTTCTTATGACGTTCTACGCAATGGTGCAACAGAGCGCCCATTTACTGGTGAATATACCGATTCTGAAACTGTGGGGATTTATCGCTGCAAAGCCTGTAACTCCGAACTATTTCGCTCGGAGACTAAGTTTCACTCCGGATGCGGGTGGCCATCTTTCTATGCGCCAACTGGAGATGATGCCGTTACTTTAATTGAAGATCGATCACTGGCCCCACGCGTGCGCACAGAAGTTAGATGTGCAAGTTGTGATTCACATTTAGGCCATGTCTTTGAAGGCGAAGGCTATGACGTCCCAACTGATCAACGTTGGTGCATAAATTCAGTTTCAATGATCTTAGAAGCCAAATAATTTTTTTGCCCTTTGCCACCTTGCAAGTTACAGGTCCAATGGCGTAGTTTTGCAGTCTCTTGCAGGTTTTTTGCAGTCTCTTGCAGGTTCTACAGAACAGAGGAAGAGCGAAGTAAATGGCGGGAATTAAGGAAGTTGCGCAAGAGGCAGGCGTATCTACTGCCACTGTTTCGCGCGCTTTGCGTGGCTTCCAACATGTCAATGATGAAACACGCGCCAAGATTATGGCTGCGGCAGAAAAGCTCAACTACCCAATTGCGCCAGTCCAGAGCAAAGGCGCACTAGGCCGAACAAATAGCGTCGGTGTTATTGCGCCATATATTTCGCGTTGGTATTTCGCCCAAGTAATTAGCGGGGCAGAACAAGCGCTACGCGAAGCCGGCTTTGATCTACTTCTTTACAACTTCAGTCAGATGAAGGGGCGCGAGCGTATCTTTCAACATCAACAGTTAAAGGGGCGCGTTGACGCGTTAATTGTCATCAGCCTGCCACCGACTGAAGAAGAGTTTGATTCCATGCTTAACCTGGGAATTCCGGTATCGCTAGTTGGTATGCATCATAGTAATTGTTCGAGCGTAGCAATTGATGATGTTGCCGCAACACGCACCGCTACGCAACATTTGGTAAATCAAGGTCATAAGAAAATCGGCTTGATGTCGGGGCGTCCCGATGACCCATTTAATTTTAGCGTTCCCCAAGATCGTCGCAAAGGTTTTATGCAAGTACTAGCTGAAAATGGTTTGGAATGGGATCCATCCCGCGAGGTACACGGTGACTTCACAATGAATACCGCATCTCGTGCAATGGATGATTTACTCGCTCGCCCAAATCGCCCCACAGCAATTTTCTGCGAATCCGATGAGATGGCATTTGGAGCGATGCAGGCTGCACGGCGCCACGGGTTAAAAATTCCAGATGATATTTCAATTGTTGGATTTGATGGACATGAGATGGCTGAATATTCAGATCTCACAACGATAGAACAACCCACACAATTAATGGGTGAAATGGCGGCCTGGTCGATTATGGAGAGGCTGCGAAAACCGAGCGCTTCCCCCAAATCAATAATTCTTCCTACGACACTTGTAGTGCGTAACTCAACGCGCCGCCTATCGCCAAACGAGGCGTAAATGGCATACTCGCACTTATGAGCCACGGCCAGATAAGAATTCCTTCTCTTGCCGATCTGCAGACTCACCACAGCGAGAAATGGCGAGCTTTCTCTAATGACGTTCTGCCTCTGCCTGTGGCAGAGATGGATTTTCCAGTCGCTGAACCTATTCGCCAAATTCTTTCCGAAATGGTTACCGCCTCAGATTTGGGATATCTCGGTCCGATTCCAGAGATGGGAGCTTCATTCTCCGGCTTTGCCAAGCGCCGTTGGGGATGGACTTTAAATCCAGATTATGTCCGCATTGCAACAGATGTTGGCGTCGCAGTTGTAGAACTACTTCGCATCTTGACCAAGCCTGGGCAGAGAGTTCTTTTTAGCTCACCGGTTTATCAAAATTTCTATACCTGGATGCGTGAAACCCAAGTTGAGATGGTTGATGTGCCATTTAAAGTTGATGCCGATTCGATTGACGGAACTGGCTGGAGCCACGATTGGGATGCGATCGAAGCTGCTTACAAAAATGGGATCTCTGTGCATTTACTTTGCAGCCCGCACAATCCTCTGGGCAAGGTTTACAGCCGCGATGATTTACTGCGAATAACTGCTTTAGCAAAAGAATATGGCGTTGTCATAATTTCGGATGAGATTCATGCCCCGCTTACCTTTAAGGAATTTCCCTTTACTCCCTTCCTTTCGCTAGGAGAGGATGCCGCCCAGGTTGCTGTAACTGTCACTGCATCCAGTAAAGGTTGGAATACTGCGGGTCTCAAGTGCGCAATTATCGTTTCGCAAAGTGAAAAAATGCATCAGAAATTAAATGAATTACCTCCGGCGCTGCACTATCGGGCATCACTTTTAGGGGCATTTGCAACTGTTACCGCTTTTGAAAAGTGTGATGCTTGGCTAGACGAGGCTATTGAAATTTTAGATCAGAACCGAAATTTAATTGCAAACTTAATTTCATCGCGGATTCCAGCAGTTGGATATTGCCCCCCACACGCTTCCTATCTAGCGTGGCTTGATATGAGTAAATTAGATTTAGGAGAAGACCCAGGTCTGGCCCTCATTGAGCGGGCAAAGGTTGCTTTTAACTCCGGCCATATTTATGGCTCGGTGGGTAAGAATTATGTGCGTCTAAACTTTGCAACTAGCCCTGCAATTATTACCGAAGCGATCGAGCGCATCGCAAGATCACTTTAGCCACTTAAGATATTTCTATGGCACTTGATAAAAAATACGATGCGATCGTGGTGGGGGGTGGCCACAACGGCTTAGTCGCAGCGGCATATCTCGCCCGTGCCGGCAAGAAGGTAGCGCTTCTGGAAGCTGAAGGTGAGCTCGGGGGAGCCACGACAAGTGCGCGCTCTTTCCCAGAATTTGATGCGCGCTTATCTCGTTACTCATACCTAGTTTCGCTCTTACCTGATCAAATCGTTGCCGATCTCGGAATAAATTTTAAAACCCTAGAACGTTCTATTGCTTCATACACCCCGTACACAAATCAGAGTAATGGAGCGCACAGCGGACTTTTAATTTCGCAGAATTGGGATCAACGCACAGCCGAAAATTTCCAAGAGTTAACCGGCTCAGCTGCAGAAGGCGCTGCCTGGCAACACTTTTACGGGGAAATCGCCGAACTTGCCAGAAGAATTGCACCGTCAATGTTGCAACCTTTAAAGAGCGCAGTAAAGTTAAAAGAAGAAATTGCCTTACCGCAGACGTGGAAATATTTAATGGAGCAGCCAATTGGAGAAGTGATCCGAGATCGCTTCAGCGATGACTTAGTGCGGGGAGTCGTATTAACAGATGGGCTAATTGGCACATTTGCTCCAGCAGATGACTTGCAAGCCAATCGCTGTTTTCTCTATCACCTGATCGGAAATGGCACCGGTCAATGGCGAGTGCCGCAGGGTGGAATGGGTACTCTGGTAATTGAGTTGAGGAGAGTTGCGCTAGCGGCAGGTGTTGAAATTTTACTTAACTCACGCGTAACCGAAATAGATAGTGGCGCTAACGGCGTCTCTGTAGGAACCAAATCGGGTGAGAAATACATCGCGCGAGATTTATTATTTGCCGGCGCACCTCAAATTTTGGCGCAAATTCGTGGAGAAGGTAAGCCGTCATCTCTAGAAGGATCACAGATGAAGATAAATATGTTGTTATCTCGCTTACCAAGGCTTAAATCTGGGATCGATCCACGGTTAGCATTTGCCGGAACCTTTCATGTAAATGAAAGTTACTCTCAATTAGAAGCGGCGTATCAAAGTGCTAAATCAGGAAGTATTCCTAGCGATTTGCCACTGGAGCTGTACTGCCACACTTTGACCGATCCAACTATTCTCTCTCCAGAGCTAAGCGCACAGGGATATCAAACGCTCACGCTATTTGGACTACATACACCTGCTGCCCTCTTTGATAAATCACCAGATGTAGATAAGGCCGCTGTTACGAAAGCGGCAATTGAGAGTTTTAACCAATACCTACTTGATCCGATCGAATCTGTTTTAGCGATCTCCCAAGATGGCTCACTTGCAATTGAAGCAAAGTCGCCGCTGGATCTGGAGAGCGATATCGGTCTGCCGCGAGGCAATATCTTCCACCGTGACCTAGATTTCCCATTTATTGATACTTCTGGTGCGAATTTAATTTGGGGATCAGAAACAAGCGATAAACATATCTATCTGGCAGGTGCTGGTGCGCGGCGCGGCGGTGGGGTTAGCGGAATTGCCGGTCACAATGCGGCGATGGCAGTACTCGCCAACGATTAGGCTTAGCCCATGAATTCTAAAGAGCCACATCTTCGCCCCGAGACGATCGCCATCACCGCCGGTCGTCCAGAAGTTGGTGCAGATAGCGCACTAAACCAACCAATCTCGCTCAACTCAACTTTTGTTGCAGGCGGTGCAATTGGTTACGGGCGTTATGGAAATGAAACTTGGACCGCACTTGAAGTTGCGATTGGTGCTCTCGAAGGTGGCAAGACGCTCTCTTACTCATCAGGAATGGCGGCGATTAGCGCGGTATTTTCTACGCTGCCAGTTGGTGCAAAAGTTGTAGCCTCCGATCAAGGTTATTCAGGAGTAATGACGCTGCTTGGGAATTTATCTGCAGCGAAGAAAGTTAGCGTGAAATTTGTAGCAATTGCAGATACCGATCAAGTAATTGCTGCACTCGATGGTGCAGACTTGTTGTGGCTCGAATCACCGACCAACCCTGCACTTGATGTAGCAGATCTGCCAACTTTGATTAAGGAAGCGAAGACACGTAAGATTCTTGTTGCAGTAGATAACACCTTTGCTACCGCGCTAATCCAGCAACCACTTGCGATGGGCGCAGACATTGTTATGAATTCGGTAACCAAGTATTTAGCCGGCCACAGCGATGTACTCCTGGGTTCACTTTCTACAAATGATCCAGCCCACTACAAAGCGCTAGAAGGCGCTCGCAGATTTAATGGTTCAATTCCTGGTCCCTTTGAAGCTTGGCTCGCCCTGCGTGGTATCCGTACCTTCCCGTTGCGCTTCCAGCGCGCCAGCGAAAATGCGTTGGAAATTGCAAAGCGACTTAACCAGCACCCACTCGTCACTCGCGTTCGTTACCCCGGCCTCCCAACTGATCCACAACACGCCAAGGCAAAGGCATTTATGAGGGGTTTCGGTGCAATCGTCTCCTTTGAGTACGCTGGCGATGCCACATCCACCGATAAAGTTTGCGAATCTTCCAAAATAGTTACTTACGCAACCAGTCTTGGTGGCGTTGAATCTCTCTGGGAGCGCCGCCGTCGTTGGCCGATTGAAAGTGCCAGCGTTCCGGAAACGCTAATTCGACTTTCCGTCGGGTGCGAAGATGTTGATGATCTATGGGCAGATATCGATGCGGCGTTGCTCGCTGCTAAAAAGTGAAAAGTTTTCTAAGAAGCGGTATTTTTATCCTATGAAATTACTCCGCCGCCTCCTTGCAGTATTTGCGCTGCTTGCTGTGGCTTTTCAGGCCGTAGGCAGTTTTCTATCCTGGGCGCAACGCCAAGAGGATGCTCCAGCAGATGCTTGGATTGATGAAGATGAAGATGAATTTGAGGATGCCTAATTGGCGCAAGAAGGTTATATACCTGGCACTTGCAATTTAGGTGCAGGAGAAGTTAGTCGCCGCCGCATGGTTGCGGCAATTGGATTTGTCCTATCACTTTCTGCCTTCACCGCTTTTGTAACTACTGGCGCTTCACGAGAAACACGTTTAGGAATATTTATCCCATTAATGGTTATGTCTATCGGTTGGGTGCAGTCACGTAAGAAGTTCTGCTTGGCTTATGGTCTCACTGGTACATTTAATTTTGGCAAGTTGGGGCAGATTTCACGTGTGGTAGATCCGGCCGATCGCGCTGCTGACCGACGAACTGCGCTAACAATTTTTGCACAAAGTACGCTTTATGCGGCGGCGTTAACTTTGCTTGTAGTAGCGCTACCTCTGTAACAGTTGACTACTTTTTCGGAGCGGGTGGTTTCTCTGTTTGTTGGCTCTTGTTTTTCGCAACGTTAGGTATTTTTGCCGGTGGGGTAGGAGCTATCGGAGGTGAACCAAGGGCTTCAATTGCGGCATCGCGGGATACCGTAGCGGCAATAACTGCGCTCTCTCTTATGTTCATACTTTGCCGTTTTTGAATTTGAGTTTGGCCGACAGATTTATTCGATTTTGCATCGGCTAAGGCCCTATCAATCGCTTCTTTGAAAATCTTATTTATCTCACGTCTATTATTTTCGTAAACTTTAAGCTCTTTGCGAAATTCTTCTAATGCGTTCTTATAGACTTCTTTGGGATCAATCCTTTTTTGAATAGTTGGCGCAGGCGTCTTACTGTCGGCCGCGGCAGTTGAGATGGAAATCAAGGGCGCAAAAAATAGAGCTGTCGCAACAATGGCAACTGGCCTGATTCGCATTTCTAACCTCACTTTTCCGTAAGATAAGTATCAGCCAAAAGGTTGTGAGAACTCGGTGAAAACACCTACTTGATTGAAATTAACGCCTTGTTCCTTGGCTATTTATGCGCAGGCATGCGAGGCTAACACCATGGCCGAACTAATTCTTATCGTCGATGATGAAGCGGGAGTTCGTGAACTGCTGGGAGATGCGCTGCGCATCGCTGGTTTTGAAACAGCAACTGCCCAAGATGGTATGTCTGCCCTGACTGCAATCCGCAATAAGAAACCAGATCTGTTGATTATTGATGTCAACATGCCCTTGATGGATGGTTTTGAGTTAGTGGAAAGACTTCGTTCTGTTGGTGATAACACCCCGGCGTTAATGTTGAGTGCGCGTGCGGATCGAATTGATGTGACGAGAGGGTTGACTCTCGGAGCAGATGATTATGTAACCAAGCCATTTGGACTCGAAGAACTTTTGCTGCGCGTTAAAGCGATTCTTCGCCGATCCCAGATTTCAGAGACAAGTGAAGCGGAATTGCGCTGTGGCCCAATAGTTATCATTGAATCCAGCCATACCGTTAAATTTATTGAAGAGATAGTAGACCTATCTCCAACAGAATTTAGACTTCTTCAGGTTTTAGTAGAAAATAAAAATCGAGTATTGAGTAAGAGTTTGCTTCTTGATGAAGTCTGGGGCATTACCTTTCAATCTGAAAGCACAGTTGCTGATACCTACATTTCATACCTGCGCAAGAAATTACATAAGGATGGATTCGAAGGGATTAAGACGGTGCGTGGCGTTGGCTTCGTAATTCAGGAGCCAAAGTAAATATGAAGAAATCTAGTAGCAAGTACGCAGTCATCTCAATCTTTGTAACCACAATCCTTTCTAGCGTAATTGGCGGATTCGCTTCTATTGATGCAAGAAATTCTGATTTGCAACAGATAGACACATCCATAAACCTCGTTATTGAACGTGTAAATGCATATCCAGCAGAGGCAATCGGCGCTGCCATCTTTACCGTAGATGAAGAGAGTTTAGATTTAACTCTCGTTCTCATAACCAAGGAAGGGGATGAGACAGTTGTAAGTGAATCCCACCTAATCTACCCAGGTATTAACTCAATGGAGATTGTTAGGAAAGCTATTCTGGCTCCTATCTCTATCAAGAGCGCGAGCCCATTTCGATTCAGAACGGTGGAAATTGCAGGTGGTGACTATTTAATTATCGCCGCAGATTTAGCTAAAATAAATGCGAATTTAAACAATAATCTAAAGAATTTAGTTGGCTTTACTCTCACCGCTAATGCCCTGGCAATTTTCATCTCTATTTTCTTGCTACGACGTCATAATCGTGGGTTAGATGCAAAAGCACTAGAAAGAATGCAGAGATTCTTGGGTGATGCCTCGCATGAACTGCGGACGCCATTGACGGTAATCAAGGGATATAGCGAGATGCTGAGCAAAGGCCAGATGAGCGATGTGGTTGATAGAGCAAGAGCTTTTTCTCGCGTAAATTCTGAGATAGAGCGGATGGAGAATTTGATTCATGATCTGCTGCTGCTTGCCGAACTCGGCGAGAGCAGGCCAACTACTTTTGAAGAGCTGGAGTTAACAGAGTTAATTCAGGCGCATATCAATGATTTTCAACTCTTTAATAAAGGGCGGAAAATTGAAATTTCGCTGGAAAGTAATTGCGAAATCAAAGGATCTCGTGAACACTTAAATAGAATCATTCAAAACTGCCTATCTAATATCATCCGTCATACTCCTGCGGATGCAGCCGTTGCCGTCACACTAAAAAGCAAAGGCAAGAGAGTTAATTTAACTATTGAAGATGCTGGACCTGGTCTTCCAGAAAGCGCCTATCGCACCGAGATTGCTGCAATGAATCGTTTCGATCCATCGCGTTCGCGCGATAGCGGCGGGTCAGGACTTGGCATGAGTATCATCGCCGCGATTGTGCAAGAACATGACGGAAATCTTGAATTACGAAAGAGCGATTTAGGCGGCCTTGCCGTAGTTATCGGATTACCTAAGTAATTACTTACGCTTTGCGGTTACGACCAAGCTGGATACCGTCGCAATCGCCAGTACCCCGACAATCACAGACAAGCTTTGAGTAATTGTAATATCAGGAATTTTAATTCCAGCTATCTCGTGAATATTGACGGCATGGAAAGCATGAAAAAAGAGTTTAATTCCGATGAATCCTAAGATTACCGACAGTCCTTTTCCGATATAGATCAAACGCTGCATAAGGCCACCGATTAAGAAGTAGAGCTGGCGCAGACCCATTAGAGCAAAAATATTTGCTGTGACTACTACATAGACATTTTCGGTCAGCCCAAATATCGCCGGAATCGAATCAAGGGCAAAGAGAATATCCGTTGCACCCAATGCAAGAAGCGCGATGGTAAACGGTTTTAGACCCTTAGCTCTCAAATACTCTATTAACTTGCTCTCCTTCTCTTCTTCTTTTTCTTGTGAACCCTCTAAAAATAGATGAACTGCTGTGTAGATCAAGAAGGCGCCAAAGATGAAGAAGACCCACTCAAATTGTTTAATTGCTGCGGCACCCAAGGTGATCGCGATAATCCGAAAGACTAAAGCAATCAAAATTCCAAAGAGAAGAGCGAGCTGCTTGCTCTTCTCTTCAATCTTTAACCTGCTCAATATAATTACAAATACAAATAAGTTATCGAATGAGAGTGAATATTCAGTTAGCCAGCCGGCAAAGAACTCCTGCTGAGTTTGTGCATCAGTCCATGTCCCGAGATGAATACCAAATGCGATCGCTAGAGATACATATAGAAAGCTCCACAGGGTTGCTTCTTTCAGAGTGGTATTTTGATTGCGTCTTGCCACCGCCCAAGTGAAGTCAAGGGCGACGATTATTGCCAAGATTGAGGCGGTCAGGATCCAAGCGCTATTTGTAATCACGAGCAGAGCGTAATGCATCGGGAACTAAGGTATTTTTAATGCATGGATTCGGCACTTGCTGCAGCGCTTGCGGAAGTGGTCACTGGCTTGGAAAAATCTGATGCTTTCGTGAGATTGGTCCTATCCGGCCGCCGGCGCAATATGCAGACGCCAACCGAGCGAGTTGATGTCAAACCGGTGCTGATAAAAGGTGAGGTTAAGTACCAGATCTCGCAGAGCGACGGTCGCGCTATGACTACCAAAAACTATAGCCCTCCAGAATTTATCGCCCTCAATCTTCTCGATGCAGGCTTTGCCAATATCTTGCTCGAGCATAAGAGTGGATCGATATCTATTCGCATTACCAAGAAGGGTGAGGCGCTAGTTCACCGCACAAACGATTTATTTGAAGTTGATCTTTCGCATGATCGCTCAAAGGCTAGGCTATTGGACCCGAGTGATCCATTCTTGATTGAAGTTGGGATCTCAGATTCCACCGGTAAAGTTAAAGCCAGTAAGAACGATAAGTATCTGCAAGTTGAAGAGTTCTTAAGGTTGTTAGTTCCTTCTCTAAATTCGGCGATCGCTGCTGGCCATATCGCTAAACCCACCGCAGCGCTGCCGCTAACAATTGTTGATTTAGGCTGTGGGAATGCCTATCTAACATTTGCGGCGCATCAATATTTAGTCAATCAAGGAATTCCCGTAAAGGTCACAGGGATAGATGTCCGTGAGAGCGCACGCCTGCGCAATAATCAGATCGCCGAAAAATTGAGAATCTCAGAAAGTATTACCTTCTTCGCTGAAGAAATTTCGCAAACCACTTTAAAGTCAGCTGATGTCGCAATCGCTCTACACGCTTGCGATACCGCAACTGATGATGCAATCGCCTGGGCAGTAAGCGCTGGCGCTAAGTTGGCTTTAATTGCACCTTGCTGCCATCACGATATTCAGGCTCAAATGGTAGAGACTCCAGAGCCTTGGCAGATTATTACTAGAAATGGAATTATGAAAGAGCGGCTTGGTGATTTGATAACTGATGCCTTGCGCATGCAGATAATGAAATTATTGGGCTATCGCGTTGAAGCGATTGAATTTATTGGGGGAGAGCACACCCCTCGCAATTTGATGATTCGAGCAGTAAAGACTGATGCCGCCGCCGATAGCGCAGAGAAATCACGCTATGACGCGATGATCGCGCTCTGGAAAGTAAAGCCTGCGCTAGCAAGCCTGCTCAACCGTTAGACTTACGCACATGTCTAAAGTCCTTGCATCCTTGCCGGTCGGCGAAAAAGTCGGTATCGCTTTCTCTGGTGGCCTAGATACATCTGTCGCTGTTGCCTGGATGCGTGAAAAAGGTGCGATCCCCTGCACATACACCGCAGATCTTGGGCAATATGACGAATCAGATATTGATTCAGTTCCGGTACGCGCCAAAGAGTATGGCGCAGAAATTTCTCGCTTAGTAGATTGTAAGAATTCACTTGTAGAAGAAGGTTTAGCGGCGATCGCTTGCGGTGCATTCCATATCCGTTCTGGTGGCAAACAGTACTTCAACACAACTCCACTTGGTCGCGCTGTGACTGGGACTTTATTGGTGCGCGCAATGTTGCAAGATAGAGTTGAAATTTGGGGCGATGGCTCAACCTATAAAGGCAATGACATCGAGCGCTTCTATCGTTATGGATTACTAGCTAATCCAAATCTGCGTATATACAAGCCGTGGCTAGATGCTGACTTTGTTCGTGAACTCGGTGGCCGCAAAGAGATGTCTGAGTGGTTGGTAACTCATAAATTCCCTTACCGCGATAGCGTTGAAAAGGCTTACTCCACAGATGCCAATATCTTAGGCGCAACCCACGAAGCCAAAAATCTGGAAAACCTCGATGCCTCGATTGAAATTGTTAACCCAATTATGGGCGTTAAGTTCTGGGATTCTGCAGTATCTATTCCGAGCGAAGATGTGAAGATCCAATTCTTACAGGGCCGGCCCGTGGCCATCAACGGTAAAGATTTCAGCGATGTAGTTGCGCTTATGCAGGCAGCTAATGAGATCGGTGGGCGCCACGGACTTGGCATGGCCGATCAAATAGAGAATCGGATTATTGAAGCCAAGAGCCGCGGAATTTATGAAGCACCTGGAATGGCGCTACTTTTTATTGCATACGAGCGTTTATTAAGTGCGATCCACAACGAAGACACTATTGCTAATTACCACGCAGAAGGTCGTCGCCTAGGGCGTTTGCTTTATGAAGGTCGCTGGCTAGACCCACAATCTCTAATGTTGCGCGAGTCATTGCAACGTTGGGTGGCCTCAGCTGTCACGGGTGAAGTTACGATTCGCTTACGCCGTGGAGATGATTTCTCGATCATTAATACAACAGGTCCTGCACTTAGTTACCACCCAGAGAAACTTTCTATGGAACGTACCGAAAACGCTGCCTTTGGGCCGGTTGATCGCATTGGGCAGTTAACAATGCGCAATCTTGATATCGCTGATACTCGCGCCAAGTTAGAGTTGTATCGCGATCAAGGTCAGTTGGGTACTGGTGAATTTAATTTAATCCGCGAAATTGGTGAAGGAGAAAAGAAGTAATGAAAGGCAAACTTGCAGGAATTTTAGCTATTTCATTGGTACTACTAACTGGATGTGGAGATAAAGAAGTGAGCGCAACCGCAGATAATTTGCCGACAGTTACAACCAATATGGGTGAGGCTCCAACAATTGGCGCACCGAGCGGAACTCCACCTACAACTCTTGTCACCAAAGACATCTTTGTTGGCGAAGGCGCAGAAGCTCAGCCGACTTCTACGATGACAGTTCACTACACGTTGATGACTTGGTCTAAAGGAGCGCTAATCGAATCTTCTTGGAACAGCGGTTCACCTGCAACATTCCCATTAGCGAATGTAATTGTCGGGTGGCAGCAAGGTATTCCAGGGATGAAGGTCGGAGGACGACGTTTATTGGTCATCCCACCTGATATTGGTTACGGAGCGCAAGGCAGCGGACCTATTGGTCCAAATGAGACCTTGATCTTCGTAGTCGATGCGATTGGCGTTGCTTAAAAATGGCAATCGCCCGAGGTAACCGCAACACTTGTTGAAGCGCTAGAATAAAGGTGTTGTTTTTCGGGGTCGATGTAATTTCGAACCGGCAGTTAAAGTCTGCGACCCGGTCAAGGCCATTGACCGGTGGATTGGGTGTAATTCCCGAACCGACGGTTAAAGTCCGGATGAGAGAAAATCAACGTGTAGTCGACGCATGCTTTGTTACTGGTTTTTCCTAACAAAGTTTTAGCGCGTCGGCTCGTACCGTTTTTCCACCCCGAGATGCAACATCCGTTCTCGAATAAGGGTGTTGAAAATGAAGCAAGCGCTAAGTGCAGAAGCTGCGATGGCACACGCCATCGATTGTGCTCGCCTTGGTCTTGGCCAGACATATCCAAATCCTATTGTGGGCGCAGTTATAACTAACGCAACCGGGGAAGTACTTAGCGAGGGATTTCATCAAGGGGCAGACCACGCCGAAGTGATCGCGATAAATGCCGCAAAGGAGCTACCGGCAGGATCAATACTTTATATAACGCTAGAACCGTGTAACCATCACGGTAAAACACCACCTTGTGTGGATGCGATTATCAAATCTGGAATTAAAAAAGTTGTCTATGCGATTAGTGATCCTAATCCTGCAGCCACCGGTGGAGCAGAGCGTTTGCGCGCTGCCGGAATAGAAGTGAAATCGGGCATTGGTGAAGAACAAGCGCGTCTAGAAAATCGTGCCTGGCTCACTAAAATGGAACTAGGACGTCCGCGCATTACTTGGAAGATCGCCTCGACTATGGATGGCAAAGTAGCGGCAAGTGATGGCAGTTCGAAATGGATTACTAGCGAACCCGCTCGCACAGATGTGGCGCGCATGCGCTCGCAAGTCGACGGTATCGTCACTTCAACTGCAACAGTTATTGCTGATGACCCCGCAATGACTAGTAAAGGATTTGGCAATAATCCAGTTCGCATCGTTATGGGAAGCGGCGAAATTGCAGCGAAGATGCAAATTTTCGATGACGCAGCTGAAACTGTATTAATTAAATCTCGAAACTTCGATGATTTGTTACTGCTAGCCAATAAGCGTGGTTTCAACCAGTTGTTGATCGAATCTGGACCAACGCTTGGAACCGCGCTCTTACGCGAGGATCTAATCGATGAAATTGTCTTATTCCAAGCGCCAGCGTTGCTCGGTTCAGGAACGCCGTCGATTGGCAACCTAGGAATTACAAATGTCTCTGAGCGATTAGATTTTGAAATATCTGATGTAGAGATGATTGGTTCCGATTTAAAGATAACACTTTTCAAGAGCGCAAACAGCACAGAAGTTGGGCGCTAATGTTTACCGGACTTATTCAGGCAATTGGCCGAGTTACTGCGATTGAGCACCAAGAAAGTAGCGCGCAACTTGTAATTTCGAGCCCAGAAATTGCTAATCAAATTACCCAAGGTGATTCAGTATCTGTAAATGGCGCCTGCCTAACTGTTATCTCGCAAGACAAGTCACAATTTGCAGTAGATGTAATGGTACAAACCCTGAAGTTAACGACTACTGGCGCACTTGAAGTTGGCTCTGAGGTAAATCTAGAACTAGCCACTCGCGCTGCAGATCGCCTAGGTGGCCACATTGTTCAGGGGCACGTAGATGGAATCGCAAATATTGCCGAAATCTCTGCTGACTCACAATGGACTCGTATAGATCTTGAGATACCAAAGAATTTAATGAAATACGTTGTCGCCCAAGGTTCTATCTGCCTCGAAGGCGTTTCACTTACCGTTGGGGAGTTAAATGATGAAACAAATCAAATTTCAGTCTGGCTGATTCCAGAAACCCTGGCGCAGACCAATCTTTCAAAGAAGTCACTAGGTGATCATTTAAATATAGAAGTTGATGTTTTGGCCAAGTATGTAGAAAGACTTATTGTGCGAGGACAGGAAAGCAAATGAGCAATCTAGATCAAGTTCTCAGCGATTTTAAGGCCGGCAAATTCATTGTCGTAACCGATGATGAAAACCGTGAGAACGAAGCTGATCTGATTCTTTTGGCGGAAAAATCAAACGCTGAAAATATTGGATTTATGGTTCGTTATACTTCGGGGGTTATCTGTGGGGTAATCACTGCAGAAACAGCTAAGCGCTTAAAACTTCCGCTGATGGTCAAGCGCAATGAAGATAATCACAGCACAGCATTTACCGTCACAGTTGATGCGATAGCAGGTCGTTCAACGGGAATTCCCGCGCAGGAGCGCGCCAACACTTTACGGGCGTTGGCTGATATCAATTCTCAACCGACTGATTTTGCGCGCCCTGGCCACGTCTTCCCGTTGATCTCAGTTGCTGGCGGACTTCACAAGCGCCGTGGTCATACTGAAGCAAGCATCGCCTTATGTGAGCTGTCGGGTTCAAATTCGGCAGCTGTATTATCAGAATTGGTAAATGATGATGGCTCAATGATGCGTGGTGCCCAGATCACCGAGTTCGCAAATCAACACGGCTTACAAGTTATTTCGATTGATCAACTGGCTCGCATCGCCCCAAAGCAATCGATCAATGAAGATTTCGACTTAGATTGGGCAGACCTACCACTCAACGATGTAGATTGGAAAATTTCTTCATTTATCTCCCCAACCGGAGCAGAGCACGCAGTTCTTAAATTTGGCGCGCAAACCAATATCCAGCCGTTGGTTCGGGTCCATTCAGAATGTCTAACTGGAGATGTCTTTGGGTCAAAGCGCTGCGATTGTGGTTCACAACTTCAAGAGGCCATGCGCCTTATTGAAGAAAGTGGCCATGGCTACATTATTTACTTACGCGATCACGAAGGGCGCGGCATTGGTTTGGTTGAAAAAATTCGTGCTTACGTGCTGCAAGATTCTGGGCAAGATACGGTGCAGGCAAATCTCTCAATTGGCCAACCAGTTGATGATCGCACATATGAAGATGCGGCAAGTATTCTGCATCGTTTGCAGGTAAAGTCTTTGACGCTTCTGACAAATAATCCGGAGAAAATTGCTGCAATCAAGGAATCTGGCATCGCCGTAACCGTTGCGCCACTTGAAGTAATTGCCAACAAACACAATCAGAAGTACCTAGAAACCAAGCGAGATAAGCTAAATCACGCGTTAGGAGCGCTCTAATGGCAGGTAATGCACCGCAAATTTCGATTCCACAACTTCCGCACCTAAAGACAGTTGTTATATCCGCTGCGTGGCATCCCGAAATTTGCGATGCCCTTGTCTCCGGTGCGATACGAGGTTTCCAAGCGGCAGGAATTAGTAACCCAACAACTCGCACAGTTGCAGGTTCCTTTGAACTTCCATTAGCAGCGCAATTGGCTTTCGATGAAGGTTTTGATCTTGCTGTGATCGTTGGCCTAGTACTTCGTGGTGAGACCCCACACTTTGATTATGTCTGCCAGGGCGTTACTCAAGGAGTTATGGATGTCTCACTCAGTCGCTCAAAGCCAATTGGCTTTGGAGTATTAATGTGTGACAACCTGGAGCAGGCAACTGCCCGCGCCGGTTTACCTGGCAGCACCGAAGATAAAGGCTATGACAGCGCACTTGCCGCACTTAGCGTGATAAATAAAGGTTAAGCAATGCCGGAATTACCAGAAGTTGAAACGGTCAGGCGCGGCTTAGAAAAGTTGATCAAGGGTTATACGATCACCGCAGCGCACAACCTTCACCCGCGGGCGCTCAAGCCAGAATCTATTGCGCCGCTTAAATCTATAAATGGGGCAAAGTTTATCGATATTAAGCGCCGCGGTAAATTTCTCTGGTTTGTCTTAGATCGCCCACAAGTATTAGTCGCGCACTTGGGGATGAGCGGACAGTTCTTGATCCATCAGAAAGATCGACCGGAAGCGAAGCACGTGCGAGCTAAATTCGATCTTTCAAAGAATCTGCGTAAACGCGAACTCGTCTTTAACGATCAACGCACCTTTGGTTGGGTCTCGGTGGAAGAAGTTAGCAACGGTATTCCTACCTCTGCTCAGCACATCGCCACCGATCCATTTGATCCACTCTTTGATCGCGCTGAAACGATAAATAACTTTGCCAAGCGAAATATTCGCATCAAAACTGCGCTTCTAAATCAAGAGATCATGAGCGGGGTCGGAAATATCTATGCCGATGAAACGCTCTGGCGCGCCAAAGTTAATCCAGAGATTTCAACAGCTGATCTGAGTAAGAAGAAAATTGCCACGATAATCGATTTCGCTACAGAAGTAATGCAAGAAGCGATCGAAAAAGGCGGCACATCATTCGACGATCTGTACATAGATGTAAACGGCGAAAGCGGATTTTTCGAGCAATCACTTGCGGCATATGGCCGCACCAATGAGCCTTGCCCGCGATGTGGCGCACCTATCCGCCGCATCACCTTTGGTGCCCGTTCATCTCACTTCTGCCCAAGGTGCCAACGCACAGCAAGTTGAGCACCTGGATCTAGCCTGTAATCTACGCTAATGAGAATTCCACTTCGCAAAGTCGAAGCAGTATTTCTAGCACTGGCCACGTTAGCCGTTGGCTTTCCAAGTATCGCCAGTGCCGCCAATCCCGAGACCGTGAAGCTCACCGTTCACTACCAACGCGTTGAGGCAGATTACGACTCTTGGAACCTGTGGCTTTGGAAGAATATGGCGACTGGATCTGATGTTGATATAAGTAAAACCGGAGTGCAATTCACCGGCGATGATGCATTCGGAAAGATTGCCACAGTTGAGATAACCGGCATGGATAAGTTCGATAATTTAGGAATTATCGTTCGTAAGGGTGAGTGGCTCTCTAAAGATGTTCCAGATGATCGATTTATAAGTAAATTCGGCACAAATGGAGTTACTGAAATTTGGTTACGTCAGAACGATCCGACTATTCACTACACACTTCCCACAACAGCGGCTCCAACGGCACCCGACAATAAATTAGCAAAGCTTTATGATTCGGCAGAATTTGCCGCTAAGTACACTTACACCGGCAATGACCTTGGAAACACTTATTCTGCAGCATCAACCAAGTTCCGAGTCTGGGCACCAACAGCGATTGCGGTAACCCTGGTTACTTATGCAAAGGCAGATTCACCTTTATCTTTAGCTGTTGAAACTAGAATGAAATCGGATGTAAATGGCACTTGGACTGCCACGCTCGCTGGCGACCAAGAGGGTTTGATCTATAACTACCGTGTCACCTTAGAAGGTCCCACAAATGAGGCAGTAGACCCTTATGTTCGTGCCACCACAATAAACGGAACACGCGGAGTCGTAGTTAATTTAGCAAAAACCAACCCCGCGGGATGGAGCAAGTCCAAGCCGAAATTTAGCGGCAAAGCAACCGATGCCGTCATCTATGAACTTCATGTTCGCGATCTTTCAATGGATTCTTCCAGTGGAATATCGGCAGCAAATAAAGGAAAGTTCCTCGCCTTCACTGAATTAAATACCAAGAGCGGTGGAGTGCTAACCGGCGTTTCAGCGATTAAAGATTTAGGCGTCACGCACGTTGAACTATTGCCGATCTATGATTTTCAATCAGTCGATGAAGCCGCTCCAACATTTAACTGGGGATATGACCCACAAAATTACAACGTTCCTGAAGGTTCTTATAGTTCAGACCCAACAAAGCCAACTGAGCGAATTACAGAACTAAAGCGCGCCATTCAATCGATGCACTCAGTTGGTCTACGCGTGAATATGGACGTTGTTTACAACCACGTTTACAACGCCAGCACATTTAGCCAAAACTTGATCACTCCAGGGTACTTCTTCCGCACCGATGACAGTGGCGCTCTTACCAACGGCAGTGGTTGCGGTAACGATGTCGCCACAGAGCGTCCAATGGTGCGCAAATTTATTGTGGAATCTGTGAAGTACTGGGCAAATGAATACAACCTTGATGGCTTCCGCTTTGACTTGATGGGCCTAATGGATATCCAGACAATTAATGAAGTAACAGCTGCGCTAAAAGTGATTGACCCGACAATAATCGTTATTGGTGAAGGTTGGGAGATGGGCACCCTTGCCAAAGATCTTCGCGCCAGCCAGACAAATATTTCGAAGTTAAATAACGTTGCACATTTTAATGACCAGATCCGCGATGGGCTAAAGGGATCAGTCTTTAAGGCATCCGATACAGGTTGGGCCACGGGAAAACTCAGCGCCGTGGGCGATATCAAACCAGGAATTGTTGGAAACAGCACTTACAACCCAATGTTTCTAAATGCATGGAGCACAACAGCGCCTACCCAGTCAGTTAACTACGTGGAATCACATGACAATTTAACTTTGGCAGATAAGTTAACCGCGAGCGTTAAAGGGATCTCTCCTACCGGCATCGCGCAATTAAGTCAGTTCGCTACATCTGTAGCCTTCTTATCTCAAGGAGTGCCATTTATGCAGGCAGGACAAGAGTTTCTACGTTCTAAAAATGGTGATGACAATAGTTATAAGTCAGATGACACGACTAATTCGCTCAAGTGGGGTACAAAACTTAAATACAGCTCGACTGTCAATTATTACAAGGGCTTAATCGCACTGCGCGCGGCACACCCAGCGTTTCGTATAACAACCACTGCTGAGGTGAAGGCAAATATAAAATTCCTCAATGGCTCCGATACTTTGATCGCATACTCAATCAATGGCAAAGCGGTCGGAGATAAAGCAAAGACGATCGTCGTAATTCACAATGCTGATACTGCTGGTGCTACTTTTACTCTTCCGAATTCAGGCAGTTGGAACATTCTCGCTAAGGGCTCTCTGATCGGTACGAAGACTCTTCAGGTTTTGAAATCTGGAAAAGTAGTTGTGCCAGCCCAATCAACAATGGTGCTAAAGCAATAATTCTTTAAGCTGCGAAAAGTTAAGAATCTATCTGATCTTCTAAGAACTCGAGTATCTCTCGCTGTTCTATTCCTAAGAATCCATTCTGAGGTACAGCGGCGAGAAGGCTGGAATTTAGACGAGGCGTTGGTCTAATCATTGTGCCCCATTTGTTCTCTAATTCAGCTGGTGCCTGACGACAACAAGTAGCATCGGGACAGTAAGACTTGTATCGAGTAGTTGAGTCTCTTCCTCGAAAGTACTTTACTGAATCGAAATTTGTGCCGACGCTAACCGAAAAATCGCCTTGGGCGCTGGATTGGATTCTTGATGTGCACCAATAGGTTCCCACTGGTTTGTCGGTGTATTGATGATAAGGAGTAAATCGATCTTTAACTGTGAAGACTTTGCGGGCGCTCCAGTTGCGGCAAACAATTTGACCTTCGACTGACCCAAAGACATCTGATGGAAACGCAACATTGTCATTCTCGTATGCCTTTGAAATAGCCCCACTTTCGTGGACTTTAAGAAAGTGCACCGGTAATTCAAGGTGGACAGTGGCTAAATTAGTAAATCGATGGGCAGCATTTTCATAACTAACGCCAAAATAGTCGCGCAGGTCTTCAACAGATAATTCTCGCTTAACTTTTGCGTTCTGCAAGAATTCGACGGCATATGATTCTGGCATAAGTAAAGCACCGGCTAAATAATTTGTCTGAACACGTTGTGATAGATACTCTTTATAATCGCGAGGTGAAGAGTGCTTGAGCACGTGTCCAGCAAGTGCTTGCAATAAAATAGTACGTGCATCGCGACCTTCTCGCCGCACTGGCAAGTAAATCTTCCCATTCTTTTCATCAGTAATTACACGTGTTGAAGCTGGTAAATCTTGAACGTAATGCAAAGTAAAACCTAATTTATTGGCAAGCTCGGCTGTTAGCCGCTCTGAAAGCGGACCAGAGCCATGATCAATTTTTGCTAGAAGCGTTCTCGCTTCTTCTTCTAAATGTGGAAAGTAATTATTAATCCTGCGCATTTCTTGGCGAAGTTCTAAATTCACACGACGCGCTTCTTCAGGCGTGGCTGATCGTTGCAAATGTAGCCTTTCAACTTCGCGCTGCAGTCCAAGGATGATTTCAATAATGTTGTTGCTAATCGTTTTTCCGATAAAAGCATCTGGCAAACCAAGAGATGAGTAAAGGCCACCACGTTGTGCGCGTTCAATTTCAAGTTCATTTGCAGTTCGCTCACTTAAAATTTCGGAATTTAGCAATTGGTTTAAAGAAACACCGAGCGCTTGTGCAATCTTCTGTAGTTGTTGAATCGGCGGAGTACGTTTTCCATTTTCAATCGCAGAAACTTGTGAGGGTGCTCGCTCGATTGCGCGCGCAAGAATTTCAAGATTCATTCCCTGCTTGGTTCGCAGCTCGCGAATCCGGCGCCCAACGATCAGCGGATCAAACTCTTTCTCTAGATTGCTCATATTTAATTCTTGCACTCGCAGCAGAATAGGGGAAGTTCTATTTTGCAGAAATATTGGATTATTTCTGTCAGAAAAGCCGTGCATTCCCTATACAAGTGCCCAATACTCAACTTATTGGAGCAAAGGGCGCAAAAACCCTTGTTTTTCACGTCAACAGAAGGAGAACTCAATGAAGAGTCAGATCGGGAGCAACACCCAGCGCGCAGAAGAATTGCAGAAAGACTGGGATACCAATCCCCGTTGGGCGGGCATCAAGCGTGATTACACCGCTGCAGATGTGGTGCGCCTGCGCGGCTCGATCACTGAGGATTCAACCTTGGCTCGACGTGGGGCCGAGAATCTGTGGGATTTACTGCACACCGAGAAATGGGTCGCAGCCCTTGGCGCCCTCACCGGCAATCAAGCCGTTCAGCAGGTTAAGGCTGGCTTGAAGGCAATCTACCTTTCCGGCTGGCAGGTGGCAGGAGATGCCAACCTTTCAGGTCATACATATCCAGATCAAAGCTTGTATCCCGCAAATTCGGTTCCGGCTGTGGTGCGCAGAATTAATAACGCTTTGATGCGCGCTGATCAAGTAGAACGCGTTGAAGGTGCGGCAAGCATTGATTGGCTAGCACCCATTGTTGCCGATGCAGAAGCAGGTTTTGGCGGCCCCTTAAATGCATATGAATTGATGAAGTCAATGATTCAAGCAGGAGCCGCTGGAGTTCACTGGGAAGATCAACTCGCTTCCGAAAAGAAGTGTGGCCACCTAGGTGGCAAAGTTTTGATTCCTACACAACAACACGTTCGCACGTTAAATGCAGCTCGACTTGCCGCAGATGTTGCAGGTGTTCCTACTCTAATTATCGCCCGCACCGATGCGCTCGCAGCCGATCTCATTACATCGGATATCGATTCTCGGGACGCACAGTATGCAACAGGTGAACGCACCAGCGAAGGTTTCTATCGAGTTAAGCCAGGCCTAGATGCAGTTATCACTCGCGGTTTAGCCTTCGCAGAATATTCAGATCTAATGTGGGTTGAAACTGGTGAGCCAAATATCGAACTTGCCCGTGATTTTGCCAACGCAATACACGCAAAGTATCCAGGGAAAATGTTGGCCTATAACTGCTCTCCATCATTTAACTGGAAGCGCCACCTTAGCGATGCGCAGATCGCAACTTTCCAAACTGATTTGGCAGCACTTGGCTATAAATTCCAATTCATTACTCTGGCCGGTTTTCATGCTCTTAACCATTCAATGTTTACTCTTGCCAAAGGTTACAAATCTCGCGGTATGAGCGCATATGTCGAACTTCAAGAAGCCGAATTTGCTAGTGAAGCCGATGGATACACAGCAACGAAACATCAGCGAGAAGTTGGTACTGGTTACTTTGATGCAATCTCAACTGCGCTCAATCCAAATAGCGCTACCTTGGCTTTAGCCGGATCCACTGAAAACGAACAATTCCACTAATTATTTACCAAAAAGCATAGGGAGAATTAAATGTCACATATTTCAATTGCCGGAAAGATGCAT
Source organism: Bifidobacterium breve (assembly GCA_945860245.1). Lineage (GTDB taxonomy): Bacteria > Actinomycetota > Actinomycetes > Nanopelagicales > Nanopelagicaceae > Planktophila. The sequence continues at coordinate 125,715 of CAMAPO010000002.1, forward strand.
CCGCGCTTTAACGAGATCCTTACATCGGATGCGTTGGCATTTGTTACTGAGCTTCATGAACTCTTCTCAGGTACTCGAAGTGACCTACTGGCTCACAGAATGGTCAACCGCACCCATTTTTCAAATGGTCGCCGGCCAACATTTCTAAAGTCAACGAGCCACATTCGCGAGGATGCCAGCTGGTTTGTTGCAGGGCCAGGACCCGGGCTAGAAGATCGCAGAGTTGAAATCACAGGTCCAACTGATCCGAAGATGACTTGCAATGCCATGAATTCAACCGCCAAGGTTTGGTTAGCGGATTTAGAAGATGCAACTAGTCCGACGTGGGAGAACATTATTGGGGGACAGATATCACTCTTTGATGCTATCCGTCGACAACTTACCTTTGATTCAGGGGAGAAAATTTACACAATCACTAACGAGAATGCACCAACAATTGTTATGCGCCCCCGCGGGTGGCATATGGTTGAAAAACATCTTCTATTTGTGGATCAGGAAGATCGTGCACGTCCAGCCGTTGCAGGTTTAGTTGACTTCGGTCTCTACTTCTTCCATAACGCAAAAGAGTTAATTGCGCGTGGAGCAGGGCCATATTTTTACTTAGCAAAAATCGAATCTCATCTAGAAGCGGAGTTGTGGAATAACATCTTCACCTACGCTGAAGAGCGCCTAGAAATTCCATATGGCACCATCCGCGCAACCGTACTTATTGAAACAATTCCTGCAGCCTTTGAGATGGATGAAATCCTTTGGGAGCTACGCGATCACTGCGCTGGCTTAAATGCTGGCCGCTGGGATTACATCTTCTCGATCATTAAAAACTTTGCCGGATCTGGGAAGCAGTTCTTAACTCCAGATCGCGCACAGATCACTATGACTGTTCCATTTATGCGCGCTTACACCGAGCTCTTGGTCTCAACCTGTCACAAGCGAAAAGCCCACGCCATTGGGGGAATGAGCGCATTCATCCCTAATCGCCGGGATAAAGAAGTGACAGATCGCGCGCTACAAGCAGTGACGATCGATAAAGCACGTGAAGCAGCTGATGGTTTCGATGGAACTTGGGTGGCTCACCCAGATTTAATTCCAATTGCTCAGGCAGAATTTGATGCAGTTCTAGGCACGCGGCCAAATCAGATTGAGCGTCTGCGTAATGATGTCCACGTAGTTCCAGATCAACTACTTGATATTCAATCTATCGGTGGGGATGTAACTGATGCCGGGCTTCGCACCAATGTTGCTGTTGGGCTTCTCTATATAGAATCCTGGCTGCGCGGAACGGGAGCCGCAGCAATCGATAACTTGATGGAAGATGTAGCAACTGCAGAAATTAGCCGATCTCAGATTTGGCAGTGGATTCGTTACGAGGTGGTTACTCGCGAGGGAACACACGTAACCCGCACTCTGGTTGAACAAATCATTTTTGACATCATCAACGGAATTGAGCGCAATAAAAATGATCGCTTTGAAGATGCAGTCACGATCTTTCGCCAAATCTGTCTAGATGAAGATCACTTCCCGACCTTCTTGACCCTTTCGGCTTACTCACAATTCATGGTGAGCTCAGCACCTGGTGGCTCAATAAAGTAGAGAGCTCTGATAATCGTTGTTGCTTAGTTACAAATCAGAACTTAATGGTTTGTAACTTTGCAAAACGCTCAGCCATTAATCGGTATCCTGCAGAATTTGGGTGCAACTTATCGGGCATTAGGTCTACATCGCCCTCGTTCATAAGTTCTAGACCATTCATGTAATGCAGGTTTTTATCTGCTCGCTTGGAAATGACCTCTTTAAGTATTTCCCTAATGCGAACAAGAGTGAGCACTCCAGCCGCCAATTCTGCAGGTCGCTCTTTCGCAAAGAGTGAATTTCCATCAATCATGATTGGACCTGGAGTTGTTTCGTGAAATGGACACCAGATAGGCGAAATAATCAGTATTGGTGTGGTTGGGTGCTTTTCGCGGATGGTGTCAAGCAAACTATGAACTGCTGGAATAAAGGCTCTTTCGCGCATTGAATCAGCGTTTACTAGATTAATTCCTAATTTAAGTGAAATGAAGTCTGCCGGAGTGTTTGCTATTGAGCGCGCGGCAAAACCATCCAATTGGCATTCTCCAGCAAATCCAAAGTTGATAACGTCTAAATTCAACAGCTGCGCAGCGCGCACTGGCCAAATATCCATCGGCTTAACCGCCTCAACGCAATGGCTTATTGAACTTCCGTAATGCACCCATTTCTTTTTATCACTTGGTCGAGCTGGCAATATCTCTTTGGATGCGGTTAACTCCTTCAACTCAACAATTGCAGATGAAGGAAGCCAAATCTCGATGTCCTTCTCGTCGTTTCCGAGATTAGAAAAAGTGAGAAGATCTGGATCTCCAGGTTCGATTGTTTCTACGAATACAGCGGTAAGACCAGCAGTCAAGCGCAGCACATTTCCGTGATCTGCCGTCAGGGATTGAACTTCTTTTCCATCAACAAGTAAATCAAATGCAGCAGGTCGCTTGTCCTCAGCAAGTCCTGTAATCACCATTTTTGAAACCAGCACCTTAAGAGTGATTTGATCCGCCGATGTTTTAAAGCGAAGCCGTACCCCAGATGGAAATTTTAAGAATCGCTCGATACCAGCATCAGCAAATTGAATACGTGTCCAGTCGGGTAAGCGACGAGGAGTAACCCAACCATCGGCACCTTTGTCATATCCAAGTGCGCCTACGATCTCTATCTTTGAATCTAAGATTGGATAAGTAAACATATATCACTCCTCATTACTGGTCTGAAAATTATGGTTCTAAAAACTTCTGGCTTTAGTTTAGGTACCGAAACGTCCTGGGTGCAATGATCCGAACCAGGCAATATGTGCACTTCACCTAGCGCGGTAAAAGATTTGCCCTTAAGTAATTAATCGCATGCTCTGCAACGCCAATCTCATCTAGCCCAGCGCCAAGATTTGAGAGCTCTATGGCAATAGGGCCATCAAATCCCCTTTGAATCAGGCGATTAATGCGTTTGGCTACATCGATTTTTCCAGCTCCAAAGTTGACCGTTGGCCACCATCCGATCGGTTCACCCGGTACGTTATCTGGCATTTGATCTAGCTCTTTTGCTTGAATCATAAAGATGCGTGAAGTATCAATATCTTCCATCAATTGATTTAATTCATCTCCAACTCGGAATGAATTACCGAAATCTAGACACAAGCCAAGATATTGATCATCAATACCATTAATTATTTCTAGCAAGACTGGAACGCTAAAGTCAGCGTGATTTTCAACTGAGAGGCGCACTCCTAACTGGCGGGCGCGCTTGACCAGAACTTCTAGTTGATCTCCGATTCGCTCCATTCGAACACTTGGGGCTTCATCAAAGTTGAAGTGGTTACCAAAGACGATGCGCATTTGTTCTAACTCAAATTCGGCAGATCGTTCTAGCCATTCAGTTGCGCTCTTCAGGGCATCTTGATTCTTACCACCATTAAAGCCATTTGGGTGCCCCCAAGTAAAGGCGAGGTAGTTTTTACTATCGCTCGTCCATCGCTTTATTTCGGCGTAGATTTCGCTATCGCTTAAATCTAGGTATGCAGTCTGGAGAGTAATCAGATCAAGATTGTGCGCTCGTGCAAAATCGATGAAATCTTTAGTTTGCCATTTGATTTCAGAAGGCACCTCCCATTTTGAGTTCTCACCAAAGAAGCGATGGAAGGAGAAACTATCGATGCCAAATCTGACATCAGTCATCTAGATAGCCACCCACCATCGACCGGCAAGATCACCCCGTGCATATAGTCAGATGCTTCAGATGCTAAAAATAAAGTTGGTCCAACCATGTCTTCTGGTAATCCCCAACGCCCAGATGTCAGACGGCTAAGAACCTGGTCATGGCGAATTGGGTCAGTCCAGATATGGCGGTTGAGTTTGGTCTGGATATAACCAGGGGCGATCGCATTGACATTGACTCCAGATTTCGCCCATTCGTTGGAAAGCGCTTTCGTCATCTGACCCACGCCGCCCTTAGCTGCCGCATAAGTTGAGGCATTTAAACCACCCTGAAAAGTAAGCATCGATGCAAAGGTGATTATCTTGCCGCTGCCTCTTTCAATCATTTCGCCCGCAGCCGCTTTAGCTAGCTGGAAGTAAGAACTTAGGTTTATCTGGATCTGTTGCTGCCAAATTTCATCGCTGGTCTCAATCGCCGGTCCAGGCTTTACGCCACCGTGCGCAATTACCAATACATCAATCCCGCCCAAAGTTTTTCTCGCTTGTTCAATAAAAACTCCACAATTTTTCGGATCAACAAAATCTGCGACGACAAGGTGAAGTTTTGTGGTGGGAGAGTTATTTTCGGTTAAATATTCTTTGAGGGAATCAAATTGTGAGGCATCCCTTGCTGAAACAAGGACTTCTGATCCAGCATCAATAAAACCTTTTACGATTGCACTTCCGATTCCACCTGTGCCACCAGTAATTACTACACGGTTTCCCTTAATCTTGAAGCTAGTCATCAGCGCTCTCGCAATCTTATTTGTAAGTTAAATAATTGTTGATGTTAAAGCGTTATCATCCTATTTTATTTTCATTAGGTCAATAGTTTTCTTAGCTCTCGAATTTAGCAAGTAAATATTAATTTCATCTGTAGCGATAGCCCAGTCGGTAATTCGAACACCTTAGTATTTCCTGGAAATAAGCTTCGACTGAGATACGGATATATCCGGTCTTGACTCGTATCCAATATTTGGGATAGCTAATAACATTTCAGCGAGATTGGAAGAAATCTGAGCCTGCTTGGTGGGTAATAGCGGAAAAGATTACTCAATTTCCCATATGGCTTGATGTACCCGTTACTCTTTTGAAATGCGAATCAAAGGGAGTCTTGCCAAGGGGCTATTAGTCGGCCTCGCAGTTTCCTTGATCCCTGTGACTGCAATTTCTGCTCAGAAGATAAATCCCGGAAGTACCTGCAAGGTTTTGAAACAAAAAGTTGTTTATTCGAAGAAGACTTACACCTGCACCAAATCAGGCAAGAAGTTGGTGTGGAGCAAAGGTGTCGCTACAAAGGTGGTAGAGAACGCAACTCCCTTAACTCGCCGGGAAAAAGCTCTTGCGGAGGTAAAGCGGGTTTACGATTTGAACTCAAGTTATCAACCCACAGTCAAATATATTTTTGCAAGTGATGCACCGCAAAACTTTGCTGAATTGATCAAGGAAGTTATTCCTTTTGCCTCAAGGTTTTGGTCCAATGAATTCAAGCCAACAGGAGAGTTCCCAATCATTCTGGGATCACCAGCCTCGGTTGAATGGGTCAATGATGAGATGAAACGTTACGGTCACGAAATACCAGGATGGAATAGAGAATTCATTAGCAAGCAGGGTGAAAATGCTAGTCGTGGTGACGTAGTCAATAACTCTCGCGGAACGATTACCTACTATGTGATTGGTAAAGAAACGGATAGGTCCATTAAGACTGGCAGTGAACTTTCAATGCGTGGTTTTGTGGCTCATGAGTTTGTCCACGCGGTTGCAGTTTCGATCGTTGGCGATCGTGACAAAGGAATTCCCGGCTGGGCCGTGGAAGGTTCTGCGAATTTTTATGGATTCGCAATTGCAGCACTCATGGAAGAGCAACCAATTGTCGCGATGAATAGAGTAAATGTTTCAAACCTACGCCGCTCTTACTCTCAACAAGGAGCACTAATTCCTCATTCATTGAATAAAGATGACCTTTACAAAGCGGTTGTTACCTCCGAAAAAGGCGGCGGGGGAGATGGCACCACTTGCGCCGAACCAAAAATACTTTGCTATACCGCTGGCGCACTATTCACCGAAGTTCTAGTTGCCGATTATGGTCACGGCAAGTTTGTTGATTGGTGGAAATTGAGTAGAAAGAAAAACTGGGAGGTGGCCTTCGCGGAAGTTTTTGGAATTCAGATAGATAAATGGTACGAAGAGGTAGCGATTCCATATGTCATCCAAGAGTCAAAGAGTGCAATTCCCGAGGTGTCAGCGCCCAAGTCAGCTTCCACCTTTACCCAGCACGCTGCCCGCCCAACTCGTCCATTTGTAGATCCAAGTAATCAGAGCCAACAACCAACTCCAACTCCAACAAAACAACCGATTGCCTTGAACTATTACGAGAAATTTAAGGAGACGGGATCAAAGGGCTTGAAGATGTTTGATGAATGGCGATCAAATCCAGCTTCAGGCAAGCCAGAAAGTAAGATTGAATATTGGTTTGGAAGTTCAGTGCCAACAGATATTGTTATTGAATCGAAGCGAAGGCTAGACAATGCAGTTTTGCAATGGGAGCGATTCCATAAGGTAACTCGTACGAAGATTTACCTGGATCTTTCAATGAAGGATCAAATAACGGAGAAGTGTCAGGTAATGGCTCCGCGTTCATCAGAATTCACTCTCGATTGGTGCCGAAGCCAAGCTGAACAAGGCATTAAAGATTTCATCTATCAAGCGGCAGCATATGAGAGTGAAGGAAGCTGGCGCCCAATTCTGGCACCGAAGCTTTCTGCGGCTGCTTCTGTAACGCATTCCTATGTACTTCTAGAACCTATGATTTTCTTGACGGATAGTTTTTTCCCAAGAATTGAACATGAGTGGTTTCACCAAATTCAGTTTGACCTATCTGGAAACCACTACATCCGAGAGAACCCGGTCTGGTTCATGGAGGGGTCTGCTGAATATTTCGGACTTCTTGTGGCGGCAATGAATGACCCAGAATATTTCATCCGCCATCGTGCGCAGGGTTGGTTTCCTGGACCTGGAGATAACAGGATCGGAAAGACTATGACAAAGGATGACTTCACAAGTTGGATTTCGAAAAACACTGTTCCTCGTCTCTCTTACACCGACGGGTCGGATAGCCTTCCAAATGATGGAACGCCCTACAAATTTGGTGCCGTCTTAACTGAATGGTTGGTGGGAAAAATCGGCTTCAAGGGTGTGGTGGAGATGATGAGAGATATTGAAAGCCTTGGCTGGAAAAAGTCTTTTGAAAAACAACTTGGCAAACCTCAGGAGTCATTCCTTGATGAAATGGCTGAATATCTTCATAGCGAATATCAAATCGCTCAAACTAATAGTTCTTGGCTCAACTTGCCGAGGTGTAAAAATCTTGACGCAACTCGCTGGCTGCCTGAGGCCAAAAAAGGTGTTTGCTTTTCTGGATAATTAAGAGTTAACGGAAGTTTAGCGAGCGGTATGTCCGCCATCTACGACAAGTACGGTTCCTGTCACCATACTTGATGCCTGTGATGCCAAGTAAATTATCGATCCCACGATTTCTTCCGGTTCTCCCATTCTGCCCATAGGGATGTTCGCTTTAAAGAATGCTTCGCCTTCTGGGTTCTCTTTGATGGAAGCCACAATAAGTGGAGTTCGAAAATGTGTTGGAGCAATTGCATTTACGCGGACACCTTGAGTGGCCCATTCAATGGCTAATGTACGCATCAGAGCATGGATTGCTCCTTTGCTCGCAGAGTAATTTGCATTTCCGTTCGGCAACCCGACCAATGCTGCAATTGATGAAATAAAAATGATTGAACCTTGGGTATTTGTCGTGATCATGGCTCGACCAGTTGCTTGTGCCAAATTCCATGCGCCATTGAGATTGACATCAATCACGTCTTTCCAGTTTTGACTTGTCATCTCAATCGCTGGGCTTCGGCGTCCAATGCCAGCAGATGCAATAACGATTTGTGGAGTTCCGAATTTCGCGATGACTTCTTGCACACATTTTTCAACAGCGTCGGCATCACGGGTATCTGCAACTAAGGTAATGGCGCGTCCACCTGCGGAAGTTATGAGTTCGGTTGTCTCTTCGGCAGCTTTTTCGGTGATATCGAGAACTCCAATACTTGCTCCGCGCTCAGCTAGAGCAAGTGCGATCGTGCGACCAAAACCACTTCCCGCCCCGGAAATAATGGCAACCTTGCCAGCAACCGAGAAAAGTGGATCAGGAGAAAAAGTCATCCGATTTTTCCGCGCTCAAACATAAAACACGCTCTTGCCATTGTTGTACTCCTTTGAGAGGTAGTGGAGACAACTTAGGTGGGAGTTATTAAATTGTCCAGTCATTGGTAGGCACGCTAGGTGGCCTCACGTTTAGTCGCGCTGGGCCGCTTCTTTTTGATAGTCATAATCCTGCAAAATTGCTAGCCTTCACATCATGAGAAGAGAGAGCGTAATCGGGTTAGCGTGAACGAAACCAAAACTGCCTTAGTTACGGGAGCTTCACGTGGAATTGGTTTTGGGGTTGCCTTGCGATTGGCGCAAGAAGGATTCAAAACCGCCATTGTTGGGCGAGATCATATAAGAATTGAGCAAGCTGCTAAAAAAATTACTGAAATTTCTGGCACACAAACCCTTGCGATTGTTGGCGATGTTTCGTCTTGGAGTGATTGTGTAAGCGCTGTTGAGCAGGTAGTGCAGACGTTTGGCTCTATCGATGTTCTTGTTCCAAATGCTGGAATAGGAATTATTGGCTCCGTTGAAGAATCAGATCCTGCCGACTGGGCTCATATGATGGAAGTTAATTATCTGGGAACTGCGCATATTGTGAAGGCTGCTTTACCAACTATGAAAAAGCAAGGCGCAGGCGATGTCATCGCAATAGTTTCTGCGGGTGGCACGAAGGGATATCCAGAATGGTCCGGATATTGCGCAACCAAATGGGCCGTGATGGGTTTTATGGATAGTTTTGCGCAAGAAGTAATTACGCATGGGATTCGAGCCACGACTCTGTGCCCCGGTGGAGTAGACACATCTTTCTGGGATGATCTCAATAAGGATATTAATAGAAAAGGCTCAGATGGAAGAAGTAAATTGATGGCCGCCGCAGATGTTGCTGAGTTAGTCGCACTTCAGATTAATTTACCCAGGAATGTGCTGTTGAAATCCGCATTGTTTTTTCCTACTAGCGAATGGCACTAGCTATTTTTTCACTGAGAGAAATGAGATAAAGATGACAACTTACGAGGCAATTCCTATTCCGGATTCACAATGTGATTTGGGTGAGGGAACACTTTGGGACGAGAGAATTAAATGCTTTGTGTGGGTAGATGTATTTGATGGTTATGTAAAAACTTATGATCCAACGAGTGGTGACATTAAAGAGCATGTCTACAAATCAATGGTGACATATGTTGGTAAGCGAGCCTCCGGTGGTTATGTTTTAGCCTTGGGCGACTCAATTGCTCTAACAGATGGAAATTTTAAGATTGAGCGAGAAATTCCATTGGGACTTGACCTCAAGGTAGTCAGAACGAATGATGGAAATATTGATCCATCAGGTTGTCTATGGGTAGGTGGTGCAGAAAGTATTCCGGGAAGTGCAACTGGTGATCTATTTAAGATTGACGGAAATTTCAATAAAAGTATTCACCGAAAAAATATTCACATAGCAAACGGTATTGATTGGTCAATTGACAGAAAAATGATGTTTTATATTGATTCTGCGACACGTAAAATTTCTCGCTACAAATTCGATCCACAAAAAAGTGAGATTGTTAGTGAATTGACCCCAATTGATGTTAGCGACGTCACCGGACTTCCGGATGGAATGTGCACTGACAGTCTAAGTAATATCTGGGTTGCCTTCTACGGATGTGGTCAAGTCCGCAACTACTCACCTGATGGCAAACTTCTCAACATCGTGCAAGCGCCAACAGCGCTGACCACTTGTGCCTCATTTGGTGGCAAAGATTTAAAAACTTTGTTTATAACTTCAGTGAAAGATTACCGAAGTCCAGAGTTTGCCTTTGATCCAAAAAATGACCCTTTTGGTGGAATGTGTTTTGAGGTGGAGCTGCCCATTGCAGGCAAGTTAGATTTCTCATTTAACGCCTAATCGGAATCAGGCTTAGATCGTTCTCTTGACATAGGGCCTAGTCTTAAAACTATGAATCTGACTGGAATGCATATTTTTGTTACAGGTGGCGCTCAAGGTATTGGAGCGGCAATCGTCAAGGACGCTGCTGAACGTGGAGGACGAGTAAGTTTCGGAGATATTCAAGATGAGCTTGGCAAGGACTATGCAAGATCGCTAAAAAAATCTGGCTTAGATGTCTCATATGTCCACTGTGATGTAGGCAATCTTGAAAGCGTTCAAGAAGCACATAAAGAAATAGTTGCTAATTACGGAATGGTAAATGGATTAGTCAATAATGCCGGCGTGAACTCGAATGCTGATCCTGTAGAGATGACTACTGAAGAGTGGGATTATTTCTTTTCAATTGATCTGAAATCCGTTTGGCACACAGCTCGGTGCGTTCTTCCAGCAATGAGAGAGGCAAAAAAGGGTTCAATCGTCAATATCGCCTCAATTCATGCTCGGATGACCTTTCCAAAATTTTTCCCATATGCAGCTGCAAAATCTGGTGTTATTGGACTGACTCGGAATTTAGCCCTTGATGAGGGTGAACATAACATCCGAACAAATGCAGTTTCCCCGGGCTATACAGAGACTCCGATACTTACCGCTTGGTTTAACTCCGTAACGCCCGATCAGCAAAAACTTTCTTTAGATACCCAACCTCTCAAGCGCTTCGCTCAGCCCTCTGAGATCGCTCAGGTCGTCACATTTTTGTTATCGGATGCTGCAAGTTTTGTAAACGGAGCGGATTGGATCGTTGATGGAGGATTACACGCTCGCTTTGCCTAAGAAAAATCGATATCGAATTAACTCAGAGCTTTTTTGAATTACTTAAGATTTAGAAACCCATAGTTCGAGTGGCTTTCGCACGGCGAAAAGTTCGGCATACCTTGGCAGAGGCTCAATAACCTTTATCCGAGGTATCCGCTCAATTAACTGACGAATCGCAATGCGGGCTTCAAGGCGTGCCAAAGGTGCGCCTATGCAAAAATGCATTCCGTGGCCAAAGCTGACATTGCCCGCATCCTTGCGAGCGATGTCATAGCTATCCGGGTTACTAAACCGCAATGGGTCACGATTTGCCGCACCAATCATGAAATGTATGTAATCGCCTTTCTTGATCTTTTGGCCTTGAATTTCTAGATCTTCACCAGCGATACGAGATTGTTTTTGAATTGATGAGTCAAAACGAAGAGTCTCTTCAACAGCTGGATCGATGAGTTCTGGGTTATTGCGCAACAACTCCAACTGATCTGGATTATCTGATAGCGCTCTGACCATGTTACTGATCAGACCCTCAGTGGTTTCAAAGCCAGCAAAAAAGAGATTAACTGTAAGCGCAGCTAATTCTTGATCAGTCAGACTGTCATCCTCTGGGGGAGCAGTAAGTACTCTGCTCAATAAGTTTTCTCTAGGATTTTTGCGGATTTCTTGAAATAATTGCTTCAAATACTCTTGCGCTTCTACCGCAACAGTCTCGGCAAACATCGCCTTCTCTGAAGATACTTGTGCAGATGCAATAAACCCAGCCAAGCCATCTGCCCAACGCTTCAGATCTTCCTGCTTTTCTATAGGCATTCCCAATAACTCACATATAACTAATGATGGCAATTGATATGAGAAATCATCTACTAAGTTAAAGCTATCTTTCTTGGCAACTTGATCTAGTAACTTGGAGACAATAATTTCAATTTTGGGTTCAAGCGCATTGATACTGCGGGGGGTAAATGACTTGCTAATCAAACGACGAAAACGGGTGTGGTCAGGTGGATCCTGAAAATTCATATAACGATTAAGCGTCCACTGAGAAACTGGATATTTCTCTCGTTCCTCCGGAGAGAAATGTGAGGCAGCAGCTGCAATTCTGCCCTTTGCAATTAGTTGATCACCATGCAAGCCTTCTTCTACTTCTAAAAATGGGGCAACAATCCAAGCGTTAACTTTCTTACTCCAAAATACAGGCGAGGATTCATGCATGTGTTTGTAAGCAGAGTATGGGTTTTTGAAATAAGCCGGTGTTAAGAAATTATTCTCTTCCCAATCTTGATTGAGCAACATTGATACCTTTCGATTTATTACAGCGAATTGTAGGTTGTGAGGGACTCCAACTATATATTCTTCATTGTCCACATATGGATTAAATTAATCGTGATCCACCACTCATATTAGGGATAGGGTCTGATATTTTCTGGAAATTTAACTTATTTGCAGGTACCTCGGCGTCGCGTAAGAGTAGGCTTGATTTATGACTGAGCGGCAAGAATTTAAAGTGCTACAAACTTATAAAGATTTTGAACTTCGTGAATATCTGCCTTGCGTCATCGCAGAGGTCAGAGTTTCTGGCCAGTTATCAGCTTCATCAAGCAGCGCCTTCTCTACATTATTTAATTACATTTCAAAAGGAAATAATTCCTCACAAAAGATCGCTATGACCGCTCCGGTAATCACCGCCCAAAAAGCAGATAGATCCGATTTCCCAGGATGGCACGTTTCCTTCGTAATGCCATCAGGCAGCACCTTTGGCCACTTGCCAGATCCCAATGACTCACGAGTCAAATTACGCGAATTAGACACCGAAACATGCATCGCCAAATCATTCCGCGGACGAGCAACCGATGAGCTCTCAAAAAATATGGCTGAAGCGCTTCGCATAAGCGCTTCTAAAGCCAACATCGCACTCTCTGATGAAACGCGAATCTGTCGTTTCGATCCGCCATTTAAACCTGGCTTCTTGCAGTACAACGAGATCGTGATTCCCGTATGGCTTGACCTCCCCATTACACTTTTGGAATGCGAATAAGGGGGAGTGTTGCTAAGGGGTTGCTAATTAGCCTGATCTTTGTGTTGATCCCACTTTCTGCCTTTGGAACTAACCATGCAGGACCAAAAACGCCAAGTTGTGGAAATTACAAAGTAAGCACCAATGAGGTAATTGCGGGAGTTAAATTTCCAAAAGGAAGCTATCAAATAAATACTTTTGGAATTTCCTGCACAAAAGTGATGGGAAATAAAGGTCTATTTGCTAAATTCCTAAAATTAAAAGATAAAAATCCACTACCTAAACCTTGGCGATACCTGGCAGATGCCGTAGGCGCACCAAAGTTCTCCTCAGGACCAGGAGTTGGATTTCGTGTTCAGTTGATTACACCTACACCTACACCTACACCTACACCTACACCTACACCGACTCCTACTCCAACTCCTACTCCGATAATCCTGACTTGGGACAATATTGCAGCCAACTACGCTGAGATTTCAACAGATGTTTTCAATAAGAGTCTGCTTCTTATCGATAGTAATTATCAACCAAAATTTAAGTTAAATGTTTTAGTAGGACCAAATACAAAACCAAGCGTCATTAATCCCACTGCCGCCTTCAGCTTGGCATCCAATATGCTCAAAAACTTTAAGCAACCCGATGAGGTTTATGCGATTTATTACAATCACGTTGATAAACCTTGGGCCAAGAAATTCTTTCAAGATAATGACGGAGCGTCTTGGTGGAATTGGTCTGTAGATTATGCATGCCCCAGTGAAAATAATTGCGAAATTGCAAGTGGGGGCAATTTACAAAATTGGAAAGGTTTTGTTCAGACGGGTGTGCCAAATTCACCGTGGTGGTCAGATCGCGCCCAATATGCAGAACAGGACATTCATGAGTTTGTTCACGTAGTCCAGTCTTATCAACAAAATCTAAAGTGGGGTAATTGGACAGATACAATCCCTGTATGGCTTTCCGAGGGGCAAGCAACGCTATTTCAAAAAATAGGATGGAATAGAAATTTAGACTCTTACAAATGGAATCAAGCGAATCAAATCAAGAAATTTCCGCCAGGCGATTCATTGAAAGATTTTTCTGCTGCAAATATAGGCCAATTTTATGATCTACTCGCACCTGGAAAGAATCCTGATTTGGTAACGGCCAATCCCACCTTGCATCAGTATGCATATTCATTGGGTTATGCCACCGTTGAAGCCCTTACTGCGATCGGTGGATTCGATTCGACAATGAACCTCGTGGGTCAATCCGTCACTGGCACTCCATTTAATCAAGCGTTTAAAAACATTTACGGCATTGAGTGGGCTGCAGCCGCTCCGATCCTTGCTGAAATTGTTTCAAAACAAAGCAAGTAGAACTTTCCGTAACTCTTAACTACGCATAAGGTTTGGCAGGTACATCCACTATTCAAGGGTTTGAACCACATCCAAGGTTTGGATATTGATCCTGGATTTACCTACATAAGTGGGTTGTGAGGGACTCGAACCCCCGACCCAGGCATTAAGAGTGCCTTGCTCTACCAACTGAGCTAACAACCCATTCAAACGTTCGAATGTTTGAATGCAGAGCAGACCCTATCAGGACATCACGCCTTGTCTAACACGTGCGATAAGGCGAAGATGGTGACATGAGTCGCTGGCAGATGCGCATTTCAGCTCTCTTAGTTTTAGGCGTAGCGATGGGTCAAGCGCCACTTGAGGCTTCTACAAAAACTGCGGTGGCGGTATTGGAAACACTGTCAGTTAAAGGTAGAGCGCCAAAGACGGGATACGAAAGATCGCAATTTGGTCCGGCCTGGTCTGATGTTGATCGCAACGGATGCGATACGCGAAACGATATTTTGTATCGAGACTTAACCTCCAAAACATTTAAATCTGGAACACAAAATTGCGTGGTCCTGACTGGAATTTTGAGCGACCCATATTCGGGGGAGAAGATCTCCTTCGTACGCGGTGTGGGTTCGAGTATGGATGTGCAGATTGATCACGTGATTGCGCTGTCGAATGCCTGGCAGACCGGGGCATTTAAGTTGAGCTATGACAAGCGCCTTGCTTTTGCGAATGATCCGATGAATTTGCTGGCGGTTAAGGGACGGTTGAATTCGCAGAAAGGCGATGGCGATGCCGCAACTTGGCTGCCGCCTCGTAAAGATATTCGCTGTGCTTATGTGGCACAACAGATTGTGGTTAAAGCAAAATATAAGTTGTGGGTTACATCTGCTGAGAAAGCAGCAATGGTTTTCTTACTGGATAAATGTCCAGGGTTTAAAGCGCCAACAAATTAAAGTGCGTCGGCGCCACGCTCGCCGGTACGGACTCTGACAACGGTCTCAACTGGGGTAACCCAAATTTTTCCGTCACCGATCGAACCCGTGTTGGCGGTGTTAGCGATGATGTCGACTAGGTTTGCGGTGTCGGCGTCATCAGCAAGTAGTTCGATACGCACTTTAGGAATGAAATCAACGGTGTATTCAGCGCCACGGTAGATTTCAGTGTGGCCCTTTTGGCGGCCAAAGCCACGCGTTTCAGATACGGTCATTCCGTGCACGCCAGCGGCTTGCAGCGCCAATTTGATCTCATCGACCTTGGCAGGTTTTACGATTGCGGTAATTAACTTCATATTCTTCTCGCTTCTCTTGTTTGAACTCTAGTACCGGTTTGAGTTTCCGGTGATGTCATATGCGGATTCTGCGTGGTAAGTCGTATCCAACCCATTTAATTCATCATCGCGGAAGGCGCGGAATCCAATAGTTTTGCTGATCGCTGTGGCGATTAACCAAGTGGCGCAGAATGAGAAAGTTGCGACAGCAACTATTGCGACAACTTGTGATTGAAGTAAATCTGTTCCACCCTTGAATAAGAGGCCATCTTTGCCTGCCGCATTTGCGGTGACGGTTGCAGCGACTCCGATAAAGAGCATTCCGATTAAACCACCGACACCGTGAACACCAACGACATCCAGTGAATCGTCGTAACCCAACTTATATTTGCGAGTTACCGCCCAGGATGATGCAACTCCGGCGATGAGGCCAAGAACAAGTGCGCCAAGCGGGTTAACGAAACCGCAAGCCGGGGTAATCGCGACAGCGCCAGCGATCGCGCCAGATGCAACGCCAAGGGTTGTTGCTTTGCCATCGCGTTTCTTTTCGTAGGCGATCCAAGTCATTGCGGCAGCAGCAGTTGCAATTTGGGTGTTGATCATTGCAGTCGCGGCGAGGGATCCGGCAGAAAGGGCGGAACCTGAGTTAAATCCAAACCAACCAAACCAGAGCATGCCCGCACCGAGAAGTACTAGCGGCATATTGTGTGGGCGCATTGGATCGCGTCTAAATCCGTCGCGCTTGCCAAGAACAATTGCCAAGGCCAGGGCGGCGGCACCTGAGTTGATTTCAACAACTGTGCCCCCGGCAAAATCAAGTGCACCTAACTTATCGACGATCCATCCACCTGTGCCGCCTTGGGCCGCAAATGCCCAGTGAGCAACTGGCAGATAAACCAAAGTAATCCAGACTGCTACAAATAAAACCCAAGATCCATATTTTGCGCGATCTGCAATCGCACCAGATAGAAGCGCAACCGTGATGATTGCGAAAGTTAATTGAAACATTGCAAAGGCAAGCACTGGTATTTGATGGCCTTCTGGGCCCGTTACTTGATCTAAAGTATTGGAGAGGCCTAGGTGATCAAAGCCACCGATGATTCCACCATTTGATTTTCCGAATGCAAGCGAGTAGCCGTATAAGACCCAAATAATTGTTGTTACACCAATTGCAGCAAATGACATCATCATCATATTTAGCGCGCTCTTCACGCGAACCATTCCGCCATAGAAAATTGCGAGGCCCGGTGTCATAAAGAGAACAAGGGCGGCGCTAGCTAAAACCCATGCGGTATCGCCAGTATTTATATCAACCACAAATCACTCCGAATCTGCGGGGCTCTCAGAGTAGCCGCGCAATGAAGCAATATTAAAGGGGAGTCTTAATGGCTTTCGTTATATCGGGCGTAAGACGCGAGAATTTCTTCCAAGGCAGCGCCGTGACCGACCCATTCGCCACCCTGAACAGATTTGCCAGGTTCAAGGGTTTTATAAACTTCAAAAAAGTGCTTTATTTCAGATAGTTCAAAGGCGGGAACATCGCTTAGGTCTTGCAGATAAGACTTACGAACATCACCAGCTGCTACACATAGCAATTTGTCATCTCCGCCTGCTTCATCTGTCATATTGAGCATTCCGATAACGCGACAAGAGACAACGCATCCTGGGAAAGTTGGCTCATCGAGCATTACCAAAGCATCAAGTGGGTCGCCATCTTGTGACAATGTGTTCTTGACGTAGCCATAATCGTATGGATAGCGCGTTGATGTAAAGAGCATTCGATCTAGTCGGATCTCACCGGTAATGTGATCGACTTCGTATTTATTGCGTGATCCCGCGGGGATTTCAATGATGACATCAAAGATCATAATTACCGCTCTCGTTAGGAAAAATAGAATTGCAAAAACTTGGGGTGAACGACGGGGCTCGAACCCGCGACATCCCGGACCACAACCGGGTGCTCTACCAGCTGAGCTACGTCCACCATGTGCTGATTAAGTCCATATCTTACCCGTTAACTGGTCTTACCCGTTCTCGGCATTGCCTGGGATGAAGAGCGATGTGCGGTAATACGCCAGTTCTGCGATTGAATCTTGGATATCTCCAAGGGCGCGATGGTTGCCGGTCTTGGCAGGGGCGGCGAAATAGAGTTTGGGATACCAACGTCGTGCCAACTCTTTCACCGATGAAACATCAACGGTGCGATAGTGCAAGTACTCGCTAAGGCGCGGCATATCGCGGGCAATGAAATTGCGATCAACGCCAACTGAATTTCCAGCCAGTGGTGATTTACCTGCAACCGCTCCGGTTGTTTCAAGGTAAGCCAATATTGCATCTTCGGCTTGGCTGGCGCTAACCCCATTTGGAATTTCAGTAATCAACCCTGATGTGGTGTGCATCTGCGTGACAAACTCGTTCATGCCAGATAACTTTTCGGCGCTCGCACGGATGACTACATCAACGCCTTCACCAATTACATTGAGATCTGAATCTGTGACAAGGACGGCAATTTCGATCAGGGCATCGTTACCTAGGTCGAGGCCGGTCATTTCGCAGTCGATCCAGATCAGGTGGGGCAGGGGTGTAGTCATGTGCGCCTGGCAGGAATCGAACCTGCGACAACTCGCTTAGAAGGCGAGTGCTCTATCCGACTGAGCTACAGGCGCCTGCAGAGGTCGATAGTAAATTGTACCGACACGAGCCACTAAGGTTTTGCCCATGGCTGAATTCATTTACACGATGAAGAAGACGCGCAAAGCGCACGGTGACAAGGTAATTCTCGACGATGTGACCCTGATGTTTTTGCCTGGGGCAAAGATCGGCGTGGTTGGACCTAACGGTGCCGGTAAATCCACAGTTCTTCAGATCATGGCTGGATTGCAACAACCATCAAATGGCGAGGCATATCTAACTCCGGGATACACCGTTGGCATTTTGCTACAAGAGCCGCATTTAAATGAAGAGAAGAATGTTATTGATAACGTTAAAGAGGGCGTGGCTGAAACTGTTGCAATGCTCGATCGTTTTAATGCAATTAGCGATGAGATGTCCCAACCCGATGCAGATTATGACAAGTTACTTGCTGAGATGGGCACGCTGCAAGAACAGCTAGATCATCGCAACGCTTGGGAACTCGACTCACTTTTGGAACAAGCGATGGATGCGCTTCGTTGCCCACCGCCTGATGCAGATGTAAAAGTTCTCTCTGGCGGAGAAAAGCGTCGCGTTGCTCTATGTAAGTTGCTCTTGGAAGCGCCAGATTTGCTGCTCCTCGATGAACCGACTAACCACTTGGACGCTGAGTCAGTACTTTGGCT
>CAMAPO010000003.1 GCA_945860245.1 Bifidobacterium breve
CAAGCTGAACTTGCGGCACCGATTATCGCGGGAATGGAACCAACAGCAATTTTATCTAGTGACTTATCGCGTGCGCGCGATACCGCTTCCAAGCTTGGTGAGATTGTAAATATGGAAGTTTTAATTGATGAGCGTTTACGCGAAACCGATGGCGGTCACTGGGAAGGCAAGACTGGCGCAGAAAATCGTGCTGCAGATCTTGAAAATTTTATTCGCTGGATAGATGGTAACGATAATCCCGCTGGAACAATTGGTGAGCGCCGCAGCGAAGTTGCCGCACGCGCCAGTGCAGCAATTGATCAATTTCTAGGCGATAAAGAGAATCAACTACTTGTTGTTGCAACCCATGGCGGAACAGCGCGCTGCTTAATCGGTCACTATCTACATTTGCCGATGGCGCATTGGGGAAAGATCGGCGGGTTATCTAATGCACGTTGGTCAATCTTGCAGACCAGCCCGAAGGGTTGGCACTTGGCCGAACATAACGCCGGTTCTATTCTTGAACCAGTTATGGGCGAAGAATCTGGTGCTGATGTGCCAGATCACGTGCGCTAGAGTTACCTTCTCGCTTAACGCGGGTAATTAAAGGGGATATGGCGCAGTTGGTAGCGCGCTTCCATGGCATGGAAGAGGTCAGGGGTTCGAATCCCCTTATCTCCACTTAAGCAGATAAGTAAGGAAAGAAAATGTCTAGCATCACCACAATTCCAAGAGGCTGGGATGCATCTAATATCCCTGATCTCACCGGAAAGAAATTTTTAATCACCGGTGGCACCAGCGGTATCGGAAAAGAAACTGCTCGCGAATTAGCTCGTGCTGGAGCGCATGTAATTATTACCGCTCGTAGCGCTGCAAAAGGTGCGGCCACTGTCGCAGAAATTGCAAAGGATCGGGTCGATTTTAAGTTATTAGATTTGGCCGATCTTTCATCGGTGCGTAACTTTGCTAAAGAATTTACCTCACCAATCGATGTTCTGATTTTAAATGCGGGCGTGATGGCGACTCCATTTTCATTAACCAAAGATAAATTCGAAATGCAGATTGGTACCAACCACCTCGGGCACTTTGCTCTCACCGGTTTACTTCAGAAGCAGATCAAAGAGCGTGTAGTTGCAGTTTCCTCCCAAATGCATCGCACCGCACGCATCGGTAATTATTCAATCGATGAAATGCGCGATAAAGCTAAAGGAATTGGCGCATATAACCCTTGGTCGACCTATGCCTTTAGCAAGTTAGCAAACTTACTTTTTATCCACGAGTTGGAGCGCCGCCAAATGCGCAATAATTGGAACCTGGAAGCTGTCGCTGTGCATCCTGGTTACGCCGATACAAATTTGGTTGCAGGTGCAACGGTGCAAGATCGCGCTGGCGCGCTGGCTAACGCGATCTTTGCCCAAAGTGCAGAACGCGGTGCGCTGCCAACGCTTTGTGCTGCGACATATCCTGGCCTTTATGGCGCCTCATATATTGGTCCAGATGGATTTTTGGAGATGCGTGGTTTTCCTAAACTCACACGCGCAGCAGCAATTGCATACGATCAACGATTAGCGAAGGATTTATGGAGCGTTAGTGAAGAATTGACTGGCGTTGTTTGGGGCTAAAGCCCGATAAACTAAGTAGATGAGCACTTCACAAGAACATCAGGCATATGACTTTGCCTATGTCCAAGAGAAGTGGCTGCCGATTTGGGATGCGATAGAACCATTTAAATCTGGTCGTTCTGATGATGCCCGACCTAAGAAATATGTCTTAGATATGTTTCCTTACCCATCAGGTGATCTACATATGGGCCATGCTGAGGCTTATGCACTCGGCGATGTAATCGCACGTTATTGGATCCAAAAAGGATTTAATGTAATGCACCCGATTGGTTGGGATGCTTTTGGACTTCCTGCAGAAAATGCAGCGATCAAGCGTAATGAAGACCCGCGCATTTGGACCTATGAAAATATCGCAACGCAGAAAGCTTCGATGCGTCGTTATGCCTGCTCCTTTGACTGGGATCGCGTCTTTAACACTTGTGATCCTGAGTATTACAAATGGAATCAATGGCTATTTATTGAACTTCATAAACGCGCTCTGGCTTATCGTAAAGATAGCGCTGTTAACTGGTGCCCAAGTTGTCAGACAGTTCTTGCCAATGAACAAGTAGTCGCCGGCCTTTGCGAGCGTTGCGATACTGCAGTGACCAAGAAGAAGTTAAATCAGTGGTATTTCAAGATCACTGATTACGCCGACCGCTTGCTCGATGACATGGCCGAACTTGAAGGTAAGTGGCCCGAAAAAGTCTTAATGATGCAGCGTAATTGGATCGGTCGCTCAGAAGGTGCTAACGTCAATTTCGTTATCGAAGGCCGCACCGAACCAGTAACTATTTACACAACGCGCCCCGACACTTTATTTGGTGCAACTTTTATGGTGGTGGCAGTTGATTCTGAACTCGCTGCAGAGCTCGCCGCAGGAACTTCCGCTGATGAAAAATTTAAGCAATACCGAGATTCAGTAAAGGCGGCATCTGATATCGATCGCCTCGCAACTGATCGACCAAAATCTGGTGTATTCCTCGAACGATATGCAATCAATCCAGTTAATGGTGAGAAGTTGCAGATCTGGGCATCTGATTATGTCTTGGCAGATTACGGAACCGGTGCAATTATGGCGGTGCCGGCTCACGATCAACGAGATTTAGATTTCGCGCGTGCTATGAAGTTACCTGTGCGCGTGGTTGTGGAAACTGGTGAGGAAGATCCAAATGCAACAGGGATTGCAACAACAGGTGATGGAAAGTTAATTAATTCAGGTGCACTAGATGGCTTAAATAAATCTGATGCGATAGCTGCGATAAGTAAGCAGTTAGAGGCTGATGGTTTAGGTAAATCTGCGCGTAATTATCGCCTGCGCGATTGGCTGGTCTCACGCCAACGTTATTGGGGTACACCGATTCCGATTGTGCATTGCGAAAAATGTGGCGAAGTCGCTGTGCCTGCAGATCAACTTCCGCTCTTGCTTCCAGATGCTAAAGGTTTAGACCTAAAACCAAAGGGGCAATCACCGCTGGCCGCTGCAACTGAATGGGTAAATACCAAATGTCCAACCTGTGGGGGAGCAGCCAAGCGCGATACCGACACGATGGATACCTTTGTAGATTCATCTTGGTACTTCCTGCGCTATCCATCATCTACAAATCACAATGAGCCTTTTGCGCGTAAAGATATTGATACTTGGTTGCCGGTGGATCAGTACGTAGGTGGCGTAACGCATGCGATTTTGCACCTGCTTTACTCTCGCTTCTTTACAAAAGTACTTCACGATATTGGGATGTTGGGCTTTACCGAACCATTTACCCGCTTGTTAAATCAAGGCATGGTGGTGATGGATGGTTCTGCAATGTCTAAATCTCGTGGCAACCTAGTTCGTTTATCCGATGAGTTAGAAAACCATGGCGTTGATGCGATCCGTTTATCTATGGTTTTCTCTGGTCCACCAGAAGATGATGTTGATTGGTCAGATGTTTCACCATCTGGTTCTGTTAAATTCTTAAGTCGCGCGTGGCGTTTATCTGGTGATGTCACATCAAAGCCTGGAGTTGACTTTGCAACTGGAGATATCTCACTTCGCAAAGCAACCCATAAAGCGCTGCACGATGCTGCATTTGCGGTGGAATCTTTCCGCTTTAACGTAGCAATTGCGCGCGTTATGGAGTTGGTAAATGCCACTCGCAAGGCAATTGATTCTGGCCCTGGAGCTGCCGATCCTGCTGTGCGCGAAGCGACTGAAGCGATCGCAATTATGTTATCCCTCGTTGCTCCATTTACCTCTGAAGAGATGTGGGAGCGCTTAGGCCATAAGCCCGCTATTGCAACCGCCGGTTGGCCAGTTGTGGATGAAAAACTACTTGTAGCCGATGCTGTCGAAGCGGTCATCCAGATAAATGGCAAGATTAAAGAGCGTATTGAAGTTTCGCCAACGATTACCGATGCGGAAATCGAAGCTCTGGCGCTGGCCCACCCCACAATTGCGGCTGAGTTAAATGGTGCAACCCCAAAGAAAGTTATCGCGCGCGCACCAAAAATTGTAAATATCGTTCTTTAACCACAACCACCCGCTTTTTTAAATCTCCCTGACCTTTTTTGTCAGATGATCCCGCCATGCAAATATCTACTGAAAAATTTCGCACCTGGTGGAGCAATATCACCTTCTCGGTATCTCAAAAGAGATCGCTACTATCTATTTCAGCGCTAGTAATTGCGCTCTCTATCTTCCTTGTTATGCGCGGGGCAACTGAGGAAATTCCACTGGCCCCCGAAGGTCTTGCTGTGACTGAAGCGGTAGCCCAAGTAACTGTTGATGTTGCGGGCGCGGTAAAGGTTCCAGGTGTTTATACCTTGCCAGCAAATTCACGGGTTATGGATGCGATAAAAGCGGCTGGCGATAAATTAAAAGGCGCTGATTTATCTGATATAAATTTAGCACGCGTAATTAAAGATGGCGAGCAGATCTACATTTATCCGCCAAACAAGAGCGGCGGCGCGATGCGCATATCTCCGCAACGCGCTAAAGCTAAGGCCACGGGTCCTATTTCTTTAAATCGGGCAAGTGCAAAAGAGTTGGAAACTCTAGATGGAATCGGACCAGTTTTGGCGGCGCGAATAATCGCCTATCGAAATCAGAATGGTCCATTCTTATCTGTTGATGATCTGATTAAGGTATCTGGAATTGGCACCGTTAAATTTGCGCAATTTAAAGAGAAGTTACGCGTCTAGTTGATTATCGCGCACTGGCTTTAGGCGGTGCGCTCTGGTGTGGTGCGTTACTGCAGAGTTATGTAGCGCCGTGGCGAACCTCCATTGCTGCGGCGCTACTTGTTCTATTTTCTCTGTCACAACGACGTAACCGCTTTATTGTGCTCGCTTTTGCACTAGCCCTTGGATCATCGGTTATGTCTCTGCGCCAGCACAGTCTGCAATCGAGCGTGGTGGCTGATTATTACGATAAAAGCGCCACCGCCACCTTGCAATTGACTACTGATCCGCATTTAACAACAAAACGTGTCAGCGGCCGAAATTTTCTTCCTCCGAGTTACAGCGCGCTAGCAAGTTTGCGTGAGATAGAAATTGAGCAACGAACATACAAGTTAAAAATTCCAGTTCGGCTAATTACCAGAGATCTTGAGATTGCAAAGTTACTTCCTGGCCAGAAAATTATTACAGAAGTGCAGATTCTGCGCAGTAAAGAGGCGCGTGTTGCGGCGCTCTTGATCGCAAATGGAGAAGTAAAAGTTGTTAGCCAACCATCGCGCTGGGCAAAATCTCTGGGTCAGGTGCGCCTGGGTCTGCGTGCAGCAAGTGGTACCGGCGATGCTGGTTCGCTAATTCCCGGAATGGTTTTAGGAGATACCTCTCTGCAGAGCGAGAACTTTCGAAGTGATATGCGCCGTTCTGGTTTGACACATTTAGTTGCGGTAAGTGGCGCTAACTTTGCAATAGTTTCGGCCTTCATTTTATGGGGTGCACAATTTCTCTTTCGAAGTATGCGCTTTCGGATCTTAGCCACCGCTATTGCGTTAGCCGCATTTATCGCACTGGTGCGCCCTTCGCCTTCGGTTCTGCGCGCTGCGGCTATGGCTGCGGTCTTACTTATTGCATATGCAACCAAGCGCGGTGCTGATTCACTGCCAGCGTTAGGTTTTGCAATTGCGGCTGTCGTTATCGGTGATCCTTGGCAAGGTCGTGATCCTGGTTTTGCACTTTCAGTCTTAGCAACCGCTGGCTTACTTCTCTTTGCCCCCCGAGCCATCACTTATCTAGAACGCTACTTTCCTAAGATTATCGCTCAGGCAATTGCTGCGCCGATCGCAGCGACAGTTTTTTGTGCTCCAGTAATTGTCGCAATCACAGGATATCTATCGCCGATGAGCATCCTTGCAAACCTTTTGGCAGCTCCTGCAATAGTGCCAATTACTATCGTCGGATTTATCGCAGCGCTTCTATCTCCATTTACACCAGGCTTATCTTCGCTCTTGGTAAGTTGCGTTAAACCACTGGCTTGGTGGATAGCCAGCGTTGCTGATTGGGCGGCAGGATTTCGCGTACTGACAATTAGTAAAGGGCTATTGGGCTTTATCTTTGTAATTATTTCGATCGCGCTGATTCTCCTTCTGCCCCGCAAAGTTGTTATTGCCGCTGTGCTGATCGCTCTTTCCTTGAGTTACTTGCAACGCTTTCCAGGAGGTGACTGGCAAGTCGCAAATTGCGATATCGGACAAGGCGATGGTGCGGCAATTAACTTAGGAAACCATCGCGCTATCGTGATTGATACCGGCCCTGATCCTGAGTTAATCGATCGTTGTTTAAAGCACTTATCTATCCGTGAGATTCCCTTATTGATTTTGACACATGGCCACGCCGACCATATCGCTGGTTTAGCTGGCGCAGTTAGAGGTCGCAAAGTTGGTGCAACTTGGTTCGGTAATGTGCAACGTGGAACAATTGCGCAAATTGGCGATGCAAAAATAAAAGTGTTGTGGCCCGATGGCGGGGAGTACGATCCAAATAATTCAAGTATCGCGGTGCGAATTGATACGCCAGATTTCTCATTCTTTGCCAGCGGGGATATGGAGCCACCGACCCAAGCAGTGATCGCTTCTGAGTTAAGAAAAGTTGATATTTATAAAGTCTCTCATCACGGGTCTGCATATCAAGATGAGATTTTTACCAGAGCCTTAGCGCCGCAAGTTGCCATGATTAGCGTGGGCGCTGGCAATAGTTATGGTCATCCCGCACCCAACACATTGGCGCTCCTGTGGCAGGTAAGCGCTAAAGTACTGCGTACTGATGTTCATGGGGCGATTGCCATCGCCGCAGACCGACATCGCTTAAAGATTAGAACCAGTAAGGGCAGATTTAACTTTATTAGATGGGAGTAAGACGTGAATCCGTTTTATCTCATCTTAGGTGGCGAAGCCGCGCTAGCTGATCGCGCTTTAGCAAAGTTAACCGCGCAGTTAAAAGATGAGAGCGCAGAAATCACAACTATCTTTGCCGGCGATGCCTTACTTGGCGATATCTCTGATGCGCTTGCTCCTTCGCTATTTTCGGAACGTCGTGCGCTGATCATTAGAGATCTACAAGATTTACCTGAAGATTCTAAAGATGAGGTCACTAGGTATTTAATAGAACCAGATGGGCTAACCACCATCGTCTTTATCCATAAGGACGGTGTAAAAGGCAAGGCGCTGCTGGATGCGATTAAGAAAGTTAAGCCAGAGATAATTGCATGCGAGCCTTTAAAGAAAGAGGTGGAGAAAGAAGCCTTTGTAAAGGAATTATTTTTAGATAGCGGGCGTAAGGCATCACCTGGCGCAGTCGCAGCGCTAGTTGGCGCACTCGGTGGCGATATGCGCGAATTGCAGCAAGCGGTCTCGCAGATTGCACTTGACTCACCTGCTGGTGTAATTGATGAAGCGATGGTTGATAAATTTCACCAAGGTCGCGTTGAAACTACTGGCTTTGATGTCGCAGATGCCACAGTTGATGGCAATTTACCGGTTGCGCTAATTTCGCTGCGCAGCGCAATTGAAACTGGCACAGATCCGGTAATGGTCACATCTGCAATCGCATCTGCGCTGCGTTCTTTGGCCAAAGTTTCAGGAGCTGCCAGCGGTGCAAAATCTTTTGAGCTAGCTGGCCAACTCGGTATGGCTCCTTGGCAGATTGATAAAGCGCGTCGCCAATTACAAGGATGGACACCGCGCGGACTATCGAAGGCGGTGCAAGCGATCGCCCTTGCAGATGCACAAGTAAAAGGTGCAGCCACAGATCCGATCTATGCCCTGGAGAAAGCCCTCGCCACAATAACCGCCGCTCGCGCTGCTAGATAAGAGCGAGATAGACGGGAATTTCATCTCAATTTGAGCCTGAACCCCTTGCGCTGATAACCTACGCATCTCACTTGGCAACCAAAAGGGTTATCACAGCTTTAGACGTTCGGAGTAATACACGTGGCAAATATCAAGTCGCAGATCAAGCGCGTTAAGACAAATAACAAGGCTCAAGCTCGTAATAAGTCTGTCTCTTCATCTATCAAAACCGCTGTTCGCAAATTCCGCGAAGCAGTTGTAAAGGGTGATGCAGCTACAACTACAGCTGAACTTCGCGCTGCTTCTAAGGCTCTAGATATCGCTGTTGCAAAGGGTGTACTTCATCGCAACACAGCTGCAAATAAGAAGTCATCAATGGCTAAGGCTGCTGCCAAAGCCGGCGTTCGTTAATTTCAGCTCCAGAAACTAATAGGGGCGGATAACAGTGCCTGCAATTTCCCTTGCTAAGGCCCCGCAACCTGCTGCAACAAATCCGGCGCAGATCCGTAACTTCTGCATCATCGCCCATATAGATCACGGCAAATCGACCCTTGCCGATCGCATGCTCGGCATCACCGAAGTTGTAGAAGCGCGCAATATGCGTGCGCAATATCTAGATCGTATGGATATCGAACGCGAACGCGGCATCACCATTAAATCCCAAGCCGTTCGCCTGCCGTGGCGCAGCGGGATTGATGGCCAGGAATACATCCTAAATATGATCGATACACCCGGTCACGTTGACTTTACCTACGAAGTTTCGCGCTCGCTCGCTGCTTGCGAAGGCGCAGTGTTGTTAGTTGATTGCGCACAAGGAATCGAAGCGCAAACGCTGGCTAACCTGTACCTAGCGATGGAAAATAACCTCACCATTATTCCAGTGCTAAATAAAATTGACCTTCCCAATGCGCAACCCGATAAATTTGCCGCAGAACTGGCCCGCTTAATCGGGTGCCAGCCTGAAGATTGTTTACGCGTTTCCGGTAAGACCGGTGATGGCGTTGCTGAATTACTAGATCAGATCGTTGCGCAAATTCCCGCACCAGTTGGTGATGCCAACGCACCAGCGCGCGCACTTATCTTTGACTCGGTATATGACTCTTATCGCGGTGTTGTCACTTACATACGCGTTATCGATGGGCGCATTAATCCGCGTGAACAAATCCAAATGTTCTCAACTGGCGTTCGCCACGAAGCCCTTGAAGTCGGCGTTATCTCACCAGAGCCAGTGCCGAGTAAAGGTTTAGGAGTTGGCGAAGTAGGTTATTTAATTACCGGTGTAAAAGATGTTCGCCAATCTCGTGTTGGAGACACAGTTACTAATTATCAAAACCCAACCAAGGCGCCGTTGGCCGGATATAAAGATCCAAAGCCGATGGTCTTCTCTGGACTATTTCCACTTGATGGCGCTGACTTTCCTTTATTGCGTGATGCGCTAGATAAGTTGCAGTTAAATGATGCCGCCCTTGTTTACGAACCAGAGAGCTCAGCCGCCCTTGGCTTTGGTTTCCGTTGCGGCTTCTTGGGTTTGCTACATATGGAGATCGTTCGCGAACGCTTAGAACGCGAATCTGGAATCAGTTTGATTTCAACTGCGCCAAATGTGGTCTATCGCGTAACCCTTGAAGATGGCAAAGAGTTTGTTGTTACCAACCCTTCAGAATTTCCTGATGGCAAGATCAACAACGTGAAAGAGCCGATCGTAAAATCTACGATCCTGGCTCCATCTGAATATATCGGAACCATTATGGAGCTCTGCCAAGAGCGTCGTGGCACTATGTTAGGTATGGATTACATATCTGAAGACCGTGTGGAAATTCGTTACACCTTGCCACTTGCCGAAATCGTCTTCGACTTCTTTGATCAGCTAAAGAGCCGCACCAAGGGTTACGCCTCACTTGATTATGAAGAACTCGGCGATGAAGAAGGCAACTTGGTTAAGGTCGATATCTTGTTACAAGGTGAAGCAGTTGATGCATTTAGCGCGATTGTTCACCGCGATAAGGCTTATTCATATGGCGTAATGATGACCGGCAAGCTTCGCGAACTAATTCCGCGCCAACAATTTGAAGTTCCAATTCAGGCAGCGATTGGATCACGCATCATCGCCCGCGAGAGCATTCGCGCTATCCGTAAAGATGTTTTAGCAAAGTGTTATGGAGGCGATATTTCACGTAAGCGTAAACTTCTGGAAAAGCAGAAAGAAGGAAAGAAGCGCATGAAGATGGTTGGCCGCGTGGAAGTTCCACAAGAAGCTTTCGTTGCCGCCCTCGCCACAGATGCTGATATCGAAAAGATTAAGGCTGCGCGAAAAGCAGAATAGCCTTCTCCTCGTAGGTTTCTAATCTGACCATTCAGCTCCATTGTCTAACTTCATGCAGAGAGTACGATCTCCCGCATGAGAAAGAAGTCCCTAGCGCTAGTGATAGCCCTGGCAATAGCAGGGTCTTCTCTCACGATACCCGGCCACTTCGGAGATGGTTTAGGCGTTGCTGTCACTAGCGGTTTCGCCTCTTCCGCGATCAAAGCAGGTTCCAAATGCACAACTAAGGGCAAGATTAAAACTTCACAAGGTAAGAAATTCACCTGCATCAAGTCTGGCAAAACGTTGGTATGGAGTAAAGGAGTTGCGGTTTCCAAAGGAACTACGCAAGTGGATCAATCGAAACCAACGCCGTCACCAACACTAACGTCTTTGGGACCAGTGGACATCTATGGAAATCCAACATCACCTGAGGCGTTGGTCGTTGACAAACTAGTTGACATTGCGTGGGAGAAAGGAAAACCAGCTACTGACTTTGTTGTCAGTGCAGTTCACGAACGCGTTAAAGGAACAGTATGGGCTAATGACAATGCCGCAATGCTGCCAGCCATTACGCGATTACTCGACGGCGCTGGTGCACCGCTGACACGACAGGTGGATTGGTATGTTTGGTGGGACTTAAAATCTTTACAGCCCAAGTTGCCTGATAATTGTTGGGCAAAGGACACAAGATTTTTCAAGGCTGAATCTACAGGCGCTGGATATTGCCGACCGAGCACAATTTTTATTTTCTTTGAAGCCTATCAACAGTGGTATCCAAAGGAAGGTTTCCTTGAGAAGTATCCAAATGCATGGGATGAGTACGGAATCGCAGCGGTAACTGCCGGAGAAGTAGTCCATTTCACTCAGCAAACATATGGTGAGAAGTTTGGGCATGACTCATCAAATTTTTATCCAGCTTGGATACGTGAAGGCCCATCAGCTCTCTATAGTGCAATGGCATACGCAAAATATAAGAATATTCCTTATTCGACGGTTCGTAATTTGGCTCTTCGGCACTTTAATAGATACAAGTGTGGCGAAGTTCTTCTTACCGACTTGTTAATGTTCAACCAATCAGAACGCTCCTGCGAATATGGCGGTGGCCTACTAGCCGTTGAGTACATGATTGCCAAGAGTGGAGATATCTTGGCACCCTACAGATACCTTGAAAGTAATATGAAGGGTAATGGCGAACACTGTCAGAATCCTTATAGTATTTGTCGACCATCGTATGAATCAGTCATCCGTGAGATTTATGCAAACGATGTTGATGCCTGGCACCGTGAGTTGCAGGATTACATAATTAAGTGGGCTCGTTAACCTACACTAAGTAATGTGGTTCTCTCTTTTTACGTACATATCCCATATTGCATAAAGCGATGTGGGTATTGTGACTTCAATACTTACACTCCCAATGAGCTGCAAGATGGCGCATCTCTTGAAATAGTTTCAAATGATTACATTGATGCCGTTCTATTGGAGTTAGATGCTGCGCCTTCGGATGAAGTGCCAACGATCTTCTTTGGGGGAGGCACGCCATCGCTGTTGCCTGCTAAAGATTTGGGGCGGGTGATTTCGGCCATTAAGGCGCGCAACGGAATGACTGCCGATTGTGAGATAACGCTTGAGGCGAATCCAGATTCGGTGACTGAAGAGAAGTTACAAGGTTATTTGGCAGCCGGATTTAATCGGATTTCATTTGGAATGCAATCAGCGCAGCCGCATGTTTTAGCGGTATTAGATCGCACGCACAATCCAGCCAATGTAAAACGCGCAGTTGATATGGCGCGCGCTGCTGGTTTTGAAAGTATTAGCGTTGATTTGATTTACGGAACACCTGGTGAATCACTTGATGATTGGCGTGCCACAGTTACTGAAGCGCTATCGCTGGATATTGATCACATCAGTGCATATGCGCTAATTGTGGAAACTGGAACAAAGCTGGCGGCGCAGATAAAACGCGGTGATTTGACGATGCCGATTGATGATTTGATGGCTGATATGTATTTGCTGGTTGATCAGATGTGTAACGGTGCTGGTCTAAATTGGTATGAGCTATCTAATTGGTCTAAGCCAGGCCACGAATGTCAACACAATATTGCCTACTGGAAGAGCGCTAATTGGTGGGGGCTTGGTCCTGGTGCGCATTCGCATATCGATAAGAAACGCTTTTGGAATGTCAAGCATCCAACTGCTTATAAGCAGAAGTTATTTGCGAAAGAATCACCAGTTGCAGAATCTGAGAATTTAACTGAAGAACAACTTCGTGATGAAGCGATAATGCTTGCGATAAGAATGCGTACTGGTTTAGCGCTCTCTTCATTAAATAAGCAGGGGCAAGATAATTTACAGGCATATATTGCAACTGGACACGTAGTGATCTCAGATGCACAAATTCAATTGACGGCGCAGGGTCGATTGATTGCCGATCGCTTGGTCCGAGAAGCGCTGGGCTAAGGCTCTGTAGTACCTTTAGCCTATGACTACTAACGCAACTATCCTTTTAGCCTTTCTCGCAGTCGTATTTGTTGTCTCTGGCTTAAGTAAAGCCAGTGGAAACGAAAAGGGTCTTTCCGGGACTCGCGATGTAAATGTTAAAGATGGCATAGCGCGCGTTATTGGTGTCTTCGAAGCACTTCTTGCTCTCGGTTTAATTCTTGGACTTAAGTGGACCTGGATGGCTTACTTCCCACTGTTGGGCTTGTGGTTCTTTATGGCTGGTGCAATTTTTACTCACTTTAAAGCCGGTAAAGCGAAGACCGCATTCCCAGCCTTCTTCCTCTTAACTTTAATCTCTATCGCGCTAGTACTTATCTAAAGAAGAGACTCTAGAAAAATTATGCAATCTCAACGCCGCCTGGAAATCTTGCGAGCTATCGTCGATGAATACGTAGCCACCCAAGAGCCAGTCGGTTCAAAATCAATTGCTGATAAATCATCGCTCGGTCTATCGCCAGCAACGATCCGTAATGAGATGGCAGTTTTAGAAGATGAAGGTTTGATTACCCATCCACACACATCGGCGGGACGTATTCCAACAGACCTGGGTTACCGCGTCTTCGTAGATAAATTAGCGACAGTGAAACCTTTATCTAGCGCCGAACGTCGTGCCATTGAAACTTTCCTGGATGAAGCAAATAACCTCGAACAGTTGATGAAGAGATCTGCAAAGTTGTTAGCAGATTTAACTAAGCAGGTTGCAGTTATTACCCATCCAATAATTGGTGAAGGTTTTGGCAGCGAAAAGATGACGATTTCCGGAACCGCTAACTTGGCGCGTTCAGGTGAGGATTTAGGGAAATCACTATCACCAATTCTGGAAGCTCTGGAAGAACAAGTTGTCTTGCTGCGCTTAATGGGTGATGCAAACGAGAATGTTCGAGTTCGAATTGGAGGCGAACAGAGCGAGACCAATCTGCGTCAAACTTCGCTTGTGACAGTCGGATACGGCGCGGATAATTCACCGATAGGTGCACTTGGAGTTCTTGGGCCGACCCGAATGGATTATGCAGGTTCGATGGCCGCGGTAACTGCCGTTGCTCGCTATGTTGGACGTTATATATCGGAGAGCAATTAATTTATGTCTGATCTTTACCAAACCCTCGGCGTTGATCGCAGCGCTAGCGGCGATGAAATAAAGAAGGCATATCGCAAGATTGCCCGTGAACTGCACCCCGATGTTAATCCCGATCCTGCAGTGCAAGATAAATTTAAAGAGGTAACGGCTGCCTACGAAGTTTTAAGTGATCCACAAAAGCGCCAGTCATATGACATGGGTGGCTCTGGTTTCGGTGGGGGATTCGGCGGCGGCGGTTTTAGCGACATCATGGATGCCTTCTTTGGTGGTGGACAAAATCGCGGACCTCGTCCGAGAATGCGCCAAGGACAAGATGCGTTAATTCGCGTTGAAGTAGATTTAAATGAGGCTTGTTTCGGTACTGAGCGAGATATCTCTGTTGAAAATGCAGTTACTTGTACTAAATGCAGTGGACAAGGATCTGCAGATTCATCTGCACCAGCTATGTGTCAGGTCTGTAAGGGACGCGGTGAAACGCAACAAGTACAACGTTCTTTCTTAGGTCAAGTTATGACATCTCGTCCTTGCGGATCTTGTCAGGGATATGGCAGCGTTATTCAAAACCCTTGCCGCGAATGTGCCGGCGATGGTCGGGTACGTGCTCGTCAAAATATTTCGGTAAAGATTCCACCAGGTGTTGAAACCGGTAATCGCATTCAACTTGCTGGACGTGGCGAAGTTGGCGCAGGTGGCGGACCAGCGGGTGACTTATATGTTGAAATCGTAGAAGCCGAACATCCATTCTTAATTCGCGATGGCCACAACTTGCACATTGCAATCGAGGTTTCTTTCGCTGCCGCAACTCTGGGAACCAAGGTAGCGGTTGAATCTTTAGATGGCCCAATCGAAGTTGAAGTTCGCCCTGGTACTCAAAGTGGCGCAACTATTGCAGTGCGCAGTAAAGGTATGACGCGACTTCGTGCGGCAACCCGCGGTGATTTAATCGTGCACGTTGAAGTACAGACCCCGCATAAGTTAAGCCGCGAGCAAGAAGATCTTTTACGTAAGTTTGCGACATCACGTGGCGAAAAGCCCGGGGATGTAAAGATCAAGGGGCACGAGCAAGGATTCTTTAGCAAATTTAGAAATGCCTTCGGACGCTAATGCTTAGCCTTTTCTTCGTTGCCGATCTCCCTACTGCGGTTGGCAGCACATATGAATTTGCCGGTGATGATGCGGGGCACGCTATTCGCGTATTGCGCACCCAAATCGGTGATGGCTTAGCGCTTTCAAGCGGACAAGGCGCATGGTCGATCGTTGAAGTAATCGCCATCGCCAAGAAATCTATGACTGTGCGAGTTACCTCATCTGGTTTTGAGGAAGCGCTGCCAGTTGAATTTACAGTGGCGCAGGCTTTGACCAAGGGGGATCGCATCAAAGAATCAATTGAATTAAGCACTGCAGGTGGGGCGGATGTAATTTTATTATGGGCAGCCACTCGTTCCATCGGCAAAGGCACACCAGATTTGATGCAGAAATTAGCCACGACTGCGCGTGAGGCGAGTAAACAAACCCGCCGCCATCGTATTCCTTTTGTAATGGGTGTTTTAGATGCCAAGAAAATTGCCGCAGAAATTCCAAATTATGATTTAGCAATTATCTTTCATGAAAGTGCTGCGCAAAAGTTAACTGATGTTGTAAAGCCAGGAGCAAAGAAAGTGCTTCTAATCATCGGCCCAGAAGGTGGGATCACCGATGAAGAGTTGGTGCTCTTTAAATCTGCAGGTGCGCAGGTTGCGCTGATGGGGCGACCTATATTTCGCTCAGCTCACGCGGCGATGGCGGCGCTTTCGGGCGTAAACGCTGCGCTTAAAATCTGGTAAAGGTATAGTCAACTTATGGCGTTAGATCCAGATTGCATCTTCTGCAAGATTATCGATGGTGTGATTCCGGCCGACATTGTCTTTCGTAACGAGAATGTCGTTGCCTTTAACGATTTAAACCCGCAAGCCCCGACCCACGTTTTAATCATCCCAACGATTCATACCGAAAATGCGGCGAGCCTTGCGAAAATGTCGGCCACGATAACCGCTGCACTCTTCACGGCAGCCGATCAGATCGCATCCGATCGCGGCCTAACTGGTTATCGCACCGTCTTTAATACCGGCGCTGATGCTGGCCAGAGCGTTTTTCACGCTCACCTGCATCTCTTAGGTGGCCGTGGGCTCGCTTGGCCACCAGGTTAAAAGTAGTATCTCTGACTATATGGAGCGAACTCTCATCACCATTCCGCCTGCAATTGCGATGGTCTCACTCATCGGCGCCGGCGATGCCAACTTAAGAGTAATTGAAGCCGCTTTCCCAAGTGTGAATATCACAGTGCGCAGCAACGAGATAACTCTGCGCGGCCCACATATTGATTGCCTGGTGATAGAAAAGCTATTTGCTGAAATGGTTGTGGTTATTCGCTCTGGACAAACTCTCACCATCGATGCCGTAACCCGCAGTATCGCAATGTTGGGACAAGAACCAGCAGAGAGTCCAGCAGAAGTTCTTTCGCTAAATATTGTCTCTAATCGTGGCCGCACGATCCGCCCCAAGACGGCTAATCAAAAACGTTACGTCGATGCGATTGAAGATAACACCATTACCTTTGGTATTGGTCCGGCTGGTACCGGTAAGACTTATTTAGCTATGGCGAAAGCAGTTGCTGCGCTACAGGCAAAGAAAGTAAATCGCATCGTCTTGACTCGTCCGGCAGTTGAAGCTGGCGAGCACCTTGGTTTCTTGCCAGGTACATTAAGTGAGAAGATCGATCCTTACTTGCGCCCACTCTTTGATGCTCTGCACGACATGATTGATACTGATTCCATCCCGCGCCTAATCCAAACTGGTGTTATTGAAGTTGCGCCACTGGCATTTATGCGTGGTCGCACTCTTAATGATTCATTTATAATTTTAGATGAGGCACAGAACACCACGCCTGAACAGATGAAGATGTTCTTAACTCGGTTGGGATTTGGCTCCAAGATGGTTATCACCGGGGATGTTACGCAGGTTGATCTACCAAATGGTGCTCACTCTGGTCTTCGTGTCATAACAAATATTTTAAGCGACATTGACGATATCGCTTTCTTAGAACTAACCGCTGAAGATGTGGTGCGCCACCGTTTGATCGGCGATATCGTGAAAGCCTATGCAAGGTATGACGAGGCAAAATCTGCTCCTCGCAATATACGTAACTCATAATTAAAAATGACTATTGAAATCACCAACAAATCTGGCGAACTCGTGCCGACCGACGGCGTGCGCAATTTACTTCAGAATGTGCTAATTGAATTACAGTTAAATCCAGAGTGTGAAATTAATTTGGTTTTTGTCGATGTCGAAGAGATGACCGAATTACATATTAAGTGGATGGATGAGAGCGGCCCTACCGATGTACTTTCATTCCCCATGGATCTGCCCGAAACCGCAAATGAAGCAGTGACGTTAGGCGATATAGTGATAGCTCCAGTTGTTGCCGCCCAGCAAGCAGCAATAGCAGGACATTCAATTGATCATGAGATCTTTATCTTGGCAGCACATGGTCTGCTCCATATCTTGGGTCACGACCATGCCACTGCCGCAGAAGAGAAGGCTATGTTTACCCTGCAAGACAACTTGATTAAGAAATTTATAGCATGAACACCTTTAATATCAGCACGATTATTGTTCTTATCGCCTTTGCTGGATTTCTCGCTGCATCTGAATCCGCCCTCACCTCTATCTCACGCGTTCTTATTGAAGAGATAGAGAGCAAACGTGGCGGGCACTTGCTGAAAAAGTATTCGCAACAACCTTCGCGTTATTTAAATGTATTGCTATTGGTGCGAAAGATATGTGAATTTACAGCTGCTGCACTGCTCGCGGTTGCGCTCTTACGTCAATATTCATCAGCGCAAGCGATGGTGATGACGGTTGCAATAATGGTGGTGCTCTCATATGTAGTAATCGGCGTCGGACCGCGCACGCTGGGACGCCAACAGCCGCATAAATGGGCACGTGCTGGAATATCAGTTGCTTACTTTTTAGCCTTTATCTTGGGGCCAGTTACCAACCTGTTAATTTCAATCGGTAATGCGATTACACCAGGTAAGGGTTTTCGCAGCGGCCCATTCACAAATGAAGCCGAACTTCGCGATCTGGTAGATCAAGCTCACGAACGTGGGCTGGTTGAATCTGATGAGCACGAGATGATCCACTCAGTATTTGAACTAGGAGATACCTTAGTTCGCGAGTTGATGGTTCACCGTACGGATATGGTCTGGATCGAGCAAGATAAATCTTTGCGCCAAGCGCTCTCATTGGCGCTGCGCTCTGGATATTCCCGTATCCCGGTTGTTGGAGAGAATCTCGATAACATTATTGGTCTGGCTTATGTAAAGGATTTGGCAAAGCGCGCACTTGATCATCACGAATCTGAAACTACCGAAAGAGTAGAGCAGCATATGCGCCCTGCTGTTTTCGTACCTGAAATTAAGATCGCCGCAGAACTCTTAAAGGAGATGCAGCGCGATCAGATCCACCTAGCAATTGTCGTTGATGAGTATGGTGGAACTGCTGGAATTATTACTATCGAAGATATTATTGAAGAGATCGTTGGCGAGATCGCCGATGAGTTTGATGATGGTATTGAAGCCTTCTCTTGGTTAAGTGAAGATAAGGCGCGCGCTAAAGCAACGCTTCATATCGAAGATTTAGCAGATGAGTTAAAGATCGAGATCGATAAAGCCGACTTTGAAGATGTGGATACTATCGGCGGTTTAATGGCCCAGAAACTAGGCCGCGTACCTATCGCAGGAAGCACGATATCGCTCTTAGGTTGGTCAATTACATCCGAGCGTCCAGTTGGTCGCCGTCGTAAGATAAGTAGCGTAATTATCGAACGCTTACAGGATGAGACGTTAGAAGATCATGAGTAACTCTTTTTCAAATGCCGAAGATCAAAAGTTAGCAACTCTGGCAACTTCAACGCTTGCACGCACTGGCGCTAAGCAAGCGGCGGCGCTACGTGATACGACAGGGCGGACATATGTTGCGATAAACATTTCTGCGCCAGCGTTGAGGCTCGATGCAGTTCAAGCTGTTTTTGCAGTTGCAGCAGCATCACAAATTGCTGGAATCGAAGCAGTGGTGATTGCGGGGGAGAAAGCTGCGATGACTACGGTGATTACTGATAATTCTCCGCAGGCAATGATCTTTCATATCGATGCAAATGGGAGCGTTACGAGGGCGTAAGATAGCCCAATGCGTATCGTTCG
Organism: Bifidobacterium breve; assembly: GCA_945860245.1. Taxonomy (GTDB): domain Bacteria; phylum Actinomycetota; class Actinomycetes; order Nanopelagicales; family Nanopelagicaceae; genus Planktophila. The sequence continues at coordinate 18,984 of CAMAPO010000003.1, forward strand.
ATTTACTCCAGGCTCTGAATCCGGCCTTGGTACAGACCCGCTCTTTGGAGTTCTAGAAGACGATAACTCAATCACCGTAATATCTGGAGATCCGATTTATCACGGAGTTACGAAGACTGCGGCAAAGGTAGAACTTTCCAAGGTGCGCTTATTGGCGCCAGTTATTCCGCGGAGCAAGATCGTTGCCGTTGGTAAGAACTATGCCGACCATGCCAAAGAGATGGGCTCGGAAGTTCCTAAGGAGCCGATCATCTTTATTAAGCCAAATACTTCAGTGATTGGTCCAGGAGACACAATTGTTTGGCCAGCAATGGCACCAACAATTGATTACGAAGCTGAGTTGGCAGTGGTAATTGGTCGCGTCTGTAAAGATGTTCCGATAGAACGAGTTAACGAAGTTATTTTCGGATACACCTTGGCAAATGATGTTACTTGTCGTGAAATTCAAAAGAGCGATGGTCAATGGTCACGCGCTAAAGGCTTTGATACTTTCTGCCCAATTGGACCTTGGATTGAGACTGATTTTGTGCCAGGTACACAGCGTATCTTTGCCAAGGTAAATGATGAGATTCGCCAAGATGCAACCCTTGATCAGATGATCTTTGGTGTGCCGCAAATTATTGTCTTTATCTCCCAAGTTATGACTTTACTGCCAGGGGATGTGATCATTACCGGCACTCCAGCAGGAATTGGTCCGCTAATTGCGCGCGGTAACGTTGTTGTCGGCGTAGAAGGTCTGGGTCAACTAACAAATAAGGTGAGTGCAAAGCCGTGAGTGAGAGAAAAGTAAAGGTACGCTTTGCGCCATCTCCAACTGGTGATTTACACGTCGGAAATATTCGCACCGCCCTCTTTGATTGGGCATATGCCCGCCACACAGGTGGCACATTCTTATTTCGTATTGAAGATACCGACACAACTCGCGTAACTGATGAATACATCCAAGCAGCGATCGATACTTTGAAATGGCTCGGCCTTAACTGGGATGAGGGCCCAGAAGTCGGTGGCGAGAATGGCCCTTACTTACAATCACAACGTTTAGATATTTACGCACACTGGGCGCAAAAATTTTTAGACCAGAAAGATGCTTACCACTGCTACTGCTCACCAGATGAGTTGGAAGCGGTGCGCGAAGCACAACGCGCAGCAAATGAAGCACCGGGATATAACGGGCACTGCCGCGATTTAACCGCAGATCAAATTACAGCGTATAAAGCACAGGGCCGCGCAGCTGTTGTCCGTATGCGCATGCCAGATGGCAGCACCACTTTTACTGATGAAATACGCGGTGATGTCACCTTTGATCACAAATTCGTTCCTGACTTTGTATTAGTTCGCGCCGATGGTTCACCTTTGTACACGCTAGCGGTTGCCGTTGATGATATTTTGATGAAAGTAACACACGTTTTGCGTGGCGAAGATTTACTCTCATCAACTCCACGTCAGATCCGGGTCTATCAAGCAATGGGTGTCGCAATTACTGATTATCCAGTCTTTGCCCACCTGCCATTTGTGATGGGCCAAGATAACGCGAAACTTTCTAAGCGTAACGGTGAAGTATCGATCGCTTGGTATCGCGAACAAGGTTATCTGCCGGAGGCGATCTGTAACTACTTAGCACTTCTTGGTTGGTCACCAGGTGATGATCGTGAAAATGTCACTATGGAGGAAATCTGCGAACTCTTTACCGTTGATAAAGTCCATTCATCACCAGCACGCTTTGATATGAAGAAGCTAGAAGCGATTAACGGCGATAAAATTCGCGCGCTGACTTTAGATGAATTTCTAAAGTGGTCACTTCCATTTTTGACTAAAGCCGAGGTAATTACCGGAAGTAATTCAGAGATCGCACTTGTGAAGCAGGCGCTGCCGCTAATTCAAGAGCGCATAGTTAAGCTCGATGAAGTACCGGCAATGTTGCGCTTCTTATTTGTGAAGGATTTCGCAGTTGAAGAGGCATCTCTATCTAAGGTAACTGATAGCGCTTCCAAAGAAGTTTTAAAGCGCACATTGGCTGAGTTAACTCCGCTGACAACCTGGAGCCACGATTCCATTGAAGCATCACTTCGCGCATCACTTATTGAAGAGATGGGGTTAAAGCCGCGGATTGCATTTGGTGCTGTACGTATCGCAACAACCGGAAGCACCATCTCGCCGCCGCTCTTTGAATCTATGGAGTTGCTCGGTAAAGATTCCTCATTGGCGCGAATTGCTGCGGCGATAGACCTATAAATCTTTTTTAAAAATTGAGGTATTCTTTCTCCTGTTCTCTTGGGGTATGGGGTAATTGGCAGCCCTGCTGATTCTGGTTCAGTAAGTCTAGGTTCGAGTCCTGGTACCCCAGCGCAGTACCCAGCATTACAAGCGGTAAAGCTTTAAAAATGGACTAGGGCCCCGTCGTCTAGCGGCCTAGGACTCTGGCTTCTCAAGTCAGCTACGAGGGTTCGAATCCCTTCGGGGCTACCAATGCATCAGAGCGCTTCTGGATTTTAACCTCCAGTAAGCGCTCTGTTCATTTTGGATACTAATTTTTTTCTCAAAATCTATCTAATCATAAGCACCCATTCACACGCTATCTCTCTGATTAAAACCGCCTATTCACAATTAAAAGATTAGATCTCCTCGTTCGAACCCAGAACTTCCCACAAATCAAATAGGAGAATTAAGTGAAATTGATTCAAACCAAGCGTGGAATAGCGGTAATTACCGCTACTGCGTTTTTAGCAATCTCGGCAGCTCCTGCAAATGCGGCAGCGCCAGTATATGTAGAAGCAGTTGCATCATCTGCAACGCTTACACCATTTGCCTCAGCCGGTGACATGGTTGGTTCATACCTCGTTCCTGGAATTCCAGATGGATTAGGTGTGATTAAGAACGGTAATTCACTACGTATTATTACTAACCACGAATGGAGCGCAACTAACGCAGTTGCAGCTGGTCGCACAACAGCCGGTGGCTTAGTTTCTGGTTCATTCCTGAGCGATATGACTTACGATCTAACAACACAGAAGGTCACAAAAGCAATTGATCTATTTAAAGATGTAGTTTGGTATGACTATGTATCTGGCAAGCACGGTCAAAATCCAGGTGCTCCTGCAGGTGCCGCGGTCAAGGATTCGTATGGAACTCTTCAACACTCTTACCTATTAAATCGTTTCTGCTCAGGAGCGCTTGCTCCTGCAGGATCATTCTTCGATAAGAAATCTGGTTTCGGAGTTAACGATGCAGTATTTCTTGCCGGAGAAGAAGGTGGAGATGAGTCACGCGCATTTGCTACTAACCTAACAAATGGTCAGCTCGTTCAGCTTCCAGCTCTCGGCTTAGCTGCTTGGGAGAATGTGATTCCTGTACCAAATAAGGGTAAGACAACTGCACTTATGGTCAATGAAGATGGTTCAGCGACAGATAGCCAACAATGGATGTATGTCGGAACAAAGACAAAGACCGGAACTTGGTATGAAAAGGCTGGCTTTACCAACGGAAAGTCATATGTTGTAGCAGCAGCTGCAGATGCAATGGTTGCAAATGATAATGAGATTCGCTCAAAGTACGGAAAGAACAAGCCTTTCCCGATTACATTTGCTGAAGTTAACACCAAGGCAAACGGTAAAGATCAGAATATTGAAGCCGCTGCAAAGGGAATTGAATTTGCTCGCGTCGAAGATGGTCACTTTGATCCAAAGAAGCCAAATGATTACTACTTCGTAACTACTGAATCAAATAAAGATCCAGTAGCAACAGCGCCAAATCCAGCCACTCCTACGGTAACTCGTGATGGAGGAGCCCTATGGCGCATTCGCTTCAATGATGTTTCAAATCCGTTGAGTGGTGCAACTCTTGAATTGCTGCTTGATGGATCTGAAAGCATTTATATGGCTAAGCCAGATAACATCGCAGTGGATTCATTTGGAAACGTCTTGATCCAAGAGGATCCAGGTAATAATGCACACGTTGCGCGTATCGTTTCCTATCGCATCAGCGATGGCAAACTAGGAACAATTGCTCAATTCGACTCAAAGTACTTCGATTCAACTCGCCCTAATTTCATCACCCAAGATGAAGAATCCTCAGGAATCATCGATGTAACAACTGAATTGCGTACATCAAAGTCTGATACTGCTAGCTACTACATGTTTGTAGCTCAGATTCACGCAACTCCTGCAAAGGCTCGTCCTGACCTAGATCCAGCAGATGCCACTTTGGCAAAAGCGGTTGAAGGCGGACAGTGGTACATCTTAAAAATTACGAACTGGGCAGATGTCTACAAGTAATTTTTAGTCGAGGGATGGGGAGAGAGGCCAGGTAACTGGCCTCTTTTCTTTTCTACCAAGAGTTTGAGCCGAGGCCACCATCGAAGTCATAAGTACTTCCGGTTGCCCAAGCATTGGCATCGGATAATAAAAATTCCGTAACACCAACGACTTCTTCTGCACTTGCATAACGTCCCAGCGGTGAAGCCGCGTTCCAAGCAGCCACACCTTCAGGCCAAGCCTGATCAATGCCGGGGCGACCAATTAATCCCAGGCGTAGGCCAAGCACGCGCATTGGCGCGTGCGCGCGTGACGCTGAGCGAGTTAAAACATCCAGTGCTGCTTTACTAGCGCCATATATTTCATGTCCGGGACGTGGATTTAGAGCTTCAACTGATGAAATATTTAAGACAACGCTCACTCCAGATTTAGCGGATTCATCAATAATCTCTTTCGGGGCATCCACATTTATACGCATCATTAATTCTATTTCTGCGCGATTTGCCTGTGCTGGATCGAGAATCGCTTGATTAGCGGCATTGTTGATTACAAAATCTAACTTTCCGGTGCGCGATAGCGCTTCCTGCACAAGGGAGTTACCGGATTTAGCCACCGATAAATCAGTGGCGATGACAGTCAAATTATGGTGTGCAGGGATTTCTCCAGTATTTACTTGCGCACAAACAGTTGCTCCAAGTTGAAGAAAGCGCGCAACATAGGCTTGGCCGATAAAGCCCGATGCTCCAGTAATTAAAATGCTCTTGCCGGTAAGGCTCATTTGAGGGGTTCCAGGGCTTTTATTCGCAGGTTTACTCGCTTAATCAAATCAGTTAAATCAATCTTGGTGCTGGTGCGCTCTGCAACCACTTTATCCCCAGCCACCCAAACATCTGTGACATCACCGCGACCAGCGGCAAAGACAAGGAGTGCATTTACATCATGAACCGGAGTTAAGTGTGCGGCGTGCAAGTCAATTGCTATTAAATCTGCTTCTTTGCCGATTTCGATACTGCCGACGCGATCGCCGAGTCCAACAGCTTTCGCTGCCTCAATAGTTGCTGCGCGCACGATCGCAGTTAAATCGACATCTGCGGGGGATTGGCGCAGCGCTACGACGTGGGCTGCCATACGCATTACCGAAAACATATCTAAGTCATTTGATGAAGAACAGGAATCTGTGCCAAGACCCACGGTGATGCCGGCTTTACGCATATCGTTAAAGCGCGCTAGCCCTGAACCAAGCTTTAAATTACTTCCTGGGCAATGTCCAACGGATGTTCCTTTACTAGCTGCGATCACCATATCTGAATCTGATAAGTGAACGCCGTGCCCGAAGATAGTTGGCACATCCAAGATGCCCGTATCGCGACAGACTTCTGTTGGGGATTTGCCGTAGCGTGATTGCACATCATCGTTCTCGGCCTGAGTTTCGGATACGTGTAAGTGAATACGTGCACCAAGTTCTTTGGCGATCGCTGCAACTTCACTTAAATTCTCAGGTGAATCTGTATATGTCGAATGTGGCATAAAGTAAGTTGGAATGAATGGCCCACCAATCTTGGCAAGTTCTGCTGGCCATTGGTGTGCTCGTTCGATTCTCTGATGCCATTGCAGACCATCTAAGCCTGGGAAATCGAAGAAGATTGGCCCTGCGATATGGCGCAGCCCCACGCGAACCGCTGCGCGATGTGTCGCAACTGGATTTAAATACATATCCATTGTTGTGGTTGTGCCAGAGAGCAGCGCTTCCAGAGCGCCAAGTTCGGTACCTAATTCACAAGTTGCTTCATCCATAATTGCGCCTTCAGCGGCCCAAACGCGTTCTAGAAAACCTTGCAGGTTTACGCCTTCTGCCCAGCCGCGCAGTAAAGACATCCCTAGGTGAGTGTGGCTATTGATCAGACCTGGAGAAATTAACTTATCTGTCGCATCATAAATTGCTTTAGCCTCGGGTGAATCGCTGCCGATATAAGAAATCTTGCCATCTGTAATTCCAATGGAAACGCCTTCGAGAATTTCATCTTTTGCATTTGAAGTAACGGCATAACGCGCGTTCTTGATTAGAAAATCCAGCATTAGGCAAAGGCCTTGATGGTGCCATCAATAATGGTGATTACCTTTTCGCTGGCTGCTTTCAGGGCGGCGTTGATATCTTCCATTGTGATTGGCGCATCGCTGATGCCAGCTGCGGGATTAACAACTAGCGCGATCGCGGCATAACGAAGTCCGGCCTCTTTGGCGAGTGAAACTTCTGGTACACCAGTCATTCCGACCACGGTTGCACCAGATAGTGCGGCTAGACGAATTTCTGCTGGAGTTTCAAAGCGTGGACCATTAAAGCCAGCGTAAATGCCACCCGAATTTAAGGTTATGCCGGCATCTTTTGCTGATTTAGCCATCGCAGCCTTTACTTGCGCATCATAAAGATGCGACATATCGATATGTTGCACTCCGCCAGGCTGGACTCCATCAAAGAAAGTGTCTGCACGACCGTGTGTGAAATCTACAAAATCATCAAGTAACTGCAGCGAACCAGCCGGCAACTTTGGATCTATACCGCCAACAACGTTTACCGCAATTACAAAATCCACACCCGCACTCTTTAGCGCTGTGATATTTGCACGGTAATTAACTGCGCTCGGTGGAACGCTGTGGTCAACACCGTGGCGAGTAAGAAATGCAATCTTCACGCCATGCCACTTACCAGATGTAATTGAAGCTTTTCCATAAACGGTTTCAACTACCTGCGGGGTCGAACCTGACAGCGCAGGTAAATTGTAGAAACCGGTACCCGCAATAATGCCGATCTTCATCAATTAACCTTACTTGTCGAGACCGGCCATAAGGCGACCGATGTAGTTGCGATCAGCGCCTTTGGAGTCAACAATTGCAACAATTTTGCCACCCGACATAACCGCGATGCGATCAGAGAGCGAGAGAATCTCATCTAGCTCAGCAGAAACGAGCAAGACCGCTGCGCCTCTATCGCGCGCTGATAGTAATTGGTTATGGATAAATTCAATAGATCCCACATCAACGCCACGAGTTGGCTGCGCAGCTATTAAAACTGGTAGATCCTCACTTAATTCGCGCGCAACAACCACTTTCTGCTTATTTCCACCGGAGAGTGAACTGGCAGTGTTAGAGGGCGATGGTGTTCTGATATCAAATTTTGCTACCATAGCAATCGCATTCTTCGAAATCTCAGCTAAATTGCGAATCCAACCTTTGGCAAATGGCTCTTGATCAAATTGATTGAGAATTAAGTTATCTGCAATGCTGTAACTTGAAACCAATCCGTGCTTTTCACGATCTTCCGGGATATGAGAGATTCCTGCTTCGTGCGCTCCATGGGGGTCCATATTTTTGGTTGCAACGCCATTGATTATTACTTCACCAGCTTCGCGATGGCGCATCCCACAAATCGCTTCCACGAATTCGCGCTGGCCATTTCCTTCCACTCCTGCAATACCTAAAATTTCGCCTTTATGAAGTGCGAGATCTACCCCCTTAACCGACAAGATCTTGCGATCATCACGGACCTGCATCCCTTTAACTTCTAGGACTACGCCACCCCGCTTAGCTTCGGTGCGATTTACTTGCAGCACAACCGAGCGACCGACCATCATTTGTGCCAGGCCTGCTTCATCAGTTTCCTTAGGAGAAGTAGTGCCGATTAATTTTCCACCACGCAACACGACCACACGATCGGCTACTGCCATCACTTCGTGCAATTTGTGGGTGATTAACACAATGCCAACGCCAGATTTAGCCAAGTTTCGGACAACCGAAAGCAGCTCGTCTATTTCTTGAGGAGTGAGCACCGCAGTTGGTTCATCAAGAATAAGCAACTTAACATCTTTACGTAGCGCCTTAAGAATTTCTACGCGCTGCTGCATGCCAACTGGCAGATCTTCAATAACTGCATCTGGATCAACTTCTAGGCCATATCGAGTGGAGAGCGCGATGATTTCAGCGCGTGCCGCCTTCATATTAATAAAGAGTCCACTCTTTGGTTCATCACCGAGGATAATATTTTCAGCAACGGTCATTACCGGCACCAATTGGAAATGCTGGTGAACCATTCCTACGCCACGCGAGATAATTCCAGCGGTATCACCAAAGATTATTGGCTCTCCACCAATCTTTATCTCACCTGAATCTGGCTTAACTAGTCCAAAGACCGCCTTTAGGAGCGTTGACTTACCTGCGCCATTTTCACCAAGTAGCGCAACAACTTCGCCTGCGCTTACAGATAAGGAGATATTGTCATTAGCTAGGACGCCAGGATATTGCTTGGAGACTCCAGTTATTTCAAGAAGTGCGCTCATCACGATTGTCCCTTCTCGTATGGTTGTCCTTCAGCGGCAGGTGGCCGAACTTTTCCAGCAGAAATTGCTAAAACAATAATTGTCATTACATACGGCAAAATCCCAACAAATTGTGGTGGGATATTTACAGTGCCATTGATCATTAATTGATTTGCACCAGCTTGGGCTAAACCGAAGAACATTGCCGCTGCCAGTGCACCCATTGGATTCCATCGACCAAAGATCATCAGCGCAAGTGCGGTAAAGCCTTTCCCTGCGGTGAAGCCACGGTTCCAAGAACCGACAAGCTCGAGTACTAGATATGAACCGCAGAGTCCTCCGATTGCACCTGCGACGGCCACATTCACATACCGCATACGTGAGACTGAAACGCCTGCAGTATCAGCAGATGAAGGGTGCTCTCCAACTGAGCGAGTGCGCAACCCCCAAGGTGTGTGAAATAGGCCGTAGTAAAGGGTAATTATTACCACAAATCCTAGATACATTAATAAGCCATGTTTGAAGAGAACATCGCCGAAGAATGGAAGATTTGATAACCCTGGAATTGGTTTCTGCTTAAACATACTTGGAAGCATGTTGCCTTGTATGTAAAAGAATGATGTCAAACCAGTAGCCAGAATATTTAAAATGGTACCGGCGATTATCTGATCCATCTTCCAAGTCACGCTCATAAGGGCTAGAAGTAAACTCATGGCAACGCCAGTGGCCATTGCGGCTACGAAACCGATCAGAATGCTCTTAGCGGCGATCGCAACATAGAAAGCCACAAATGAAGATAAGAGCAAGGTGCCTTCAATACCGATATTTACAATTCCGGTCCGTTCGCACATGATTCCAACCATTGCCGCCAAGGCCAGGGGCATAGCGAAGGTAACTGCGATTGAAAATACGGAGGTAGTTATATTTGCCGATTGCGAATATAAGTAAAGAGTTGCCAGCGTTACGGCTAGAAAGTAATAAGAGCCTCTGCGTTTAACCAAGGTAATCAATTTCCCCAACCCCCTGTAAGTGAGCGGTTGGCAGAGTTCTTAAAGAACCTTGAAATAAGAGGTGCGGTTACGAAGAAGAGAATCATTGCAAGGAGAAGGTCCACCAGCTCGGGGGCAACTCCGGCATCAAATTGCATATCAGCGGCGCCGGCGCGCATGCCGCCAATCAAAATGGCACCAGGAATTATTCCGACGGGATGCACTCGCCCAAGGAGTGCGATGGTAATTCCATCAAATCCCAGACCTAAATTAAAGGCGGGTTCAAATCTGTAGGTGATTCCTAGAGTTTCAACAGCGCCACCAAGTCCGGCAATTCCCCCAGAGAAAAGCATTGCGAAGAAAATAGTCTTCTTATATGAAATACCGGCATACCAAGCTGCAAACCTATTGCGACCTACGGTATTGAATCTAAATCCTGTAGTTGTGAATCCCAAGATCCACCACATCAGAAATGCAAGTGCTGCGGCTAAGAAGAAACCACTTGGGAAGTTGCCAAACATCGGCAGACGCACAGAATCCAAAATTTGTGGAGTCCTGGTGAGCGCTTGATCAGCCTCTTTAAATGGATTTGAGGCTAAGTAATCAACGATTCCCATAACAATCGAGTTGAGCATGATCGTGGTGATAACTTCGTGAACTCCACGAAATGCTTTTAGATAACCGGCAATTGCGCCAACAAGCGCGCCGAAGAAGAAACCAAATGCTAAGGCAAGTGCGATATGAACCAATGGTGGCAGGTTGGAGAGCGCATATCCTGCCCACGCTGAGGCAAGTGCGCCGGTGAGTAATTGACCCTGAACGCCGATATTAAAGAGCCCGGCCCGCAAACCAAGAGTTACTGCAAGTCCACTTAAAACTAGTGGCGTTGCCTTTCCTAACGTGGCAGCGATACCTTCGCTTGAGCCAAATGCGGTGGTAAAAAGTGATTTGTAGGCCAGCATTGGGTCAAGACCTTGAATAAGCATTAAAACTGATGCGACGAGCATGGCGGTAAGGACCGCGATTATTGGAACGATCCAAGAACCAACATCATATTTTCGCCTTGAATCTTTTACTTCATCAATCAACTTAGACATGAAATCCAATTTCTAGTGCGGGAAATACTCGAAAAGTAAATTTTTATATATCTCAACTCTAGCCGCTAATCTCAAATTTCCATAGAGTGTCGAATGGGTGCGCATTGCTGCGCACCCATTCGAATTACTCACCTATATTTACATATTTCTATGTATTTATATTGGTTATGGCTTTACGCCAGTTGCCAATTCACCAGAGATGATCTTCTCAGTAATTGCAGAGACCTTATCCTGGATTTCTTGTGAAACTGAACTTGCTAGATCGTGATAGTCAGATAGACCAACTTGACCAACGAAGTTACCGGCTGCGATGGTTCCATCTTTAGCGGCGATAACTAGATCGGTTACACCCTTAACTAGCTTCTTCTCGGCTGATGTAACCAAGCAAGGCTGAGCTTCTGGGACTGTGTTCCACTGGTCAATATCTACACCGATACAGAATGCACCGGCAGTCTGAGCAACCTTTGTGATTGCTCCGTTACCCGTATTTCCACCTGCACCGAAGATCACGTCAAATCCCTGACCTAGCAATTGAGAAGCAGTTGATGCGCCCCATGCTGGATCATTGAATGCAGTATCGCCAGCTGCGTGATAAATAACAGATGACTTAATTGTCTTGCCTAGTTCTGTGGCTGCGTAAGCAATTCCTGCTTCGTAACCTTCACCGAACTTGCGAACTGGTGGTACTTCCTTCATACCAAGTACGCCACCAATTTTGTCGCTCTTGGTGAGGTTTCCAGCGAGGTAACCTGCAAGGAAGCCAGCGCGATCTTCATCAAAGATTAGACCAGTTACGTTTGCTGCATCTGTTCCGTTGAATTGATCTACGCCAACAAACTTAACATCAGGATATTCAGCTGCTGCGGCAATTGTTGCTTCTGCCATCAAGAATCCAACGGTAACAATTACGTTGTAACCCTTATCTCCGAAGAGAGCAATATTCTTCGCATAATCCTTTGAGTCTGTTGTTTCTACATACTTAGCAAAACCACCGGTAGCTTCCGCTCCAGCAACAGCGCCTTCCCAAGCAGCTTGGTTAAATGACTTATCGTCAACTTTTCCAAGGTCAGTTACTACGCCGATACAAAATGCTTTTTCAGTACCGCAATCTGCTTCAGTTGCTGCCTTTTCTGCAGTTGAGCACGCACTTAGTGCGATTCCTAGTAGACCTGCTGCAGCAGTAACTGCAGCAATCTTCTTAAATTTCTTAAACAATTGTGCTCCTCTCGAGAGATTAGTCGAATAACTAATCCGTACTTTCTGGGTGAGACAAAGAGTAGTGCAGTGCCCAAGCAACACAACGGCTGCGATAGATTAAATAAATCGCTCGTGTCGCAGGATAGAAATGCAAAGGTAAGGTTGAGGGTTAGGTCATATGATTGCGCTCATGCCTTCATTCTTGCAATCTCCCATTAATACATTGGGGCGCTTCTTCGATTACCAAGGAACTGCAAGCCGATCAGAATTCTGGCTATTTGTTCTATTTTCCTGGATCAGCTCTTTTGCAGTCACCTTGTTGGATGGACTGATGCCAGGGGATGTCTTAGGTTCAATTTGGAATCTGATCTTATTTATTCCAACGCTAACCTGTGCCATTCGTCGCATGCACGATGTCGATCACCGCGGCTGGTATTTGCTCATACCGCTCTACAACTTCATTATGTTGGTCTTCCCATCACGTCCCAATAGATGGCAAGGTTCTAATCCCGGTGATTTTAATTGGAGTGGCAAGGCTTAGAAATGAAAAAGTTTGTTGTATTAATTCTCACTCTTTCTTTTACGCTAGGCACGCTTCCGGCACAAGCGTTGAGTAAAGGCACCTTCTATCTACAGCTTCAATTGGGTTGTTACTCGGCTAACAAGACGCCCACCAAAGCAAGCAAGTGGAGCGAAACAAATTACAAAACTCTATATTCGACTAGTTGCACATCGGCTCATCATTACGAAGTCTTCTACACCGGAAAGTTAAAGGCGAAGAATTTAAATTCTGATGCTGCAAAGAGAGAAGCAGGCGCGGCTTGCGATAACGCAGCGCTTAGTACGCTGATGGGCCAGAAAGATCTGCCGCCTTCGCTAACTTATGGTTATTTCTTCCCAGATCCAGGAGCGGAAGAGAAAAAATACGGCAAGCGAATTGTTTGTTTCTTCCGTGTGGCCGACCCCAAAGATGACAAATTAACTCTATCTATTAAGCGAACCTTCCGCGAGATTGGTTATATCTAATCTCGTTCTGTAGCCCCTTTACCTAGATATTTTTTCTGCACTTTGCGCGCATCCTTATAATTTGCATAGGCCTTTTGCGTCGACTCAAGAGTCGAAATTTCTGGAATCGGAACCTCCCACCAAGCTTCTCCACCTGGGGCATACAACAAGGGGTCGCTATTTATATGGATCAAAGTTGCAGTTGGATGTGCCTTAGCAACCTTCATCGCCGCAGATAAATCAGCGATCGCATTTGGGCTTTCGGCAATACGGATCACGTTCATTCCCAAGCTTTCGGCATTTGTCGCCAGGTCTACCGGCAGAACGCCACCTGATTCGTGGTTATTTGATTTGGCATCACGGAAGCGATATTTGGTTCCGTATCTTTGTGAGCCGATATCTTCAGATAGGTGACCGATTGAAGCGAAGCCATGGTTTTGTACCAGCACCACAATAAATTTAAGGCCTTCGGCAACTGCGGTGACGAGTTCGGTATGCATCATTAAATAAGAACCATCACCCATCATCACAACTGGCGTGCGCGATGAATCAGCACGTGCCACACCAAGACCGGCCGCTATTTCATAGCCCATGCAAGAGAAGGCATATTCCATGTGATAGCCCAAGGGATCACGTACGCGCCATAACTTATGGAGATCACCAGGAAGTGAACCTGCCGCGCCAACCAAAACATCGCGTGGGTCGGTTGCTGCCTGAACAGCGCCGATGATTTCACTCTGGCTTGGCTTAACCAATTTTTGATCAACAAATGCAGCATCGACGATCGCATCCCAGTGCTTATTCTCATCAGAAATCTGCTTTGTATATTCAGCAGTTACTTTAAATTTGGATAGCTCTTGGCTTAACTCTTCGAGCGCGGTTCGAGCATCGGCGACTATTGGAATTGCACTGCCATGTTTGAAGGCATCAAAGGCGGTGATATTTATATTGATAAATTTGACATCAGGGTTTTGGAAGATACTGCGTGATGCAGTTGTGAAATCGCTGTAACGAGTACCGATACCGATGACTAAATCAGCATCCTTAGCCAATCGGTTTGCCGCCGTCGTTCCAGTTGCACCCACTGAGCCACACATTTGTGGATGATCCCAAGGCAGCGAACCCATTCCGGCTTGTGAAACCCCAACTGGAATTCCAGTTGCTTCGACAAATTTAGCTAGCGCATCGTGCGCATCTGAGTAAATAACTCCACCGCCGGCGACGATAAATGGTTTCTTTGAATTCGAAATCGCGCGAGCTGCAACTGCAGAAAGGCCAATATCTGGACGTGGCCGGCGAATATGCCATTCGCGATCGGCTAAGAATTCTTCAGGTACTTCAATTGTTTCTGCCTGCACATCTTCTGGAAGACAGATGGTGACCGCACCAGTTTCAGCAGGATCGGTTAAGACGCGCATTGCGCCAAGGAGAGAGCTAAAGATTTGTTCTGGACGATTGATGCGATCGAAGAATTTAGAGAGTGGCTTAAAGGCATCATTTACTGAAATAGATAGGTCATATGGTTGTTCTAGTTGTTGCAGCACTGGATCTGATACGCGGCTGGCAAAGGTATCGGCTGGAAATAAAAGAACTGGCAGGCGATTTGTTGTGGCAACTGCTGCGCCAGTTAACATATTTGTTGCACCAGGACCGACAGATGATGCGCAGGCAAATGTTGAGCGGCGACGCGTCATTCGGGCATATGCAGATGATTCATGAACCATCGCTTGTTCATTGCGCGCCTGGTGATATGGCATTAGCCCAGGATCGGAAATAGAGAGTTGTTTGAGCGCTTGACCAATTCCTGCCACGTTGCCGTGGCCAAAGATTCCGAAGACTCCAGCGATCGTGCGTTCGCGGTGGTCGCCATCGACGGTGTATTGATGCGAAAGGAATTCAATAATCGCCTGTCCTACGCTCATCTTGCGAGTAGCCATAATTAGTTTCGCTCTCTCTTTTTCTTATTCGAATTAATTCTGTGGGAATCCAAGATTGATACCGCCGTGACTTGGGTCAAGCCAACGACTTGTGATTGCTTTGCCACGAGTAAAGAAGTGAACGCCTTCTTCTCCGTGCGCTTTGGTATCGCCAAAGAGTGATTGCTTCCAGCCACCAAATGAGTAGTAAGCAACAGGTACTGGAATTGGCACGTTGATGCCGATCATTCCGACTTGAATCTCATTCTGGAAGCGACGGGCTGCGCCACCATCATTGGTGAAGATCGCTGTTCCGTTACCGAAGGCACCGTTGTTAATTAGCGAGACGCCATCTTCGTATGACTTAACGCGCACAATAGAAAGGACAGGGCCAAAGATTTCGTCCTTATATACACTCGATGTAGTTGGCACCTTATCGAGCAAGGTCGGTCCCAGCCAGAAACCAGCAGATTCGCCATCTGCCTTTACGTTACGGCCATCAACAACCACCTTTGCGCCATCTTTTATCGCCAGATCAATATAGCCAGCTACTTTGTCACGGTGTTCTTTAGTAACAAGTGGGCCCATATCGCAGCCGCGGCGACCATCTCCAGTGCGCAATTTATCCATACGAGTAACGATCTTTTCAATTAGAGCATCTGCAACTGGCTCAACTGCAACCACAACTGAGATCGCCATACAACGCTCGCCAGCAGAACCAAAGCCGGCGTTAATTGCAGAATCGGCAACGAGTTCTAGATCAGCATCAGGCAATACCAACATATGGTTCTTAGCTCCGCCGAGTGATTGCACGCGCTTACCAGCCTTGGCGCACTCTTCATAGATATAGCGCGCAATTGGAGTTGAGCCAACAAATGAGATCGCTTCGACATCAGGGGAGTGCAGTAATCCATCTACTGATTCTTTATCACCATTTAATACGTTAAACACGCCATCTGGCAGACCCGCTTCTTTCCAGAGCTTGGCGATCCAAATCGATGCTGATGGATCTTTTTCAGATGGCTTTAAGACAACGGTATTTCCAGCTGCGATTGCGATCGGGAAGAACCACATCGGCACCATTGCTGGGAAGTTAAAGGGAGAGATAATTCCGACCACACCGAGCGCTTGGCGGGTTGAGTAAACATCGACTCCAGTTGAAACATTTTCAGAGTAGTAACCTTTAATAAGTTGTGGCATTCCAACTGCAAATTCAACTACTTCTTGACCACGTGTAATTTCGCCGAGGGCATCGGATAAGACTTTGCCGTGCTCGCTGGTGATGATTTCTGCGAGTTCACCCTTTTTAGCATTTAGTAATTCGCGGAATTTGAAGATAATTTGTTGACGACCAGCAAGTGAAGTCTTTGACCAACCCGGAAACGCCTTTTTCGCTGCGGCGATCGCTGCGTTGATTTCGGCACTATTTGCTAGAGCCACGCGCTTTGTTTCGACGCCAAGTGCTGGGTCATAAACAGGTGCGGTACGACCTGAGGTACTTACAAATTCCTGATTATCAATCCAGTGGTTTACGGTGGTAGTCATAGGCTCATCCTATGACGGCAGCCCCGTACATTTAAACGCCCAGGAGAGTTACTCGAGCGCCTTGGGCGCTTTGAATTCAAGGGGCGGGATCGCTGGCTTATCCTCCTCAAGTTCTTTCACATTCTTATCTATCTCTTTATTCACTCGATCCATGCCGTATTCGGCGGCGATCAAGGCGCAGGATAAGAAACGATTGAACTCACGGCCATCGTGAGCGCTAAATAAAACACCCGAAGTCTTTTGGCGATTGCTTACGTGAAATATGTAGTCGGTCTCATCGGCAGAGGCCGCTGCACCGTTCCACTTTGCAAAGGCCCACTCTTTGGTATTAAACATTCCATTAAACATAACGCGCTGGTTGGTCAGGATTACATCGCCGACCTCGCCGTACTTTTGAATTGGATCACCCGATACAAAGGTGCCGCGCGTTGCACCAACGCGATAGCGAATACCGGCAACCACCGGAATGCTTAAACCTTGGCTTGATCCTTGGTAACTTCCAGCGCCGCGACCTGCTTCGTGAAATTGACCTTGCGCCTTCCAGAGAACTATCTCTCCTGGCTTTTGAATAGTCTGATTGCTGACTACATCTTCACCTTTTGTGGCAATTAAAAATGCTTCTCGAATCTTTTGAAAGATTTCAACATCAGTGCGCCAATCATTTATCTGGAGATCGTAATTAGCCATAGCTTCTTTATTCGCACGCTTTGCCTTCCAGTTTGCGATAAATCCCATGCCTTAATACTGCCCAACTAATTCAGATTTGTCCTCAGTTTCATCAACTAACTTCCAGCGCAGTGCGAGCTTTAACGCTGAGGTCTTTAACCATCGCGGCGCCCAAATTCGGCGAGGCTTCATAAAGAAGAAGATGATCAACCCTGGCGTGAATATAAAAAGGAAATCGCTAAACGGTGAAGCAATACCTTCCCAGAAGGGGTAAGAAGTTGGAGGCAGATCTTTACCCGCCGGGGGAGTTTTATCAAAGACCACACTCCAATCAAATAGCGCGTGCGCCAGTATTGGTACCCAAATACTTTGCGTTGCAACCATCAAGGCGCACATTAAGAAACCAAAGCAGAAGGCTGAAGCGATATGCCAATAAGCCACCCACGGATCCCAATTGCTGCCCGTGTATAGATTTAAATGCATCAACCCGAATAGAAGAGATGAGACAAGTATCGCCGCTTTGTGGCTGCGTTCTTTGAGCACGCCGTAGAGAAATCCCCGAGCGACTATCTCCTCACCGAAACCGATAGAAAGTAAAAATAAAATCCCAGGGATGGCAACCTTCCAGGGCTTTAATTCGTTCTCCTCGTGTGTGATCGCCGAAAAGGCTAGGGCTACAGCGAACACAAGGGCGAGAATCGATACCGGAGTAAAGCGCGGTGGGCCAAAATAGGTAAGTGCAGGCAATTTAAATAACTTAATAAAGTAGAGAAAGACCAAACCCATAACGATAAAGGCTGATGTGCCACTGATAAAACCATCCGAGTCAACGAAAGGAACGCGCACAAATCGCAGCAATAAGATGGCAAAGAGCGAGAACCCCAACAGAGATAGCCCAATCTGAATTCTCTTCACGCCCGTAAACCTACAAAGGCCCACTGACAATCGGGGAGTAACAAACTAGTAAAGAAGTTCCACCACCATTCACGGCGGGTGATGGCATCGATCAACTCCTGATCGCCCCATTTCCTAGAGGGATTACTCAGATTTAAGCGTGCTGCAAACCGCCCTGGGAGCTCGCTCGCTCGATAAATTGAGTCTCTATCAAACTTACTCGCGGTTTTTCTCCATCAATTCCTTCTAGAATCAATCGAGCCGCTTCGCGACCGATCGCCTCGGTATCGCGGTAAACCGTAGAGATATTGTCAGAAAAGACTTCCAAATAAGGGAGTTGATCGAGTGCGATGAAGGCGATCTCTTTACCCATCGTAATTTTTTTCTCTTTCAGCGCCCTGCTGACTCCCATTAGTGCACCGTGACCTCCAGCAAGGATTGCAGTAGGAGCGGGGTTTCTGTGTAGCAAGATGCGCGCATGCGAGAGTGCATATTCAGCATCAAAACCACCAATCGCCATTAGATCGGGTTGCAATTTTAGTTTGGCATCCTCGAATGCTTTTGTAAATCCTTGCAATCTATTGCGGGTTGGATAAACATTATTCGAACCAGTAATAAAAGCAATTTCACGATGACCGGCTTTGATTAAGTGTGTGACTGCTTCATGCACTCCGGCAGCGTGATCGGCAAGAACTGCACTCGCATTTATGCCCTTAACTTCACGATCAAGTAAAACTATGGGACTACGCGGACTATCTAAATTCTTTATCAAATAAGGTGAGTCTTCAGAAACAAGTGATGCAATTATGCCATCTACTCTTCTTCTGCGAAGAAGTGAGAAGTTTCGGTTTTCATTTTCGATGCTTCCATCAGAATTAACTAGGATCATAGAATAGCCATTGCGTCGTAATTCATTTTCACATGATCGAGCAAGCAGTGCGAACATCGGATTATTAATATCTCGGACTACAAAACCAATTGTTCGAGTTACTCCGCTGCGAAGTGATTGTGCAACTAAATTTGGTTCGTAACCCAACTCATCAGCAATTTCCTTGACTCGCTTACGCATTTCATCAGATACATCGGGATGGCCAGACAACGCGCGCGAGACGCTTGATAGGGCGACCTCTGCCTTCGCGGCAACCTCGCGAATGGTTACCCGCTGTTTATCCGAACGCGAGTTTTCTGACTTCTCACTTGCCACTTCTAAACTCCCCTTACAACTTCAAGGCGAGGGCAAAACAAATTTCCCTCATCCATTTCCTGGAAAAATCCTTGGGTCTCAAACGAACCCCTCCGATTAGTGACCGATTCGGTAGGAACCGACTCTTGCCAGCGTCTTGGCATCAGGGTACTCTTCACTGGAAACGTTTGCAATACTGGAGTTAAGGAGATGGACCCAAATGGATCTAAAAATCACGGCAATTGAGACTGAGCAAATCAGGGTTCCGCTCGTCCGTACCTACCGAGGCAGCCATTACAAGATGACCCATAGGTCAACGATAATCACGAGGATCTTTACCGCAGGTGGGTTGGTCGGCGAAGCTTACGCTGGAGATGAAGACGCCGGTCTTGCCGAGATTGATTCAATAATTCATGAAGAGATTGCACCAAAGATTCTGGGAGAAGATGGATCTGCGATTGAAAGACTTTGGGAGATTGCCCGCCCTGCAACTTGGGATATTTTACGCGATCGCCGACTAGGGCTAGTTGCAACTGCATCAATAGATCTCACCCTTTGGGATCTTTATGCACGTTCGCTTTCAACTCCGCTTCATAAACTCTGGGGTGGATATAGAAATTGGATTCCAGTTATCACTATTGGTGGTTACTACAACAGCGAGATGTCGATCCAAGAAGAGGTCGAATCACTTGTAGAACAAGGTTTTGCTGGTATGAAATTTAAAATCGGTGGCTTGACTCCTAAAGAAGATGCCAAGCGATTTAAGGAAGCGCGCAAGTATGGTGGAGATAATTTTAGAATTGCCGTCGACGCCAATCAGGGCTACACAGTTCCGCAAGCAATTGAATTTTCACATTTAGTACAGGGAGATAACCTCCTCTGGTTTGAAGAGCCATGCATCTGGCAGAACGATAAGCGCGCGATGCGCGATGTTAGATATGCCGGAGGAGTATCTGTCTGTGCAGGTCAGACTGAGTTCTCCGCTGCAGGTTGTCGCGATTTGATGGAAGTTGGAGCAATAGATTTCTGTAACTTTGATTCATCTTGGTCGGGTGGACCAACTGAGTGGCGCCGCGCTGCATCCACTGCCCATCTCTACGATATAAAGATGGCGCATCACGAAGAACCACAAGCTGCATCGCACTTGCTTGCATCTATTCCACACGGAACTTATTTAGAGTTCTTCCATAAGGATCGCGATCCGATTTGGCATAACCTGATTGCCAATCGCCCGCCTCTGAAAAACGGCAATATTACGCTCACAGATACCCCTGGACTCGGCTGGGAATTAGATCGAGATTATGCCGCTAAATATCGAATTAACTCACGCCGCACAGAGAAGTAACACAACTCAGCGTTAATTAAATGCTTTGCGACGAGCAACAATCTTTGCTGCATTTCGTCGTGAAGCTTCATCAATCATTACATCGCCATCGGTAATCGCACCGAGTCCCTGGCTTTGTGCGCTCTCGTATTTCGCAATCAGATCGCTGGCGCGTTGATACTCGGTCTCACTTGGTATAAATATCTGATTACAGAGTTCAATTTGATCTGGATGCAGTACCCACTTACCGTCAAAGCCGAGTGCACGAACTCGCTTAGCGCCCTTGGTAAATTTCTCAGAGTCACGGATATCAACCTCAGGGCCATCAAAAGCTAGTTTTCCATTTGCGCGAGCGGCGACCAAGATTTTCATTAGCGGATAGAGCGTGAATTCCTCAAGGTCGCTCTCGGTTAGCGCATCAAGCGATGCGCCGAGATCTGCTGCAAAATCCAGTGGACCGTACGAGAGTGAGATTAGGCGCGGATGCGCGGCAATAGTTTCAGCGTTGCTTAGACCTGCTGCGCTCTCAATTTGAGCATCAATTAAGTAGGAAGCTCCGAGCGAGTCAATTTCTTTGGCACTTTCTACTTTGGGCAGAACAAGTGAGAAGAGGGCACCAGGTGGAATTTGTTTTAGCGCGGCAAGATCATCTTTAAAGTACAGAGAATTTGCAGCGTTAATTCTGATTGAAATATAGCGAGCTCGAAAAGTTGGTTGTGAGGCAAAGAGAGCAATCAAATTTGCTCGTGCGCTGCCTTTCTCAGCAGGAGATACCGCATCCTCTAAATCAAATAGAATCTGATCACAGGCGAGCCCTTTGGATTTTTCAATCATCTTTGTAGAACTTGCAGGCACAGCGAGCAGTGATCGACGAAGATTTCCATCCATCTGACAACCTTCTCTCCAGCCATTGACCGCTGCAAATTGCATGATTTACACTACTGGAAACCTTTCCAATTACCCAACCGATCAGCAAAGGTGTCTCATGGCAGAACTTCTCGCAGGAGCAGCCGTTGTAAATATCGACCCTCCGTTGCCTGCTGATCCGCAAGGTTTTGTTCGCCGCGCATTTGCCGTTCGTGATTCACTCGATGAGTGTCAGGTTCGCGCTGTTGTAATCAGCAATCGCACTACTCAATTAGCGATCCTTACAGCAGATCTAGCAAATATCGATCCTTACTTTGCAGATCGCATCAGATCCACTATCGCAATTGCCGCTGGCATTAAGTACGACTCAATTCTTTTAAATGTTAGCCACTCTCATGGTGGTCTCTGGCCTCGGGAGCATAAGGAGAAGCTGCATGGGGAATTTGCAGAGCTAACACCAGGAGAAATCGCATATTTTGAGAGATTGCCTTTTGATTATGCAAGCGCAGTAGTTAAAGCGATGGCTCGAATGAAGCCAGCTCGAATTTCTGGTGGCACTGGTATAGCGCCAGGACTCGCAGTTAATCGCAGAGAGCGCACCAAAGATGGCAGAACGATTCTCGGCTGGAATAAAGAGAATTTCATCGATGAAGAAGTGCCGACAATTCGCATTGACGGCCACACCGGAGATGCGATTGCGACCCTTGTCGGGTTTGGTTGCCATCCAGTCTCACTCGGGGGTGAAGTTCCATACAGTGGCAGTGACTTTATCGGCCCTCTTCGTAATCAAGTTGAGTTAATCCGCGGCGGCATCTGCCTCTTTCTACAAGGAGCAGCCGGCAATGTTCTTCCACTCGAAGCTTTCTTTGATCAGCCTGGTCCAGAAGTTCTCATGGGTAAGCGCCTGGGTATTGAGGCGGTACATGCGGTGGTTGATGCAGAACCTAGAGAAATGGAAATCGAAAGAATTGCATATGGTTCAGTAACTCCTATCGCTCTTTATCGCAAAAGAGTTAAGTCACCACAACCTTCCCAACCAATTGCATCGATTAGAAAAGTTCTCCAACTGCCATTAAATCCAGCGATGACCCTGAGTGAGATGGAAGATGAATTAGCGGCAAAAAGAATTGATTTTGAGAGCAAAAAAGCCGCTGGAGCTGGCCGCGATATCTTAAATCCGATCGGTTATCACATCGCTTGGCTTGAGAAATTTATTAAATTATCGGCAACAACTTCGCTACCAACTTTTGTTGAAGGAGAAATCTGGGTTGCACGATTGGGAGATGTCGCAGTCGTGGGATCTCCCGGTGAATTGTTTACAGAGATTGGCTATGAAGTAAGAAAAGCTTCACCATTTAAAGCCACTATCTTTGCGGGATATTGCCAAGGGGTATTAGGTTATATCTCTACCCGCGCTGAATATCCTTACGGTGGTTATGAACCAGCAGTTGCACAAAGAGGTTATGGGCATCCAGCGCCATTTGCACCCGAAGCAGGGGAGATGATCGCTGCTGAATCGATTGCGCTACTTAATCAATTATTTGCAGTAAATAGTTAAGCACTCGCTACTCGACCAAGTGCGCGAAGCGCTGCAGCAACCGCTTCCTGCTCTGAATCAGGATGCCAGAGAGCTGGTTGACAGTAAACCTGAGGCAATAGATCAGGCAGCGCATGTTTATTTGGAGTCTTCCAGCCGCCCGGTGGGTAATCTTCTTTTCTTGGTAAATACATAATTGATCCGTTGGTGTATCCAAGTACGAACGTTTGCGGCATTGGAGATTTTGCTTGGATCTCCTCGCCTGTCTCAAAGAATGCTTCGACGCCGAGTCCCACCAGCGCTACATCACCGATTCTTAGCGCGTGTGCAATGAAATCATCTGTCGGATTTGGATCACTCAATCTACTTATGGTCATTTGAACCCACGCATAAGTTGTCTTAGCCGAACGGATCTCCCAAGAGAGAGCACCGCGTGCAGTGCGATCTGCAATCTCTTTTCGCCAATACTCTTCCTGGCTTCGTAGATAACTCTCATCAGGTAATGGCGAGTATCTAAATTTGACGATTTCCTCGGCGCCGGCAAGTGTTACTTCTGGATGATCAGTTCGATTATTCCAAGGCTTGAAGAGAACGTTCGGCACATTATTTACCGTAGTTCGATCGCCCTGGAAGCGGTGGGTATTGAGCCCAAGTGCAATTCTCACAACTTCAGCACCAAGTGCTGTACCAACTCTATAAACAGATTCGCTGCAATCTTTCTCGTATCCAATTCCTATCTTTGGATTGAGATTTCCGCCGCAACCTTGTAGGAAAATACCGATTCCGCCAACCTTCTCCTCAACTAATTGACGTGCTGGTCCTGGAAAATCAGCAGATAAAGTAGTTGATACCGCACCATTTACTACTGGGTGGCAGGAGTATCTAAACAGGGTGAGAATAGCTTTTCCGTTTAAGTCATCAAATCTAATTACACCGACGCTGTCATCTACTCGGTGATCGATAACTTCTCCGAGAATATCTTGTCCGTTATTCCACTCTCTGCGATAAATATTGAGATCAGCTGCACCCCAAGCATGCGCCATTCTGGCATCTACCATACTTGCTAGCGCTGAGCGAGTGCACTGGGCTAACTTGTCGATCACGCCATTTTGATAGCGACTTATATCTTCAAATTCATCTTCATTGCTAGGACTACCATAATTTCGCTTCAGAGCAGGAGCGCTGTGATTGTGGCTTACATTAAAGAGAACACTGGCACGGGCTATCTTTAAAATATCTGCAACAGTATCTCTAAATTCATTTGCTTCTTCTGTTGTTGCACTGCTGAGGTCACAACCGATTATTGCAATCGTCACACCTTTAGATTGCAGAACTGCAACACCCAGTTCGATCTCAGCATCAATCGAATATATTGGCTCACCAAAGAGTCTAAATCCACCTTTTCTTAAACCTAACGGCGGACTTATATTTATTGAAGCAGCGCCAACTCTTAGAGCGGTCATCGGGAAACCTACTTTCGTTTGATCCCTTGGAATGGCTAATCTATAAATAGCAAATACTAAAGTCAATGATTTTTCTACTTGTTATCTACTGGAAAAGTTATTGATTTTCAGGTAATTAGTAGATGTGAACACCACCGCTGACGTTGAGTGTCGCGCCGGTAATAAAGGATCCATGATCTGAGGTAACAAAGACTGCAACTGATGCGATTTCTTCTGGTTGACCAATTCTCTTTAGCGGACAAGCATCAATAATGGCTTGCACGTTCTGTGCAGTGTTATCTCGATGCTGCATTGGAGTATCGATCTGGCCGGGGGAGATCGTATTTACGCGGATTCCAAAAGTTCCTAATTGTTTTGCAAGTCCTCTTGAGAAAGCAACGACGCCCGCTTTAGAAGCGGCGTAAGCATCTGCGCCAAAGAATGAACCGGTTGACCATGAAGGTGAGGTGAAGGTAAGAATTGAACCAGCGCGCTTATTCTCCTCCAGATGTTCGGCCACTGCTCGCGCAATTAAGAAAGTGGAGCGCAGATTTGTATCAAATTGATTATCCCAATCTTCAACAGTGACATCTTTAAGATCTTTCCTTTTCAAAGTTGCCCCAGCCAATATCACCGCATCGACTCCACTAAAGCGATTAATCGTTTGCTCCATTATCTCTTTGGCGCAGTGTTCACCGGATAAATCAACGGAGAGAATAAGATGGCGCGATGGATCTGAGAATTCGCCCTCCAGTTCAGAGAGCCTTCCCTTATCGAGACCAACGGCAATCACCGAAGCGCCGACTCGCTCGAGCAGAAGTGCTGTTGCTTTTCCTATACCGCTACTTGCACCAGTAACAATTATCCGTTTTCCTTCAAGTCCTCTACCTATAGATAGATCGCTATCAGAAGACATGAGTTGCTCCTTTTATTTGGTTAATTTTACTTCATTTACTTTCTAGAAAAACTTTGACTGCCTCGAGCAAGTGCTGGTGCAATCTCGGCAACGGTTACCCAGCCTGGTTGCGCCTGGATAATTCTTTCGATTGAGTTGATCACCATATTTTGTGAGCCCATCTGCGCACCGATTCCTGGGTTAAGCGAGATAGTTTGATGAATCTTTTGATCGATGCTGATCTCAATCTCATCTTTAGCGACTTTCTGAATTCCAGGGAGATCAACATGACCAAAGAAGTGCGATGAGAACCAAGGCTTACCTTTAACGATTGCGGTATATGTCTGGTTAACTCCAGCGCTATAACCTGGTTCAATAACGAATTTCTGGGGTAGGTCAATCGAGCGTTCTGCAACAACTGGAAGTAACTCCTTATCGATTCGCTCAATTTCCAATCCGAGCGCATCAGCGACCACGTTCATCGATTGCGGAAAGCCTGCGTGCCCCAGGATCTCGCCCCGCTCGACTTTCTCTTTAAATTCTTTCTCGGTGACACCGACACCGATTCGTCGCAGAACTGTCGCACCAAAACCAGAGATATTTACTGTTCGTCGTACCGCCACTGTCGTTTTTGGTGATCCATCACCGTTAAATCCCGAAGGAGTTGGTCCAAGTAGGGTCGCAACCAAGGAATCAAAGATTAGCCCTGGGTTAACACCTGCACCGGCAATACTGACTCGCTTGGCTTTAGCTAATTCATGAAGTTCATCTGCCAACTTCTTATCAACTGCCCACGGATAGGCACATTCTTCTGCAGAGACCAAAACATTGGAACCAGCGTTGACCGCATCTCTGATGTAATCAGCAACATCTTTAAAGAGAGTAGTTGTAGCAATGAGAACTACATCAGCTCCGGAGTTGAGAGCTAACTCGCGATCTTCACGGGGAAAAGGTCCTGCGACGCGGTGGATTCCTCGCGTGCGTAAACCGGCTGCAACTGCTTGGCCAAGTTGGCCAGCGCCGTAAATCGCAACCGAAGCCATTTCGCCTCCTACAGAATTCTGATCGAACTAGAGAACGCTAATTTTTATCAACGCGGTATTGCGCAATAAAATCTTCATTCAGCTTCCAGCCAAAGCCTGGTTCAGTTGGAAGAATGAAATCTCCGTTGACCAACTTTGGACGATTATCAAGAATTTCCCAGAAGATCGGATCTCTAGTCGGCGAGAAGGATTCGACATAAGTTCCGTGAGGAACCGATGCAAGTAAATGAGATGCCACTTGAGCTTCTTCGTGATGGCCGAGTTGAACTTCAAAGGCAAGTGCCAGCGCTGCAATCCGTCGCCACTCAGTAGGACCGCCGCCCCAAGATGCATCAAAATTACAGACATCTATAGCGCCATTAAGCATCATCTCGCGCATGCCGACTCTGTGGATCTCACTTTGACCGGCGGCGACATTTACATTTCCACGAAGTCTTACATCCTTAAGGCCGCGCCAATCAGCGTGCCAGCGTGTTGGTTCTTCAAACCAACGTAACTTAACTTCGCCTTCGATAAGCGAGAGAAAGTTAAGCGCTTCGGCAACGGTGTAACCCTGATTTGCATCTACAACAAAAAGGAAGTCATCGCCAACAATTGATTTAGCAAGTTTTAATCGAGCTGCATCTTCCTCTGGTGGCTTGGCGCCGATTTTAAACTTCATACCAACCATGCCAATTTCATCTTTAAAGAATGCTAACTCTCGTTCTAGATCTGCTTCACTCGAACCGTAGTAACCACCAATACCAATCATTGGAATTCGATCACGATATCCGCCCCAGAGGCGCCAAAGCGGTTGACCGGCGATCTTGCCAAAGCCATCCCAGACAGCGCTGTCGACACACGCAATTGCCTGCATTGGCATAGCGCGATTGCGAAGTTGATCAAGAGTTACTGGGATCATTGCATGCCAGATCTTTTCAACCTGGCGGATATCCATTCCGGTGACTAGCGGCGCAATCTCATCATGGATAATTCCCAGAATAATATCTTGCTCTTCATCAGTATCAGCGTTGTAACTTTGGCCAATTACTCCATCAGATGTATGGATTCTGGTGATGATGGTGCAACGATTTCGCATCTTGTAGTAAGAACCCTTATAGATGTGCTTAAGAGGAACTCTTAGTGGAATCGTCTCAATTCGTTCAATTTTTGACACTTCTAAACCTACTATTCTAGAACGGCGATAACTTCGCCAGTGTTTATCTCTGCATCTATAGCAAATCTCAACTCAGTAATCTTTCCTGAAGCAGGAGACGGAACTGTTAACTGTGCTTTATCGGTTTCAACTTCCAGCAAATCTTCACCTTCGTTGACCGTATCGCCTACAGCTTTAAGCCATGAGACCAGGTAAACCGAATCAACAGTTTCGGCAACGCGCGGCATGGTGATTTCGATACTCATTTATTGACTAACCTTTCTGCTCCAGATGTTTTCAAACATTGTCTTGGTTGTAGGTTCGGGGGCTGCCTGACATAAGGCGACGGTAGCCTCAATCTCTTTCGCTATACGAACTTTCATTTCAGCGATTTCGCTCTCAGTCATCTTCCCGGACTTCTTAACCCGCTCTTCTAATAGAAGTAGTGGATCGCGTGATTTCCAGGAGTCGAGTTCACCTTCTGGGCGATAAAGTGCTTGATCTGCACGGGAGTGGCCCGCAAAGCGGTAAGTCTTCGCTTCGATAAGGGTAGGTCCGCCACCAGATCGTGCGCGATCAACTGCAGATTGAACTCCTTCACGCACTGCATCGATATCCATTCCGTCAAGTGCGAAATGTGGCATCGCATAACTCTCGGCGCGAATATGCAAATCTTCAATCGGTGTTGTCAGATTTATACGGCTGTATTCTGCGTAAACATTGTTATCGCAGATAAAGACAACCGGCAATTTCCAGATTGCTGCAAGGTTTAAAGTTTCGTGGAATGCGCCGATGTTTGTGGCGCCATCTCCGAAGAGAGCAACTGCAACTCGATCATTTCCTTGAATCTGGAATGCAAGTGCAGCGCCAGCAGCGATGGGCATGCCACCACCGATAATTGCAGAAGTTGGAAGTAGCCCTAACTCAATATCGCAGAGGTGCATCGAGCCACCAAGACCTCCGCAGCATCCAATCGCTTTACCCATAATTTCGCCCATTGCAGACTCGGGCGTTATACCAAGTGCGAGGGCAATTCCGTGACTTCGGTATGTTGCAGAAACTGGATCATCAGTGCGTAGCACGCTCGCCATACCGATTACTAAAGCTTCTTGACCGAGACAAAGGTGAGTTGTGCCTCTAATAGTTCCTGATGCGAAGAGAGCATTAATTTGATTTTCAAATTCTCGGATCTCAACTGCACGCTCAAACTGTGCAACTGGATCGCTAAGAATCGCTTTACGTCGCTCTAGACCTTTACTCATTTTTAGAAACCCTCCCGTGTCCACCAAGGCTGCGGCGCTTTGCCTGTGGCCATCAATTGATCAATCTGATAATTAACTTCAACTGGATTTGGTAGGAAGCGCGCTTCCAGGCCACCGTTGTAAGGGACTGGGACATTTGGGCAGGTGATTCTAATTGGAACTGTTTTGAGGTCTGCGAATAACTCAGCGACCACCGCTGCAACAACTTCAGATCCCCAACCACCACTTTCTGGTTGCTCTTCAACAACGACTAGGCGACCAGTTTTCTTCACTGATTCCAATACCGTTTTCTTATCCCAAGGAACGATGGTGCAGAGGTCAATAATTTCAATATCTATACCGCTGGTTGCAGCAGCTTGACGCGCGACATTTGTCATCTGTCCAAGGGCAACAATGGTGAGATCTTTACCTGGCTTTACTACTCTGGCTTTGCCGATCTCCATTTTAAGATTTGTATCAACTTCACCGCGCTCTGCATAAGTAACTCTTGACTCTAAGAACATCACTGGGTCTGGATCCTGAATCGCAGCGCGCAACAGACTGTAAGCACTCTGTGCATCACTTGGAGCGAGAACTTTAAGTCCGGGTGTGGCAGCTACCCAGTTTTCAAGAGTTTGTGAATGTTGTCCACCGAAACCAAGTCCGCCTCCGACAGATGCTCGAACCACCATTGGAACGGAGAGTTGTCCATTACTTAGGTAACGCATCTTCGCGCCTTCGGTAACGAGTTGATCAAGTGCTACGCCGAGAAATTCTATAAACATAATTTCAATAACAGGTTTCATGCCCATTGTGGCGGCACCAACTGCAGCTCCAGTAAATGCCATTTCAGAGATAGGTGTATCACGCACGCGAACTGGCCCAAACTCTTCCAATAGACCTTCGGTGGTTTTAAATGGTCCCTCAGCTGCTGCTATATCTTCACCGAAGACGATTACCGTTGGATCGGTGCGCATCTCATCAGCGATGGCTGTTGCGATTGCTTGTCTAACGCGCATTGCTGGCATTGTGCCCCCTCTAAAAGTTACTAGAAATCACTATTGGAAACGATTGCTATAGTATGGGCGCAGCAGGAGCAAGTCAACGCTTATAGCTGTAATTTCAAAATGTGAGAGCGAGTGATTAGTGAGCAAAGATCGGGCATCGTCGGATCTGCCTCTGGCAGGGATAACAGTTCTTGATGCAACATCAAATATTGCTGGACCATTTGGCGGGGCAATCCTGGGCGATCTTGGCGCGCGAGTTATCAAGATCGAAACCCCGGCTGCCGATGCGGCAAGAACTATGTCCCCGATAGAAGGCGACCGGTCGGCTTACTTTCATGTCGTAAATCGAAATAAATCGGCGATCACAATTGATTTGAAATCTGAATCAGGACGTTTGCTCCTGGATGATTTGCTGGATACTGCAGATGTTTTGTTAACAAACTTCCTTCCTGAGAAATTAGCCGAGTACCACCTGACGCCAGATGAGCTAATGGCCAAGCGACCAGGGCTAATTATCGGAAATCTCTCCTCGTATGGATCTGAAGGGCCGTCTAGACACTTTCCTGGATATGACGCAACCGTCCAAGCGAGAACTGGAATCATGCAAGTAACAGGTGAGCGAAGTGGTGAACCAGTTCGTGTTGGCGTCTCTGTACTAGATGTCGGTGGCGGTACTTGGCTAGCACTTGGAATTCTTGCAGCGCTTATCAAGCGAACCAATACTGGGCTTGGTAGCGTAATTGAAACTTCGCTTTATGAGACTGGAGTCTCTTGGGTTAGCTATCACCTTTCTGCTTTTCAAGTAACCAACGCGCCTTCGATTCGTTCTGGAAGCGGTCATCCGGCATTTGCTCCTTATGGGTTATTCAAAACTGGCGATGGCAAAATAATGATCGGCGTCGGAAACAATGTCATCTTTGCGCGCCTGTGCAAGGTGATCAACCGTGAAGATTTAATTGAAAACGAGAAGTTTAAAGAGAATGTTGATCGGGTGAAAAATAACACCGAGTTAGAGGCTGAGATTGAGCTTGTCCTTGCTGGGAAGAGCTCTAAAGATTGGGTTGAACTATTGGCGGCAAGTGGCGTACCTGCAGATCACCTTGCCTTGCCCGAGGATTTGTTAAATGACCCTCAGGCAGCAGCGCTAGATATTCTCGTTGACTATCCCGACCCTACTTCTAAAGTGAAGAAAATTCCCGGATTGCCATTTCGAATCGATGGCAAGCGTCCAGGCATCAGAAAACCTGCTCCACATAAAGATGAGCATCAATAGCTAAGAATTTGTTGGAACAGAAACAAGCAGTGAATCAGGTAGCCATTTCCTGCAAAAGAATCAAAACAGAGAACATTAAGTAATTTCCCCCATGCATCTGAAGCAAGAAGTAGATTTGCTCTGTAACTAAATCTCTTGATATCTGATAATTCACGGGAAGGCATAGTTGTGACACAACAACATATTTACCCATTTACTTTCGGAGACATGTCTCAAAAAGATTTGTTAGGTGGCAAAGGTGCCAACCTAGCCGAAATGGTGCGCATCGGTCTGCCTGTTCCACCGGGATTTACAATTGCAACAACGGCCTGTCGTGAATATTTAAAGAGCGGTCAATTTCCAGAAGGCCTTCGTAAAGAGATTAACGATTCACTTTCTGCGCTAGAAAAAGAGTTAGGCAAAACCTTTGGTGGTGTTAAAAATCCACTCCTTGTATCTGTGCGATCTGGTGCAAAGTTTTCAATGCCCGGCATGATGGAGACAGTTCTGAATGTAGGAATAACTGCAGAGGTTGCACAGTCAATGTCTGATACTTCTGGCAATGCTCGTTTTGCGTGGGATTCGTATCGTCGTTTTATTGAGATGTACGGCAAAATTGTCTGTGATGTCGATGGCGAAGAGTTTCATAAAGTTCAAGAGCGAATCTTATCTGCGCACGGAAATACAAACTTGCAGGAGTTAGAAGTTGAAGGGCTAAAGGCGCTAGCTGATGGTTTCATTAAGGTAATTGAAGCGGCAACTGGAAAAGATTTCCCAACTGATCCACGTGAACATTTAATTGACTCGATAGAAGCAGTCTTTAGATCTTGGAACTCTGAACGAGCAACTCTGTACCGCAGACGCGAGCGAATTCCATCTGATTTGGGAACTGCGGTCAATATTCAATCAATGGTTTTTGGAAACCTCAGTGATGATTCCGGAACTGGCGTTGCCTTTACCCGCAACCCGTCCAATGGCGAAATCGGATCTTACGGAGACTACCTGCAGAAAGCACAAGGTGAAGATGTAGTTGCGGGTATTCGCACGCCGATGTCGCTAGATGAATTTGGCGCACTTGAACCCAAGGTGCATAGCGAGCTAGAAAAGATCATGGTGATGCTGGAATCACATTACAGAGATCTTTGTGATATCGAATTTACAATTGAACGTGGCAAGTTGTATATCCTGCAAACTCGAGTTGGAAAGCGCACAGCTGAAGCTGCGTTTCGCATCGCGCTGCAATTTGTCGAAGAGGGAACCATCACCATGGATGAAGCCCTTGCTCGCACCAGCGGTGATCAATTAGCGGCACTGATGTTTCCGCAATTTGATATCAGAGGAACGCTCGTTGAAATCGCGCGCGGTATTCCGGCGTCACCGGGTGCTGCAGTTGGTGAAGCAGTTTTCGATTCCAAGCGCGCATTTGATATGAGCAAAGCAGGTAAGAAGGTAATTTTAGTTCGGCGCGAAACAAGCCCAGATGATCTAGTCGGAATGGTGGCTGCAGAGGGAATCTTGACAAGCCGCGGTGGCAAAACTTCACACGCAGCCGTTGTTGCACGTGGCATGGGTAAGACCGCGATCTGTGGCACAGATTCAATATCAGTAGATGAGCGCGCAAATTTATTTACCATTGGCAGCCACACAGTTTATGAAGGCGACATCATTTCCATTGATGGCACAACTGGAATTGTTTATCTTGGTGCGGTCCCGGTAGTGGCATCATCTGTAACTTCATATTTAGAAGGACGAGTTTCTGCTGAGAGCGATCAGGCATCACCTCTTGTCAAAGCTGTTCACACGATATTGACGCACGCAGATTTACGGCGCAAATTGCGCGTGCACACGAATGCGGATACTCCCGAGGATGCAATTCGCGCACGAATCTTGGGAGCAGAAGGCGTTGGTCTCTGCCGCACTGAACATATGTTCTTGGGGGAGCGCCGTTCTTACGTAGAACGCTTGGTACTCGCCGAAAATGAAGATGTGCAACGTGGAGTTATTGCCGAGATGGAGCCACTACAGCGCGCAGATTTCGTGGGAATCATGATGGCAATGTCTGGACTTCCAGTGACGATTCGCTTGCTGGATCCTCCGTTACACGAGTTCCTTCCTTCACTTGTTGATCTAAGTTCTCAAATGGCACGGTGCGAAGCACTTGGAGAAGAGATACCAGCAAGAGATAAAGCTTTATTCTCCGCCGTTCGACGTTTACACGAATCGAATCCGATGTTGGGGTTGCGCGGTGTGCGCCTTGGAATTTTGATCCCAGAACTCTACAAAATGCAGGTGCGTGCAATGGTTCACGCTTGCCTTGAAGTTAGAAAGTTAGGTCACGATCCACGTCCAGAAGTGATGATTCCACTCGTTTCAACACAACGCGAGCTCTTATATTTGCGCGAGACCTTAGAGGAAGAGATTGCACAAACATTTAAAGGCACCAATCAAGAGATAGATATTCCAATTGGCACAATGATTGAAACTCCACGTGCTGCAATCACCGCAGATCGCTTAGGCGTGCACGCAGATTTCTTTTCTTTTGGAACTAATGATTTAACTCAATTAACTTGGGCATTTAGCCGAGATGATGTGGAATCGACTTTCTTACCTCGTTATCTCGACTTGGAGCTTCTCCCTTTTAATCCCTTTGAATCATTGGATGAAGCCGGGGTTGGAATCTTGGTTCGCAAAGCCGTTGATCTGTCTCGCGAAGTGCGGAGCGATTTCAAATTAGGAATCTGTGGTGAACATGGTGGAGACCCGCGGAGTATTCACTTCTTCCACGAACTAGGCCTGGACTATGTCTCTTGTTCACCATACCGAGTACCGATTGCCCGATTGGAATCTGGTCGCGCAGCGGTAACTAATTAGAAACCGACAAAAAGATCACCTTGATATAAGATTGTGACTAACTTACGAAGAAAAGAGATATTTCATGGGAGCTTGTACCTGTACTTACACCAGAGATGAAGAGAAGAATTGCGATGGAACACATAAAGTGGTCAAGGCAGTTAAGGCGGAATTAGCCGAAAAGCTTGAGGCCAATGGTTTCCCTCACGCCGCTGAATTTGTAAAAAACAACTAGTTAATTTATGCAGCGGGTAAGAATTGCCACCCAGGTTCTTTTAGGTGCTGCACTTATCTATACAGGAATTTTGCACTTAACAACTAGTCGCCTTGAATTCCAAGCGCAAGTGCCCAACTGGCTCCCGCTTTCTGCAGATTTCGTTGTACTCGCATCGGGTGTTGTCGAAATAACTCTTGGCTTGTTGCTCACTTCTCTGCAAAGACGCGCTGCGGTTGGAATCGCGACGGCGCTTTTCTTTGTCGCAATTTTCCCCGGCAACATCTCGCAGTATATAAATAAGATCGATGCCTTTGGATTAGATAGTGATCGCGCTCGATTTATCCGATTGCTCTTCCAACCTTTATTGGTTCTCTGGGCGCTCTGGTCTACGGGAGCTTGGCGGGCTTTACTGGCATCCTGGAGGAGATTGAGCAAATTTGTTAACAAAATATAAGACGGAACAAGTAGGAATTTCTACCGAAATTGCAATTGGAGATTTAACTGGAGTTGCAATTGCTGATAAATACCGCCGGCGAGGTCGAGTCGAACTTATACAACATATCTCCCCGGCGTTGGGTGATGCGATCAGTCGTATTCCGCGACCAATTAGCCACACAGCCGAGCGAGGAAACCCAATCGATTTTTCACTTGAAGGCGGCAAAACGCTATCTGTTAAATCAAGTATGCAAGGTGCCGGAAAGGTTGCTCCTCAGAAAATTGGCCAGCCGAGTGATCTCTCTTTTTGGGCGCACTTGCCCCATCTCATACCAGAGGGAATAGATCCCAAGAAGATTTCATATGCACAATCTAAAACGCTCTTCAAGCAGGTTGCTCTTTCTAATACAGCAGAATTACTTACCGCCTATTGGGAAAATACTTTTGATTGTGATCACATGATCTATGTTTACAATGTTTTAACAAGTGAGAACCAATTTACAGATTCGCCGACTGTCAAGCTTTACGGAAAGCCCAAAAGCCCTCAATGGAGTAAATCAAAACTGACTTTTACACAAGATCTATCAACTTGGAATGAGAGTTGCACTGTCAAATGTGAAGAGATTTCAATAGGTGAGTTTCAAGTACACAATAATAGAAAGTGTTTTAAGTTCCGATTTAACTTTGATGGTTTGATGCAAGCCCAGCTTTTATAGTTCAATTTAAGCATCAGATTAGACGAGGCAGTTTTAAGAGAGCCAGAATATATAGACTCTGGTTTTGCAGATTGATTTTGGCTTACAGGCGCAGTACCGTTACCACGATCTTATTGAGAATCTAGGAGTCAAATGAAAATTGCAGTGGTCGGAAGTTACGGTGTTGGTATGACTATGCGCTTGCCAAAGTTTCCAGTAGCCGGTGAAACTTTAATGGGTGGGTCATACGATTCCGGACCTGGCGGAAAAGGATCTAATCAAGCAATTGGCGCAGCAAGACTTGGCGCAGATGTTAGTTTTTTAACCGCTATCGGCCCTGATGATTTTGGGTTGGCCGCGCGCGCACTATGGAAAGCCGAAGGCGTTAATGATTCGTGTGTAGTAACCGGAAAAAACCACACAATGGTTGGTTTCATTTTAGTGGATTCCGATGGCGAAAACAGAATCATTGTTGCAGCTGGCGCTCTCGATGAATTAACTCCAAAAGACGTTGAAAATTTCCGCTCGCACATTGCAAAAGCAGATGTACTTGTAGTCTCAATGGAGCTTGCCTTCCCTGCCGTCTTGGCTGCGCTAAAAATAGGTCGAGAAGAAGGTGTTTTCATTGTTCTAAATCCGGCACCTGCGGTGAAATTACCGCCAGAGTCGTGGTCGATGTTTGACGTTATTACTCCCAACAGAACAGAGGCGCCTATTTTGCTGGGGCTAGATAGCAACCATGGGCTCTCACCAAAAGAGCTAATTGCTCAAATGCGATTGAAGACTGATGCAAAGATTGTTATGACCTTAGGTTCCGAGGGCTCTCTAGTTGATGACGGCAATGGCATTCAAGCAATTCCGGCATTTAAACCCGAGAAAGTTGTTGATACAACTGGCGCTGGAGATAGTTTTACATCCGCATTGGCCGTCGCGATTTCTGAAGGAAAAGATTTTCACGAGTGCGTGCGATTTGCGACAGCGTCGGGTGCGCATTCCGTCGGAATTGCAGGTGTAATTGATTCTCTACCAACTAGAAAAGAGATCCAAGCGTGTCTAACGAAATAGATTCCGAGAATTTAACACCAGCGCAAATTGCCTCATATATACAACATACAAAGATCGAAGTAGGTGCAACTCGCGAAGCGATGATCGCACATGTGGAAGATGCAATTAAATATGGATTTAGTGCGGCGATGGTCCCGGGTTCATGGGTTCCGCTAACAGCTTCGATATTGCAAGGAACGGGAATTGAAGTGGCATCTGCCTTAGATTTCCCAACGGTTGGTGTTATGACAAGTGCCGGAAAAGCTGCAGAGGCGGCCGAGCTAGTCAGGTTAGGTGCAACGCAAATTGATATTGGTGTCCAAATCGGTTGGCTTAAATCTGGAATGTTTGACGAATTTCGCGAAGATATCGCTGGCGTCGTGCGTGCGTCGGGGGTACCCATAAAGGTAATGCTGGAACTGCCGTTGCTTACTGAAGCTGAAAAGGAACTTGCGGTCCAACTTTCCATGGAAGCGGGTGTTGCTTATTTAAAGAATGCAAGTAGCGGCCAGATTGAGACTGCCAATCCTGCGAGTATTAAATATCTAGTTGACCGCGCGAAGAACGGTGTTTTGGTGAAAGCTTCAGGCTCGATTAAGCACTTATCGCAGGCTCGCGAGTTAATTGCTGCGGGCGCATCACTTCTCGGCACTAGCGCGGGCATAGAAATAATTTCCGGGTTGAGTAATTCCGAAACTAAGAGTTACTGAGCAAGCGAGAACAGTAGCCTATCTGGAGTGATCTGAAAGCTCTTGGATTTCGGGTCGATTGAACTGGCTCTGCGCCTGGCACGATGGCGCCTGAATTTTCAAAAAATCTGCGAGAACCGCTCCGAATCTCTTGACTTACCAGCCCAAGAGAAGTTAAGTTTCAGAGGTTCTGGAAAGGTTTCCAGTGGCAGAAAATAGTGAGGATCAAAGCGCGTGAGCAAGAAAACTAAATCGAAGCGATTTAAATTTCCAGAAGAGACGAGTGTAATTTTCGCGCTCATTCTTCTTGTGGGCATCGTTGGTTCAATGCGTCCGACATTTCTAAAGCCAGAAAATTTACTCAATCTCGCAGCAAGCTACTCAATCTCCGCTCTTCTTGCAGGCTGCATTGTTTATCTGCTTTCAATGGGAGAAATCGATCTCTCGTTTGGTTGGATTCTCAACCTTTCTGCTGTAGTTGCAGGTCTTGCAATGATCGCCGGAATCCCTGTATGGATCTCAATTCTTTTGGGCATCGTCGCAGGTGGAATTATGGGAGCAATCAATGGCGCACTCGCGGTAGTGATGAGACTTCCGCTAATCATTGTGACTTTAGGTACCGCTTCGATATTTCAGGGTATCTCTCTGATCTCAAATAAATCAGGTTCAGTTGTTCCAACGGATGAGAAACTTAGAGCAAATATTTTCTTCCGCGCCCTTGGGGGCGAGATTGATACCCCAATTCCATTTATTCTAATTTTTGTTGTTTTTTCATTCTTCGTACTGCACTTTACTCTCCATAAGACTCGCTTTGGATATCGCGTCCTTGCTATCGGCAGCAATCCCGAGGCTGCGCGCTTGGCTGGTATACCAACCAAGAGAATTAAAATTCTTGCTTGCACATTAATGGGCGTTGTCTCCGGAATAGGCGGAGTTCTATTCCTTGGATTTAGAGGCGCCGTAGATCCAAGCACAGGTGCCAACTTGTTACTTCCAGTTGTTGCCGCCGCAATCATCGGCGGAACACCATTATCGGGTGGCGCCGGAACGGTTTGGGGCTCGCTAGTTGGAGCGCTAATTGTTGGAGTTATCGGTGTGGGAATTGTCTTCTTGGGCATTGATGCAGTTTGGAGCACCCTGGTAACCGGTCTAGTTATTATTTTTGCAATCGGTGTAGATCAAATTGTTCGAGTTCGAAAAAATCGAATAAGTTAAAACAGGTTTCAACCTTGCTCATAGTGGGCATTGCTTGAAAGAAATAAAAAGGGAGAGGTAAAGATGATCAAAGAGATCCGTAAGTCGCGTTGGATGGCGCTAGCACTTACTGCAGCTATGGTGGTGACTGCTAGCGGAGTTGCAACTCCTGCGCAAGCAGCCCCGAAGAAACTCACTATTGGTTTCGTAGTTCACGTAATTGGTAACCCATTTATCAACCAAATTATCGAGGCAGCTAAAATGGCTGCCAAAGATCTAAATGTAACTATCAAGGTCACAGGCCCAGCGGGTGCTGAAGGCGATGCTCAGCTCACAGCTGTGCAGAACATGGCTGCTTCTGGTGTTGACGGAATTGCTACATCTGTTCCAGCAGCCTCAATGGTCAATGGACTTAATGCAATTATTAAGGCCGGAACACCAATCGTTCAATTCAATGGTCTCGGCGTTGGTGTTAACGCACCATATGTTGGGGAGAAGTCAGTTGAATCAGGACGTCTGTTAGGAAAGATGGTCTTGGACAAGATTGGTGGCAAGAGTGCAAAGGGTGATGTCATTGTCGGAAACTGTTACCCAGGCTTCCCAGTGTTGGAAAACCGTCAAAAGGGTGTATTGGAAAGCTTGAAGAAGGCTCCGGGCGTGAAGATTGTCGGACCATCTGATGTGAAGGTTGACTCTGCAGCGAACTTTGCTGCTTGGCAAGGACTTCTAGCTGCTAATCCAAAGGCGCTCGCGATGGTTGGACTCTGCGCTCCAGATGTGGAAAGCATCGGAAAAGTTAATGCAGCAGTGCCAGGCTCAAAGACAATCGGTGGCGGTTATGACCTCACAACAGGAAACTTGGCAGCTCTAGCAAATGGAACTGCACATATCAGCCTCGGACAGACTCCATTTCTCCAGGGTTACCTTCCTGTATACGTCTTGGTCGACAGCATTCGCAGTAAGACCAAGATTAATTTCTCTGGCTTCTTGAATTCTGGAACTGAAATTGTTACTCCAACTTCAGTTATTGAGCCATTCAAATCTGCACCTCTTACATTCAAGCAGTTGCAGGCGATGTCAGCATCAAACAAGCTGACTCGTGCCTATTACGACAAGCTAGTTAAGACATACGTCAAGGATTGGCGCAAGAATCTCGCTCCAATCGCTGAAGAATCTGCTTAATTAGTAAATAAGTACCCGGGCCAAAAACTACGAACGGAGGTCACCGAATGAATTCTCAAACAACTCATAAGGTGATCTCCGTTCGTGGTTTGGCAAAACGCTATGGAGGAGTAAAGGCCCTTAACGGATTAGATTTAGATCTAGATGCGAACAAAGTGCACGCCATAGTTGGTGAAAATGGTGCGGGCAAATCAACATTTATGAAGATTCTCTCTGGTGGAGTCACCCCAGATGATGGAAGTATTGAAGTTCTAGGAGAGAAGTTCTCCTCCTTTTCAGTTCAATCAGCATCAAAGCTCGGCATCGGGATCATGTACCAAGAACTGCGCTTGTTTCAACATCGAGATGTTCTTACAAATCTCTTTCCAGACCGGGAAATGCGCATAGGTCCTTTTATTGCTAGAAAAAAGATGGCAGAAATTGCGATACCAGTTCTCAAATCAATTGGACTTGATGTTGATTTAAATCAAATCGTCGGTGAACTCGCACTATCTGATCAACAACTTATCGAGCTCGCCCGAGTTTTAATTGAAAAGCCAAGACTTTTGATCTTAGATGAACCAACATCAGCTCTTAATGGACGCGAAAGCGAGCGATTGCTGGACCTCGTGAGATTGCTTCCTAAGCAAGGAACTACAGTTCTATACGTTTCTCACCGGTTAGATGAAGTTTTTGCAGTGTCACAACATATAACTGTGTTACGTAACGGTTCTCTAGTGTTCTCCAAACCAACTAGTGAGCTCGATATTCCGACAGTTATTGCAGGAATTGTTGGAGAAAAATCTGTAGAGTCAATTGCAAAGAAAACTGGTAGCGTAGACTCTAACTCTAAAGCAGAGAAAGTTTTGGAAGTTAAGAACTTAAGTAACGGCCGACAAGTTGTAGATGTTTCGCTCAATGTTGCGCCAGGTGAAATTGTTGGAGTTGCTGGACTAATTGGTTCTGGTGCTGACGAACTACTGGAAACTCTCTTTGGAGCACGCCAAAAAATTTCAGGTAGCGTTAAATTTAAAGGGGTCAAAATGCAAACTTTGAGTCCTCAAAATTCAGTACGTGATGGAGTTGCACTAATTCCGGCCGATCGTAAGCGAGTCGGCTTAATGATGGATCGCACAGTTTCTGACAACTTATCTCAGGTCTCAGCTGGCGGATATAAGCGTGGCACTTTTTTTGTCTCCAAATCCGGTATTGCAATAACCGCTGAAAGACTCGTGAAAAAATTTGCTATTAAAACAGAGAATGTTCAAGTGCGAGTAGGAAATCTCTCTGGTGGAAACCAGCAGAAAGTTGTCATTGGTAAGTGGCTGGAGATTGCCCCAGGTCTCGTCTTACTTGATGATCCAACTCGAGGAGTCGACATCGGAGCCAAAGTAGAGCTCTTTCGCCTTGTTCGAGAAATCGCTGCTGAGGGCAAGGGAATTCTCTTTCGGTCAACTGAGATTTCCGAGTTAACCTCATTGTGCGATCGCATAGTTGTGGTTAAAGATGGAGTTAGTACGCGTGAAGTAAGTGGCGTCGATGATGCAGAACTTATCAAGTTAATTAACGAATAACAGAAGATTCACTCCCCAAACCGATCAATATAGAAAAAATAGAGAGAGAATAGAGAAAGAGGAAAAATGGTAAGAAGAGCGTTCACTATGCGTTTGCAGCCAGGAAGTTTGGCGACATACAAGATGCACCACGATGCCATTTGGGCAGAGCTTATTGCTGAGCTTGAAAAGTCCGGCATAGCAAATATGACAATTTTTGAAAATGATCCGGTATTAGTTATGTATTCTGAGATAACCGATGTTGAGGCATGGGATCGTCTTTGGCATTCAGAGGTTCACGATCGATGGGCAGTCTTGATGAATCCTTTAATGGAGTTCAGGCCAGATGGAATTGTTGACTCAACTGAACTTCGAGAAGTCTTCCACCTTGAAACAAATGCAGGCAAGTAAGAAAAATGTCTGATAAAAAACTGGCTCTCGTAACAGGAGCCAGCCGTGGGATAGGACGTCAGATCGCGATCGGTTTGGCAGATAATGGCCATCAGGTTATTGCTGTTTCTCGCACTGCACTAGATACAAGTGAACTGTCGGCTTCTCAAAAGTCGTTAATCACAAGTATCACCGGCGATGTCGCAGATGTATCTTTTGTAGAGAAACTCGAGAGACAAGTGTCTAAAGAACACGGGGCAGTGCAAATTCTAGTTAACGCAGCTGGGGTATTCGGTCCTATTGATTTGGTTCATAACACCGATCCTGCCGAATGGGTAAGAACGGTAGTTATCGATGCAATAGCGCCGTATTACACAACTCGCTCTTTCTTGCCAGGAATGCTAAAAAATAAATGGGGCAGAATAATAAATCTAACATCTGCTGCATCTTTGCATCCACCTGGACCTCTAAACAGCGCTTATGGAACTTCGAAAGCCGCACTCAATCAACTCACTCGACATGTCTCTGCCGAAATTGCGGGTTCAGGGGTAACTGCCAATGTTATTCATCCGGGCGATGTACGAAGCGATATGTGGGGAGATATCAAAGCTCAAGTGGAGGCACTTGGTGAGATTGCGAAAGATTACAAAGCTTGGGTTGACTGGGTAGATCAAACTGGTGGCGACGATCCAAAGAAAGCGATGGATCTCGTTCTTAAGCTAATCAGTCCTGAAAGTGATTTGATCAACGGTACATTTTGTTGGATTGATCAACCACTGCAAGCCCCTATTCCAAGTTGGGATGCTCCTAAAGATGCGAGACCTTGGACTTAGAAGGAGAAAAGATAAAACGCCCGTCGAGTGGTTTAATAACTTCGAGAGCCCTGGTTTAGCCCGAACAAGCAGTCAAGGGGAATGATTTATGTCTGAACAGGAAAAGAACTCAATAAGTTTTGTAAATGAGTTAATTGACTACTCAACGCTTAAAACCTCTGCTGAATTACTTCAGAGACTAGAAATAATTCTCGCTGATTTCATGATTTGTGTGGCCAGCGGCAATAAACTTCAAGCGCGGGAATCACTGCTAAAAAACGACGGCTCGGTTGGTTTAGCAGCTCGGTTGGCGAGCCATTCCGCGTTCGAAGATCGAGATGATCTCGATTGGTCTGCAGTCAACCATCCAGGTTCGGTAGTTTTTGCCACAAGTTTTGCTATTGCATTGGAATACCCAAAGTTTCGAGAAAACTTCTTAAAATCTGCCCTCGCGGGTATGCGTGCGAGTGCATCCGCTTCACATTTCTTCGGACCAGGCCATCGCAAACGTTGGCATATAACTGCCACCGCCGGCACCTTTGGCGCAGTATGCGCTGCATCTGCAGCTATTGGATTAGATAGTGCGAAAGCGCAACAAGCGCTGCACCTTGCCGGAACTAATATGGGTGGAATTGGACAAGTCTCTCGTGAATTACAGGGCACACCTAGATTTAATCGATCAGCAGCCGCGGCGTTGGGTGTTGCATCCGCTTTTGCAGCATATGAAGAAATGCCAGCAGTGAAGAATCTTTGGCTTGGCGATCGAGGACTATTCGAAGTTTTTGACTTGGCAGGAGTCATCACCGAAGGTGGCCTTATTCGAGATGGCATTTCAACGGTTCGGGTACGCACTTTTCCAGCAAATGGCTTTATCCATAGCGCATTATTTGGAACCGCTAAATTGGCGCAGGAAAACAGCGGCCAGTTGGTAAATCTCAACGTCGAAGTAAATTCTGGCATTTTCCCCATTCTCAATGATCCCGAGAAAGAACGCTGGTGGAACATAAAGGAAAATGTCGCATCTGCTTGGCGTTCCAAGAATCCAATGGATCTCACCGCCGCTCCAGATGTTGAAAAGCTAACTAGTGTTAATGGCGCAGATATTCCGCTTGGTACTGCACGAATCTCAGGGTCAACTACATCCGGGCCATTTGAGTTATTTGTAACTGAGGCACCAGGTTTAAATCTATTTGATCCCACAGAAACTTTATGGCGCGAGGAAAAATGGCACTCAATGATTGGTGAAGGTTATAAAGATGTTGTTGCGCTAGCCAGCGCCCTTATCTCTAAAGATGTTTCCGATATTACTTGGAGCAAAATAGAGAAAGTGTTGAGGTGAAGCGTGAGTAGTTTGCATCCCAAGATTAAAGAATTTCTCGATACTTTGTCAGCCGAAGGCGGCAAAGCAACCGAGCTATCCACGCCAATGGAGGTGCGCGCTAGCGCGCTAAGTAAATGGAGACCAGAATTCCTTGGAACTCGGCCCAAGAGTGGTTCGGTTAAAAAGAGGTTTTTCACAGGCCCTCACGCAGACCTTCCTATCAACATATACACACCCGAAGGTGAGGGGCCGTTTCCGGCGATCGTATACATCCACGGCGGGGGATGGGTGGCCGGAACGATCGAAATGACCGAAGTACAACATCAATTAGTAGGAGAAGCATGCGGCGCAGTTGTAGTTTCGGTTAATTACCAGAAAGCGCCCGAACACAAATTCCCCATCCCATTTGATGATTGCTATGCAACCCTTGAATGGGTCTGGCAGAACGCTGATGCGCTAAATATCGATCGTGAAAAAATCGGAATTGCTGGAGAGAGCGCAGGCGGAAATATCGCAGCGGGAGTAGCGCTCAAGTCCAGAGATGTAAATGGTCCAAAAATTGCTTTTCAAGTTCTAATTTACCCAGCAACTGATCATAAATTTGATTACACATCAATGATTGACAACGCAAAAGGATATGCCTTATCCACCGAAGGCATGAAATGGTATTGGAAGCAATACCTATCTAATCCAGGCGATCTAGAGAATCCTTACTGCAGGCCTATGGCTGCAAAAGATTTTTCAAATCTGCCGAACACGTATCTAATTACTGCAGAATTAGACCCACTGCGCGATGAAGGAT
Source organism: Bifidobacterium breve (assembly GCA_945860245.1). Taxonomy (GTDB): domain Bacteria; phylum Actinomycetota; class Actinomycetes; order Nanopelagicales; family Nanopelagicaceae; genus Planktophila. The sequence goes on from CAMAPO010000003.1 coordinate 62,942, forward strand.
TTGAATATAGTAAAAGATTAGAAAGTGCTGGAAACTTGGTAATTTACAAGAACTACCCATCCCTGATACACGGATTTCTTCTCATGCAAGGATTCTTGCCTGAGGCTCAACAAGCTATTCAAGAAATTGCAGAAGCAGTTAAGCAGTTTTTGAAGACAACTAAATAAATCTCGTTGCCTTTATTCAGATCAAGTTCCTGCTAAAGATCAAAGGGATAGGTCGGAATAGTCCGCAGAGAAAAGTCTAGTGAGAGTAAATCTGCAGTTGTTGGCCCTCGTGTATTGGCGAGTATGTAACTTTCAGTTAAAGGTGCAAAACCTGCTTTAAAACTCACGTGTGATTTGGCCTGCACAAGTGTGTAATCCAAGATGTTGACCCCGTGAAGTTCATAGAGACTGGCATCAATTACTCGTACTGGATTCTGATGGATCACTGCAAATATCTGGCTAACTGGGTGAGAAATCGCTACAAATAGTGATTTACCTGGGCTCCCAGTAACATCTTTTGCCGCTGGGTGGGTGTAAATCACTTTGCGATCACATTCAGCTAGCACTTTGATTTCACATTCAACAGATTCGTTGTATTCAGATTTACCGCCCGTGCCTAAAGTTATCTTCGTTGCGCCACCGCCCTTGCCCCACAATTTCGCAACTGCTGCAGGATCAGTGATTGTGAATATTGCTCGCATATCGTGATTTGACTCAAGCAACCCACGAAGCAGCTCGGTGCTGTCTCCATATGATCCTCCATTTGTCGCATCTCCAATATCTGCGAATACCTTTAAAGTTGAATCTTGCGCAGCAGCCGTTAAAGCATCCGAAACAGAAAGTGTTGTGTCTTCCATAAACAATTCACGAATGCTCCATGCTTCTGCCGCTAATTTTTTAGCAGCCGAAACACCATCAAATTTTTTAGAATCATAAACAACTAGTGATTTCCAGCCTAAATCTGGAACATTTAGCCAAGGTTGCACGGTAAGCAAACTTGCTGCGTGGGCCCCTTCCTTTTCAATTTCTTTGCACAAATTCATTAAAGATCCGTACGGTTTAAATTCGTTATCGTGTTTCGCCGGTGGCACAACCATAGGAATTCTCTCTACATATGTAACGGGATTGATGTTACCGATGACCGCTTGATGAAGAATTTGCGCTGCTTGAGCACCAGTTTCGTATAAATCGATGTGCGGGCAACTTCTATACGCAACGGCAATATCAACGGCGTTATGCATTTCTTGAGTGAAGTGTGCGTGCAGATCCATACTGATCGAAATAAAAGGGCGAGGACCAACCTTCTCCCTGAGCGCTTTTAGAAGTGCGCCTTCAGGGTCAAGTTCTTCTCTGCAGTAGGCAGAGCCGTGCAACATTAAGTAAATGCCATCCACATTTTCGGGGGTGCGACTTACGATTTCATTTTTTATGAATTCGAAGGCATCAATGGCCAGGGGAGGGGCGGGGGTGCCGGCAATCAGCGCAGTTTTCACCAAAGTGACCGGTAAAGCGGTCAAAACATCCCATGCTCCCGCAAATTCACTGCTTGTTCCAGCAGAATCCCGGGAAATATCATCACCCAAAGCAAAGTTTTCGGATCGAAGCTGATCCAGGGAAGTCGAATTTGGGGCAAAGCTGTTGCACTCAATTGAGAAACCACCGATTGCTATCACGGGCATGTCTTTAGCCTTGCGATTCATAGCAAATCACCCTTCTTAGAACTTAGGTAATCCCTTGACCGGTAGTCCGAACTGCGCTTATATAGAGACCTGGAAATGATTCCAGGTTCTTTATCTAAAAAGAAACGGAGGCGACCAATGAGGTTTCGCCACTATAGCAAGAAAAACGCAGCTGTAATTGTTGCAATTGCAGCTCTATTGATACCTGCTACTTCAAATGCAGTAGCGGCAACAAAGTCTCCTAAGTCACTTCCATCACCAGAATTCGTTTCATTTGAAAAGGTGAAAGCTGGCAGTGGTAAGGGCCTTACCTTGGGATATATCTCATTGGGTGACTCAGTTCCTTTCGTGAAATTAGTAAGTGATTCAATTAAGCGTGAAGCAAAGAAGTCTGGCGCAAAGCTAGAATTTTGCGATTCACAGATCGATGCAGCAAAGGCACTTGCATGTACACAGCTCTTCAAGCTGAAGAAGGTTCAGGCTTATTTGAACTTCAACCTTGATGCAGCTGCAGGTCCAGCAATTTACAATGCAGGTCCACAAGTTCCTGTGATTGCAATCGATATCAACCAGACTCCAAAGCAAGTTTCATTCATGGGTGCTAACAACAACCGTGCAGGCGTTATCGCCGGCCGTGGTGTTGGAGAACTTATGAAGAAGAAGTTCGACTGCAAGTACGATGCAGTTGTACTTATGGAATCACCTGGCGTGGGTTCAGTTAACGAAGCGCGTATCGGTGGTAACAAGCAAGGTTTTGCAGAAATTTGCGGAGCTTTGAATCTGAAGAAAGTTAAGTCAATCGACTCTACATTCTTAGAAGAAGCACAAGCTTCATTCAAGGATGCTCTAACAACACTTCCAACTGCGAAGACAATCGTTGTTTTGGCTATGAATGATGACAGCTGCCTTGGAGCACTAGCTGCCGCAAAGGCAGTTAATCGTCAAGGTGATATCTACATGGCTTGTCACGGTGCGGATCCAACTTCTTGGTGTGAAATCAAGAACAATCCAAACTGGGCCGGAGATGTTGCTTACTTCCCAGAGCGTTACGGTGAAGTTGGTATCCCATACTTGATCAAGGCTGCACGCGGCATTGCAATTCCTGCCAAGTTGCAACTCGATCACGTTTGGATCGACAAGGACAACCTGAGTAAGTACTATCCAAAGGTGTCGTGCTAAGAAATGAAACATCCTGACAAAGTTATGAATATCATTTCTGCGTCAGGGATTCGTAAGTCCTTTGGCGGGGTAGAGGTCCTCCACGGAGTAGACCTCTCCCTCGCCCAAGGCGAAGTCCTTGCACTATTAGGAGAAAATGGTGCAGGGAAATCCACGCTTGTAAAGATTATTGCGGGTGATTATGTTCCTGATGAAGGAACAATCACATGTGGTGGAAATGAATTTTCTAGCCTTGATCCGATTAAGGCGCGCGAATTAGGCATCCGGATGATTTTTCAGGAATTAAATGATGCACCAACCCTTACTGTTGCAGAGAATATTTCTTTGGGAAGTTGGGGCGCAAAAAACGGATTCGTCTCGTGGAAAAAAATCAACGAGCGCGCAGAGAGCGCCTTGGCGCTGCTTGGGGTAGAACTAGATATGACCAAGAAAGTAGCAGATCTTCGCATTGGTGAACGACAGATAATTGAGATCGCCCGAGCTGTATCAGAAAATGCCCGAGTATTGGTATTCGATGAACCAACAGCCGCACTTTCTTCAGCAGAGACTGAAAGGCTTTTCACTGTTATTGAAAACCTGCGCACAAAGAACGTTGGCATGATTTATATTACCCACCGCCTAGATGAAGTTGCGCGAGTAGCGGATAGAGTAGAAGTTCTCCGCGATGGTTCTGTAGCGCTGATAGCTAACGCCAAGACCGCTAGCCGTGGTGAATTAGTGTCAGCCATGATTGGTCGCGACGCCTCTGATATTTCACATCCAACAGATCGCCCGACACCTGGCGCCAAGATTTTGAGCGCGACAGGTATTGAGCTTGACCGAGCATTTAGCGGAATTGATTTTGAGGTACGTGAAGGCGAAGTTGTTGCGTTATACGGCAAAGTTGGCTCCGGTACCGCAGAAGTAGCTGAAACAATTTTTGGCCTTCATCCAGAACACTCCGGAAAGATTGAGCTTAACGGAAAAGTTTTCGTACCAAAGAATCCAAATAGCGCAATTGATAATTCGATTGGTTTCTTACCAGCAGATCGACAGCGCTTAGGTGCTTTCATGGTTCGCCCAGTGGCCGAAAATCTAGGAGTTCCGTCATGGCCGCGATATTCCAAGGGTGGAGTTATCACAATTGAGCCAGAAGAGAAGGCATATCTTCATTGGACAGAGAAACTCAAAATTAGATCCCGTAATGATCCAAAGCAGAAAATTGCAACGCTCTCTGGAGGAAATCAACAGAAAGTTCTCCTTGCCAGATGGTTTGAGGGCAATAGCAAGTTACTAGTACTAATTGAGCCAACACGCGGAGTAGACGTCGGTGCCCGAAGAGATATTTACGAAACTTTGAGAAAAAGCGCGAAAGAACAGAATATTGGCGTTCTGATTACGACATCAGATCACGAAGAAGTAGTTCAAGTAGCTGACCGAGCAATTGTGATGGCAAAGGGCCACAAAATTGCTGAATTCAAGGGTAACAACATCACCGTAGAGTCCTTAATCTCTGCGGCAAGCTAACGAGAGGCTAGAAAAAAAATGACAAGCGATACACAGAAAACTAGTGATGCAATGACCAAGAAGAAAGGTCGAAGCATCCCTGAACTATTCGCTCTTTCAGTTTTTCTCGTTCTGCTGATTGCGTTTTTTAGTTTTGCTTCTGAGTACTTCTTTGATATCGAAAACGCGATCAACATCGTAACTACCCTTTCCGTTGCTGGAATCATTGCAGTGCCCGGAACAATGTTACTTATTGCCGGTCAGGTAGATCTTTCTATTGGTTCTGCTGCTGCATTCCTTGGAACGATGGTCGGCGTCTATGCAATAAAGGATTCGCTCGGAGTTGGTATTGCCTCAGCAGTTGTACTTGGAATTATCGTTGGGCTACTCAATGGATTCTTAATTACAAAGCTCCAGGTTAATTCATTGATTACAACACTTGGTACGCTGGCAATTCTGCGCGGACTGTGTTACATCGTCGGTGGCGGCCAAACGATAATGGTCAATGACTTTACCTTCCTTGGTTTGGATCGACCATTCCTCAACCTTCCAACCTCTGTAATCGTATTTGTATTTATTGCCATCATTGGTGGATTAGTCATGAAGTACACGACCTTTGGCCGTAGCCTTTATGTAATCGGTGCAAATCCAGCGGCTTCACGACTTGTTGGAGTTCGAAATTCACGCGTATTAATGATTTGCTTTGTACTCTCCGGATTAAGCACTGCTGTAGCTGGATTGATTCTGACCTCTCAACTTGGTGCGGCTGCTCCTATGGCAGCGACAGGTCTTGAACTCTCTGTAATCACCGCAATTGTTCTTGGCGGCGCAAGCCTTAATGGTGGTCGCGGAACAATTTCAGGAACCATCCTTGGTCTAATCATTATTGGTGTATTAAATAATGGTCTGGTTCTGCTAAACGTTGATACTTTTTGGCAAGATGTAGCCCGCGGTACCTTGTTGATTGTTGCCGTTACTTTCGATCAGATAAGAGAGCGTTGGAGCATTAAGCACAAGTAGTTTCTACGCTTCTGTCTCAACTCTTTAATAGCTTCATGAAAGGGATTTGACCATGGCAGGTATTACCGGATTTTTTCACGGGGGAATCACCGTGAAAGATATGGAAACATCCCTCGCGTTTTATCGCGATGGCCTAGGTCTTTCAATGAAGTTCGACCGCATCTTGGATGGCCCGTATCTAAATGTTGTTCTTAATTTGACGCAAAAAAGAATTAGAGTTGCCTACCTTGATATCCCAGGAGGCGGCTACATTGAATTACTTGAATACCAAGAGATCGAAAGATTAGATGCCGCATCACGTCCTTGTGACTACGGTGCCGGCCACTTCTGCTTTTATGTCGAAGGAATCGATGAATTGGCAGAGCGCATGTTCTCAATGGGCTATCGGGCCAGAAGTGAGAGTTGCGTAGATATCACTGCAGGACCTAACGCAGGCGCAAGATCTTTATATCTCAAAGATCCAGATGGCTATAGCATTGAGCTCTTTCAGAAAGCGCCAACGCAAAATTAACTATATTAAGAGTTAAATTCTCTTCTCTAGCTTTCCAGAAGCTGCGCTGCGGTAAGCAATATCGAGGGCTTCCACGGTGCGTGCACCGAGTTCGCCAGGAGATTGATTAACAAAGGCTTCACCTCGTCCAGCTGACATTAAAGAGTCAATTGGCCCGATGCAGTTGTAGAACCCGGCATCATCGGCAAGATTTAAGCGAGTTTCTTTACCATTCTTATGGTGCCAAACCGCTGCACGCTCTAAGTCGACAAGAATTTGTCCCTCTGATCCAATTGCGCGAACCTCAACTGCGTGCACCTTCTTATGGGCTGCTGCGTGAGAGGAACCCCCGGAGATAACGCCAATCGCGCCATTGTCATATCGCATAGAAATCGCGTCATGCAGCTCTACAGGAGCGTTCATTGGAGCCGACATCAGGGCAAAACCCTCTTTTGCGCGCGCTCCAGTGAGCCACAGAGCCGCGCCTAGGGCATGCGATAGCTGTGCTTGAGCATAACCTCCGCCAGAGAGCTTGGAATCTGTCCAAGTTCTCTGCTCAGGAAGAGCTTCAGGGGCCGCCTCAGGATAGGCACCGGTATTTGATAACAGTTCTCGAGTCATTGAAGACATATGCAAGGTCATATGTTCGAGTTCGCCGATTCCTTCTTCATCCATAAGCTTCTTGGCCCCGGTCATTACTTCCTGGTAATTCCAACCGAAAGAAATAATTAAATGCTTTCCAACTCTGTTGGCTGTCTCAACTAAATCCCAGGCATGTTTTGGATCAATTGTTACCGGCTTTTCACACATCACGTGCGCGCCAGCTTCTAGCGCTGCCTTCGCATGTTCGTGGTGAAATCCAGTCGGACTTCCAACAACGACAACATCAACCCCAGCTGCGATTACATCTTTGTAATCCTCAGATGCGATCTTAAAATCATACTTTTCTTTTATCTTAGTAAGCAGTTCTACGCCTTTACGGGCGACTGCGACGAATTCGACATCCTTATGCGCTGCCAGATTCGGCAAGTGAGATGCCACAGTCCAACTACCTGCTCCAATGATGCCAACACGAATTTTGCTCACGAAATACCCCGCTCCTTAGTCTGCTTCTAACTCACCAAAGATATGTTCATTTTTTAATTAAGTCAAGGTTTTTCATTGACCCAATTTTAAAAACGCCTACACTTAAGGATCTCAACCTAGGAGGCAAAATATGCAGAGAATGTGCTTTACCTTCGAAATTTTTGAAGGACAAGAGGCAGAATACAAGAAGCGTCATGATGAAATTTGGCCAGAATTGGTAGCCGCTATCAAAGATGCTGGCTTCACAAACTACAGCTTGTTCCGCCGCGGAACACAGATTGTCGGATACTTTGAAGTCGAACCTGATGCTGCGACTGCCTTTGCAAAATTAGGAAAGGCTGAATCAAATGCTCGTTGGGCGAAGTGGTTCGAAGAAGTAATTGTGAATCTAACTGACAACAAGGGCAATTTGATGGAAATGACAGAAGTCTGGCACTTGGATTAACCAATGTTTTGAGCCGAGATGGCTACATAGTTATGCCGCCATCTTGGCTCAAACTTTGTCCGGTAATGTATTTTCCTTCGTCAGAAATCAAGAAATAGACAAAAGCTGCAGTTTCTTCAGGCTTAGAAGTTCGATGCAAAGGAACTGTATCTAATCGTTTGCTAGAAATACTTTCTACAGTTATATCTCTTAGCTCCGCCAAGCGTTTCAATACATGTTCTTGCATTGGCGTATCAACGATTCCTGGAAGTATTGCATTGACATTAATTCCACGTGGAGCAAGAGCGTAAGCCCATGACCGTGTCATCGCTAACATTGCAGTTTTGGACGAGGCATAGATAGCCGTCTCTTGAGTTGCAGTTAGTCGAGCAGAGACCGATGAAATATTTACAATTGATCCATTGTCGACCATGGTTCTTCCAAGATGGCTCATTAAATACCACGGTGCTTCAACATTAACCGCATAAATATCACGGATATCTTGGGTTGTGAAATCTGTAATTTTCTTGAGTCGAATTAATCCAGCAGCATTTACGAGTGTGTGAGCACCTCTTCCCGCCTCTACTACCTTTGCACGACCTTCATCATTTGAAAGATCCGCCACTACATGCTCAATTCCTACAACATTCTTCAAACCATCTGGGTTAATGTCGACGCCGATTACTCGCATACCTTCATCTCTTAAACGTTCTGCGGTTGCGCGACCGATACCACCAGATGCTCCTGTAACTACGGCGATTTTTCCTTTGACTGACATTTTTCCTCCTAAGAGATTATTCAATTTTACTGCTGGTTAGAATTTACGAAAGAGTTAGATTATTTTGCTGCAAACTTTTAAATTGTTCCAGACCTCTAATATGTTTTCTAAAAACTTTCAAGCCTTGAGTATTGCCTATTGCTTAGATTCTGCCTAGTATTTAGGCTTACCAATTACCGGAGTAAACTGAAGCGGGGGATTTGATCATTATGCAATGGAGAAACGATGCGGGACTTGCTGGAAAATCAGTAGTTGTTACAGGAGCAGCCGGCGGCATCGGAAGCGCGGTTGCTCGCGGATTTGCTGAGGCTGGATCCAAGGTGCTTCTCGTAGATATTCCAAGCTCTCCTCTTGCCGATGTTCTCAAAACCTTGACCGGAACCGGCCACCAAATTTTGCCCTGCGATCTTTCAGATCTCAAAAGCCATGTAAATATTTTTGAAAAAGCAGCGGAGGCGGCAGAAGTTGTTGCCTTGGCTCATTGCGCTGCCGTTCTTTGTCGTCGCTCAACGGTAGATGATGTCACCGAAGAAGACTGGGATCTCCAGATCGATGTAAATATGAAAGCTACCTTCTTTTTAAATCGCACAGCACATGCTCACTTTAAAAAGAATGGAACTAAAGGTTCAATCGTTAACTTCTCATCACAGGGTTGGTGGACCGGCGGATTTGGCGGCTCAGTTGTCTATGCCGGAAGTAAAGGTGGCGTCGTCACGATGACCAAAGGCTTAGCTCGTTCATTTGCACCTGATGGAGTTCGAGTCAATGCTGTATCTCCCGGTGGAGTAGACACTTCGATGATGACTGGAAATCAAAGCGCAGAACAACTTGCATCATTTGTAACCATGATTCCGATGGGCAGACTCGCAGCCCCAGAAGAGATGGTTGGTCCGGTTATTTTCCTCGCATCACAGGCTTCAAGTTATGTCACTGGAACAGTTGCAAATGTCTCCGGTGGGCAGTTGATGTACTGATCAATTACATCAGAGGGAAAGGCTTAGCGCTGCAATTCCCAGTACGGTAAGTATTGAGCTGATGATTATCGCCTTTTCAGGGCGCTTTTTGTAGGCAACAGTTTCAATGACAATTACGGTAATAGGAATTGCTGCCATAAAAGTCTGCACAACCAATGGGCTGCCCTTTTGAATCGCCTCAATTGTTGTCATGTGACCAATCGCCATAAACATTGATCTGCGAAATAACTCATAGAAGTCGCGAAACTTTAATCCAATGGGTGGAAAGATGATGATGAAGGCCAGACCAGAGAGAATCTGTCTGACCACAAAGGTCTCCGGCATCCCAACGCCTTCCTGGGCCAATAGCTTGGCGAGTACTGCCACAGCTCCATTTCCCAAGGCAGCGACCAAGATAAATGCATATGTCTTTACCGAGTTCAAGCCTGAGATTGAATTTCGCAGTGGATACAAAGTTATGCCCATCAAGAAGGTGACGAGCAGTATTTGAGCAAATGTAATTGAAGTGCCCAGAAAAATTGGTGAGAGCAGTAGAACGACGATGGGTGCCATTGCAGGTGCCACAGAACTCACGGATGCAGTGCTCTTGGAAATCATTGAAAAGATTACGTAGGCAAGGATTCCACTTGCAACCGCCGAAATAATGTGCAAATACGGAACTGAACCTGTGGTGAGTTTCCACGATGGCCCGGTACCGATAAATGGAATAGCAAAGACGGCGTTAAGGAGAAAAAGTGGCCCTATTGCTCTAAAGATTGAGATTCGAAGCGTCACACCTTTAGTAAAGAAAGTTCCGAAGGCAAATGAGAGCGTGCCTGCAATGGCAAAAAGGTAAAACACGTTGCACACCACCTCCAATTAATTCCTGGAAATTTCATAAATTTCCAGCGAGAGAGACAACTTCTTTGCAATTCCTAGTTATGCTTACACTACACCTGATTGCATACTTTTAGAGTTGGAGTGAAAGTGAGCCTTGCAGAAAACGGTATAGATAAGTTTCTGGTTGGCGATTACTTCCATAATCCGTATCCGGTCTATCGTGAGTTACTAGAGCAATCTCCAATTTTTTGGAGCGAAATTGCACGCGCCTGGATTGTTTCACCTTTTGATGAAGTCGAAAAAGGTCTTAACGATGATAATAATTACAATGCGAGCGAACGCATGACTAAAGCTTCATCTCACTTAACTAAAGAGCAGTTAGATACTTTGCCCCACATTATTGTCAACTTAAGTAATTGGATAGTCTTTCAGGATCCACCATCACATACTCGTCTGCGCAGACTCATCAGTAAATCTTTCACGCCACGCAGCATCACTGCCTTCGAGCCTAAAATTGAGAAGATCGTCAGCGATTTACTCGATAAAGCCTTATCTAAAGAGGTTTTCAATCTCGTTGACGACTTCGCATTTCAGCTGCCATCAATAGTTATTTGCGAACTCCTGGGCATTCCTTTGGAAATGCAGTGGGATTTAAAGCGTTGGTCTGATGGTGTGGCCGGATTTACTGCATCAGCACGAATTACTACAGAGCAAGCCCAGCGCGCTGAAGATGTTGCGCGCGAGGCAGAGGATTATTTGATGCGCCTCTTTGGAGAACTTCGTGCAAAGCCAAATGATGGCCTGTTAAGTAAAATTCTTAATGCACCAAAAGACGAGAACGATGATGGTTTGACCGATAAAGAGATAGTTGGTCTTATTATTCAATTATTCTTTGCAGGATTTGAGACTACCGAAGGACTTATTGGCAATATGGTTCTGGCCTTGATTGAAAATAAGGAGCAGGAGTTACTGCTCCGAGCAAATTATGATTTGATCCCTGCTGCAGTCGAAGAGACGTTGCGATATGACTCATCGATATTAAAGCAGAGTCGTGTGGCATCAATTGATCTTAAAATTCTTGGCCAAGAGATTGCAAAGGGTGATTACATTCACTTCATGATTGGTGCAGCCAATCGCGATCCAAAAAAGTATAAGAACCCTGACGTATTCGACATTGCTCGCCCTGATGGCGGAAACATTAGTTTCGGGCACGGAATTCACTTCTGCATAGGCGCACCGCTGGCCAGGCTTGAAGCGAAGATAGCTTTACGCCAATTACTGGAGCGGCTACCTTCATTTGTGCTACAAGAACCTTTGCCTGAGTTCCCTGAGTTATTGTCAGTACGTAAACCACTACATTTGTGGTTAACGGGTGCTAAGGGTAATTAACAATTAAAAAAGTAGTTAGAAATAAAACTAGGGGGAGCAAATTTGCTCCCCCTAGTTTTTTCACTTTGGGTTTTTTCACTTTGGAAACTTATTTGAAGTCTCCGTGAGTTAAACCTTAAAACTTATAAAGTTTAGATGCGTTCTTGTTGAGGATCTTCTCTTGCTCAGAAACAGAGAGCTTTTCAATGTATTCACGGTAGTAACGCATGATTGGGTCATAAGAGCTATAAAGGCGATCGACTGGCCAGTTGGAGCCAATGACACAACGATCTGGGCCAAAAGCATCCAAGCAGGCATCAATCCAGCGCTTTAGAGACTCTTTTGTGAAGAATGGATCGGTCATTGCAACGCCAGAGATCTTCATCGTGACGTTACCTGCCTTAGCCAAGCCTTCAATAGCGCTCTTCCAATTTTGGAAGTAAGTATCGGTGCGCTCACGTGGGAATCCAATATGTTCCAAAACAATTGGAAGATCTGGATGACGCTCAGCGAGCTTGCGCGCCTCAGGCATGTTCATCCACTCGCAATCTAAGTCAAAGACCATTTGATGTTTAGTCATCCACTTAAGTGATTCTTCGTAATTTGGATTTATCTCTTTTGCAGCAAGCATCGGCTCCGCATTAAAGTCACGTACTCCCACGAATAATTTGGATTTTGCGTGATCTTCTAGTTGGGAAATTGCGCCAGCTGCTCCAAGATTGCTGTCAGCAACAATTCTAATTGGAATTGGAGATGTCTCATTCATCTTAGTGAGCCAGACAGTTTCTGTTACTGGATTTGGTGAACCAATTGCAGCCTGTACGTGGACAACTCCGTCAACGCCGGCAAATCTTGACTCGGCACGGAAATCTTGAACCACATAGGCCTGAGATTTGATCGCGTTAATATTTCCGATGATTGGGTGGTGGAAATCAGGTGCTAGCCAGACCCATTTAAGTTCAGGATGTGAGAAGTCAAAGAAATGAACGTGCGTATCAATTATTGAGATTTGATTGTTCGACATTTTGCGTACCTTTCGCAACTAGTAATGTAAGTCTTATTACATTTTCAAATTAAATAAGGCAAGTCCTTGTCTCACCTCTGTAACGGCTCTATATTAGATGCAATTACTCCAAAGGAGAAGACCCGTGAAGATTGTCAAAGTTGAGCCAATTCCAGTTGCCTACCCAGAGCCAAATGACTTTAATGCCGAGCGCTACCTTTGCTTGGTCAAGATCACGACAGATGATGGTCTTGTCGGGTGGGGCGAATCAATCACACAATTTAAAGAGGCAAATGGCGCTGTAGCCGCTCTGATAAGTGGTCTTGCTGATGATTTTTTAATTGGAAAAAATCCAATAGATAACTACGCCATTTGGCATTCGCTCAAGGAGCGCGCTTGGTGGTACGGATACAGGGGTGGAATCGCTTCGTATGCAATATCAGCTATCGATATTGCGCTTTGGGATCTAAAGGGTAAGGCGCTAAACACTAGCGTTCTTGAATTACTTGGTGGCCCAGTACATGATCGCTTACCGGCCATTGCATCTGGCCATGCTCACGATGTTGATATTAAGAAGATGGCAGAAGAAGCAAAGACCTGGATGGATCAAGGTCTGCAGGGAATGAAAGTTGGATTTGGAAAGCGTGGACACGCCCATCTTGGATACGAACACGATCGCGATGTCGAATATGTAAAGACTATGAGAGAGACTCTTGGCGAAGACAAGATGATCATGATCGATTGTGGTTATGCAATTAAATGGGATGTTGCAACTGCAGTTAAACGCGTTCAAGCCTTCGATGATTACAACATTGACTGGATTGAAGAACCACTAGGTGCTTGGGATCCTGCAGGTTATGCAGATCTTCGCGCAAAGACCAAAACACTTATCGCCTACGGTGAGCGCGAATGGCAAGTAGGCGGGTTTGAAGAAATTCTTAAGACCGGCACATGCGATGTCTTCGGAATTGATCCAGGTCGCGCTGAAGGAATTACCGGATTTAAGAAAGCAGCCGATCGGGTTGAGGCTTATCGCCGAACAGCTAATGCGCATGCTTGGTCATCTGCAATTATTTCTGCCGCAAGCCTTGCTGTTTCATTTAGCAGCGCTGCATTTAGACTCTTTGAGTTCAAACCACTGGCTAATCCGATGCAAAATGATTTAATCACCGAGCCATTTACTCACTCTGAAGGCTGGGTATATCCACCACTTGGAAAACCTGGTCTTGGTATTGAAATCGTTGATGAAGTAATTGATAAGTACCGCCAGAAGTTTTAATAACTTCTACTCTTTATCTAAATTCTTTATCTAAATTCGGACTTCATTCAAAGAGGCTTTGGGCCTGCGAACTGAGCAAGGTTTCAATTCGCTTTGATCCTTTTTCATAGAACTCTTTGTCGCGTTCAACCAAGATTGCCGAGCGTTTGGAGATAACCGCGGCTTCACCCAGTGAAGATGAGCCCGCAAATGGATCGAGCAAAACATCATCCGGCTTTGAAAGTAGCTCGATTAAATAACGCAGCAAGTTAACCGGCTTCTCAGTTGGATGCAGGCGATTTCCGGCTTTACTGTTGAAGTTTACGAAATTAGGAACACACAATTGCGCAGAGCCTTCATCTTCTGAGTAAATATTGATTGAACGTTCGGCCGCGGCCGTAGCCACTTCGGCAATTGCATTATTTACAATCTCTTTAATTCGACTTGCACTTGGGCGCGTATCAAGCTTATCTAGCGCTTTACGTATCTCGAGATCAATTATCGTGGAGGCTTTATCTGAGATAGCGATGACTTCTTGCACAGTGATTTCAGGTTCTTCATTAAAATCAATATCAGCGTTGAAAACCGCCTTTGAACCTTTAACGCCAAGAACAATATATTCGCAGGCGCTCATCATCATGTGCTTGCGATTTACCGGTACCGCATTTGGCTTGCGCCAGGTAAGAGTGCGACGCGGCTTTAACTTGGCATCCTTCAGTGCAGAAATCAGATCAGACAAATACTCATCGGCACAGAAGATCGCAAAGCTGCCACCCGGACGCAATACTCGCTCGAACTCAACGGTCCAGCGTTTTAACAGATCTTTAAATTCATCCGGAGTGTAAGAATCCCAACCCTTTTCAGCATCAAAGCGGTAAGAGTTGATGGTGTTACCTTCGTAGGTGTGAAAATTTGTATCGCGCGCAATATTAAATGGGGGATCGGTCAGCACTAGATCGATAGATTGATCGGGCAACCATGTAAAGCCATCATCATTTACTAATCGGATATCACCTTGAGCCGTGTGGGTTTTCCCAACCAGGTTCGTATCAAGATCGCTGATGTTCAAGTAGGGCTCTTCCTTTATTTGATATCTGTGTGAAAACCAAAGAATACGCTTTAGTTCAGCGGATAAAGCATCTGCCGACTAGGAGAAGGGTAGCGGATTCGACTGACAGTCACTCCTGGGAAAAGTTAGATATTGCCCTTATTGATCACGATTTTTCTTAAGCCTTCTTCATTAAGGCCAGTAAATTCTTCAACTTCGTGCGATTGAATTGCGCCACAATCTAAACCTCGCAGGAAGTATCGAGCGAGAGTCAGAGCTGTGGCTGGTTCATCCATCGTTCCTGAGTGAGCGCTATTTAAATAGTTCTTAAGTCGAAGCGATGCAGCAGCAAGGCCATCACGATAGAAGATCCAGTTTGCGGCGATGCGAGTTGGCAGTTGCGATCCGTGCATATCCCAACCTTGATAGATACCGCGCTCTAGCGATCTGCGCACCAAGCGATAGTGATTGTGCATAGCTGCATGCACTTGATCACGTGTTCCGATTGGCAAGATATTGGTAGATCCATCTGACATTCGCACCGTTGTGCCCGCAATTGCTACCTGCAGGATTGTTTTTGCATAATCCGCGGCCGGATGATCAAGGGTTTGATAAGCAGATGAGATTCCTGCCGCAGCCGAATAGTCATAAGTTCCGTAATGAAATCCAGTTAAGCGGCCCTTTGCTCGATCAATGTATTGCGAAGCAGTAGCTCGCCCTTGCTGATCCAATATGGCTTGTGTAGTTTCGATTTGAATCTCAAAACGGATCGTTCCATTTTTTAGAGCGTGATCGTTTTCAATCTTTTCGCAGGCAGCAACCATGACATCGACTTGCTCGGGAAAAGTAACTTTCGGCAGAGTGACTATGAAGTTATCTGGGTATTTTCCTTGTTCTAGCATTCCTGCAATAAATCGATCGAGAGTCTTCAGCCCTCGAACTCTGGTTACCTCTTCCATAGCTTTCATACGTATTCCAATAAATGGCACTCTTAAAGAGGGAACTGCTTGCAAAGCGCTCTCAATATGCTTTTCTTCTTGCTCATCGCCCCTGCGTCCGTAACCATCTTCAAAATCTATGCGCAAGTCTTCAATTGGCTGTCGTGCTAATTTATCTTTTATTCGTTCAAAGATTTCAGAGACCGAACCCTCTTGGCAACCAATTGCTTTAGCAAAAGATGCAGCGGTTGGAGCGTGTTCATCTATTACTGCTAGACCTGCAGCGCCCCATTCGGCAGGAGTCGTTGCACTCAACTTATCTGCTGGCACATAGCACGTGTGGATAGGTTGTCTGCCGCCAAAGTCGCCACGGTATTTCTTTGCAAGCAAATCATCTGCTTGGGCTAGCGTCTTAGATGCCTTATCAAAAAAAGCCTTATCTAAACTCATTGCGCCGCCGCCTCTTCTCCCCATACTCGAAAGCGACCCATGCCACCATCAGGAAAGACATCAACGCGGACCGCTTCTACTATCTGATTGCAGGGAGTTATGAATTTGTGAGGAGTATCAGGTTGAACTACTTGCCGCGCCAACAATTGAATCGCCCCTGGCGCTTTAAGTAATTCGGCAGCAGAACCCGCAGTCACCATTACTTCTGCAGGTGCATTTCCCTTGTAATGAGTTGTATCAATTTCAAGGGAATTAATCTTTCCCGCTGCAGATAATTGAACTACAAAATAATCATTTCCTTGGCCGCGACGTCTCTTATTTTCCCAACCATCGCCTTGATTCTTTGGTCGACCCGATTGAAGAGTATTTTCCGCGGATGAGTAAAAATTATCACTTGAGCCTATAAGTTTTGCTCCATTATCAAGTGCTGCCAGGTTCTTTGGACCCGAAGATGCTAACCAATTCGCATCAGGTGCTGGCTCGCCATGAACTCTAAAACGGGCTATGCCACCGTCGGGATGCATTGTTAAACGCACATGAGTCCAGCGCGCATCACTCACAATCGGAAATAGATTTTCAGCATCACCAGTAAGTTCAGATTTTTCAAGGATAGTTATCCACTTTGCACCAAGAAGTTGGGCAATTGTTGGAATCTGATCAAAGTGAGCGGCCTGTACTGATGCGTGTGGGGGATAGTTGCCAGTGAAGTTACCAGTATCAATGTTGACACCTTTTATAACCCCAGCCTGTCCGAGTCGCACAATTGCAAAGTCATTGCCGGGATCATTTCTGCGGCGACGGGTTTCCCAGCCATCGTAGATCTGACCCTTGTGGCCAAAGGTATGGGATGAAAACTTTGCGCGACCTGGGTTTAGAAGATTCTCTTTTTCAGCGAAGAATTCATCATTGGCATAAACAACTCCAGCGCCACTTTCCCGATCGGCTAAATCTGGCAAGCTCTGGAAAGCGCTCAATTTTCTCCTCGTATCAAAAATTTTCCTTGAGGTGAATTTATCATTGCCCCATCTTTATAAATGAGTTCACCACCCAGCCAGGTTTGTTTTACTTTCCCCTTTAAAAACTTACCTTGGTATGGCGTAAATTGGTTTTTATGAAATAACTCTGTCGGTTCTACTCTAAATTCGTTTTCAGTATCAAATTCTGCGAAATCAGCATCCATTCCAACAGCAATCGCACCTTTATGTGCAAGACCTGCGAGCTGGGCTGGTTTTTCAGCCATCCATTTTGTGACCTGCCAGAGCGTTATTCCGCGCGCAAGGGCTTGAGTCCAAATAATAGAAAGTCCTAACTGTAATGAAGATATTCCACCCCAAGCCTGCTGGAAATCTCCAACATCAAATATCTTCAAATCCTCTGTGCAAGGCGAGTGATCAGAAACTATCTGATCGATTATTCCCGCTTCCAGCCCCTGCCATAGCTCATCTTGATTACGTTGTTCTCTTATCGGGGGACAGCATTTGTAATGTGTTGCTCCATCCACGATTTCTTCAGAAGTAAGTGCCAGGTAATGTGGGCAAGTCTCCGCTGTGATTTTTACACCATCAGCTTTTGCAGATCTGATTAAGGAAAGTGAATCTCCGCTAGATAAATGCAGCACGTGTACCTTCGCCTGATTACGTCGGGCTTCTTCGATCAATTGGGCGATCGCAACATTTTCAGCGCCTTTTGGTCGGGAAGCTAAGAACTCGGCATACGAGCGTGAAGATGGTTTTGCAGATCGCTCAATCGCAATTGAATCTTCAGCGTGCACGATCATTAGCGCATTATTTCTGGCAAGGACCTCAAGTGCTGCAGATAAATCATCAAGTGAAGATGCGGGGAATTCATCCACACCAGAATGCAGCAGGAAGCATTTAAAACCAAAGACTCCTTCTTTCAGAAGCGGTTCCAGATCTTTGACATTGCCTGGGATTGATCCACCCCAGAACCCAACGTCAATAGAACATTTGCCTTTCGCAGCTGCCTTTTTAATTGCCAGCGCCTCCACATTTACTGTGGGAGGAATGCTATTTAGCGGCATATCTATAACTGTTGTGATTCCTCCAGCCGCCGCTGCCTTGGTGGCAGATTCAAAACCTTCCCACTCTGTTCGTCCAGGTTCATTGATATGTACATGTGAATCAACCAGGCCGGGAATCAATGCGCCAGTAATGGTCACATCCTGCGCTGCTTTTACAACATCGCTAAAGCCAGCAATTTTTAAAATCTTTCCATCTTTTACACATACCGCTGCTGGTCTGCCACCAATATCTGTGATGACTTGTTGTGATCGAATAACTAGATCGAACTCCATTAATCAATCATCTCAAGAGCGGGCAACGTTAGGAAGTCTGCGTAGTCATTATCTAGGCTGACGCGCTCAAAAAGTTCTCCCGCTTGGGCTATTTTCGCCCTATCCCAACCACGAGCAATCAACAGTTCTGACTCCTCTGCCAAGATTTTGCGAACTAAATCAACGCTTGCCTCGTTTGAGGTATCAGAATAAATAACCTTATTTTTAACTTGTTGCCAGATCTGCGAGCGAGATATTTCTACAGTTGCCGCATCTTCCATCAAATTATGAATTGCGACCGCTCCGTTACCCGCTAGCCATGCCGCCAAATACTGAAGTGATACATCGATATTTAGCCGCAGACCTTCTTGAGTTATCGCCCCAGGAGTTTTAGACACCGCCAGCAAATCACTTGCTTGTACCTTCACTTCTGGACGCATTTTATCTAGTTGATTTGGTTTATCGCCGAGAGCACCATCAAAGACTTCTTTACACACGGCGACTAAATCTGGGTGTGCAACCCAAGATCCATCGAAGCCATCTCCTGCTTCACGGATTTTATCGGCGCGAACTTTATCAAAGGCAATCTTATTTATATTTTCATCTTTCCGGCTTGGCACAAATGCGGCCATACCTCCAATTGCAAAGGCGCCACGCTTATGGCAAGTTTGAACGAGCAAATCTGTGTAAGCCCGCATCATTGGCGCAGTCATAGCAACTTGACCACGATCGGGAATAAGAAACTGCGCACCTCGATCTCTGAAGACCTTAATCATTGAGAATAAGTAATCCCATCGGCCAGCATTAAGCCCGCACATATGATCTTTTAACTCATATAAAATCTCTTCCATTTCAAATGCGGCAGGGATTGTTTCGATCAAGAGGGTTGCGCGCACAGTGCCCTGAGGGATACCTAGATAACGTTGCGCCTCAACAAAGATTTCATTCCAAAGGCGCGCCTCGAGATGGCCTTCAGTCTTAGCTAAATAAAAATACGGTCCAGAGCCTCGTGCAATAAGTTCTTTTGCATTATGGAAAAGGTGCATTCCGGCATCAAAGATTGCTCCAACAATCGGTTTTCCATCGATAGTCACATTGCGCTCGAGCAAATGCCAACCCCGTGGTCTCACAACAAGCGTTGCGATTGGACCTTCACTTAATTTGTAGGATTTTCCTTCAGGGGATGTGAAAGTTAAATTTCGACGGGCAACACCTTGCAGGGTGAGTTGGCCCTCAACGACATTTGACCAATGCGGTGTGTTCGAATCTTCTAAATCTGCGAGCCAAACTTTCGCTCCAGAGTTCAGGGCATTAATTGCCATCTTCGGATCTGTTGGGCCAGTGATCTCTACTCGTCGATCACGTAAGTCGGCAGGAGCTGGGGCAACTTGCCATTCTGATTCTCTAATAGCCCGTGTGCTGGGCAAGAAATCTAAAGTGCCACCATTAGCAATCATTTGACGTTGTTCTTTTCTTGCCGCCAATCGTTGATCACGTTTT
The DNA here is from genome assembly GCA_945860245.1 of Bifidobacterium breve. Taxonomy (GTDB): domain Bacteria; phylum Actinomycetota; class Actinomycetes; order Nanopelagicales; family Nanopelagicaceae; genus Planktophila. The sequence goes on from CAMAPO010000003.1 coordinate 82,721, forward strand.
GCGTGGAAGAGTTGATCTAGATGAACAACAAAATCAATGGCTTCCTTCGTTAATACCTTTTCACTTCCAACTATCGCTGAAGGCGCGACACGGATCTCAGGCATTCATTTACCCCTTATTTTCTTTTGGTTGCAATTGCAAAAACTGCTTCAGATACCGCCGGTGAAACAGCAGGATCAAAAACGCTAGGGACGATGTAACTTTCATTTAGCTGTTCGGCGCTAACGCACTCAGATATTGCCCGAGCCGCAGCCGCCAGCATTTCATCGGTAATTTTTGAGACTCCAGCATCGAGCAGCCCTCGGAAAAGTCCAGGGAAGGCAAGTACGTTATTGATTTGATTTGGATAGTCACTTCTGCCGGTTGCAACAATGCGGGCATGCTTATGGGCGAGGGCGGGATCAATCTCTGGATCTGGGTTCGACATAGCAAAGACAATTGAGTCACTTGCCATCGATGCAACATCTGCTTCCGTGATGATATTTGGTGCGCTAACTCCAATAAACACATCAGCACCCTTCATCGCCTCAGAGACTGAATAGCGCTTATTTTCATGGTTTGTGTTTTCGATTAACCAGGCGCGCATAGGGTTTTCTGAGAGTGATTCTTTATGCAAAATCCCTTTTGAATCAAAGGCAACTGCGTTCTTTAGGCCAGATAGGAATAGCAGTTTGAGAATCGCTGTTCCAGCTGCTCCAGCACCTACCAATACGACTCGGATTTCTCCCATATCCTTTTTAACAATGCGCAGCGCATTCAATAGCGCAGCCAGAACCACAATGGCGGTGCCGTGCTGATCATCGTGGAAGACGGGAATATCAAGGAGTTCTTTCAGCCGTGCTTCGATTTCAAAGCAACGGGGCGCGGAAATATCTTCCAAGTTGATTCCACCAAAACCAGGAGCAATAAGCTGCACAGTACGAATAATTTCTTCAGCATCCTGAGTATCTAAACAGATCGGCCAGGCATCTACATTTGCAAAGCGCTTAAATAAAACTGCTTTACCTTCCATTACCGGCATCGCCGCTTCTGGTCCAAGATTTCCAAGGCCCAAAATAGCTGAACCATCAGAGACTACCGCCACGGTATTTCGCTTAATTGTCAGACGTCGCGCATCGGATTTATCAGCAGCGATTGCTAAGCAAATGCGAGCAACACCTGGTGTGTAAGCACGCGATAGATCATCGCGAGTTTTCAGCGGAACTCGAGAAGCGACTTCAAGTTTGCCACCTAAGTGCATTAAAAATGTTCTGTCGCTAACTTTCTTTACAGTGAAGTTAGGTGATGCCGCAGTAATAGCCGCACTAATTTCATCTGCATGATCTGCATCTCGTGTATCGCAGGTGATATCTACAACGACGCGATCGTGATGAGATTCGACAACGTCTAAGGCGGTCAAAGTTCCGCCAGAACTGACGATTGCCGCGGTGATCAATGAGGTGGGGGAAGATTGTGTTTTCGCTTCCACTCGGATTGTGATCCCATATCCAGGGCTAGTTGTGCTCACAGATCGCCTCTTTTCATATTTCACTATACGGAGTATCATTCTCTTAGAATGAAATTTAGGATAACCTTATTTGGAAAGAAAGGCCACTCATATGCCAAGTAACGTTTCTAGTGTTCAGTCGGTGGATCGCGCCTTTTCAATCTTGGAAGAGATGGCCCGCAATGGGGGAGAGATCGGTTTAACAGAGTTAGCCACTGCGCTAGGCCTGCCGGTTCCGACAGTGCACCGTTCAATGCAAACGCTAGTTAATTTGGGATATGCAAAGCGAAATGGAACACGTAAGTACACACTCGGTGCCTCACTTCTCTATCTAGGTGAAGCGGCTTCAAAAGGCATGGCTTCGTGGGCAAAGCCTTCATTATTGGCGCTCTCAAATGTATGTGGGGAAACTGTCAACTTAGCAACCCTTGAAGGCGATCGCATTGTCTACATCGGACAATCTCCATCGAAGCACAATATGCGCATGTTCACTGAAGCAGGCAGGCGCGTGCTGCCTCACGCATGTGGCGTCGGTAAAGCCATCCTGGCTAGCATTTCTGAAGCTAAAGGAAAAGAGATTATTTCTCATACTGGAATGCCGAAGTACACCGAAACGACTCACACAACGTGGAAGTCGCTGCATAAGGATTTAGAAGGAATCAAATCTCGGGGATTCGCTATTGATGAAGGCGAGCAAGAAGTAGGGGTGAGATGTATTTCAGCGGTACTAATTGGTGTGGCATCACCCACGGCGATTTCAATTAGCGGTCCAGCTACAAGAGTCACGGATGCATTTATTAAAAAGTACTCACCCCTGCTGCTTGAATATGCCAGCGAATTAGCTAAAGAATTTGCTGTTAGCTAAGCAATCTTTGAAAAGGTAAGAAAGCGCGCTTAAGTTTCGCAAGGCGAAATATGAGCCAAAATCAATACTTTTCTACCTATGAGTAATTTAAATAAGGCTCAGAATTCACCCAGAATGTACTTGAACTCTGCTATCCCCAGGTTTACCGTTTGGGTAGAAGAAACTCCGTGAGAGGTCTTCGCGAAGAGTTCAATGACGAACTTATGTTTCGATTTGATCTCGACGCCAAATTGGGATGGGAGAAACATGGCATATCAAGTGTCGCCACGTCTTCACAATGAAGACCTGGCACCTGCAAAAGAACGCAACTGGGGATCATTTAGCATATTCAATGTTTGGACTTCAGATGTTCACAGCCTTTACGGTTATTTCCTCGCAGCAAGTCTTTTCTTAGTTGCAGGCGGTGGACTTAAGTTCTTATTTGCAATTGCTCTTGGTTCAACTGCAGTTTATTTCTTGATGACATTGGTGGGAAATGCTGGTGTTAAAACCGGCGTGCCTTATCCAGTGCTTGCGCGTGCATCTTTTGGTGTATTCGGCGCAAATATTCCGGCGCTTGTTCGCGCCATTGTTGCAACATTTTGGTACGGCGCACAGACAAGTGCTGCAGCCGGCGCAATAGTTGCATTCCTCGTTCGCTATGACGGCATGAAGTCATTTAATGAAAGCGGAACATGGCTAGATCACACACCACTCGAGGTGGTTTGTTATCTAGGCGTTTGGGCAGCTCAACTCTTGATTATCAGCAAGGGTATGGAAACAGTTCGCCGCTTTATGGACTTTGCCGGACCTGCTGTATGGGCAATGATGTTGCTACTCGCCGTTGGTCTATCGATTAAAGCCGGAACCATTTCATTCAATGTTGACATGGATCCACAAGCTTTGGCTGATCTTGCAAAGGGCCAGACTGGCTTTGCAGTAACTCCAGGCAGTTTGGCTGCGATATTTGCAGTTGCTGCTACGTGGGTAACTTACTTTGCCGCCCTTTATCTAAACTTCTGCGATTTCTCCCGCTTTAGTCCAAGTAAAGAGTCGCTTAAGAAGGGCAACCTTTGGGGCCTTCCAGTAAACCTAATTCTCTTCTCAGTTGTTGCAGCTCTAACAACTGCCTCTGCTTATAAGGTCTATGGTGAAATTCTCCTAGAGCCAGGTGCAATCGCCGCTAAGTTTGACTCTGTCTTCTTAGCTCTGCTTGCAATGTTGACCTTCGCAGTTGCAACACTTGGAATTAACGTCGTAGCAAACTTTGTTTCACCTGCTTACGACTTCGCCAACGTTGCTCCAAACAAGATTGACTTCAAGAAGGGTGGCTACATTGCTGCAGGTATTGCACTTGTACTGTACCCACTTCACCCTTGGGACAATGCACCTGCATTCGTAAATGCAATCGGCTCAACTATGGGACCACTATTTGGAATCATCATGGTTGATTACTACTTGCTTCGTAAGGCGCAGGTAGATGTCGATGCACTTTACACAGAAGACAAAACTGGACCTTATTACTTCCAGTCCGGATTCAATATGAAGGCAATTGCTGCCGCACTTATTGGATCAGTCTTCTCTAGCTTCCTCCCAATCTGGGGACCTGTCTCATATGACAAGTTCGCTCCATATGGTTGGTTCTTGGGTGTTCTAGTAGCAGGCATTGTCTACTGGGGAGTCAACGGCGGGAAAACTCCACACAAGAAGTAAATAAATAAAGAAACTGACCCGGGATCACCAAGATCTCGGGTCAGTTTCTTTTTTAGCCCAACGACAATGTTGGTTTTTTGGCAAAGCCCCAAGGTTCTAAAGTGCCGAAACCTTCACCCAATTGATCCTCAACCCTCCTAGAGAAACCCCTAGAAAAACTCTTCAAAACTATTGACAGTTAGGCTTAAAAAGTAGATTCTTTTGCTACTGGAAACCTTTCCAGATAAGAGCCAATATCACTGCGGCTCAAAGGCCTAAGAAGGGTTCTTATGAAAATTACAGGCAAAGTTATCGCCGCTGGCTCAGCAGTCGCGGTGCTCTTATCTACATTTACCTTGATTGGTGCATCAGCATCTGTTGATCCCAAGAAAGCATTTCCTACTAAACCAGTAACACTGACTATGTGGTGGTGGGGCGAACAGGAAGCTCCTGGTGCGCAAGCTTGGGTCGATGCGACAGTAGCGGCATACAAGAAGAAGCGTCCTAATGTAACTATTAAAACTGTATTACAAACAACAGATGGCCTAGTGCCTGGATTTGCAGCAGCAGCTGCAGCCAAGAGCGGTCCAGACTTGCAGTACTTCTGGGGTGGAATTTATAGCCAGCAACCTGGATGGGACGGCCAAATAGCGCCAGTCTCAGATCACATTCCTGCTGCTGAGTTAAAGCATTACATCAATGCAACAACCGAGCTTTCATTCCAGGGGAAAATTTGGACAGCGCCTTGGTATGTAAATCCATCATTCCCAGTACTTGCACGAACAGATATTTTAAGCAAGTACAACTTGAAGGTACCAACAACCTGGAAAGATCTACTCAAAGTTTGTGATGTCCTAAGCAAAGAAGGTGTCCCAACCTTGGCTGGTGGCGTTAAGGATGGTTGGTTCGGTGGTTGGTTGTATTCAATTATCGGCGGACAATCTGTCACAAATAAAGATGTAGTTGCTGCAGTAGTTGGTAAGCAAAAATTTACTGATGCAAAGCATGCTGATTGGTGGACTCGCCTACAGGAGACAAAAGAGCGTAAGTGTTGGAACTCTGACATTAACTCTCTTGAGCTCTACCAAGCACAACAATTGTGGAAGGACGGAAAGGCAGCAATGACTGTCGTCGCCGGTCCTGATGCTCCAAACTTCGCTAACGCAGTTGGTGCCTCAAAGGTTGTTGTTATGGCTATGCCAAAGTGGAGTACTGGAAAGTTTGCCGGCAAGATGGGCAGTACTTCACAGACCATCGGCATTACACAGTGGAGCAAGAATAAGGATGTCGCAGCTGACTTCATTATGTTCGGCCACGAAAAAGCACAACTCAACAGCTGGTACAAGCTGACAGGTTCTATGCCAGCTGATGATCGCTTTGACTTAAATTCAGTTAAGGATCCAGTCAAGAAGGCCTTATTCAAGAGCGCACTTCCTGGCGCTCCGTACCTAGAGAACTTCATTCCTGCTCAGCTAGATGCTGATGCAGTATTTGCAAATGTGCAGTTAGTGCTCGCTGGTACAAAGACCGGAAAGGCAGCAGCTGCAGATATGCAAGCTGTAATGGAGAGATTGCGCAAGACTGATAGAAATCTTGTGAAGAACTTCACCGCTTGGAATAAATGATCAAAACCGCACCATCGGAGTACCGTTTCACCGCCCCTAGAAAGTTAGGGGCGGTGTTCGGCCGTATACGCCCGTCAGGACCATTCTTATGGATTCTTCCTGCAGGTTTATGTGTTCTATTCATTTTTGGTTACTCAGTCGTTGATTTAGTACAGCAATCCTTCAAGTATCAAGGGGATTGGGTTGGCTTCGAGAATTTTTTACTGGTCTTAACTGATCCGCTTTTTAGAACCGCAATCACCCATAACTTTCTACTTTTATTTACAGTTCCGATACTTACCGTAATGAGCTTTACTTGCGCTGTCTTACTTTTTGAAACCCGCAAAGGAATGAAGTTCTATCGATCTGCAGTTTTCCTTCCATACATTCTGCCGATTCCCGTGATCGGCGTTGTCTTTGGACAACTCTTGCAGTTAAACGGCGCTCTTAACTCTGCACTTAGAGCAATGGGATTTGAGAGCCTGGCTTTAGATTGGCTGGGGGACCCAAAGCAAGCGCTGTGGACGATGAGTGGAATTATTATTTGGAAAGAAGTTGGCTTCGGGACCATCTTAATTTTGGCACGGTTGATTTCCATCCCGCTCGAGACTTTGGAAGCGGCACGAATAGATGGGGCTGGATTCTTCCGATTACATTGGCAAGTAACGTTGCCACAGCTGCGGGCCGTCATACTCTTTTACATTATCAACGAATCCATCGTCATGGTCTCTTGGGTCTTTAACTATGTATATGTGATGACTAATGGCCAGGGCGGCCCAGGAAATGCAACGGTTGTTTCTGAGCTTTATATATATCGCAGCGCTTTTCAAAATAATGCACCAGAGTTAGCGGCAACTGCCGCTTTACTTCTACTTTTAGCAACCTTAGTTTTTATTATTGGTTTCTTTAGAATTCAAAGAAATATGAGTAAAGGCGTCTTTGATGACTAAGAAACATACGCAAATCGAAAGAGCGGGGATTAATTCCCGACAATTAATCCTTATTTTAATTACTGCTATGGCTCTAGTGCCTGGTTACTTAATGGTGACTGGTTCCTTAAAAACCCAAGAAGAGTTCTTGAATTCACCGTGGTCAATTCCGATGAATCCGAATTTTCAGGGTTATGCCGCAGCGTGGAATGATCAATTTCCAACCTGGTTTAAAAATACCTTGTTTGTCACTTTGTCGGCTGTGCTTCTGACAATCGCATTGGCTGCAACAGCGGCATGGGGATTTGCTAACTGGAAATGGCGAGGCCGCGATACTTTTCTGGGAGTCCTTATCTCCTTGATGGTTGTCCCACCCGTTGTTTTGCTAATCCCACTTTTCACATTGGGCGCAAAAATTGGATGGATCTCAACTTTTCGAATGTTGATCTTGGTCTATGTAGGGCTGATGCTGCCTTTTTCTATCTATCTTCTAACTAACTTTTTTAGAGCTATTCCTGTAAGTCTCATTGAAGCGGCAAAGATCGATGGAGCATCTGATTTGCGAACATTTAGGTCTGTGGTTCTTCCGCTTTCTGGCCCACCATTAATCACGCTGACAATTGTTAATTTACTTTGGGTATGGAATGAACTCTTATTGGCTTTAGTATTTTTACAAAGTGATGAGAAGAAGAGCCTAATGGTCGGCATCACCGGATTCCAAAGCCGCTATTCATTATCGATTCCAACCATTATGGCTGGCATGACGATCGCAACTCTGCCACTCTTTATTATCTATATTTTTGGTCAGCGCCACTTTATAACTGGCCTAACTGCCGGTGCGACCAAAGGGGAGTGAGTATTTTGCAAAAAGAAGCGGTTCACAATCACCCTATCTACAAGAAGAGGAAATGAAATGAAGAAACTGGATCAGAAGGTGGCTATTGTTACAGGCGCTGCACAAGGCATCGGCCGCGCAATTGCAGATGAATTAGCACTAGCCGGTGCACACATTGCAGTATTTGATTTAAAACTGGAAGCCGCTCAAGCTGCGGCAGATGAAATTGCACTGTTAGGTGTAACTGCTCGCGGATATGCGGTTGACGTTTCAAAGTCGAAGGTAGTAGATGCTGCATTTGCCCAAGTCGTTTCAGATTTCGGACATCTGGATATATTGGTCAACAACGCTGGAATATCAATGGTTGGTCCGCATATAAAGGATCTCACCGATGAAGTTTGGGATTTAAGCCTTGGTGTTATGCAAAGCGGTGTTTTCTACTGCATGCGTGCAGCAAGTAAGTATTTCCTTCCACAACGTTCGGGCAGCGTAGTTACTATCTCATCCATTCGTGGCTTCTCTTCTAATCCCGGAAGAGTTGCATACTGCGCAACGAAGGCTGCAGTCATAATGATGACAAGCGTAGCCGCGGCTGAATGGGCACCGTATGGGGTCCGCGCCAATGCAATCGCACCCGGAGTTCAGCGAACCCCGATGTGGGATGTTGATGTTGAACTAGGTGTCGTTGATGAAGAGCGCGTATTGAGAGTTACTCCAGCTGGACGCTTAGGAGATCCTAAGGAGGTTGGAAAGCTGGCAGTGTTTCTCTGTTCTGATGATGCCGAATTCATTAACGGTGACTGCATCACAATCGATGGTGGACTCACAAAGGTTCCAATCGATGGAGTGGTAACTCGGCCAGAATGAACCACCACACTCTTGCCACCGAAAAGTTAAGCCTCTCAGTGCTGCCCGAAAACGGCGCAGCAATTACTGATGCGTTATTTTTAGGGCAGAGTTTTCTTGCTAAACCACCATATCCATCAATTGCGCCTAAACCATTGGGTACAGAGAGCGATTGGGTTGCCGCATGGAACGGTGGCTGGCAACCACTTATCCCTAGCGCTGGAGGTCAACATCTTCAGGGAAAACATCCACAAGGTTTTCACGGCAACGCATCGCAGGCGCGTTGGAGCGTCACGGATGCAAATTCGAACTCTGTCTCTCTCAACTGGAGCGATGAAGACCTTGAGAGCGAACGAGAAATAAATATTTCAGACAATGAGATAACCGTACGATGCTCTTTAGTAAATCTGGACAGCAGTCCTCGCCCCGTAATTATTACCGAACATTTGATTTTGGGATCCGACTTTTTAAACTCTGAGATAACTTTCGAGCCGGTGGGCACTGCGCAATTTAGAGAGTTGGCCTATGACGGTTCGGCAAATGGCGCAGAGTTTGAACCCTGGAAAAACTTTGAGCAATCAGGTTGGTCAAAGGTCAATAAAAATACCCCAGCGAGAATGGGTGTCTTTAGCGGTACTTCCTGCATAAAGTTGTGCAATGAACTATACGAAATCGAAATCTCTTGGGATGCAGCTAAGCTGCCATTTCTTTTGATTTGGGAAGAGATGGGACAGACAACTGAACACCCTTGGGATGGCAAATATTGGGCTTTAGGAATTGAACCTTCCAGCGTTGCAGATGGCGTTGGTTTAAGCGGTGGACCTGCTTTAACTTTGCAAGTAAATGAGAAATTCGATTGGTCGGTAAATCTAAAGATCCACGAGAGAGAGGGAAAATAAAATGGCAATTCGAGGCGCAGTCCAACACACTGGTTTTACAGTGAGCAACTTAGCGAGATCGGTGGACTTCTATGTTCGCATTCTCGGCTGCAAAGTAATAATGACCCAAGAAAAAACCGGTGGCTATATAGCAGCGATAGTTGGATACCCCAATGCCAGCTTGAAAATGGCGCATTTGAGTGATCCAGCAGGACACCATGTAATTGAGCTATTTGAATACCTTGTTCCTGAAATGGTTAAAACTAATCTGGAGCCACGCCTCATAGGTAACGCCCACCTCTGCTTTCTAGTCTCTGATTTAAATGCAATTTATGATGCGATAAAAGATGAAGGAATCACTTTTATCTCCGGGCCGGTAGACGTTGATACCGGTGCCAATGCAGGGGGAGCGGGGCTTTATCTAAAGGATCCCGATGGAATTATTATGGAAATCTTCCAACCAGGTCCAGGTACCGAGGCTTACAAGCTTTTACACGGAGAGAAATGAAGAGCTTTGAAGGAGATGTTGCCATTGTCACTGGTGGTGCAAATGGAATCGGTAAAGCAACTGCGGAATTACTTTTCGAACTTGGGGCAAAAGTCGTTGCCTTCGATCGCGAGCAGCCAGCAGGAAAGTCCGGCGTTGAAAATGTGACCATAGATTTAGGCAATCTTCCTAGCCTTGAAGGTGCAGTCTCAGATGTAATTAAAAAATACGGAAGAATTGATGTTCTAGTTAACGTCGCCGGTGTTTCAATGCCCAACACAATTCTTGAACTTGAAAACGGCAAATACTTCACGACACTTGATGTCAATCTTCATGCTCCAGTATTTCTGATGAAGCACGTTGGAAAAATAATGGTTGCACAAAGGTATGGACGAATAGTTAACTTAACCAGCATCCATGGAAAGTTGAGCGAACCAAGCTCTACGGCATATGACATTAGCAAGGCTGGGTTAGAAGCGGCTACACGAACTGTGGCACTTGAGCTTGCAGAAAATGGCGTGTTGGTCAATGCAGTTGCCCCAGGATTTGTTGCAACTCGAATGTCAATCGTTGATGGCCAGGATGAACTTGAAAGTGAGTGGTTTAAAAATATTTATATAAAGAATAAGCGCTTGCCGATTGCGCGTCCTGCACAGCCTATTGAAATTGCTCAGGGGATCGCTTGGTTAGCCAGCAAATCCAATACTTATATGACAGGCCAAACTGTCACCATTGATGGTGGATTATCGGCTAGGTTCTAAAGAATGAAGCCAGAGATAGTTTTCAAAGGAACCGCATTTCCAGAATCTTTGCGCTGGCATAAAGGTGATTTGTGGTTCTCAGATATTTTATCTGGGCTCGTATATCGAGGCGATGTCACAACTGGCCAATTACATAAAGAAGCAGAGATATCACCACTGGTATCAGGTTTAGGCTGGTTAAATTCTGGGGAATTACTTGTTGTGGATTGCGAAAAACGATCTGTAATGCGACAGGATCCAAAGACTGGCCTATCCCTGCACGCAGATTTAAGCAGTCACTGGGGCTACAACGCCAATGACATGCTCGTTGATGCTGATAACACAGTGTGGGTAGGAACCTATGGTTATAACCCGGAAAGCGACGCTCCAGCACCAGCTGAGCTAGCTCGCATTGTTAATGGCAAAGTTGACTTTCCAATTGGCGGCCTGGTTTTTGCCAATGGCATTGCTCGCATTAATGCGCAAAAAATCGTTGTTGCAGAAACTTTCGCAGATCGAATATCCATTATTCAAACCAGTGGCGAGGTAAAACTACTCAAGCAAATAGACCTGCCTAAGAATTCAACGCCCGATGGATTAGTCGTCGATAATCAAGGCTTTGCTTGGATAGCACTTGCTTATTCCGAAGCCATTCTTCGCGTTAACCTCGAAACCGGCGAGATGGAACGCGCCATCGAACTACCAGGCACAGGGGTTTATGACTGCACTTTTGGAGGACCAAACCTCGACATACTGTACGTCGCAACTTCCGATACAGATGAGACACACGTGATGCGAGATCTACCCGGCAAGATTCTATCTTTTGATTTATCGCTCACTCATCCAGGAGTTCATGGCTTAGGAAACAAATAGAAACAAGTTTGCGACGATATATTTAAGATTTAAAGCGCTTAAATAAGCTAACAACCAAGCCAATAACTATCAGAAGTAGCCCTATCGGCACGGAGATCATCAGCAGCCATAGATAACCACCACCACCAGATCCCTCATCAAACATAGAACCACCGTTAAAGAGTGAGAATAAAAAAGCACAGATAATTGGGAACACAGCAATAAGTAGCCCTGCTCGTACGAGGGTGATTGTTTTTGGGCGCATGCTGTAAGGGTAGGGGCAAATTCAAAAATATCCACAGAAAAAGAAAAAACCTAAATCAGTTTCTTCAACTGACTTAGGTTCTGCCTTGCGTACCGCTGTAGCTCAATGGATAGAGCATCCCCATAACTAAGGGAAGTGTAGCGGGTTCGAATCCCCTCAGCGGTACGCACCACAAAGTGGCCTCACGCTAGTTACGTGGGGCCACTTTGCTTTAACTACTCTGCGTAACTACCCACAACTTATGTTGTGAATATCGGCGAACATATCCGCCTGCCTCCCCGGACGCTCCAACACGTAATCACCACAAACCTGGCAAAAGGCGTCGTAGTAATAAACCCCGCGCTCTTCCATCCACTTGTAGTCATATATAAATGCAACAACAACCTCACCGAAATCCGGCAACGACCTGTGACCACGCGCGCGATGCGCCGCATCTAGATCCAACTGCGCAAGCCCACCGACTTCGGCCTTGGCCCCCATCGGAATTACCAAACCACACGTGCAGTGCCATTCTCTCCCCGCGTAATTTACATATCCCCAATGCCACTTCTGTTCTTGCCAACCTTTCAAATTGGCATAGCGCAGCCAATTCTTAAAGCGCCCGTACTTTTCCATCGTTCCGCCAGGTGTGTCATTCTGTTTTTGCTTCAACTCGATTAACAACTCAGGAGCAACGCTTACATCAAGATATTTCTTCTTTGCTTTTGGCATAACAAACACAGTCCTTAATGGACCTCATATTGAGACCCGCTCTTCTGGCGGTGTCATTCATCGCCAGCAGGTCTTCTCTAGAACCACCGTGCGCGGTTGGCGCGGTTGGTACTAAGCAAGCTAAAGGCTTAACGCTTAGTTCTTGACCTAGGTAAAAGATACATCCAGCCACCGTCAACTCCGAGTAGCCCAGCCCAAAGCCCACCCGAACACCTGTTCGAAATCTGTGCTAAAGTCCGCTTCCCCCTAAGGAACCCCCAAGTCACGGCAACGCCCCTTGTCAGTGACCCTCGGTAACTTTTGCAACTGTCCGAAGCACATTCCCAAAGAAGAAGGAAACGGTGAGCGCAGAAAACAACGATGAGAACAAGACCCAAGAGCTAGAACTCTGGGAGCGCATGAGTACAACCGAAGGTGCCGAAAGAGCTGAAGTCTTAGATGAACTCAGCCACATCGCATACCGGCGAGATGCTTTCAACGAATGCTTGCAACTCGTTGATACATCAATCGATATCTACTTCAAACTAGGTATGGATTCACATATTAAAGAACTTATCCACCTCTACGAAGGAAAAGCATTTTCACTGCGCCACTTAGAACGGCCCGCAGAATCTGCAGATACCTTTGAAGAAATAGCCACGTTGCATCAGATCAATGATGATACAAATGGTTATATAAGAGCCAAGCGCGCCGCAGCCTGCGATTGGTATGACGCCAGAGAATGGCAGAAATCACTTGACGGACATATAGCCGCACAAGGTGCAATTGATCCAGATGCCACACCGATGTCGATGGGGACCGACCTCTTAAATATCGGAACTGCGCAGATTAAATTAAATCTGCACACCGAAGCAATTGCAACTTTCTTAAGCGCTCGCAAACTATTTAAGGAAGTGAAGAACCCGGAATTCGTTAACTGGGCCGATCAATATCTAGCGATTACATATGCAGTGCTAGAAAATGGCCCAGAAGCAAAGTTCCACGCCAAGCATTACTTTAACTATTCAAAAGTTGCCGAAGATATGTCAATGGAAGGCTTTGCACGTTATCGCCTTGGCATCGCACATCTACTCTGCCAGGAGTATGAAGATGCAGAAAGAGAACTAGTCTCAGCCTTAGAACAGCTAACACTCGATGAGAATAAAGATTGGGAAGATATTCTCGGCGCCAATCAAGCACTAGCCAAAGTGCTCACCGCACTTGGCAAGGAAGAAGAAGCCAACATCCGGCTAGAACGTATCGCCACTATCGCAGAAACGATCTTCGGCGATGCAGAAGCCGCATAACGCGCGTGTCACTGCAGCGGTTGCAATCGCAGCCGCTGCAGTTTTAGACTCCAGGATGAAGAGATTGTTAACAGCAGTCCTGGTATTTACATTTCTCGCTCTTTCTCCAGCTTCTGCCCATCAGCCTGTATTTCTACTAGATACCGATACAACTGCTGCTAAAGGCCCTTTGTTAGTCGATGGCACAGTCTCATTTGCCGTGCAGGCATCTTTTGCTAAAGCTGGCCAAAAGAAAGCTTTTCGCGCAGCCCTTAAGGATGGCGATCAACTCGCTGTTCAGTATTTGATTATGGATCAACCACCTAGCAATCGTCTTAAGAATAACCTTCTTCCACAAGTGACAATCACCGCACCCGATGGCAAGAAGACAGTTATGAAGATTACCGAGCGCACCGTGTTTTATGAGAAGTACAGCGGTACTAACTATTTCTATCTATCTCGCCTTGATGCCCCAGCAAAAGCGGGGATCTACTCGTTCGTCATCACCGCTCGTGCAAAATCCGCGGTTACGATCGCAGTAGGGGAGCAAGAGATACCTGGCGATGTTATTCGCAAGTGACTTCCAAACAACTTCTTGAATTTGGGGGTAAAAAGCCTTGAACCGATGATTAAGAGTTATAAGACAGTGAGAATCTGAGTTTGTTTAAAGAAGTAATTGACGGGATTTAGAGCTTTTCCAAGGGGAAAATCGGTCGACTTTATTTATGCCAGATCTGCAATATCTCCACCGGGAGTAATTCCCTCTAGTTCACATATCTTCCGCGCCATCTTCAGCGTTATCAAGAGGTCTTCCTTGCCGGAAATAATGGGATCCTCTTGTTGTTTTCCAGTATGAACTAATTCAGCAAAGGCGGCTAATTCGATTTCAAAATTGGGCTGGTATGACTTGAAGCTACTCTCGACATGATCTAGACCATTTCGCTGTGTGTGAATGTACTCTGTTGGCACCCTTAAGATATATGGACTATAAAAAATTATGTGATGGCCCTCTTTCTCATTAACCCAACGAATCTCCTCTTGATACTTTGGGTAGTCCTCAAGATAGAACCAACGGATTGTGACTCGGACTCCATCTAAGGTATGTCCTAGGATAATAAAGGATTCGCTACGACTCTTCTGTGGCCATCGATCAACATAATCAATTTTCTCGATATGCACATCTAGCGCTCGCAATACGGAGAGTTCGTGGATTATTGAGCCCATCATTATGTCGTGATATTCGGGACCGAAGGCCTTGGCAGCATCAGCACCTAAGGCATCAACCATCGCCTTTTTGTTTGACTCCTCTATCTTTGCGAGTGATTCTTTTGATAGCGGAAATGTTTCGAGGTGTGCATCGGTTGTGGCTACTTGGCTATCGCCGCTAGGGTGAAAAACGACCACATCAACACTTCTTGGACGACTTTTGATTCGTTCTTGGGCCTTGTAGACAGCCTGATCGAAAGTTTTCATATACCCAAGCATCAATTTACGGCCAGACTTCCGCCAGGCAGTCTCTATCAAGACCATCTCATCCTGAGAATATGCGAGGGGTTTCTCGCAAAAGACATCTAAACCTGCATCAAGGGCCTGAGCGGCGACCTGCGCATGTGCTCCAGAATTCAAGATGAATACCGCGTCGATTTCACCAGATTCATACATTGCAGCGGTCGAGTCAAATACCTTGCTGATAGCAAAACGCTTGGCTAGCGCATCTGCAGCCGCTCGATTTAGATCTGTGATTGCACGTAAGTCAAAGAGGTCAGTTCGTCGTCGCAAAATTGGTAGATGAACAGATGATGCAATTAAGCCAGCGCCAACGACACCAATCCGTATTGGTATAGGCATGAAAACCTCTGATTCTTCCGAACTTGATCCTTAGAGTAACGGCTACTAACTGCAGGCGCCACGGTGATTAGCAGTCTAACTGACGTATTTGGCCCCAGTGGGGTGATTCTAAAAGGTCGCCTGATTCCCTGTGGGTGATGTACTATCGAATTTAGGCATACAACCCTCTTCCATATCGAGCTCTTCCCGAATAAAGTGAAGATACAAGCACGCTCAGAGAGGGGCGCAAAATGAAAGCCAAAGTTGTAATCGCATTAATTGCATTATCTATGACGGTCGCGGGTTGCTCTAGTCCTGGATCAGATAGCGAAAATAGTGCAAATACTACAGAAACAGTAAATCAACCAGTCACTGTTGAAGAAGTGGCCGCCTTAGGTGATATCACACTCGATGTTTGGGCTGATGCGGGTGAAGAGAAGACAATGAAAATTCTTATACCTAAGTTTGAGGCTATGTATCCAAATGTAAAGGTTAATCTCACAATTAAAGGCTTTGATGATCTCATGAGCACTGTAGTTCCTGCCTTAGCTGGAGAGGGAGCACCAGATGTGGCTCAAGGTAATCAAGGTTATGGGGTAGATGGTGCACTAGTTAAAGCAGGGCTCATCAGAAAACTTACTGATGTTGCTGCAGCTTATAAATGGGACAGTGTTTTTAACTCAGGAGACTTCGGTCAATTTTCCTGGAGTGAGGACGGCTCCCAGTACGGCTCAGGTGAGTTATTTGGAATGAGTCCTGTGGCTGAATTTGTTGGTGTTTTCTATAACAAGAAGAAATTAACGAAATTGGGTATTTCAGTTCCAACAAGCTTTGATGAATTTGCGGCCGCAGTTGCAGCAGCGAAAAAAGCAGGAGAAACTCCAATAGTTCTCGGTAACTCTGATCAATGGCCAGCTACGCATGTCTTTGGATTAATGCAAGGTGCATTCACACCCGCATCTGAAACTAAAGACTTTATAACTGGAGCAGCAGGATCTTCATTCGTGTCGAAAACAAACGAGACTGCATTAAACACTCTGCGTGACTGGATCAAAAAGGGTTACTTCACTAAGGGTTATGATGGAGTGAGCGCTGATGATGCAACTGCTAAGTTTGCGGCTGGCGACGGTGTCTTCTACATGGGTGGTACTTGGTTCGCTGGGACTATTGGTGAGGGACTGGGCGATGACGCTGGCTTCATTGCAAATCCCGCTGCCGGATCTGGTAAGCGAGCTGGAACAGGTTCATATGGACTTGGTTGGCACATAAGTAGCAAAACTGACGCGCTAAGTGCATCAGTTGCATTTTTAGCGATGGTTATGGATGTAGAGACTGCTCAAACTCTGGCCTCCCTTGACCGCATTCCATCTGCAAAGACTTCTCTTGAAGCAAGCAGTAGTTTGCTAAAGGATATGCAGGATGCTGGGGCGAGTATGTTTGCTGACTCAGGGCTGACTTTCTATCTGGATTGGGCTACTGACACAATGTATGACGTTTACACGTCAAAACTTCAGGAGTTCATGGCAGGTAGAATTGATGCATCGGCAATGATGCAAGCAGTTCAAGATAATTGGAGTAAATTCCAAGAATCAAGATCTAAAGCGTAGTTAGGATGCGAGGCGCCACTTCAAATAAAAGTGAGATGCGAATAAAGTCTCATAAAGATATGAAGTGGCGCCCTCGCCAGTTTGATTTACTTCCCATTATTTTTGTTTCCCCAGCTCTAATTTTCTTTTCTCTATTTGTTATTTATCCGATATTCCAAACTCTGTGGTTATCTTTTTGGAAGTGGGATCGAATATCACCTAGCATTTGGGTAGGTATTGAGAACTATCGAGTAGTACTCTCCAATCCGGAGATTTATTCCGCATTTTCACACTCTTTTGTCTTTGTTATTTTTTATAGCGTAATTCCCATATTTATCGGACTAATGATCACACTTCTATTATTAAGAGTAAAAGTCCGTGGCGAGGGTTTCTTTCGTGCAATACTTTTTATGCCGCAAATAATTTCGACAGTTGTCGTGGCAATATCTTGGCGATGGATCTACGCTTCAGATGGGCCAATTAATGATTTTTTTATATTCTTAGGTGCCGAGAAGATCACAACTGCATGGCTAGGTAACTTTGACACAGCCCTTATTGCTGTCGGCATCATTGGAACTTGGATAAATTATGGTCTAGCAATGATTCTATTTTTATCTGGGGCACAACGAATATCTCAAGATTTGCTTGATGCAGACAGAATTGACGGCGCAAATATGTGGCAAGAATTTCGATATATTCTTCTGCCCAGCATTAGGGGTGAAATCGTAATCGTCTTAATTGTAACTATGACCCTTGCATTACGAAATTTTGATATTGTCTGGAATGCAACACAAGGTGGCCCGGGAAATTCTACGGATGTTCCCAGTATTTTTATCTATAAGTCAGCCTTCGTAAATAGATATGTTGGAGAAGCAGCAGCAACCTCGTTTATCTTGGCGCTCGTGATTTTTTCAATTACAAGTGCATTGTTACTAAGTAGAAGAGAATCTGATGACTAGTCTTCGTGACAAATTTATAGCCTATACAGTTTTATTATTTGGGGCAGTAGTTGCGCTTTATCCCCTCTGGTCAATATTTAATCTCTCCATCTCAGGATCAAGGAGCATTGAGAAATCTGAATTAACATTTCTCGGTATCTATTTTGGTAATTATGTCGAAGCGTGGAATCGGGGTGCTTTTGATCAGGCTTTATTGTCGAGTCTGTTTGTATCAACCACAGTTGTTCTTGTAACCTTGCTTTGTTCAGTGTTGGCTGGGTATGCCCTTGCTTTGATGAAGGTGCCCTTCTCTAGAACTATTTTATTGTTTTTACTCCTTGGATTAGTTATGCCTTACGAGGGAATTGTAATTTCCCTCTATGAGATGATGAGTGCGCTAAATATCCTAAATACTTACTGGGCCTTAATTCTCCCGCAGATTGCTCTTTCAACTCCCTTCTCCGTACTTTGGCTAAGAACTTTTTTTAGAACAATCCCACGAGGAATCTTGGAATCAAGCACACTGGATGGGGCAAATCGGTGGCAAAGCTTGAGATACATTTTGATTCCGTTGGCGAAATCTGCTATCGGGACTCTAGCAACATTACTTTTTTTGTTTACTTGGAATGAATTCTTACTGGCGTTAGTGTTGGTCCCAAGTAACTCCTCTGTTCAAACAGTTCCATTGTCCCTTTCTTTCTTTGCGGGAAATAGAAGAAATAGTGATCCTTCAGTAACTGCCGCCGCCGCCGTTATGGTTGCCTTACCCATCTTGTTGGCATACGTTTTTCTTCAGCGCAGATTAATCAGGGGCATAATTTCAGGTGCTATTAAAGAATAATCTTCTGGAAAACAGATAAATCTCTTAGTTTTATTCTAATTACGGCTTCCAGTTTGCCGGGACATCACCAGAGCCTCGCAGGTAAACTGCCGAATCTGACCGCTTTACAGACATTTTTTCTTTCGAGCCCTTAGGAAGAAAGAAAGCGTCACCTTTGGAAAGAACTGAGTTTGAAATTTGACCATTCATTCCATCCACAGAGTCGATGATCAAGGTGCCCTCTAAAACATACACAACACATTCTCGCTCGACCAGTGCAAAATCCTCAACATGACCTAATTCAATAGTCCCCTTAATAACATGCAGAAATTCAGTTGCTACAAGTGTTGAAATGAGATGGGTTGGATCTGAATCACGAAAAGACAAAATTGATGTTTTATCTGAAATCTCAAAAAAAGATGCCTTACTTTTTGAATCTGGCGAACTATCTGGCCAGTTATTTACAGTATTCCCATAATTGTATTTATTTTCTAGCAGGGGCGGTTGTTTCTTTGAGAATTCAGAGGCCGCTCCCATTGCTGGGGGAGGGGAGAAGTACTCAAGGACACGAGTAGTTTTTTTCCCCTTGCTAAAGCCATGATTCCAGGTTTCTCGATGAAACAGTAATCCGCTTCCTTCGCTCGCTAATTCAACTTCACCAGTTTTGGGATTAGCTAAAATCAGATCACCCTCTAATACGAAATATAGAACATCTGCAGCAAAGATTGTCTGATTTATTGAACTATGTCTAAACCCACTACTAGGGCCTAATTCAAATTCAAGCACATGCAATTGTTTTGTTGATGATATAACTCGATCGGTGACCAAGCCTGATGTTGAGTCACCCCAGGTGTGCATGACCATATTTTCTCTTTTAATATGAGTAGGTTCTTTAAACTCTGGTCTTGGAGTCGGCTTACGTTTGATTTCTGAAGGCTCTAATGGATTTTCCGGCACAAACGAATTGTAGCACTATCATAAAATACAGATATTTCAGCGCTAAAGAAAATACGAGACCAAAGAATTTATTCGCAGAAGTTTAGGATTTAGCAAGGGTGTTATAGATTATTTCTTTTCAAGATTTCCCAATATTTTTAATGAATTTTGGGCTATAACGCCAGCTCCAATTAAACCTGAATTAGAATGAGATGCCAGGCTAATAATGTCACTAATAGTTCTTGGCAAAAGATCACCAACCAATTCTCTGTAATTCTGTGATCCTAGCCAAAGACCACCTCCAATAATAATTTTATGGGGATCTAGGACTTCGACTAGATTTGTTAATCCTCGACTGAGACTCTCAGCAGCCTGTTTAATTACTATTCTGGAATTAGAATCTGAATCAAATTTTTGGAAGACTTCAACCGCTCCACGCACTGAGATGCCACTCAACCGTTCATATTCTCGTGCGATACCAAGGCCAGAAGCAACAGATTCTAATGACTTAAGCCGCCCACCGTGCTCAATTTGGGTTACTCCAAATCCGATTGCACGTCCATTTGCACCTGTCCACGCGCGACCGTCAATCACCATAGTATGAGAAATCCCAGAACTCACCAATACATATAAAAAATTAGTTTTTAATTTATCCTCTATTAAGTGCAGCTCACCCATTGCTGCACATCTGATATCAGATTCAACAATCCAATCAATTCCTGTGAGTTCAAGTAATTCACTTCTCGGTTGACTTTGCCAATCCATTGTATCCTTGCTTATTAATTGACCATCATTGGAAACATACTCTGGAAAGCCGATGCATGCTGATGAAATCTTGATATTAGATTTTGCAGCTAATGACGTTAATTCAACAATAACATTCTTTGTCCGGTGTAATCCCTGATCTGCTAAACCAAGTATAGATTCCCGAGAGGCTATCGTCTTTTCATGAATTATCTTTAGGTTTTCATCCAAAATTCCTCCATGAATCTTTGTTGCCCCTACATCAACAGCAAGAACGTACTTCACTAAAACCTCCAGCTAGAACCACAGCCACTATTCATGCACGTACTAAGTATCTTGTTAGAGAGGAAGTTTTGGCAAACTTAGGCAGACAACACATTCTAAACTATGACAGATTGTTGAGAGCTACCGATTCTCTCCTCTCTTCTTTCCTGCATTTCCGGTTGCCTTAGTGTGGCGCGGACCTACTCGGGTGATTAGCAATTGGCATCTGGCTCGAGGCTTGATTCGACACGGCAGACTTGATTTAGCGCGTCATATCGCGGCTCAGAGCATAGAGTTGGCGAAGAAGAGTGGCGTGCGTGAGTATTACAACCCAAGCACAGGAGCAGATTGGGGAGCTCCAGATTTTAGTTGGTCAACGGTTCTAATTGATTTAGCAAAGGAAGTAATCTAAGTGAGAGAGTTCAAACGTTTGCAAGGCTCAAAGATTGGCCTGGTGCCACTTAATTGGAGATTTACCGATGAACGCAAGAGTGAAGTTATCGCAAAGTTTGCAGAGTATGGTTTTCTTGGTATCCAAGTTTCTGAGAAGCAAGCAAACTCATCTGAGTATCGCAATGTTTTTACAAAATACTCGATAGCAGCTGCTGAACTTTATATAGCAATAAAGTGTGATACTAAATCAATTGCAGAAAATTCAGATGAGGAGACCAAACGTCAGATTGACTCTGCAAGAAATGCAAATGTGGAGATGATTGTATTTGCCGTAGATGGCGATTCTGTTCGTGACCGGATTGCATCCAATGTCCGTCAAGAACATGCTTTGACTCCAAAAGCGCTAACCGAATTGGCTGAGCACTTAAATAAGTGGAGCAAATACTGCAATTCCCTTGGAATGCGTGCTTCCTTTCATCCTCATGCAGCCACTTATATTGAAACCCCAGAAGAGACTGCAAATCTGTTTTCTAAATTAGATGAGAATGTAGGGTTCTGTCTTGATGTAGGCCACTGGTTAGTAGGTGGCGGTGACCCAGTTGAGGCCGTTAAAGAATACAACTCTCGAATAACTCACATACATGTTAAAGATGTTGACCCTCAGGTGTTGGCGAAACTAAAGACGGGTAAATATCGGGGAATGGATATAGCAGTAACTCAAGATAAGCTCTTTACACCTGCTGGCACTGGAGCTCTTGATCTAGATGGTCTTTTTGACTCGCTAAACCAAGTTGGCTTCAGAGGCTGGTTGATGAGTGAACAGGATTCAGCTTGGGAGCCTTCAGAGGAAAAATCCTTAGAGTCTTATCGCAATATTGAAAGGGCGCTAACTACCTAGAATTTTCTTAACTCCAATAGCAACATTAGTTAGATTTGCAACTACAGCCTTAATGTGTCGAACACTTGTTGACTTTATCCCACAAGCTCATCGACGACGATCATCCCCTCCCGGCACTCCGCGACCACGGTAGCTGGCCAATTTGGGTCATATTTTCTTGCTGAGCTAATTATTTGGAACGCCTCTCGCTTTTCCTTGCTAGTTAGGATCATGATTGCCAATCGAGACTTATCTGCAATAGTCGATATCCCAACTGAGACACCAAATCTAGGCACTTCCTCAATACTCTTGAAATCAGGAAATGTAAGTAAGTTATCGTTGCGAGTCTTTTCTGCCAGCCCCATAACTGATGTCAATGATTGCCTTGCGGCACCAGGCCCATTAAATGCAACGTGGCCATCGCTACTTCCGCTGGCAAGAATAAAGATGTCTATTCCACCAAGTGAATCAATTAAATTTTCATAGGCCATTGGATCTTCGGCATCAGGGGCATGAAGATTTGCCAAGTTGATCTGTCTAGGTTTTTCCAGCCCCGCATTAATAAGAGTCACCAATTCTTCGTGGGCAAATTTCCGACAACTAAAGTGCTCAGATAGGGAGACATTCTTAAATTTACCTTCGGGCTCCTGCCAGACATAGTCATCCATCAACAGAATGTGCACTTGCGAAAAATCTAACATTTCCTTGTGGGCAATCTGAGCGAGAGCTTTGATGGTAGACCTTGGAGTGCGACCGCTGGGAAAGCCCAAGACAAGGCGATTAGAACCAGCCTGTTTTATCGCGGTAGCAATCTTTTGGCCAACAAATTCACCAACAGAATCAGAGTCCTTCAACTTGATTATTGGAACTGGTGTGCTCGACATCTGCCTAGGATAGTGCACGAAGAGCTCAACTGGAGTTGCTGAATCTCGAGTTGTTTAATAACGGTAAGGACCATGTTGACAGCTCCTTGAGCCAAAAGAAGCAATACGAAGATTCATGCAGAGCCACTTACGCTCATAAGTGGGTTGTGAGGGGATCGAACCCCCGACCCCGTGATTAAGAGTTAACGGATTCCATTGTGTACGCTTCACCCATGTCCTTCGTTATGTACTCAACTACCTGGTGCGGCTATTGCAAGCGCTTGAAATCTCAATTGGCTGATCTCGGGGTGACCTTTGAAGAGATCAATATTGAAGAGGTTGCGGGTACGGCAGAGATTGTTGAGAAGGTAAATGGTGGCAATCGCACGGTGCCGACGTTGGTGTTCTCGGATGGAAGTGCGATGACTAATCCATCGGCTAAAGAGGTAGTGGAGAAGTT
>CAMAPO010000004.1 GCA_945860245.1 Bifidobacterium breve
TAGCGGAGGCGGGATTTGAACCCACGACACAGCGATTATGAGCCGCTTGCTCTACCAAGCTGAGCTACCCCGCCAAGGGTTGTGCATTTTCGAGCCCCCCACCGGAATCGAACCGGTGACCTTTTCCTTACCATGGAAACGCTCTACCGTCTGAGCTAGGGGGGCAATAGGTAGAGGAGTGAGTGTACGACAGTTGCGGCAAAAGATAAAAATTAGCGCCGTGGGTCAAGCGTGACTTTGCCCGTTGTCTGACGAGCCAGCATCGCTTGGTGTGCGAGTTTCGCCTCAGATAATCCATAAGTTGCACCGATTACTGGCTTTAGCGCACCCGATGAAATCAAAGCAAATAACTCACTCAATACATCGCCCATCAACTCTTTCTTTCCAAAGCAATGTGAGAGCCAGAATCCGGCAACTGTCTTGGTTCCGCCCATTAAAACGCCTGGATGAATCGCAGTCGGCGCAGTTCGCGATGCCATTCCAAATGTAATTAAGCGACCAAATGGCGCTAAGACTTCAAGGCTGGAATCAAAAGTTTTCCCGCCGACCATTTCCAAAACGATATCGACTCGCTTACCGCCATTTGCAGCAATCATTGCGCCAGCTAAATCTGCAGAATTTGCATCAACTGTTGCATCTGTGCCAAGTGATTTAACCAAATCGTTTTTAACGTCAGAGGATGTCACTGCAATTACCTTTGCGCCCCACATCTTGGCCAACTGAATTGCAAGTGTTCCAACGCCGCCAGCACCAGCCTGAACCACAACGCTTTCGCCAGGCTTTACATGCGCCATAGTTTTTAAAATATGCCAAGCCGTTGTTCCCTGAACCAACATAGCGATTGCTTGTTCATCGCTCACGCCATTGGGAATATCCACGCACATTGCTTTTGGAGAAAGTGCTTTTTGCGCATACCCACCTGTGGTTGCACTTGCTAAAACGCGCCGTCCGCTCGCAGTTTTTCCAACAACTTCCAACCCAGGAATTAACGGCAAGGTTTGCTTCGAAAGGTATGAGTTCTCGGTTTGATGGGTATCGGCATAGTTAATGCCAATACAACTTACGTCAATTAACTCTTCCCCATCGCTGGCAATTGGATCTGGAAGATCAACTAACTCCATTACATCTGGGCCACCAAATTTGGTTATTTGGATAGCTTTCATTTGCCATCACAATTACAACGGTCGCTTTCGGCAACGCCGTGGAGTGCTTCTTCGATATGTTCGCCGCAGCCAGACCAAGTAAATTTCTGGCACTTTTTACAAACCACACGTGAACACATTGGAGCCTCCTCTTAATTATGACCGCATTCTATTACTAGAAATACTTGCGGAATATCTTCCTGATTCGCCGAGTAATGCGCTTATTCAATTTAAGCGTTTGATCGATTGGTGAGACCGCCATAACTCTGACGTGGGCGGGTTCATCGGGTGTACTCACATCCTTAAGCGCAGGTGAATTTTGATCAAGTGAATCCGCGATGCGATCGATACTGGCCACCATGGAAAGTCCACGAACAATTTGTTCTTGATCAGCATCTTTGGCATCTTCAATGAGAGATTCAGCAAGTGAGGCTCCGGCTTCACGAGCATCATCGGTTGCAGTGGTTGTAGTTTCTAAGTCATCTTCATCGTCGATCTTGGACGAAATTGCATAGCTTGCCGCTGATAGCGCAACTGCAATCTGTTTCTTAGTGGAATCAGCGATTCCTCCACTCACCGCAGAATCAAATAAGGTGCGGGCAATAGTTCGAACTTGCAACAAGGTATGCTCAATTGCAATTCCTTCAATGTAAACGCTTTCCGCTTCATCTTTTTCAGCAGTAGGAAACCATCGGGCATGTCCGCGCGCTTCCACAGATTGTGCGCGTATCGATGGAATCGCTTCCATTAACAAGCGAGCCTTCGCCAACCAATTACCTGCATCTTTCTGTGTATACCCGGCAGCAACGCCTTCAGACATTTGTGCAAGTAGATCTGCCGCCCTTGTGCTCACCGCAGTGATCTGATCGATCGCTCGCCCAACTGGAGTTTTCGCATGTGAAAAATAAGAGAAGATAATTGCAATTACTGCGCCAATTAAGGTTGAACCTAGGCGATGTGTGGCTGTGGTGCCGCTAATTCCCGGACCAATAACAATCAGCGCGGTTACTGGCACATTAACAGATGCAACTTCTCCCAGATGCAGAGCGCGTGCAACAACTGCGCAAAAAATAACCGTAAGACCAACGGCGATAAAACCAAAGTCGAAGATTGAGACATTTAATAAGGCAACAGATGCGCCAATTGCGGTGCCAACAATCTGGCCAAAACCTTCGCGCACGGACTTATGGAGTGAGATACGGATGGATAGTGTGCAAACAATCGCGGCGACCACACCACCATCTTCAATGAGCAAATCACCAACCTGCCAGGAAACAGCGCCGGCTAAGCCAGCCACCAGTATCTGGCGCACCCAGACGAGGCGGTCAGCGAATAACTTCTTTATTTTCTCCCACATTATGTGCCTAAGTTTAGTAGGAGCGCACCATGTCGCACATGCGAGCGGCGTTATCTGCAAGGTTTCCTCGAGAAAGAGCGCCACCAATCAATAAGGCAGCGTCTTTCCCGTACATATCAATCATTTCTGGGATTCGCTCCAAAGTCATTCCACCTGCAGGTGCGATCGTCATTGGCTTTAAAGATCCCAACTTTTTACGTGATAAATCAGCAATTTCTAAACATTGCTCAGTAGTAAAGGGGAAACGTCCACCAATATTAGGAAAAATCGAAATATCTGCTCCGGCTAGCCTCATCAGAGTTCCAAAAACAATTCCGTGAGAGATTCCAGAATCTTTTGAAGTAACAAGTGAACCCAACATCGCAGGATGCCCCAGAATTGGCAAAGCCAAAGTGTCGTCTTCAGCGATGACTCGCAAAGAATCAAATCCTGTGATCCCAGGTATTACAAGTAGCGCACCTGCGCCAAAATCTTTAGCGGTATGCGCGGCATCTATCACCAGATCAAAAGGCATATTTAAACTTGGCACATATGCAGAATTTCCGCCAGTAATTTCATTGGCTTCTTTTACTGCAGCAGAAATCAAGGTGACGCGGTCTTTCCAGGTAGCCCAAGGTTGGTTGGCTAAACTGTGATCATCTTTAATCAAATCAAATCCTGCCAGCGCTAGTGTGCGCGCTATTTCAGCCAGCGTCTTTGCATCTGAGCCCATCGGCTTAATCGCGGTAGCAATCAGTGGTCGAGTATCAGCTTTAAATATTTTCCGCAGCCCAATTATTCCAAAACGGGGTCCTTTAAAGTTATTTAATATAGAGTCAGGAAGTTTAAGGTCAACTATTTTTACTCCAGGAAAAAGCGAAGCATTTCCCCACAAAACATTTAATAACTGAGTTAACTCTCCCCCAGCGATATCCGAGTTATAAGAAATTGTAATTAAATGGTTCTTTTTATCAATAGAAGTGATCTCTTCAACTTTTCCGACAACTTGATCTTGGATCCAACTTGGAGCTAACTCGAATGGAAATTCAATGGTCTGTTCTATCCGAATAAGGTCGGCGATCACTTTCGGGTTCTCACCCGAAAAGGCATAGGTGACGTGAATGCGTTCCATTAAAATGCTTCCGCCTTTGCGCCGCTATGAACTATTACTGAACGTTGTTCTTCCAAACCAGCCTCAATAGTACTCAACTTTCGGCCGAGTGAATTCTCTACGGCGTCACCCCACCTACTTCTCTCCACTGGTTCGAACTTCTTCAATAATCTTTCGTATTTTCTGCGTTAGTGCAGGAATATCAGTATTTGAATGACGCTCACGTACCGCCATTTGGGCAGCGCGCAGAACTCCTCGCGCAGCACCTATTCGTAAATTAGGTTCAAGGGTTTCGATATCACTTGTTTTGGCAAGCCCGACAATACGACGAACCATCTTTGCTGCGGCAAAACCAATTGCATCAACCTTCCATTGAGCCAATAAATCTTCAAGCATTTGGTCGCTAAAGACACGTTTATCAACACGGCTAGGCCAGAGCGTGCGGAAGTTTTTCTCGAAGGCACGCCAAAGTTCTTCTGGAAGTGCGGAAATGTAATCCGCATGTGCAGTTCTGCCAAGTGCTGTGGCCCGCGCCAAGGCAATGTAGAAGTTTGCAAAACAAGCTCCAATATCGAATCCAATGGGACCGTAGAACGAGAACTCTGAATCAAATGCCCTGGTAGAAATTGCTTTCCCTGTCGCATCAGATTTCACCATTACAGAACCTGTATGCAAATCCCCATGCAGTAGCGCTTCAGCCGAAGTCATAAATTTATACTTAAGTTGGCCGATTTCTTGCACCATTTGCGCATCGTTAATTATTGCTTCTGCATCAATTTTATTCTCAGGTAAGTATGAATTTCTACCTGCCGGAAAATAAGGTTCGGTAAAGACTAAATCTTCTGTAATCAAACAGAGTTCTGGATTAATAGCACGAGCAATTCCTTTGTAGTGCGCCTCTGCTCCTGCACCAAAAATAGATGTAGCAAAGAGCACGCGAGCAATATATTCACCAATTGCTTCTGCTGCTCCAAAGTGCTGTTCGCCTAGATTTAAAGCGGTTCGCCAAACTTTATGATCTGATAGATCTTCCATTGCAATTATGTATCGCTGCGGATCATAGAAATAAATTTTAGGAAGAAGATGCTTAGCTGCCAAGGAATGAATGACCGTAGTCTCATACTCAATACGAGCTCGATCAGGTGACATTGGCCAAGAAGGCCCGACTAGACGCACATATGGGAGAGATTGCTTGAGGACAATTCCCTTACCTTGCTTATCTTTAATAATGAAGACAACGTTTAGATTTCCATCGCCAACTTCTTTCATATCTACGATTGATCCAGCATCGATAACTGATGAGATCTCTTTATGGGATGCGAGAAAAGCAGGGATATTTTCAGCTGTTAAGAACTCGTATGAATCTGACATTCTTCAAACTCTTCCGTTCTGTGTTAAGTGGCTGAATTCAGTGCGCAATCTCGCATCACCGCGGGAAAGCTGCCGCCACGCCTCCGTCGACAGCAATTACGCTGCCGGTAGTGCGTGATGACTCATCGCTCAAGAAAAAGGCTGCAGCACGCGCAACATCAAGGCTTCTTACTCGCGCATTAAGCAAGTTGCGAGATGCGTAGAAATCTTCTAGCTCTTCCGGCTTTACACCATGGGCTGCGGCTCGTTGCTCGCGAATTCCGCCTTCCCATAATTTGCTGTTATCAAAGACCGCATCTGGATTAATTCCGTTACAGCGAATCCCGGCGTTTCCACCTTCCAGGGCTGCAATCCGCATTAACTGCAACATCCCGGCTTTGCTAACTGAGTAACCACCAAAGCCTGCACCTGGAGAAAAGGCGTTCTTGCTTGCTATATAAACAAACGATCCGCCCATTTTCTGTTTGCGCATAACTTTCATTGACTCTTTAGTCAGCATAAAGGCGCTAGATAAATTGATATCTAATCCGCGGCGCCATTTTTCTACATCAAGATCTTCTAATTTATCGCTGATTCCAATGCCCGCATTTATTACAACGCCGTCAAGGCCACCAAAGTGTTTAATAGTTTTTGTGACAGTAGCCTGCACATCTGCTTCCTTTGACTGATCTCCTAAAATTAGCAGTGGTGGATTGCATTTATTTTCCACAAATTCCTTTTCCACAGTAATTAAGCCGGCTTCTTCAATATCTGCAAGAACTAGATGAGCTCCGCGCTTGGCAAGTTCAAGTGCAACGCCTCTGCCAATTCCACTTCCTGCTCCTGTAACAATAATTATGTGACCATCTAGCTGTGCTGGTGCGGGCTTATTCTTTAACTTAAATAACTCCATTGGCCAGTAATCAAAACCAAATATTTCTGCATCAGAAATAGTGTCGCCATCTCCAAAAACATCAACGACTCGTGCCGCAACGCTGTGGGTGTGTGAAGCAATGTCAGCCAACATGGTGTTCTCTTTAATTGTCGTAGCTGCAGTAACCGCACCGACTCCAGGCACGATAATGACCTTGGGATCGTTGCCGTGACTTACATAACCAGCAGGCAGTAGCGATTTATTTGCTTCAAAGTATGCTGCGTAATTCTCGCGAAATTCTTTAATACCAGTTTCAGTATCTTCTAAAGTAACAGTTGCTGACTTGGGGCGGATACGCAACATGTGGTCTGCACTCGATGCTCCAAGGGACAGAATTTTCTTTAGATCTGGGCGGGCAGCAATTTCAGCTAATCGAGAGTCCGTTCGCAGTAACTGCTTTTTCCCTATGGTTCCACGTAATTTAAGGAGCAAATCTTTCAGCTCTTCATCAGGCAGCTCTTGATGTTGGAAATTAGCTTCAGGGCGCTTATTGAGTGACTCTAAATACTTGTCAGCAAGTGCCACCACATCTTGAGTCTTTTGATAGCAACGATCGGAATCTTCATCCCAAACAACTAGACCGTGATGAGCAAGTACAACACCGGCGTAATCACCTAAACCGCCAACAATCTTTGAAAGGTTAAAACCTGGGCGAATCCAGTCAACGTAGGCAAATTCTTTACCCAGCGCTTCTCGTACTGCTTTTTCGCCTTGCGGATGGTTTGTTAGCGCACAGATCGCATCTGCGTGCACGTGATCAATATGTTTTGCAGGCAAAAATCCATGCAAAAGAGTTTCAATAGATGGTCTGCGCGATGTTGGATCGACTAAAGCGCGCGTAACGTAATCAACCATCGTGTCATCATCTAAAGCATCGAAGTCGCGTAGCGCCAGTAAATCTTCTAGGTACAAGGCTGGGTAATCACGATCAACGGCGTACTGCATATCCGCGCCAGATCCTTTAACCCACAAGACTTTCTTGAGGCGACCGAGATGATCTTTTATCTCACCTTTACTGGAAGTGTTTCCGCCGCCGTAAACAACCATTGATTGATCAGCGCCGATCTTTTGGGAGCGTGCAACAAGATCATGTAATGGCTTAAATTCACTCATAGCGTTTCGCCTTTTTCTATCTCGTAGGATTTCTTCTCGGTAATTATGGCGCTTATGTACTTTGCTGGCGTCACATCAAATGCTGGATTAAATGTCTTCGCCCCAATAGGTGCAACTTGAACACCCTTAAAGTGAGTTAACTCTTCATCGCTGCGAATTTCGATATGTATAGCCTCACCAGTTGCGATCGAACGATCCACAGTTGATTCGGGAGCAACGACTAAAAATGGAATACCCGCTGCGTGACAAGCGAGGGCAACCCCAAGTGAACCAATTTTATTTGCAGAATCACCGTTCTTAGCGATCCGATCTGCACCAATCAGCGCAGCATCAATTCGTCCACTTAAAATCGCCATCGCTGCAGCGCCATCTGGTTCGATGCGATAAGGAATCTCAGATTTCATTAACTCCCAAGCAGTAAGGCGAGATCCTTGTAGCAAAGGCCGTGTTTCATCTGCATAAACTTCTTTTACATTTGCGCGCTTATGCAACTCTTTAATTACACCGAGAGCCGTGCCTGTTCCGGTCGTAGCAAGGGAACCAGTATTGCAATGAGTGAGCAGTGTTAAAGGCTTGTTACCTAATTTATTGATAAGCCAGTCAGCGCCAATATTTCCCATGCTGTTGCTTGATTCTTTATCTTCACGCGCTAATTGATGCGCCGCGGCAAGGACTGCATCTCTGCCCGCTGGTAAATGTTTGCGGATTTGTTCAACTGCCCAGGCGAGGTTCACAGCTGTTGGTCTGGCATCACGAAGTAGATCAATATTGCGTTCTAGCTCTGCAGAGCTGAGTCCTTTGCGAGTGGCTTCATCAATCGCGAGTACAACTCCATAAGCACCAGCAACGCCTAGCGCAGGAGCGCCGCGGACAACTAAATTCTGAATAGCACCAATAAAGTCGGCTACTTCATCGTATGAGTTATAGGTTTCGGATGCAGGAATCTTTGTCTGATCCAGCAAGATGATCTTTCCATCCTGCCAAACGATTGCCTCAAAAACGCTAGACATTTACCTACTCCTTGTTTAAGGCATTGAACTTATCACCTTAAAAATTATATCTAAAGTCGCCCTGCTTGATGCACGCGCTTTAAGAACTCCTGCGTCTTCAGATTAGAGGGGTTTTTAAGTACCTGCTCAGCGCTGCCACGTTCAAGAATATTTCCTGATTCAAGGAAGCAAACTTCATCAGCTACCTGAGTTGCAAAGCCCATCTCGTGCGTCGCCAGAACCATTGTCATTCCATCATGCTTTAAATCGCGGACAATGCTTAAGACTTCATTTACAAGAACGGGATCTAGCGCTGATGTAATTTCATCCAACAAGAGAAGTCGAGGATTTACTGCAAGTGAACGAATGATTGCCACGCGTTGTTGCTGGCCTCCACTGAGTCGATCTGGATATTGATCTGCTTTATCGGCTAGATCAAATCGGGAGAGAAGTTTTTTGGCAATATCGCGTGCTTCTTCAATGCTTTTGTTTTGAACTTTCACAGGTGCAAGGGTGATGTTCTCCAAAACAGTTTTATGAGGAAAGAGGTTAAATGATTGAAAGACCATTCCCAATCTGCGGCGTACATCATCAACCTTGATCGCCGGATCAGTTATCTCTAATCCATCTAATAAGATCTGTCCATCATCGATCGTTTCTAGCAAGTTAATGCACCGGAGCAAAGTTGATTTGCCCGATCCAGATGCACCGATCAACACCGTCGCAGTGTGCTCTGGCACTTGTAATGAGAGATTATTTAAGACAACTTCTGAACCAAAGGCTTTGCGAACACTCTGTAACTCCAGGACGTTTGCCATTAAATCGCCCCTTCTGAATTTTGTGCTTGAGTGCGCTGTCTAATGGCTCGATCGGTGTAACGCGTCATCGGAATCGTAATAAGCAAAAATAGAATTGCGGCAACTACATATGGTGTGTAATTAAAGGTGCGGCTGGCATTTATTTGTGCCGCACGCACCGCATCGGTCACACCCAGAATTGAAACCAAACCGGTATCTTTTAAGAGCGACACAAAATCATTTAAGAGCGGCGGTACAACCCGGCGCAGCGCCTGCGGCAGAACCACAAAGCGCATGGTCTGGCCGGAAGTTAACCCGAGAGATCTAGCGGCAGCTCTTTGACTGGGATGTATTGAAAGAATTCCGGAGCGAATAACTTCAGCGACATATGCTGAATAAGTAAGTACCACCGCGATTGTGCCGAGCACAATTACATTGCTAGAAATGCCTTGCAATCGCAGGGCTGGAACACCAAAGCCCACCAACAAGATAATCAAGATAAGTGGTGCGCCACGGAAGATATCTACGTAGGCAGTTGCTAAGAATCTAAATGGAGTTAGCGCCGGAGATTTGGTCGTTCGCAGTAGCGCCAGGCCCATAGCGATGATTCCAATGGCTAATCCACCAAAGAAAGTTAGCTGCAGATTTATCCAAAGCCCTTTTACTACTGTTGGAAATACTTCTTTTCCGTATTGAATATCGAAGAAAGTGGCTTTTACAACTTCCCAGCCAGGTGAAGTAATTAAAATTATTGTGAGCGTGCCTAGTACCAAGATTGATGAGACTGCGGCAATGATCGCTTGCTTTCGACTTAACTTGCGACGAAGTGCGCGACGTTCTAATTCACGTGAGCTTGGCGACCAAGCAGAGGTTTTCTTCTCTGACATGGCCGCCAAACTACCGCGTTTATCTAACTTTTACTGTGTTTACTTATGGCTTTAATACTGGTGCGCCTGCATCAGTGGCAAGCCACTTATCAGTAATTGCAGCCAATGTGCCATCAGCGGTGATTGCATCTACAGCGCCAGAAACACATGTTGTGATCGCGCTGCCCTTTGCAAGCAAGAGACCAAATTGATCGCCCGCACCAGTTGATGGTAGCTGACCAACAATTAAGCCATCTGTTACTTCAACTCCTGCGAGATAGAAGGCAGTTGGAAGATCTACAACTAGGCCATCAATCTGACCATTCTTAAGCGCAGTGACACCAGCTGCATTGTCATTGAACACCTGTGGCGTAATACCAATTTGGTTTTCAATCGCATCGAGTG
Organism: Bifidobacterium breve; assembly: GCA_945860245.1. Classification (GTDB taxonomy): domain Bacteria; phylum Actinomycetota; class Actinomycetes; order Nanopelagicales; family Nanopelagicaceae; genus Planktophila. The sequence goes on from CAMAPO010000004.1 coordinate 10,044, forward strand.
ATGTTGTGCCGACTGCTGCACCAAGCTTTGCGTCCTTAAGGTCTGCGATAGATGTCTTACCAGCGATCTTGCTGCCCTTGTAAGAAACGATCGCTTGCGGAGCTGTGTAATAAGGTGATGAGAAATCAACTGCAGTCTTTCGCTCTTCGGTGATTGAGAATTGCTGCAAGTTGAAGTCAAAGTTCTTTTCTCCAGGTGTTACAGCGCCATCAAAAGTGGTGCGAACCCAGACAACTTCATCATTTGAGAAACCGAGTTGCGTGGCAACTGCGTAGGCAACTGCGCCTTCAAAACCTTGACCAGACTCTGGCTTGTCGTCGATAATCCACGGATAGTAAGCAGGCTCGCCAGTTGCAATCGTTAACTTTCCAGCAGTAACTGTTGCAAGATCTGCCTTTTCGCAAGATGCTGATGCGACATCAGTCGATTCTGATTTTGAACATGCAGTTAATCCAAATGCAAGCGCAAGTGATACTGCAAATATAAGTGACTTCTTTTTCTGCACGTTGTCTCCCTTTCGTGGAGTTAGCAATACTCCCAAAGGCTATAAGCAGTGATCAACTGTGTCTAATTGCGAAGCTTTTGCGGCTAAGCGTAGGAGTCCCAGTCTCCGCCGCTCAAAATGCCGCCATCTATAACAATGGACTGCCCGGTGATGTATGAAGAGGCATCGGTAGCCAAGAAAATAACTGAACCAATTATTTCATCAGGGTTTGAAAGGCGTCCGATTGGCGTTGTCTCGTCAAACCATTTTGTTCGATGTGGTTCGCCCCAAAGTGGCTTAGTGAAATCAGTTTTTATTACCGATGGTTCTATGCAGTTGACTCGAATCTTGTCCTTAGCCCATTCACGCGCAGCGCTGCGAGTTATCGAACTTACTGCCGCCTTAGTTGCTGCATAAACTGAAATCGTATTAAAGCTATAGCGAGCACTGAGTGAACTTAAATTTACGATAACTCCACCGCCGGCAGCTTTCATAATTGGATGTGCCGCTTGCGAAATGAAATAAATTGCTTTCATGTTCACGGAAACAATTGCATCAAAGTCTTCTTCAGTAACTTCAGAAATAGGTTTGCGACGATTAATACCAGCGGCATTAACTACTATGTCGAGACCGCCCATAAGTTGATGAGCTTCTGAAACTGCTCTGGAGCATTCAGCCGGATCAGATAAATCTGCCGCTATTGAAAAAGCTTTACCTGACTGAGTTATGATCGCCTTTCGTACTTCATCAAGACGATCCTGATTAAGATCTTGAATTGTGACAACAGCACCTCTTTCGGCAAATGCTTTCGAAATCAGCGTTCCGAGAGATCCGGTACCACCAGTGATAAGTACGCGCTTTCCCTTTAGGTTGAAGAGTGGATCAAACATTTTCTGCCCCTTTTATTTTCAAATAAGTAACGCTCTCTGGTTCTAAATCTTGTGATCCGATACCAATTCCACTGAAGTGAACTTCTTGCTTAATCGTACTGAAATTTACCAAGATCGCCGTAAGCGAACCTTCTGACTTGAGCATTAAACAGTCAACGCTCTCTGGGCTAGTTGAAGCGGTGGGGCGCATGTGAGTAAATCCCTTAAGCGAAGCAAAGAATCGCCATACTGGGAATTTCTCGCCAGGTGCACTTTTGAAATTAATTGAGTCTTTGCTCCCTTTCGAAAACTCTTTAATCCCGCGCCATCCCAGCGTCTCGAAATAGGTGAGTGTTGATACCGAATTCGATTCAGCAATCGCTCGCAAGGACATCGCCGTCCATGCTTCTGTAAACCAAGTGCACTGTCTTGCGTCCACCGATGACGGCAGAGGCGTATTACTTACATCTTTATCGGGCTGTGTTGCGTTGGGGTTATACCTTGGACGCAAAGTGATTGGGCCAACGCTAATTTTTTTGCCGGGTGCGATTGACGCAGCATTGGTTGCAATGGGTTTTTGAGTGGCCGAATTTTGAATGAGAGTTCTGTCGTCAAAAGAATGCACCTGTGGGTTAATTGAAAAATTGATTTGCTCAACAAAACTTGCGCATTCTGGATTACGATTTAGCTCGGTGAAATACAGGTCCGTTCCCCCGGCGATTTTACTTACATCAGCAAGCACTTCTTTTGCTGCTTTAATAAAATCAGCTGGAGTGGTTTTATCTTGAGAAGAGAAGAGAAACACAGTTCTAATCTGGGCACTTAATTCACCGATTGAGCTAAGAAAATTTCTAATTTGCTCCGGATTTTCAGCGGTGATTGCCAAATCCAATGAAGTATTTAATTTCTGAGTAATCACTAATGCTTCTTCAACATCGGATTTGCTTGAATCTGAGCATTTAAGCGAAAGACGAAGATGCTCAATACCCAGATCTTCAAATCCTTCATATTCAGATAAGTTCAACTGCGATGGATCAGAATCAAGACCTAACCCAATTTTTGGTAGCGATATCTGTTTATCTGAGACAGAAATTAGAATTTTGCTTTCTTCTGTACTCCCAAATAGCTCAGATTCATTTCGATCGAGTGAGATGTTTATGGATTGCTTTATTGGTACGGCAACCTTTATTGGAACTGGAAAGGGTAGCGATATGGGTGTGCAATATGTTTTGTACGAGGCATCACTCCAATTTCGATGATCCTCAGTTTCAAAAATTTCACCTTCAAATTTAACAGTCGTCGTCGTTCCACTGTTCAGCTTGTGGGAAATTCCCACAAGATTGAGGAATGGTTGATTGGGAGAAATATTGATTGGAAATTGTGATTCTTCAATCGAACCATCTGGCCTGATCAACTCACAGTTTCTTCCCGCCAGGTGGTCTACTGGATGTAGCAAGCAAAGTCCTAGTCTATTTTTTAAAAATGTCTCGGTAGTTGCTCCGCTAAAGCCATAAGTGATTTCGCCATGTTCGAAGCCGGTGATTAAAAGTTCAACTAAAAAATTCTGAGCATCGTGGGTTCCCTGCATCTCTATCTTGGCCTTAAAAGATTTTGTATCAACTTGCCATTCCTCATTTTTGATAACAAATGGTCGCGAAGTCCAATTAATATCCTGGAATACTAAGTAAATTCTACGAATTATCTCTTCATTTCCGTTACTTATATTCCAGAGACTTCCCTCAGAGTATTCCAAAGTTAATGGACCGGCGTTTAGTTTCCGCATAACTTCTATTTAAGTAGGGAGCCGACGGTAAATGCTTGACCACTTTTAATTGATTCATAAGCACCTAAAGTTATATCTAGTAATTTAAGAGTGTCTTCGCCACTTGTTTCAGGTGTCTTTCTATTCCTTAGACAATCAACCCAATGTTTATTTACATTAACGACACTGTCCTGTATTCCATTCCAGGGTTCTGAAGTCCAACCGTGATCAGGAATTTGTATGACCTCATTTGTTACAGAAGTTCCTGAAACAACTTGAAGCTGGTAGTCAGCGGAGAGTGTTATTGCACCTTTTGTACCTTCAATAATCACAAAGGTTTGTGGGTATGTGCTGTGATCGGACCTTGTTTCATAACTAGCATCAACGATGCAAGTGGCGTTTTCCATATGCATAAGAATTGTTGCTGAATCTTCCCCCTTAATAATTGGATTTACTCTGTGAGCAGAAGTAAAAATCGTATTTGGTTCACCAATAAAATATCTTGCTAAATCAAAAAGATGGACGGCCACATCCACGATAATCATGCGCTCACTCTCAACAAGCCAAGATTGCGCTGAATAAACATCATGTGCGGTGCGAAAGCAGATCCGTCCAAAAAATGGTCGTCCTATTTTGCCGCTATCGATGATCTCTTTTATCTTGCGCATAGGAGTTTGAAAACGGAAGTTCTCGTGCACCATGAAGGGCAAGTTCTTATCAGACATAGCCTTAACCATCGCTTTGGCATCAGACATTTCCCATGCCAGAGGCTTCTGGCAAATGGCAGCCACACCGTTCGTGGCCGCAAGTTCAACCATCATCTTGTGAGTTGGTGGGGTCGTCGCAATGTCTACAAAATCCAATTTCTCGTTAGCAAATAATTCTTCAGCACTGGAATAGGCCGTGCCACCAAAAGTTGCTGCTGCAGCTTCAGCCTTTTCAAAATCGACATCACATGTAGCAACTAGTTCAACATCCAGATTTTGGCTCCATGCATTCAGATGGTTTTGGGCGAAGAATCCACAACCGATTAGCGCATACTTAAATTTTTTTTGACTCACAACGCTATCTCCCGTTTAGGATCTGTAATCCACTCACTCCAAGAACCTATATACATCTTGCAATCATCAAATCCGGCATGCTTCATCGCCAGAACATTTTGCGCCGCCGTAATTCCAGAACCACAATAGAAAATTGTCTTTGAAGGTGCAACGTTTCCAATTAGATTTGCGTAGCGCTCTTTAAGTTCAGCTCTTGACCGAAAGTGACCGTCCTTCGTTAACGTCTCAGCGCGATCTGCCAATCCTGCACCTGCGATGTGGCCACGAACCGGGTCGTAATACTTTCCCCCACCGTGATAGCCCTCAGCCCCACGCGAATCAAATACGCAATGGTCAGGGTCATTACGAACAGCATCGACTTCATCAACGGAGGCAAATAATTCTTCGCGAATATTTGGAACAAATTGAGATGGAATAATTCCGCGAATTTCTTGATTTATTGAGCGGCCTTCAGTTTGCCAACTCTTAATTCCACCATCTAGAACTGCAACTTGATCATGCCCCATCCAGCGAAACATAAGCCAAAGACGTGATGCGGCCATTAGGCCAGATTCAGCGTCGTAGCAAATGACTTGGGTTTGCTTGGTGACTCCCCAATTTGAAAGTAGCTTTACAAAATCTTCTGATTTAGGAAATGGTCGTCGACCAGTTTTTCCTAGAATAATTTCGCCTGATAAGTGCTTAGAAACATCGGCATGGATAGCACCAGGAATGTGTGACTCTTGATAAACCGTTTCTCCCCAGGATTCGTCATCTAACGAAAAGCGCACATCAATAATTAAAAAATCGGAGTTATCTAAATTCCGCGCAAGATCCTCTGTTGAAATAAGTGTTGTATAAGTCATTACATCTCACTCTTCACAAGGCTATGGGGTGTTGTTAGAGTACTACAATGAGCATGACACCACGTAGTTCGTTAGTAACGCAAGGACGCGACCGAAGTCCAAATCGTGCAATGCTGCGAGCCCTTGGTATGCAAGGTGATGATTTCACAAAGCCACAAATTGGTATCGCTTCTTCTTACAATACAATTACGCCTTGCAACATGTCACTTAGAACTGTGGCAGAACACGTTGCAGTGGGAGTTAAATCAGGTGGTGGATTCCCCATGGAATTTGGAACCATCACCGTTTCCGATGTTATTTCCATGGGACATGAAGGGATGCACTTCTCTCTCGTTAGTCGCGAAGTAATTGCAGATTCAGTTGAGACGGTTATGCAAGCAGAACGCTTAGATGCGATGGTAACTCTGGCTGGTTGTGATAAAAGTATTCCAGCGATGCTCATGGCAGCTGCGCGCATAGATGTTCCTAGTATCTTGATGTATGCCGGATCTTTACTTCCTGGTAAAACCAAGCTTGAAGATGGAACTGAGATCAAAGTGAATATCGTGACTTCTTTCGAAGCAGTTGGTGCAAATGCACGCGGGCTTTTGTCTGATGAAGATTTGGATCGAATTGAAAAGGTAGCTTGCCCAAGTGCTGGAACATGTGGCGGTATGTACACAGCGAACACTATGGCCAGTGCATCTGAGGCTATGGGAATGTCTCTTCCTGGCTCATCATCTCCATCTGCTGTAGATAACCGACGTGCACCCCTGGCCCGATTAGCGGGTGAGGCAGTTATTAATATGCTGAGACAAGGAATTACAACAAGCGACATCATCACCAAAAAATCTTTAGAAAATGCGATAACTGTTGTGATGGCACTTGGAGGTTCTACAAACGCAGTCCTGCACTTACCTGCAATCGCTCACGAACTTGGAATTGATTTGAACTTAGAAGATTTCAAACGTATTGCAGCACGCGTTCCGCTTCTCGCAGATTTGAAGCCTTTTGGCGAATATGTAATGTTTGATATGGATAAAGTTGGTGGAGTGCCTGTTGTTATGAAGATTTTGCTTGATGAAGGTCTGCTGCATGGAGATTGCATGACCGTCACAGGTAAAACAGTCGCTGAGAATTTGAGAGATATTGCACCACCTGCTGCAGATGGAAAAGTTATTCATCCAGCAAATAAACCATTTGGCAAGAGTGGCGGAATCACAATTCTTGAAGGCTCGCTAGCGCCCGAAGGTGCAGTGGTAAAAAATGCTGGCATTGAAGTTGAAATTTTTCAAGGTGCTGCTCGAGTATTTAATCGAGAAGAATCTGCGATGGAAGCGCTTTCTAATGGAACGATTCAGAAAGGTGATGTCGTTGTGATTGCCTACGAAGGTCCGAAAGGTGGACCAGGTATGCGTGAAATGCTGATGATAACAAGTGCAATAAAGGGAGCTGGTTTAGGTAAAGATGTTCTTCTTGTTACAGATGGCAGATTCTCTGGTGGCACAACTGGACTATGTGTTGGACATGTTTGCCCTGAAGCGACCGATGGCGGACCAATTGGTTTGATCAAAGATGGCGATCAAATTCGAATCGATATTCCAGCAGGAAAATTGGAGTTATTGGTTTCTGAATCTGATTTGGCAAAGCGCAAAAAAGAGTTCGTAAGCCTTCCACCTCGTTACACAAGAGGCGTATTGGCTAAGTATGTGAAATTAGTAGGCTCTGCCACCCACGGGGCTGTTTGCTCTTAATCTAATGAAATGTGTTGCGGGAGCCAATTTCTCGCCCTACCCTTAGCCATTACCTCAGGAAGATTAAGGAGCTCACGTGAAATACAAATCAATCAAGGGTTTGTTAACTAACGACGAGTCACTTATCCCTGACAATTTTATAGACAAGCTCGAAGATATCTTGCACGGATTCCTTGGAATCGTTTTATTCGTCATTTCAGTACTTGCTGCTGGTTACAGTTTGCAGCGCCTCATTGAAACTCGCCCTTTTTTCCCACTTGGAATGATTCAGGGAATTAATGACATTTTGCTTGTTGTCATTATTCTAGAAATTATGCGCACTGTGATTGTGCGTTTCACTGATGGTATTTTCCAACTTGATAACTTTTTGATTATCGGTGTTATCGCTGCCGTTCGTCACATACTTACCGTAGGCGCATCTCTAACAATGGAGAAAGAGAAGACAACTGAGTACTTCAATCGCGCCCTAATAGAAATGGGTGTTAATACCGGAATCGTTTTAGCGCTTGTCTTTGCGTTATTCCTGTCTCGAGCCGCCCGAAAGACAGATAAGAGCCGATAAGAAAGCGAGTTGTTCAATAAATACGAACTACTCGGCCCCCGAAATACCACTCTGTAAAGAAGACTGTTCCACTTAAATTAACCGCAACACCATGGGGACTGTTTACGGCGCCATCTATTACATCAGGGGCGAGAGTTTCTCCATCTTTTATCTGATTGGGCCAACCCTCACCGCGCTCTGGCTTAATACTAGGAATGAGAATTTCCACGTTGCCAGCAAGGTCTACCGAAAGCATTGCCCCATATAGATCGGTCACAATAAGAAGATCATTGCGAATGGCAAATGATGAAGGACCAATCATTAACTCAGAACTTACTGATTTAACATATTCTCCATTGAGGGTGAAAAAAACAATTCTTTTATTTCGTCGGTCAGCAATAACAACAAGTGATTGCGGCCCACGGGTATCAATAAGAATGCCGTGTGGGCAGTTAAAAACCAGAGAAGTGGAGGAACCATCAAAGGTTTGGGAGCTTCCATCAGGCTTGATGCGATGAACCAAGCTTTCCCCATAACCATCACCAATCCAAATATCTCCCTTGTAAGGTCCCTCTTCTTCAACAATTGCAAGGGTTGTAGGTTTCCATGTGATGGCATCGCCATCTTTAGTGTTAGGTCTTGAGATTGTGCGTAGTACTTCACCTTTGCGATTTACTAAAAGCACTTGAGCCGCGTTCGTACCGCCTGGATCACAAATCCAGAATGAGTCATCACTGGAATTCGGAACGACTGTAATTCCGTGCAAGACAGCGGCATCAACATCGACCTTAACAAAGGTTTCATCGGCGGGATTTAAGACAATAAATGCACGCCCACCAGGGGACTCAAAAACTATATTGCCATCGCTCAAGATTCCAATTCCAGAATGCATCCATCCATCTTGTGGATCACCGCTAAATAGTGTTTTCCAATTAACCTCTCGTGGAATGGACGCGGGCTTACGGAACTTCGGATTGTGCGATGTAAAATCGGACATATCTTCCTTTTCGGCTTTGTCATTACAGTACTGCACCGAACTCTTACTACAACATAGATCCCGTGTTTTAAACTGAATCCACGTCACTGTTTAGTGTGGCGGGTGAAGGATTTGAACCTTCGAAGGCAGAGCCGGGGGATTTACAGTCCCCTCCCATTGGCCGCTCGGGCAACCCGCCAGGGTCATTCTTTTACGGCGGACGCAAGGCTACCTCAAATTATTATTCAGGGGTAATCGGCTACTTAGACTGTCTTTTCCATATAAAGAAGAGCAATAGCCCTCCACCAATAACCAGAGTTGTACTTATAATTAAATAAATCGAAATTCTATTTTCAGATCCGTCTGGTGAAATGCTTCCTTCTGCAGTTCTCGTAGCGGTTTCTGAAAAAGTTATTGGTGAAACGGTAAATTGATAATCTCCAGTGATCACATGGCCATCTGCGGCCACCGCTCGATAATTTACTTTAATCAAGCCAATAACTTCAGATCCATCCAGTGTTATAGATAGAACCGCGCCAGATACTTCGGGTCTTCCGGAAGTTAGCTCTTTACCAGTTTCATCAAGGGCTGAGATCGAATTTGAATTACCAATGCCGATTAATTCTTCTGCGAAAGTAAGTGCGATATTGGAAGGCAAAACATCTATCGTTGAATTGACGGCAGGATCTGCACTTACAAAAGCAGTATGCGCAGAGGCTGGTATCGCGGCTAAAGAGAGCGCCAGTAGCCCGATCGCAAATAGGAACCTAGATAACTTCACAATTGCAGTGTATCCGCGGTGAACTTCATTATTTAGCCTGGGCGCGATAACCTAGTCACATACCGGGATGATTAATATCCGTTTGCAAAAGGAGGGCCAGCCATGGCTGATAGCAGTTTTGATGTAGTTTCTAAGATCGATCGCATGGAACTTGACAACGCAATTAACCAGGCGATCCGTGAGATCGATACTCGTTTTGACTTTAAAAATACCGGTGCAAAAATCGAGATGGCCGGCGAGAAGATAAGTATTGAAGCCGACACCGAAGAGCGCGCTAAGGCAACCTTAGATGTCGTAAAAGATAAGATGATTAAGCGCGGTGTTTCACTAAAGCATATTGATCCAGCCGAGCCACAACTTTCTGGAAAGATCTACAAAATATCTTGTCCGTTAAAAGAGGGTATCTCAACTGAGAATGCCAAGAAGATCGCGAAGTTTTTGCGCGATGAAGGACCAAAATCAGTGAAGTCACAGATTCAAGGTGATGAACTTCGCGTGACCAGTAAGAGCCGCGATGATTTGCAAGCAACGATGGCGATGATCAAAGAAGGTAAATGGGAATTCGCTGTTCAATTTGTGAATTTTCGTTAATTGAATAAAGAAAAACTTGGCCTTGTTTATGGGCTTGGTGCCTATGTGCTTTGGGGGCTTTTCCCACTGTATTGGCCACTGCTCAAGCCAGCGACACCGCCGGAGATAGTTTCACATCGCGCCGTTTGGACGATGGTTTTTTGTTTCATTATTCTTGCGATCACTAAATCGCTTAAATCAACTTTAGCTACCTTTAAACGCCCAAAAGTCGCCGCTAAACTCTTTACGGCGTCTATTTTAGTTTCAATCAACTGGTTAATCTATATCTGGGCTACAAATAACGGACACGTAGTTGAGGCATCGCTCGGTTATTACATCAACCCACTCATCGCTATAGCCTTTGGAATTATTCTCCTTAAAGAGCGCATGCGCCTCTTGCAATGGGTATCCGTTTCAATAGCAACAATTGGTGTACTTGTTCTGACAATTGATTACGGACGTCTGCCATGGGTTGCTTTCGGGGTAGCTCTCTCATGGGGAACATATGGATTAATTAAAAAACAACTTAACTTAGGCGCGGTTGAAGGTCTAGCGATCGAAACGTTGATCGCGTTTATTCCATATTGCGCTTATCTAATATTTTTAGACTCCAAAGGAGACGGTCGATTTGGCCAAGGGGTATCGCTCACAATCTTGTTGATTAGCGCTGGCGCTGTAACTGCCATACCGCTACTTTTGTTTAATGCTTCTACAACTAGGTTGCCTCTAACAACAATTGGTCTGCTTCAATATATAACTCCAACTCTGACTTTTATCATTGGCGTATGGATTAATCACGAAGTAATGTCAACAGCCCGATGGATTGGCTTTTTTATTATCTGGATTGCTCTATTTGTTTTAGCTTACGATTTAGTTCGTTCAGGCAGAGCGGTCGATAACAGCATCACATAGCGAAAAGAGTGCGCCAGTTGCTGGGCTGACCGCTAAAGGACCTAAAGCAACTCTTGCTTGTTTAGCAACCTGACTCAATTGCTCGCGCGCTTGGTTTAAGCCATCGTGGTTACGCAGCGCTCGTAACACTTGCTGCACAGTATCTTCATCATAAATTGGAGCGCTCAAAAGTCGTTGCAGCTCAGCATCTCCACTCTTGCCAGATGCCATCACATTTAACGTTACTAAAGTTGGAACGCCTTCGCGTAAATCTGTGCCAGGAGTCTTACCTGATTGATTTGATTCGCTCGCGATATCAATTACATCATCGGCTAATTGGAAAGCGATTCCGATTTGTTCGCCAAACTTTGTTAACGTCTCGGTAATTTCGCGTGGCGCACCAGATAGCATCGATCCAAAACGTGCACTGGTGGCAATTAAAGAACCAGTCTTATCCCCCACCACGCGCATGTAATGAGCCAGTGGATCTTCACCGTTTTGTGGCCCTTGCGTCTCCATAATTTGACCAATTACTAAGCGCTCAAATGTGCGCGCCTGCAAGCGGACTGCTTCGGGGCCAAGATCTGCAAGTAAATCTGACGCCTTAGAGAATAAATAATCGCCAGTCAAAATTGCGATGGTATTTCCCCAGCGATTATTAGCGCTTTCAACCCCACGACGTAGCGGCGCTTCATCCATAACATCATCGTGATAAAGAGTTGCTAAATGTGTTAGCTCGCAAACTACTGCAGCCGGAATTATCTCTTTGCGGGTGCTATCACCAAAGTGTGAAGCGATTAGCGTTAAAAGTGGGCGTAAGCGCTTTCCGCCAGCAGCAACTAAATGACGCGAAGTCTCTTCAACAAGTGGGTAATCACCTTTTATATGTTCGCGCAGCAACTCTTCCACGCCTTGCATACCGAGAGCTAGATCAGCCTCTAAAGAGGGATCTAGATCCGGGATTCCGAAAGATGCCATCAGCGAAGGAAACTGGCAGTGCTTTGAATGAAGTCAATCAACGGCGTTGGATAAATTCCGAGGGCAAAAGTCACAACTGCTGAAACAACAATTGTAATCTGGGTATAAATAGATGGGATAACCACGCTGGTTCCATCTTCGACTGGATCTTTAAAGAACATCAGAACAATTACGCGAATATAGAAGAAGGCGGCGATTGCAGATGAAAGTACGCCGGTAATCAAGATTGCGGTAGATCCACTTTCGTATGCGGCAGAAAAGATAGAGAACTTCCCAATAAATCCGCTGGTTAGTGGAATACCTGCGAAGGCCAGTAAGAATCCGGCAAAGGCAGTTGCTACCCAAGGAGAACGCTTTCCAAGGCCACTCCAACGATTTAAGTCAGTTACTTCACCTGCTGAATCTCGAACCAAAGTCACGACACCGAATGCGCCAACCGTGGCAACACCGTAGGCAAAGAGATAGAAGATTGAGGCATCTAGACCCGTTTTATTAAGTGCAATAACTCCAGATAACAAGAAGCCAGCATGAGCGATTGATGAGTAAGCCAGCATGCGCTTAACATCGCGTTGTGCAATCGCAACGAGTGAGCCAAAGACCATTGTAATTAAGGCAATTGCAATTAGCGCAGGACGCCATTGCCAGTAAGCCTCAGCAAATGAGACGTAGAAAATTCTGAGCATCGCACCAAATGCAGCAACCTTGGTCGCTGCTGCCATAAATGCAGTAACTGCTGTTGGCGCACCTTGGTAAACATCTGGAGACCAAGCGTGAAATGGCACAGCTCCGACTTTAAAGAGCAATCCAATAGAGAGAAAAGCGATTCCAAGTAAGAGATAAATATCGTTACCTGTACTGCCAATAACAGCAGCATGAATTCCGGCAAATGTTGTTGATGCAGAATAACCGTAGAGATAAGCAACGCCCATCAAGAAGAATGCGGAAGAGAATGCGCCAAGTAAGAAGTACTTAAGTGCCGCCTCTTGCGACATCAAGCGGCGGCGGCGTGATAGCCCTGCTAACAAGTAAAGTGGAAGTGAGAGCATCTCGAGTGCAACAAAGAGGGTGATGAGATCGGTTGCTAATGGAAAGAGCAACATTCCGGCTACTGCAAAGAGGGTGAGCGGGTAGATCTCGGTTACTCTTAAATCTTTCTGCAAGGAAGTGCGCTCTTCATCTGAACCAGGAAGGGTTGATGCCAGAGCGGTGAAATTCTCTTGGTCGGCAAGGAGCAGGACTGCAATTATTGAGATGACAAGAATTGATGCCTGCAGCAACATACCTGCGCCATCGAAGGTCACAGATTCCATAGCCGCAGTTGTTGAAGCGCTGTTACGAACTCGGATCAATGAAGCTAGTGAGATTGCCAAGGTCGCTAAGGTTATAAAAAGTTGTGAACTAGCACGAGCCGAGCGAGGTGCAAAAGCTTCAATTAACACGCCGATAAGCGCTCCAGCAAGAACAATGAGCATTGGAGCAAGAAGTGCGTACTCAAGAGTTGGTGATACAAAGTCAATCATTACTTGCCCTCACTAATTGTTGGAGCGGGATCGGTAAAGCCTTGTTGTGAAATTACAGTCGTCGCAGCCGGATTAATAATATTGAGTATCGGCGAAGGATAGAAACCTAGAACTACGATTATCGCAATCACCGGAGCGATCGCAACTTTCTCACGCAAGTTGAGATCAGTTAAGTTCTCATTACCTGGAGTTGTAGGTCCGTGCAGGGCGCGCTGAACTGGAATCAAAATATAGAGCGCTGCCAAAACTATTCCGAATGTCGCGATAACAGCCGCAACTGGATAGCGAGTAAAGGTGCCAACAAGTACCAAGAATTCGCTAACGAAACTGGAAAGACCCGGCAGTGCCAAACTGGACATGCCTGCGATAAAGAATGACCAAGCCATAATTGGAGTCACTCGTTGCAAGCCACCAAAATCTGCAATGGTTGAAGAGTTACGGCGCGAGATCATAAATCCTGCGACCAAGAAGAGCGCTGCAGTCGAGAAACCGTGGTTAAACATATAGAGAGTTGCACCTGACAGTCCTTGGGTCGTCATCGCAAAGATTCCCATTGTTATGAAACCAAAGTGGGAAATTGATGTGTAGGCAATCAGGCGTTTAATATCTTTCGCACCGATCGCTAAGAACGCTCCATAAAGAATTGAGATCACGGCAAGGGTAATAATCAAGGGAGTAAAAGTTTTACTCGCCTCTGGAAATAGCGTCAAGCAGTAACGGATCATGCCAAATGTTCCGACTTTATCCAGCACGCCCAATAGCAATACCGAAGTACCCGGGGTTGCTGACTTTGCTGCATCCGGAAGCCAGGTATGCATTGGCCAGAGCGGAGCTTTAATTGCAAAGGCGATAAAGAAGCCAAGGAATAAGAAGTTCTCCATCATTGGAGTAAGAACTGTATGTAGGCCAGCCAGTGTGGTGATATCGAAGGTGCGATTGCCGTAACGCGTTGACATAACAAAGATACCGATAATGGAGGCCAACATTAAGAGGCCACCGAAAAGGCTGTAGAGCAAGAATTTAACTGCCGCTGCGGCGCGTTCGCCAGAACCAAATCCACCAATTAAGAAGTAAACCGGAACCAACATCGCCTCAAAGAAGACGTAGAACAAGAAGACATCGGTTGATGCAAATACACCAATCATCATCGTTTCTAGAACAAGGATTAGCGAGTAGAAAGTTTTAGCGCTCCAACGTCCACCTTCAGATTCGTTCCATCCGGCAATGACAACTATTGGAGTTAAAAGAACGGACATAAGAATTAGAACAAGTGCGATTCCATCTATGCCAAGTGCGTAGTTAATTCCAAAGGCTGGAACCCAAGGGCGCGATTCTACAAATTGGAATCCAGGTGATTTGAAATCGAAATTGATGGCCATAAGAATTCCAACGACAGCAACTAATACTGTGGTCGCCAGTGCAATTTGCTTGGTCAACAAAACGCTGGTCTTTGGGGTAAAGGCTAAGGCGACGGTGCCAAGTAAAGGCAACAACATAGATAGCGTCAATAAGTTCATATTTGCCAGGTTCATAGTGTTACCACCCAAATCGCGGCGATCAGCGCAGCTGCACCGATCAAAATTAACATCGCGTAACTGCGGACAAATCCAGTTTGAGTTCTGCGAAGTGATGAACCTGAACCCATCGCTATCTGACCGATCCCTCGAACTGCGCCATCAATAACGCTCTCATCAAATTTCACAAGTACAGATGTAAGCACCTGCCCAGGACGCATAAAGAGCGCTTCGTTGATCTCATCTTGTAACAAGTCACGACGAGCGATCTGCGTAAATTCAGTAACATTTTCAGGTGCAACGGCTTCAACTTCTGAAAGTTGATACTTAACAACTGCTAAGGCAACGCCAATTGCAACCATTGTTAGGGCTAGCCCAGAAACAACGATTGGAGGCAGAAGCTCTGTATGTTCGCCATGCTCTTCAAAGAGCGGCTCTAACCAATGCTTTAGCGCATCTCCGCGCGATAGCAAGAAACCTGATGAAACAGAACCGATCGCCAAGATTGCCATCGGAGCCCACATAAGAATTGGTGACTCGTGTGGGTGTTGGTTATCGTCCCAACGCTTTGGACTGGTGAAAGTTAAAATCATTACGCGCGTCATATAGAAAGCAGTAATCCCAGCACCTAACAGCGCGGTACCGCCCAAAAGAATTCCTTTTACTCCACCGGCATTTAGCGCAGTTTCAATCAACATATCTTTTGAGTAGAAACCAGCAAATGGTGGAACACCGATGATCGCCAAGTAGCCAAGCCCAAAGGTTATAAATGTGATCGGCATAAATTTACGTAGCGCTCCATACTTGCGCATATTTACTTCATCGTTCATGCCGTGCATCACTGAACCTGCGCCAAGGAACATTCCGGCTTTAAAGAAGCCGTGAGTCAGCAAGTGCATAATTGCAAATGCGTAACCAGCAGGTCCAAGGCCAGCACCCAAAATCATGTAACCAATCTGGGACATTGTCGACGCCGCAAGCGCTTTCTTAATGTCATCTTTAGCAGTACCGACAAGCGCTCCGAACATCAAGGTAATTGCACCGATTATTGCGACTAAGAGCTGCGCGGTTGGCGCAGCATCAAAGACAAAGTTAGAGCGAACAATTAAATAAACACCTGCAGTAACCATCGTCGCTGCGTGGATAAGTGCGGATACCGGAGTCGGACCGGCCATCGCATCGCCAAGCCATGCCTGCAATGGGAATTGCGCTGACTTTCCGACTGCGGCAACGAGCAACATAATTCCGATCGCGGTCATCGTTGCTTCAGATGCGCTATGTGCGTTTTCTTTTACACCAGAAAATGAAACTGTGCCGAGGCTGGCAAAGGCGATCATGATTGCAAATGAAAGGCCCATATCGCCGATTCGGTTCATAATAAAAGCTTTTTTAGAGGCGGTTGCATAAGCCGCTTTCTGATTCCAGAAGCCAATTAAGAGGTATGAAGCAAGGCCTACGCCTTCCCAACCTACATAAAGATTTAAGTAAGAGTCACCGAGAACGAGTAATAACATCGCTGCGATAAAGAGATTTAGAAAGGCAAAGAAGCGGCGGCGATCAGGATCGTCAGACATATAAGAAATTGAGTAGATATGGATCAGAGTTCCAACACCAGTGATGAGCAGAACGAAACAGATTGAAAGTTGATCAAGCAGTAAAGATGCATCAACGTTAAAGGAGCCAACGCTAATCCAAGTAAATAACTTCTGGGTTACTGGTCGTGACTCGGTTGCGCGACCTAACATTTCTGAGAGTTGGAACAATCCGACAGCAAAAGAACCGGCAGAAAGCGCGGTTGCAAGTAAATGCCCCCACTTATCTGCACGGCGACCCAAGAGCAAGAGCGAGAGCGCACCAAATAGTGGCAGCGCGATTAAGTAAACAAGACCACTATTGGTAACCATAATTATCGCTTCAACAAACTAGCGTCATCAATAGATGCTGATCGACGTGAGCGATAAATTGTCACGATAATGGCGAGCCCCACAACGACTTCGCAAGCCGCAACCACCATTGTAAAGAAAGCAACTACTTGCCCATCTAAAGTTCCGTTGATTCTGGAAAAAGTTACTAAAGTTAAATTCGCGGCATTAAGCATAAGTTCAACACACATAAAGACAACGATCGCGTTGCGACGAACAACAACCCCGACTGCGCCAATTGTGAACAAGAGTGCAGAGAGATAGAGGTAATTATCAATATTCATTACTTCTCCTCCTTAACTGTTGTGTCGACGTTATCGAGTTGGAACTGGCCAGAGTCAATAACATCACCGCGCGCTTTGAGAGTTGCAGAGATCGATGATGGCGCTGGTGTGCCATCTGGCAGAAGCGCTGGAACATCTACTGCGTTGTGGCGTGCAAATACTCCGGGGCCAGGTAATCCCGCAGCGCCGGCTAAAGAACCGCTGCGGAAGCGATTTACCGCTTGTTCGCGCTGTGTTGGGCGGATATTTGTACGTTGGTGATGAGCAAGAACCATTGCACCGATTGCAGCTGTAATTAAAAGTGCAGAGACAACTTCAAAAGGCCAGACATATTTAGAGAAGAGCAGAACGGCTAACCCCTGCACATTGCCGGGTGCGTTGGCTACCGTCAGCCCTACCGGTTCACGACCAAGCGTTGCACGTCCCAGGAGTGAAACTAAGAGACCGCCAAAACCAAGGGCTGCAGTAATTGCAATTGGGCGTAGCCCAGTAATTGTCTCGCTTAATGAATCTGAAGAATCAACGCCAACTAACATAAGGATAAAGAGGAAGAGCATCATCACCGCACCGGTGTAGACGATAATTTGCACGATTCCAAGGAAGAGCGCATCTTGGGCGATATAGAAGATTGCTTCGGTGATCATTACCCAAGCTAGTAATAACGCTGAATGAACTGCTTTCTTTACCAACAACATTCCAAGCGCTGCAATTACCGAAAGTGGTGCTAAGACCCAGAAGAGCATGGCTTCAGGTCCTTGAATTGTTAGCAAAGGCTCCATTATTTAGCCTCCTGCGAAGGATGGGCTTCCTTAACATCACCGTTGTAATAATTTGTATCTGTCATGCCTGGATACATTGGGTGTGGTGGTGGAACCATTCCGGCGCGCAGCGGGCCAAGTAAATCATCTTTTTCAAAAATCAATTTTCCACGAGTCGAATCTGCGAGTTCGTACTCATTTGTCATTGTCAACGCGCGAGTTGGGCAAGCTTCAATACAAAGTCCGCAGAAAACACAACGCAGGTAATTAATCTGATAAACCTTGCCGTAGCGCTCTCCTGGTGACATCTGATGATCGGGAGTGTTATCGGCACCTTCTACATAGATTGCATCTGCCGGACATGCCCAAGCGCAGAGCTCGCAACCGATACATTTTTCTAACCCATCTGGGTGGCGATTTAATTGATGCCTTCCGTGGAAACGTTCAGCGGTTGGTTCTTTAACTTCAGGGTATTGAACTGTATTCACCTTTTTAAACATGGTGATGAAGGTGACCCAAAAGCCCTGTAATTGGGTCCAGAAACTCTTGGCCCCTGGCTGGTCTACCTTTTCATATGCAACTGCAGTGATATCCACATCTTTAGAGATTTCTTTAGAGATATGGGGTTGCACTGAATTGGATTCGTTCTGATCAGCCACGATCGCCTCCTTGGTTAGAAACATTTATTGTTGTTATTTCTGATGGAAGTGAAGGAACTGCAAAGTTTGGCTCCGCCGCCTCTGGATACTCTGCAGAATCGCGCTTCTTCTTTGAATTCTCAAATGCAGTAGATATTGCAAGAACAATCAGCACGACAGCACCAGCGAAGCCGAAGGTGACCGGACGTGATTGACTGGTAGTTGAAATTACTCGCAGAGTTGCAACAACCAAGATCCACAGAAGTGAGACAGGGATTAAAACTTTCCAACCAAATTGCATGAACTGGTCATAACGCAAGCGAGGTAGCGTGCCTCGTAACCAGACAAAGACAAAGAAGAAGAAGAGAACTTTTATGAAGAACCAAATTAGCGTGAACCAACCACCCAGCCATTGTTCGGTAAAGCCAAAACCTGGGATCGCGTGATATCCACCGAGGAATAACGTTGTGGCAAGGGCTGAAACAGCAATGATATTTACATATTCAGCCAAGAAGAAGAGCGCGAATTTAAGTGAGGAATATTCAGTGTGGAATCCACCGACAAGTTCGCCTTCTGCTTCGGCTAAATCAAATGGTGCACGATTTGTTTCACCGACCATTGAGATCGCATAGATAACAAATGATGGGAAGAGAACAAGCCCGTACCACCATGTATCTTGCTGGGCTTGGACGATACTTGAAGTCGACATAGATCCTGAGTAGATAAATACTGAAACCAAGGAAAGCCCCATGGCGATTTCATAAGAAATAACTTGTGCGCTAGAGCGCAATCCGCCAAGCAGCGGGTAAGTAGAACCTGATGACCAACCAGCTAAAACAATTCCGTAGACACCGACTGATGCGGTGGCTAATACATATAAAACGCCGACTGGAATATCGGTTAACTGCATAACGGTCTCTTCGCCAAAGAAGTTAACTGGACCAGTCATTGGCATAACCGCAAAGGCCATAAATGCAGCAGTGGCGCTGATAATTGGTGCGATAACGAAGACAACTTTATCTGCGGCTGCCGGAATTAAATCTTCTTTAAGCGCAAGCTTTACGCCATCAGCTAGAGCTTGGATCAGACCAAACTTTCCAACGCGGTTTGGTCCAACGCGCATCTGCATCCGAGCAACCAAGCGCCGTTCGCCCCAAACAGACATAATTGTTAAAACAACGCAGACGGCAAAGACGATGACTGCCTTTATCGTAATAATCCAACCTGGATCATCTAGTAATAACTCAGCATTATTCATGCCTTCACCACCGTTACTACATCGCCATGCACTGCATTGAGTGAAATCAAGGTTTGGGTACCAAATGAATTGCGCGGAACCCAGACCGCATCATCGTGAATATCTTCAACCAGGGCCGGAAGTGAAATTGCGCCGTGCTTATTTGAAACACGGAGAATGTCGCCATCTTTAACACCTAAAGTTTCAGCGCGCTTTGGTGAAATGACGGCGACTGATTTACGTGCTGTGCCAGCCAAGTTTGCTTCGCCCTTTTGCATGGTGCCAAGGTCAAGTAAGCGACGCCAAGAGGTAAGTAGAAATTCGTTACCAGAAATTTTCTGCGCACCCGTTGCAGCAACCGGCGCAAATTTAGCGCGCGCACCATCCCATTTACCAAGTGATGCAATTTCTCGCACAGCTTGAGTGACAGTGCCGAGCATTATTGATTCACCCATTTGATCTGCGATTGCAGAAAGGATGCGCAGATCAGAACGATTTAACGAATCAGATACTGCTGAATCAAAGGCGCGGGGACGACCTTCCCAGTTAAGGAATGATCCTGACTTTTCAGTGATTGCCGCAACTGGCAGAACTACATCGGCAAGTTCAGTAACAGCAGATGTGGCAATTTCTAGTGAGACAACGAAAGATTTCTTAAGCGCGGCAAGTACTTCAGCACTGTTAGCCATATCAAGTGGATCGATGCCACCAACGACAACTGCATCTAACTCTCCATTATTAAGTGAAGAGATAATTTCAGAGGTTGTGCGACCTGGATTTGCTGGAAGGGAGGAAACGCCCCAAAGGGTTGAAATATCTACACGCGCCGCAGCATCTGCGACTGGACGGCCACCCGGCAACAGCGCACCAAGTGCACCCGCTTCAATAGCGCCACGTTCTCCAGCGCGACGAGGAATCCAAGCAATCTTCGCTCCTGACTTATCACCAAGTTGTACAACAGCAGATAATAAACCAGTTGATTCGGATGCACGTTCTCCCACCAGAATTACCGATTTAGCGGTGAGTGAAAGAGCGGCAACTGCTGAGCCTTCCGCACCCGGTGCGACTCTAATAAATTCCGCTTTTAACTTATCGACGCCAATTGAAAGTTTTGTAGCAACTGCGCTTACCTTAAGTGCACGCTTGCGAACTTGTTTATTGATACGTAAGAAAACGATGGGTGATTCTTCTTCTGGTTCAAAACCAACCAGAACCACGTGGTCTGCCACATCGATATCGCGATAAGTAGTTGTTGAACCAACTACCTTGGCAGCTAAGAAATCGCGTTCTTCATCCGTTGTAACGCGCGCCCGGAAATCAATATCATTTGTGCCAAGTGCAATACGTGCAAATTTGCTGTAACCGTAGGCATCTTCACTTGTTGCGCGACCACCAACAAGTACTGCAGCGCGCTTACCCTTAAGTCCGGACGCTGCAGCAGCAAGTGCTTCTGGCCAAGATGCTGTTGCAAGCACGCCATCTGCACCACGAACCAGTGGAGTAGTCAGGCGATCAACAGCGGTTACATATTTAAATGCCCAACGACCTTTATCGCAGTTCCATTCTTCGTTAACTGCGGCATCATCACCAGCAAGGCGACGTAAAGTCTTGCCGCGACGAACATCGGTGCGCATATCGCAACCTGATGCACAGTGTTCGCAAGCAGATGGAGTTGAAACCAAATCAAAGGGACGAGCGCGGAAACGGTATGCCGCACCAGTTAACGCACCAACTGGACAGATCTGCACAGTATTACCGGAGAAGTAAGATTCAAATGGTTGGTTTTCATAAATTCCAACTTGTTGCAGTGCACCGCGCTCGTTGAGAGTAATAAATGGGTCATTTGCAATCTGTTCTGAGAAGCGAGTACAACGAGCGCAAAGCACACAACGCTCACGATCTAGAAGTACTTGTGAAGAGATCGCAATTGGCTTCTCGAAGGTGCGCTTTACGCCTTCAAAGCGGGTCTCACCATTTCCGGTGCTCATCGCTTGGTTCTGCAATGGGCATTCGCCACCCTTGTCGCAGACTGGGCAATCAAGTGGGTGGTTAACAAGTAGAAGTTCCATAACTCCGCGTTGTGCTTTTTCAGCAACCGCCGATGTCAATTGTGTTTTTACAATCATGTTTGGTTCAACTGGGATTGTGCAAGATGCCTGCGGCTTAGGGAAAGCGCGGCCATTGATTTCAATATCAACTAAACATTGGCGGCAGGCTCCAACTGGATCCAAAAGTGGATGATCACAAAAACGTGGAATTTGAATTCCTAGTTTTTCTGCGGCACGAATAACTAAAGTTCCCTTTGGAACGCTGACTTCAAAACCATCAATCACAACGGTAATAAGTTCTACCTCTTGTGCTGTTGGGTTCTCTTGAGTCGTTGTCATTATGCGTTCGCTCCCGAAAAGAGAGTTGATTTAACCGGATCGAATGGGCAGCCCCCATTTGTTAAGTGAGCGATGTATTCGTCACGGAAATATTGAATTGAAGATGTGATCGGGCTGGTTGCGCCATCACCAAGTGCGCAGAACGAGCGACCCATGATGTTGTCGCAGAGATCAAGTAACTTCGCTAGATCATCTTCGGTGCCAACGCCGTTTTCTAGATCACGCAGAATTTGAACCAACCACCAAGTGCCTTCGCGACAAGGTGTGCACTTACCGCAAGATTCGTGCTTATAAAATTCAGTCCAACGAAGTACTGCGCGAACAACACAAGTTGTTTCATCAAAGATTTGCAGAGCTTTTGTGCCAAGCATTGAACCAGCAGCAGCAACGCCTTCGTAATCCAGCGGTGTATCTAAATGCTCATCGGTAAATAACGGCGTTGATGATCCACCTGGTGTCCAGAATTTAAGTTTGTGGCCAGCACGGACTCCGCCAGAGAGTTCGAGAATTTCGCGCAGAGTAATTCCAAGAGGTGCCTCAAATTGACCAGGGTTTGTTACGTGGCCAGAGAGTGAATAAAGCGTGGTTCCCTTTGATTTTTCAGTGCCCATTGCCTGATACCACTGCGCACCGTTGGCGATGATGGCTGGTACTGATGCAATTGATTCAACGTTATTTACAACTGTTGGGCGCGCATAAAGACCGGCGATCGCAGGAAACGGTGGACGAAGTCTTGGTTGCCCGCGGAAGCCTTCAAGTGAATCAAGGAGCGCAGTTTCTTCACCGCAGATATATGCGCCAGCACCAACGTGCAGCACAATATCAATTCCTTTACCGAGGTGACCAGCTTTGTAAGCATCTTCAATCGCTTGATTTACGCGGCGAACAACGTGGGTTACTTCTCCGCGAATATAAATAAATGCCTGCTTTGCGCGAATCGCGTGGCAAGCGATGATGCAACCTTCAATTAAGACGTGTGGGTTAGCCATCAAGAGCGGCGTATCTTTACAGGTACCTGGTTCTGATTCGTCTGCGTTAACGACTAAGTAATGATCTTTCTCATCACCTTGTGGAATAAATCCCCACTTCATTCCCGTTGGGAATCCTGCGCCACCGCGACCGCGAAGTCCAGAATCTTTTACAAGTTGGATAACCGCATCCGGATCCATAGCAAGTGCTTTTGCAGATGCTTTGTAACCACCGTGACGGGTGTATGCCGCAATTGTGAATGAATCTTTCTCATCCCAATGCGCAGAAAGCACTGGAGCTAGTTTTGTCATTACTTGCCCTCTCTCGAAAGTTTTAAACCGAGCAGAGTAGGCTCGCCAGCTTGCAGACCTTCATTAGCTTTCCCATCATTGATACCGGCAAGAACAGCAGATGCTTCTTTCCAAGTAACAAGTGAATTTGGTCCGCGCGTTGGAGCCTTTGGTGTTCCTTTACGCATTGAATCAACCAATTCTTTTGCAGATGAAACATCTTGGTTATCGTAAAATTCCCAGTTAGCCATTACGACAGGCGCGTAATCACAAGCCGCGTTACATTCAATGTGTTCTAACGAAACTTTACCATCGGCGGTCACGCCATCATTTTCAACGCCCAGGTGCTCTTTCAGCGCTGCAAATATTGCATCTCCGCCCATTACTGCGCACAAGGTATTGGTGCAGACGCCGACGTGATATTCACCAACTGGCTTGCGCTTGTATTGGGTGTAGAAAGTTGCAACCGCTGATACTTCAGCAGTCTCAAGAGTCAGTAACTTTGCGATTAGCTCGATGCCTTCATTGGTTACATAACCAGCAAGTGATTGCTCATAATGCAGTAAAGGCATTATTGCAGAACGGCTGCGGGGGTAGCGTTTAATGATCGCATCCATAACTTGTAATTGATCAGGTGTGTAAGCCATTAGCGGTCAACGCCTCCCATCACAGGATCGATTGAGGCAACTGCGCCAATAATGTCGGCGACCATTGAGCCTTCGCACATTGCAGAAGTTGATTGCAGGTTGTTGAAAGATGGTTCGCGGAAGTGAACGCGATAAGGACGAGTTCCGCCGTCAGAGACAACGTGTGCACCGAGTTCACCGCGTGGTGACTCAACTGCGGAATAAACCTGACCTGCCGGAACGCGGAAACCTTCAGTAACTAACTTGAAGTGGTGGATCAAAGATTCCATTGAAGTGCCCATAATTTCGCGGATATGGCTAAGTGAATTACCCATTCCGTCCGCACCGATTGCCAGTTGTGCCGGCCATGCGATCTTCTTATCAGCAACCATCACTGGTGCGCCTTCAAGTGATTTAAGTTTTTCAGCGCATTGTTCAATAATGCGAAGTGATTGTTCTAGTTCGTTGATGCGAATTAAGAAACGACCATAAACATCGCAGGTGTCAGCTGTGACAACATCAAATTTATAATTTTCATAACCTGAGTAAGGCTGAATTTTGCGCAGATCAAGTGGCAGACCTGTTGCACGGATTACTGGACCAGTTACTCCAAGAGTTGTTGCACCAGCAAGATCTAAGTAACCAATACCTTCAGTGCGCTTCATCCAAATGCTGTTACCGACGAGCAACTTCTCATTATCTTTAAAGCTATGGCGCAGATCTTTAACTGTTGCCAAAATTTTCTCGACTGTGCCGGTGGGTAAATCTTGGGCGACTCCACCTGGGCGGATATAGGCCATATTCATACGTAGGCCAGAGATAAATTCAAAGATATCCAGAACCTTTTCGCGTTCGCGGAAGCAGAAGATCATTGGTGAAAGTGCGCCGAGTTCTAGCGCACCAGTACCGAGTGCGACCATATGTGAAGAAATTCGGTTGAACTCCATCATCATTACGCGAATAACGTTAGCTTTTTCTGGAACATCATTGGTGATGCCGAGCAGCTTTTCAACACCTAAGCAGTAAGCCGCTTCGTTAAATAACGGAGCTAAGTAATCCATACGAGTCACAAATGTTGTGGCCTGGGTCCAATTGCGGAATTCAATATTCTTTTCAATTCCTGTGTGCAGGTAACCGATTCCGCAACGAACTTCTGTGACAGTTTCACCTTCAAGTTCTAGAACTAAACGGAGCACACCGTGAGTTGATGGGTGCTGTGGCCCCATGTTTACAACAACGCGTTCTTCTTTCGCTTGTCCGATTTCAGTAACAAGTGAATCCCAATCGCCGCCGGTTACCGAAAAAACAGTACCTTCAGTGGTTTCGCGTGATGATGCATATGGATCCGCGTAAGTGCTCACTTGTAAGACCTCCGATCTGATGGAGGAGGTACAACCGCGCCCTTGTATTCCACAGCGATTCCGCCAAGTGCGTAATCCTTACGCTGAGGATGTCCTTGCCAATCATCTGGCATCAAGATGCGAGTTAAACCAGGATGTCCGTCGAAGATGATTCCGAACATGTCAAAAGTTTCGCGCTCGTTCCAGTTTGATCCGGCCCATACTTCAACAAGTGATGGGATATGTGGATCGATATCTGGCACCGAAACTTCAAGGCGAATGCGCTGATTATTTGTTACAGATAACAAGTGATAAACAGCGTGGAGTTCGCGGTTGGCATCGTCTGGATAGTGCACACCAGATACGCCCATCGACATTTCAAATTTCAATTTATCGCGCAAGATGAGAGCAACTTCAACTAAACGCTCACGCTTAATGTGCAGCGTTAACTCGCCACGATCGACAACCACGCGTTCAATAGCATCTGCAAAATCAGGGTATGCGCGCTCTAGATCATCGGTTACCTGATCAAAATACCCGCCGAATGGACGCTGGGCCGAGCCCGCGCTGGCTGCGCTAGCAACCAAACCGCCGTAACCAGAGGTATCCCCAGTTCCGTGCGCGCCAAACATTCCTTGTTTGTCTTCAGACATTTACGCCAGCAACCCCTTTAACTGATGGGTTGGAACCGCTGCCATTGCTGCTGCTTCAACTTCCTTAATAACTTTTTCGCGGTTAGGTCCAAGTTTTTCATCATAAATCTGATCGTGCAATTTAAGGATTGCATCCATCAACATTTCTGGACGTGGCGGGCAACCCGGCAAGTAAATATCAACTGGTACTACGTGATCAACGCCTTGCACGATCGCGTAATTATTAAACATTCCACCTGAAGATGCACAAGCGCCCATTGCGATAACCCACTTTGGCGCTGCCATTTGATCATAAATCTGGCGAAGCACGGGAGCCATCTTGTTTGAAACGCGACCGGCAACGATCATTAAATCTGCTTGACGTGGGGATGCGCGGAAAACTTCCATTCCAAAACGTGCAAGATCGTAACGACCTGCACCGGCTGCCATCATCTCGATCGCACAACATGCCAAACCAAAAGTTGCTGGCCAAAGGGAATTCTTACGCATATAACCTGCGAGTTTTTCAACTGAAGTTAAAACAATTCCGCTTGGTAACTTCTCTTCTAATCCCATTCGAGACCTCCACGGCGCCAGACATATGCATAAGCAACAAAGACTGTTGCGATAAAGATCGCCATTTCAACCAAGCCGAAGAGTCCCAACTGATCAAAGGTGACAGCCCATGGATAAAGGAAAACGATTTCAATATCGAAGATAATAAAGAGCATTGCAGTTAAGAAATATTTAACTGGAAAGCGTCCACCTTGTGCAGCTTGCGGTGATGGTTCGATTCCGCATTCGTAGGCTTCTAACTTTGCGCGGTTGTAGCGTGCCGGCCCAGTAAGGGCTGCGGCCAAAATTGAAAAAACGGCGAAACCAAAGCCAACTGCGGCAATAGCCAGAATCGGAACATATGGATTTGCGCTCACAGGCGAAATCTTAAGGCGGGCAGCGGGGTAGCGCTGACCGTTACGCCTTGACGGCCATGTGAACTGCAACAACACCAAAGGTGAGGTTACGCCAGCCGATTTGGCTCCATCCCGCATCTGCGATCTGGGCGGCGAGCGCTTTTTGATCTGGCCAGGCGCGGATCGATTCAGCCAAATAAATATAGGCATCTGGGTTAGATGAGGTCTTTTTCGCAATGAAGGGGAGGGCACGCATTAAGTAATTGGTATAGATCTTTCGAAATGGTGCCCAGGTTGGGCTAGAAAACTCGGCTATAACTATCCGGCCGCCCTTTTTGGTCACCCGTAGGGCTTCCCTGAGCGCCTTATCGGTATCAGAAGTATTGCGTAGGCCAAAAGAGATGGTCACAACGTCGAATTCGCCATCAGAAAAGGGGAGATTTAAGGCATCAGCGAAGGTAAAGGGTAGATGCGGGCGGGCTTTGCGGCCGGCCGCCAACATCCCTTGCGAAAAGTCAGCTGGAATCACATCAGCACCCGCGGCAGCCAACGGTGCAGAACTAGCTCCTGTACCCGCGGCCAGATCCAGGATCTTCATCCCCGGCTTTGGCGCAATGATCGCAGTGGTTGCCCGGCGCCATCTCTTGGTCTGGCCAAGGCTCAGTAAATCATTGACCAGGTCGTATCTCTTGGCCACGCCATCGAACATTGCCGCGACTTCGTCTGGGTTCTTATCCATATTTGCGCGCGACATGGGCTCAGTCTCTCGCAAGAGTAGGCTCATCCACAACTTAAAAGCGATTTAGGGAGAATTAATGTCGATCTCAACTGGCTCACTTCGCGCGACGGTATTTCCGCGCAGCACTGCTCTGACCCATGCGGGATTCATTATCGGTGGCACCTTATTTATCGCTGCCTTGGCACAAATTGCTATTCCTGTTCCGGGCTCGCCGGTCCCAGTTACTGGGCAAACTTTGGCGGTTTACTTAATCGGTACCACTTACGGAGCGCGACTCGGTTTTGCAACATTTGCTACATATCTATTAGCCGGAATCGCTGGTGCACCAGTCTTTGCGCCAGCTGCAACTGTAGGACTTGCGCGCCTTACCGGTGCAACCGGTGGATATTTAATTGGAATGTTGGTTGCAGCTTTTGTACTTGGCGCGCTCGCCGATCGCAAAGCAGATCAAAAATTTAAAACTTCTTTTCCTGCGTTGATTTTAGGAAGCGCAATTGTCTTTACCTTTGGATTGGTATGGCTTCACACATCACTTAATTTAACTTGGGCGCAAACAATTAGCGCTGGTCTGACACCATTTATCTTTGGTGAAGTTATCAAAATCGCAATTACCGCAACTTCACTTCCGCTTATCTGGCGGAAAATTTCTCAGAAACTCACACGCTAAAGTAATTTCTTATGCCTTCCCTTATTCCAGTAACTTCTGCGCGCCTTGGCGATCACCTGCCGTTATTAGAACTTCTGCCAGATAGCGCACCGCTGACTTGGGTACGTGGCGGAGATGGATTGGTCGGTTGGGGAAATTACGCATCTACAGTTGTTAAAGGTGCAAACCGCTTTACCGATGCACGAAATTGGTGGCATCAACAGTTAGAAAAATTCGCAATTGCTGATTCAGTTCACGCCAGCGGAACTGGACCAATTCTCTTTACCTCGTTCTCCTTTGATCCAGATGAGGAATCTGTACTAGTAATCCCCCAAATTGTCGTTGGAATGCGCAACGGCAGCTCTTGGATCACTTGGATTGGCGATCAAGCACAGCCAAAACTCTTGGAAGAAGTTCCAGCGCTGGCAGATGCTGAATTTAATTGGGGCGATGGTTCGCTAAGCCCATCTGAATGGCAATTGCGTGTAACACAAGCTATTAAAGAGATTGAAGATACCAATCTTGAAAAAGTTGTTCTCGCGCGCGATTTAAAAATTAATTCACATCGCCAAATTGATGCCCGAAAGATATTACGTAATTTAAGCGCTGAATATCCTTCGACTTGGATCTTTGCAGTCGATGGTTTGGTCGGTGCAACACCCGAACTTCTGCTGCGCCTCTCGCGCGGCATGGTTACCTCGCGCGTTCTCGCTGGCACAATCAGCAAGACCGGTGATGACGAGAAAGATTTAGCACTTGCCGCATCCCTCGCGCGATCATCCAAAGATTTAGAGGAACATGAATACGCAGTCCGATCAGTTGCAGATGCGCTCGAACTATTCTGCACATCAACTAACGTTCCCGAATCTCCCTTTGTATTGCACTTAGCAAATGTTATGCATCTGGCAACAGATGTAACTGGTGCGCTAATCGAAAGCAAGAAGAGCGTTGATGCTTTTACTATTCTCGATAAGTTACATCCATCAGCAGCGGTCTGCGGAACTCCCACTAACATCGCCGCCGATGTCATTAAACGAATCGAAGGTATGTCACGTGGTCGTTACGCTGGCCCCGTCGGCTGGCTTGACGCTCGCGGTGATGGCGAACTTGGTATCGCTTTGCGCTGCGGTCAGATCACCGAAAATGAGATCCAAATTTATGCTGGATGCGGAATTGTTGCTGGCTCTAACCCAGAGAAAGAGCTGACCGAGAGCAGTGCGAAATTTGCACCAATGCGAACTGCATTAATTTAAATTGATTCCATCTTGGCATAAAGGCTCTTAATTAGATCAGCATTAGATTCACGGCTCGGTACATCGCAGACCACCACGCTGAATCCTGAAATTGGTTTCTTAATCTCATCCCGCAATTGTTCAACCGATGAAATAACCTTTGCATCTAGCCCCATAGCTTTGGCTATAGCAGCAGGATCGAGGCCATGTGGAGTTCCAAAGACTTGCTCAAATCCATTAATTCCACGTTGCGGCAGCGTTGAGAAAATTCCACCACCATCATTATTTATTACAAAGATTCGCAAGTTAATTTCTTCACGATGAATTAAGCCGGTGATATCGTGCAAAAAGGCAAGGTCTCCCAGCACTGCAAATGTTGCGCTATTAGCAGTTGCAATACCAAGAGCGGTCGAGATATTTCCATCAATTCCCGCAAGGCCACGATTAGCAAAAGTCAAAATTCCTTTTCGTGCAGCACCGAAAGCCTCGATATCGCGAATCGGCCGAGAAGAAGAGATAAATAGAGTTGCGCCATCTGGCAAATGTTGCGAAATCTCACGGGCGATTAAGGGTTCTGACCAAGCGGATATTTCTTTTACAACTTTAGAAGTTCGCTCTGAATACTTGTTCCACTTAGCCAACCACTCAGGATCTGCCGGGGCGGTGTAAAGCTCTGGTAATTCAGTGAATTTCTTCTCTGCCATTCGATCAGAATCAACGGTTGCGATACGTGGGTCGATTACAAAAGTTGCTCGCGCTAAATTGATGAGTGCATTTACCGAACGAGATAAAGTCGTGCGCCCAATAACTATCACAGTATCTGGTGCTAGATCTTTTGCAATGGTGATTGAGGTTAGAAAGAGGCTGGCATGTGCGTTTGCGTTAGGAAAAGTTAATGGATCCTCACTTAAAATTGGCCAGCCAAGTTGCTCAGCAAATTTTGCTACTTCTTCAACCGCTAAACCACCACGATCGTGTCCGATCACCAATAAGCCGCGAGTAGATTTGCTAGCCAAGGTGCCAGCTTTCTTGCGATCAAATTTTCTAGGAGGGCTCACTTTTAAGCCATCTAACCAAGCAGTGTCAGTGTTACCAATTAGCGGTTCTTCAAATTGCACATTTAAATGCACTGGTCCGGTTTGCAAAGCATTTAGTGGAAGTTCTAATGGATAGACCGCACCTGAAACATCGGCAAAGTAGCGAACTGCTTTGCCGAAAATTCTTGCTTGTTCAGTAGTTTGATTTGCGCCAGTGCGACGTAATTCGGCTGGGCGATCAGCAGTTATTACAAAGAGTGGAATATTTGAGTGTGAGGCCTCAAGTACTGCTGGGTGGAAATTAGCAACTGCAGTTCCACTTGTACAAATTACGGGTACGGGGCGGTTTGTCGCTTTCGCTAGACCAAGTGCAAAGAAAGCGGCAGTTCGCTCATCAATGCGGATATGTAATTTTATTAAACCTAAATCTTGCGCAGTTACTAGCGCCAGCGATAGCGGCGCATTACGTGAACCCGGAGAAATAACCGCATCGGTGATTCCAGCTTCAATGATTTGGCGCACGATTACACGCGCCAAGCGCGTTGCTTGGTTCATTTAAGTAACGCTCCAACTCTCATAATGCGATTCTTCCACCATTCATATCGCTCTGGTGACACATCAAGGCCAGCTAAATGTGGAGATATCTGACTTAAAGTGATTTTTCCATCGATAATTTCATGTTTTGCAACATCGCTAGCTAAAAGCGATCCAGTAGCCAAACCACAGTCAAAGGTTAGATCACTAATGGATGCAGCGAGTTCAAGTCCATACTCGATTCCGATGGCGCTCTCTAGGGCACTCGAGACAACAACTGGTAAGCCGTGATGTGCTGCAATATCAAGTGATCGTTGGATTCCGCCTAATGGTTGAACTTTGAGCATCACGATATCTGCGGCACCCGTGAGGTCAACGGCGAATGGATCGGACGCTTTACGAATGATTTCATCTGCTGCAATACGAAGTGGAATATTTATCTTGCTCTTTAGTTCGCGCAGTTCTTCAACTGTTGCACAAGGTTGCTCGACGTATTCAAGTGGCCCAATCTCTTCGTAATATGCATATAAATGGGTGAGCGCTTCATCTACTGACCAGAGTCCGTTTACATCAACCCGGATGGAAGCCTTTGGCGCGCTAGAGAAAACTCGAGCCACGCGGATGACATCTTCGGTGAGATTTCGTCCGACCTTTACTTTAAAAGTTTTAACACCTGCGTAAGTTCGCATCAAAGATTCGATCTCTTTTTTATCGTTGAGTTCAGGGATTATCCCGTTGACTGCAATGGCATCTCGATATCGCGCAGGGCGAGCAACTGTAGCTGCTTCTATGGCGCTAGCTAGCCACGGCCGACATTCGTTATCGTCGTATTCCAGAAATGGTGAGAACTCCCCCCATCCTTGCGGGCCCTGCATAAGCGCAACTTCGCGAAACGTTACGCCCCGAAAATTGGTGCGCGTAGGAAGAGTGATTACACGAAGCGTTGCAAGGAGGTCATCAAACATAAGAATTAGGGGCGCTTTGGAAACTTTCCGAAATCAGGAGCGCGCTTTTCCTTATAAGCATCGCGCCCTTCTTGGCCTTCTTCGCTTAAATAAAATAGCAAGGTGGCATCTCCTGCTAGTTGCTGAATTCCGGCAAGGCCATCATCAGCGGCATTCATTGAAGATTTAATTAAGCGCAGGGCAAGTGGAGAATTGCGCAGCATCTCGCGGCACCAAGAAACAGTTTCTGCTTCCAAATCTTTGAGTGGAACAACAGTGTTAACAAGTCCCATATCAAGGGCTTCTTGCGCATCGTATTGACGAGTCATAAACCAGATCTCTCGCGCTTTCTTCTGACCAACGCTTGCGGCAAGTAAGCCTGAACCGTATCCGCCATCAAAAGAACCAACCTGTGGTCCGGTCTGTCCAAACTTGGCGTTGTCGGCAGCAATTGTTAAATCACAGACCACGTGTAGAACATGTCCGCCACCAATTGCCCAACCGGCAACCATTGCAACAACTGGTTTTGGGGTTCTGCGAATTTGAATTTGCAGATCTAAAACATTTAAGCGACCGATACCTTTTTGCGCCAGTGAATCTTCACCGAGATATCCATCATCACCGCGAACGCTGATGTCGCCACCAGAACAGAATGCTTCATCGCCGGTTCCAGTAAAGATAATTACTCCAACATCAGAGTTATCGCGCGCTAATGAAAAAGCTTCTTGTAATTCAATAATTGTTTGTGGTCTAAATGCATTGCGAACATCTGGTCGATTGATTGCAATCTTGGCCATACCTTCGCCAACTTGGTAGGTGATATCTGTAAATTTCTCGCCGCCCGCACCGGTTGCCCAGGCAGGGATGGCACGGTTACCAAATTCACGCTTGATCGGCTTGCTCACGATTCCTCCATCTACGACTACGAGCGATAGCCTACGCGTGCAATGGAGCAGACGTCACAACGAGAGATTCGTGCGATAGATCCCACGTGGACCATCGCCGATATAAGTGCGCGCCTAGCCAAAGCCTTGGGCGACGAAGGCCCAGCAATCACATTGGGGCCAATTTCTGCCAAGACCGTCCCATCTGAGATTTCACTTGTCGTATCAACTAGCGGATCAACTGGAGATGCGAAAGAGGTAGGACTTTCTGCGGCAGCGCTCTTAGCTAGCGCCAAGGCAACAAATAAATTTTTTGGCGCCAATGCAGGTCAAATCTGGTCGCTCTTATTGCCGCTGACACATATCGCAGGAATAAACGTGCTTGTGCGCGCTCTTGAACTCGGCACAATTGCAATCGATGCACGTGGGATAACTGGCAAATATCCAGATGCTGATTACACAGCGGTAGTTCCGACCCAGCTCTTCCGCGCGTTAAATGGTGATGGTGATTTACTTGCGCATTTACTTGTCTCAAAATCGGTTTTAGTTGGTGGAGCGGCTCTAGATAAAAATTTAGGCGATCAAGCGCGCACTGCTGGAATCAATATCGTTGAAAGTTACGGAATGACTGAAACTTGTGGTGGCTGTGTCTATGACGGTATGCCAATTGGCGATACCTCAGTTGAGATAAATAAAGATGGGCTTATCAAGATTTCCAGCGCTTCGCTGGCGACAACTTATTTAAATGATACTTCGGGGTGGAGTTCTAAATTAGAAAATGGATACTTCCTGACATCTGATCTTGGTGAAATCAAAGACGGTAAGTTAATAGTTACTGGCCGCGCCGATGATGTGATTGTCACAGGTGGAGAAAATATCTCTTTGACCAAAGTTGAAGAAGTTGTTCGGAACACGTTTGCAGGTATCGAATGTGCCGCTTTTGCCATTGCAGATCAACAGTGGGGACAAGCGTTGCACTTAGCGATTGCGGGTGGCGTGAAGCCAGATCAATCGGCTATAAACGAAGCTCTATCAGCACAAATCTCAGTTGCTGCAAAGATAAAAGGTGTTATCTATTTGAATAAATTGCCAAGGAGTGCTTTGGATAAAATTGACCGCCAAGAATTAGTCAATATTGCATCGCGGGAAGGTAGGTGAATTCTGTGAATAAATGGATTATCGGCGCCCGCCCGCGCACTTTGGCTGCTGCCGTAGCACCTGTTCTTGTTGCCACCGCATACGCCGGGAGTAACTGGGAACCTATTCGTGCACTCTCCGCCCTTTTAGTCAGCCTTTCGCTACAAATTGGCGTGAACTACGCCAACGATTATTCCGATGGAATTCGTGGCACAGATGATTCGCGCATTGGCCCAGTGCGACTTACCGCATCAGGTTTGGCTTCACCTAAATCAGTTCGTACTGCTGCGATAATTTCATTTCTATTTGCTGCGCTCATCGGCTTAACTCTGGCTGCGGCTACATCTTGGTGGGTAATTTTACTGGGCGCGCTTGCGATCAACGCTGCTTGGGGTTACACCGGTGGCGCGAAGCCCTATGGCTATTTAGGTCTTGGCGAAATTTCCGTCTTCTTATTCTTCGGTATTGTTGCAACTGTCGGTAGTTACTACGTGCAGACCGAAGAGTTAAATCTGCAGATCTTTATAGTTGCAATCCCAATGGGTTCACTTGCTTGCGCGATTTTGGCCATAAATAATCTGCGCGATCGTGCGCAAGATCAAATCGTTGGCAAAAAGACTTTAGCCGTGCGTTTAGGAGATAGCGGTGCCCGTAAGTTATATATCGCGCTCTTGATCTCTGCTCATCTCTTTGCGCTGCTAACTCTCAAGCCGGCAGTTCTATTAACGTTACTTGCCACTCCCCTGACTTGGAGCCTTGCCCGCGGTGTTGTACGCGGAGTATCAGGCGCTGACTTAATCCCGTATCTGGCCAAGACGGGTAAGTTACAACTGGCTTTTGCCCTCCTTTTTGCACTCGGCTTAATTATCTAACCTTCGCTAGAATAGGAGCATGATTAAGTTGCAAGCCATAATCTTCTTGACCTCTCTTGCTTTAACTTTGTATACCTTTATCGATTGCGCCCGGCGCGATGATTCTCAAATTAATAAATTGCCTAAGTGGGGTTGGCTCTTACTCATTGTTCTGCTCTCACCATTTGGAGCGATTGCCTTTTTAATTATTGGACGTGTTCGTGGAGAACGAGGTCCGCGCCCACCTAAGCGACGCATTTTGCCGCCAGATGATGACCCTGATTTTCTTCGTAAACTTTAATTAGCTATTAAAGGCCGCTATATGTGTGCTTGCCGGTTCCCCAGACATTTACATACACATAGTTAAATAAGAATGTAGATCCGGCAAATAAGCAGAGCCATGCTGCGCGCTTGCCACGCCAGCCAATTGTTACGCGCGCATGTAAATATGCGGCGTAAGCAACCCAGGTAATAAATGCCCAAGTCTCTTTTGGATCCCAGCCCCAATATCTTCCCCATGCACTTTCGGCCCAAATTGCGCCGGCGATCACCGCAAAAGTCCAAAGCGGAAATACGAAGGCGACTAAACGATAGGAAAGCTGATCTAAAGTTTCTAAATCTGGCAAACGTTTAGCCCACGGCTTGCGCTCACCTTTCGATTCCATCGCATCCAAATAAAGATAAGCACCAGCGATGACATTTGCAAGTAAGAAAACTCCGCCCGAGATAATTGCGGCGATGACATGAATGACTAACCACGTTGATTTCAGCGCTGGTACTAGTGGTGAACTATCTCGGTAAAGCAAAGTAATAGCGGTTCCAAGTGTGAGCAGAACTGATATCGAGACAAATAACCCGAGCCAACGTAGATCATGTTTGCGAAGAGCAAGTAAATAGGCACCCGTGAATGCAAGAGCACCTGTAATCGAAAACTCGTACATGTTTCCCCAAGGAACATGCTTTGCAGATATACCGCGTGCGATTACGCCGCAAAGAAGTAGTAAAAATCCTAAGATCATCATCGCAGTTGCAATACGGGCAGCGCGTTCGGTGCGGGTGTAATCCAAAGTCTTTGTTAAGATACTTCCAGTTTTATTATCGCTCTGCTCTGGCGCTCTAACTGCCCAGGCGGTTTCAAAGGCGTGAGCAATGAAGGAGATAGCAAAAATTCCCATTGCCGAATAAACAAAGTAATTAGAGATATAGGCCCAAGTAATCTGCATCTACATCTCCTTTCTCACGTGTGTGACAAAACGTTCAATTTCTGCTGCTAACCCTGGTGCACCATTCTTAGCCAGGCCAGCAACTTCTACAACTCCAGTTGATGTGATCCTTATCCATATACGGCGACGCCTGCCAAAGAGCGAGGCAAGTAACCCTAAAATCGCTGCGATTGCGCCGTATAAGGCATAACTCTTCCCCGGATCATCGACGATCTGCAGGTTTATCCAAGGTACAAAGGTTTCAAATTTTATTGAGCCTTGCGGATATGCGTAACTCTCACCCGGCTTCAGAGATTCAAGGGCAATTCGCTTCATCTTTGAGGTATCAATGCGATAAACAGATTGGGGAATTCCGGAATCTAAACCGAGGTCACCTTCCCAGATAGAAAAGAGCAGCTTTGGATCTAACGCTTCTGGGAAAACTGAAATTCCACCCTCGCCACCTTCGCGCGCAAATGTTGGGTAGAAGCTGGCAACGAAACCAAGTTGCGGATCGGCATCCGGAACTTTTATCGATCCGATAGAGCGCAAGTTTCCATCTTGTGGCAAGAATGGAATAGGCCCTTGTAAAGCAACTTGGCCAGTTGAATCACGCACTGTAACTATCGGTGAGTAACCATTGGCCTGAAGGTAAACGCGAGTATTTCCAAAGGTAAGCGGACTATTCACCTTGAGAGTTTCAATGGTGGATGTGGTTTCACCTGGATTGGTTACTCGAACTGTCGCGGTGTAATCCTGGGCAGCATTTGTTACTGGATCATATTTAGCGACGAAATCAATAACTTCAATAATAAAAGGCTGCAGCGAATCTGCTTTGACTAGCTTTCCAAATGAGAGATTGTCATATGAAGTTGGAAGGCTAATGAAGCGCTCACCTTTATTTACTATCGCTTCACCGCGCATTCCAAATAAGGAACCAACGCTGACTCCAATTAAAATTAAAATAAGTGAGAGATGAAAAAGTAAATTTCCCGTCTCGCGCAAGTAGCCTTTCTCGGCAGAGATACTTCCTTCTGCGTTACGCACCCGAAAACGCTCTTTCTTAAACCAGTTCTGAGCCTTGGTGAGTTCTGTTCCATCTCCGGCAAATTGTTGGAAAGATTCCATGCGCGATAAATTTCGTGGAGTCAGCGGCGGCATGGCGCGCATCGCCTGGAAGTGTTCAAAAGTGCGCGGCAGAACGCAACCAATTAATGAGATGAAGAGCAGGATGTATATCGCGCTAAACCAAGGTGATGAGTAAACGGTAAATCCAGAGAAACGTTCTATCCAACGCGCTAATTCGGGGCTATCTAAATAATATTGACGCACCGCCATTGGATTCTGGGATCGCTGCGGAAGAAATGATCCAGGGATCGCTGCCACACCAAGCATCATCAAGAGAATTAGCGCAGTGCGCATACTTGTTAGTTGGCGCCACATAAAGCGGAGCAAGCCGGTTGCTCCTAATTCGGGAAGAGTTGCTTCGGTCGTCATTAAATCACCGGTGCAAAATCAGTAATAAGTGAGCGCAGCGAGATCATCAAATCTGTCCAAATTCCAAGCACTTGCGCGATACCAATCAGGACTAAGAACACTCCACCTATTTTGGAAATTAAATCTCCATGCTTAGTCAAGAACCGTCGTAGTCGAGCCGATTTATCTAAGTAACGTCCTGATGCGATAAATGGTGCACCAAGTCCGATGCAATATCCGAATGAAAGAATTGCACCACGCGCCGCACTTGATTCTTGAAATGCCAAAGTCTGCACAGTTGCAAGTGCCGGCCCGATGCAAGGTGTCCAACCAACCCCAAATAAGAAGCCGAGCAAAGGCGCACCGATTAATCCACCATTTGTCGCGACCTTGGGAGAGAATGTGCGCATCATGGGAAAGCGACCCATAAAGATTAGGCCAAGCAAAATTGTTATAACTCCCAAAATACGTGTGATGGTCTCATCGTTGGTTGCGATGCGAGATCCAATACCACCAAAAAGTGCACCGTAAGAGATAAAGAGAACGCTAAAGCCAAGTACAAAGAGTGTGGAGCCAAGAAAAACTCGGTCTTTAGATTTAGAGTAACCAGCGGCAAAAGATAAATAACCAGGTACTAAAGGAAGTACGCAAGGTGATATGAATGAAATCAGACCAGCAAGTACCGCAACCGGAAAAGCAACGAGTAAGAATCCGCCGAGTAACTGTTCTACGAAGAAGTCAATCATTCTGCTTCAAGCTTTCGAATCAAATTACTTAATGAGGTGAGAGTTACTTCCCCCGAAATACGCGCCGCCACATTGCCGCTCTTATCAATTAATACCGTTGAAGGAATTGCATTGGCCGGCAAAGTGCCCTTAAATCCAATTAAAAGTGAGTCATCGATGAAGGTTGGATATGGGATTGCGAACCTACGAGCAAATGCTTCTGCGGTGGCGGGATTATCACGGGTTAAAATCCCCATAAATTGCACCTCTGGATATTGCTTGGAAAGCTCAATCAAGGTTGGAATTTCGGCTCGGCAAGGTGAGCACCAAGATGCCCAGACATTTACAACTGCAACTTGTTCGGGGTTAAAGGTAAAAGTCTTTCCGCTAAGTGTCATTCCTGATAAAGCCGGCGCAGCTTTCCGCTTTGAAATTTCAATCTTAGTAACCGCTCCGCTACCTTCAATAAAACTTTCTTCGGGGGCGGAACTGCCGCCACCGCAGGCAGTTAGAGAAATTGCAGAGAAAAGCGTAAGCACGATTAAAGAGATTGGCTTACGCATATATCCATTATTTCTTTGGTGGTAACAAATGTGCAGCAGGTTCAGAGTAAGTAAGTCCAGAAATCACGCCATCATCATCAAAGTGAACGCTCGTAACCGATGCCAACGTGCACTCGCGCTTGCGCGGATCGTGCAACATTGATCGCCCCTCAATTGCACTTCTGGTAATCCAAATTGGTAATTGATGTGAAACCACAATTGCATCTT
This sequence comes from Bifidobacterium breve, assembly GCA_945860245.1. GTDB lineage: Bacteria > Actinomycetota > Actinomycetes > Nanopelagicales > Nanopelagicaceae > Planktophila. The sequence goes on from CAMAPO010000004.1 coordinate 48,740, forward strand.
TGCCGTTAGCTGCTTTATTGGCGGCGAAGATTGCAGCGAGCATGCGGTTGATTTGTTCGTCATACGGCTCGCCCCACGATGGCTTCCAAGGGTTATATAAATGGCGCCACGAACCTGGATGCTTCAGCGCTCCACTTCCAACTTCAAAACTCTTACCTTCAAATATATTTGCCGCTTCTATTAAGCGATCATCGGTTGTAATTGTAATTCCATGCGCTTTCGCAATTGGCGCTGCAGTTTCTTGGGCTCGTTGCAGCGGGGAAACGTGCAGTGCACCTAAATCAATTGATTTAGACCATTGGCCCAATACTTCTGCCATTTCTTGTCCACGGCTAGATAAACGCCAGCCTGGTTGTCTTCCGTAGAGAATTTTCTGTGGATTCTCGACTTCGCCGTGGCGCATTACATGGACTGTTGAACTCATAGCGCTAAGCATAAAGCGTCTTACGGCAGGGCAATATCCCACTGAATCGCTAGGGTAGTGACATGCCACTCACACCGCAGCGCGCGGCTTTCTTCGATGTCGACAACACCTTGGTGCGGGGCTCAACTATCTACTTCCTTGGCCGGGGCATGTACCAACGTGGCTTCTTTACAAAATCAGATATTTCGCGATTTGTATTAGCAAACCTGAGATTTCGCTTAACAGGAACTGAGAAGCAAGATGAGATAAATCGTTTTCAAAAATCAGCGCAAGATTTTATCGGTGGGCACAATGTCTCTGAAATTAATGCAGTTGCCCAAGAAATTTATGATGAGTATGTATCTCCCGCGTTGTGGGAAGGAACAATAGAAATTGCCCAACGACATCTAAATGATGGAGTTGAAGTTTGGCTGGTGACTGCTGCACCTGAAGATATGGCGACGCTAATTGCCGAACGGTTGGGATTTACAGGAGCACTTGGCAGTAAAGCTGCAATTGAAGATGGTCATTACACCGGTGCTATGAATGGGCCTCTTTTACACGGCCGCGAGAAAGCTACTGCGATACAACAGCTGGCCAAAGAGAAGGGGTTTGATCTGACAACTTGTTTTGGATATTCAGATAGCCATAATGACTTACCTCTTCTTCTAACTGTCGGAAATCCATCTGCAATAAATCCTGATGCAAAGTTGCGGATTCGCGCCTTGCAGGAGCGCTGGCCAATTCATGACTACCGTCGGATGAGATTTCTAAACCGCTTACTGGGGCCATTGGTCTCTCGCATCGCGTGGTTAGGTACCAGGCTTACCCCACGCCGCAACTCCCGCTGAGTTAAAAAGCCAATTCGCGCTCTAACCTCACTTGCCAGTAATGTAGGCAAGTTATGGAAACGCGCTCCTTTGCAGATTACTTACGTACCTTGGATGACGCTGCCCTCATTTCACTCTTTTCTTATCGGCCAGATCTAGTAACGCCTGTACCACCTGATGTTGCATCGCTGGCAGTTCGTGCAACATCTGCACCAAGTCTGGCGCGGGTGATTGATTCTCTAAACGCCTGGCAATATCAAGTCTTAGAAGCTTGCGCTGTTGTTGCTGAACCATTTAATGAAAAGAGCGTTACCACACTTACAGATAAGGCAGCACTCTTTCTTATCCCAGGGCTAATCGAACGTGGGCTGATTTACACAGGAAAAGATGGGCTTTACCTACCGACTACCGTGCGCGAAGTTCTTGGCAGCGATATCGCCGGAGTTGGTCCACAATCTATGGCGAAGTTAGATTTAAAGAAGTTAGAGCAAGCACCGCCTGCGGCAAAGAAAGCACTTGATGCCATGGTGTGGGGACCACCACGAGGCACGGTCACAGATGTTAAGAAACCTGGCGCCGGAGTTGCTTGGCTATTGGAGAATAACTTTTTAGTAGTAGCAAACTCTCATACAGTTTTAATGCCGCGCGAAGTTGCAATTGCCTTACGTGGCGGCAAATTACATAAAGAACTTTTTATTCAAGAACCAGAACTTGCGGGTGATAAACGAGATAGTAAGAGCGTTCAACTTGCAGCAATTGCAAATATATCAACCTTCTTGCGCTGGACTGAAGAGATCCTAAATTTCTGGGCCCAAGAACCTGCCGATGCGCTTCGTTCAGGTGGGTTAGGCGTGCGGGAGCTAAAGATAATTTCACACCACCTCGGCGTAGATTCCAACTGTGCCGCCTTTGTTGCAGAACTCGCTTACTTAGCCGGACTCTTAACTATTGACGCCGATGATCGAATTCTTCCGACCAGTCAATTTGATATTTGGTTGACTCAATCTCCTTCTACACGCTGGCAATCACTTGTCTCGCAATGGCTGATTACTTCTCGCATGAGCGGCTTAGTCGGCAGAGAAGAATCAAAGAACGTCGCCCCCCTTGGCCCCGAATTAGATCGCGTAGCCGCTGCACCAATTCGTAAATTAACGCTGCGCTTGCTGCAAGAAAGCCAAGGTTCGGCACCAAAAATTGAGTCACTGCTGTTGCTAGCACAATGGAATTCCCCAGCAAAACGTAGTGGCGGCATACCAAGTGATTACCTAACTTGGAACTTACGTGAAGCAGAATGGCTCGGCATAACTGGGCAGGGCGCAATTTCAAAGTATGGAATCGGGCTGCTATCTGGTGGCGATCTAGATGAAATCAACGAAGATCTTCCGAAACCAGTTGATCACATTCTTATTCAGAGCGATCACACCGCAATTGCACCAGGCCCACTTGAGCACGAGATCGCACAAGAGTTAGCCATTCTCGCTGAAATCGAAAGTCGTGGTGGTGCAACTGTCTATCGTTTTAGCGAAGCAACTATTCGCCGCGGTTTAGATCACGGACGTACCGGGGATGAGATCAAGGTATTCTTAAAGAAAACTTCTAAAACTGCAATGCCACAGCCACTGGAATATTTAATTGCTGATGTTGCAAAGAAGCACGGAAAGTTGCGAGTCGGCAATACATCTGCATTTATTAGATGTGAAGATCCGGCTTTGATCGCGCAGATCATTAGCGATAAACGTTTAGAGATGTTATCGCTGCGCCAGATATCTCCAGAAGTTTTAATCTGTCAGCATGATGCTGCCGATGCAATGTCTATCTTGCGCAGCTTTGGATATTTACCGGCAGGTGAAGATTCGCAAGGAGCGCTACTTAGCGGTCCGAGAATTCAACGCGCTAAAGGCAAAGCCCGACCACCAAGAATCATTGGTGAGTTCGATCGTCCTGATGAGTTGCAGTTAGAAGCAGCGCTGCGCACACTTCGCACTGGAGAAAAATCTAGCCATCGCCAAAGTACCTTACGCAATATCGCAAGCAATGCGCTGGGTTCACTTCCCCGCACAACCGCCAATGAAACTTTAGATATCTTGGCTGATTATCTGCAAAACCAACCGGCAACATCACTTTCGATTGGTTACGCCGATAACAATGGCCTAGTTTCACATCGCATAATTGATCCCTTAAAACTCTCTGCCGGTTCGCTACTCGCGCGCGATCACGCGACCGGTGAGGTGCAAACCTTTAGAATTGCGCGCATAACTGGGGTGGCGGCGATATGACGAGCACAAATGAGTCTAAATACGGCAGACTTGACCCTATGTTGGCTGCGATTGAAGCTTTGGTGCGATGCGAATCCCCAACTGAAGATATCGCTGCTTGCCAGAACGTAGTTCGATTAGCTAGCGATATCGCAACTCGCATTCTTGGAACACCGGCGCAAATTAAAGAGATTAAGGGACGCCCCGTATTTTGGTGGGGCGCCAGCCAACCAGAAATACTTTTACTTGCTCACCTCGACACTGTTTGGCCGCATGGTTCATATCAACCACTCTGGGAGGTCGCGGGCGATGTTGTTCGCGGGCCTGGCGTTTTTGATATGAAAGCGGGCTTTGTGCAAGCGCTATTTGCGCTAAAAGATATTGAAGGCGTTGCAGACCGCGTAGCACTCGTTGCCACAACCGATGAAGAGACTGGATCTTTTGCATCGCGAGAATTAATTATGGAGCTATCCGCCGCTGCCAAAGCAGTATTAGTTTTAGAAGCATCACTTGATGGCAAAGTTAAGACCGGGCGTAAAGGCACTGCAATGTACAAGGTCGCAGTGCACGGATTAGCCGCGCATGCAGGCCTAGAACCTGAAAAGGGCGTAAACGCCACCGTTGAAATCGCCCACGTTATTCTGCAACTTGCTGGGCTAGAGAATAAGGAGCACGGAACAACTGTTGTTCCGACTCTATTAAAGTCTGGCAATAGCGCCAACACAGTTCCGGATCTAGCCGTACTTGAAATTGACGCTAGATCTTTTGCGCAATCCGAAATTGATCGAGTTGATGCAGCGATTAAATCTCTTAAAGCAAAAAGTGCTGGCGCACGCCTTGAGATAACTGGTGGGCTAAATCGTCCGCCGCTACAGCCAGCCTCAACAAAAGCGTTGTATGAAAGAATTGAAGTAGTTGCAAAATCGATCGGAATGGCCCCGCTAGGTTGTGCAGAAGTAGGTGGGGCAAGTGATGGCAACTTCGCCGCGGCTGCAGGTGCACAAGTTCTAGATGGTTTAGGCGCAGTCGGTGGCGGTGCACATGCACCAAGTGAGTGGCTGAGTTTGAAATCTATCGAAGAACGCAGCGCCCTGCTGCACGCATTTATTAAAGATTTGTTGAAATGAGCGAAGGCCCGCTAATTGTCCAGAGCGATAAAACGCTTCTGCTAGATATTGATCATCCGCTTTCGACTGAATGTCGCCGCGCGATTGCGCCATTTGCTGAATTAGAACGATCTCCTGAACATATCCATACTTATCGCTTAACAAACTTGGGTTTATGGAATGCTCGCGCAGCAGGCCATGATGCAGAGTTGGTAATCGATACTTTAATTAAATACTCAAGATATGCCGTGCCGCATTCACTGCTTATAGATGTTGCCGAAACCATGTCGCGTTACGGACGTTTGCGGTTGGAAGCAGATCCAATACATGGCCTGATCTTGATCACAACCGATGTCGGCGTACTGGAAGAAGTTATTCGCGCCAAGAAGATCGCTCCACTTTTAGGTACTCGTATTGATCCCGAAACTATCGCAGTACATCCCAGTCAGCGCGGTGCAATTAAGCAATCGCTGCTGCGACTTGGTTGGCCCGCAGAAGATTTCGCGGGATATGTTGATGGGCAAGCCCACGAAATTGCTCTTAAGCAGAATGATTGGAAGATCCGTCCCTATCAAGAGTTAGCCGCTGAAGGATTTTGGCATGGTGGCTCAGGGGTAATAGTTCTTCCTTGCGGTGCGGGGAAGACAATTGTTGGAGCTGCAGCCATGGCGCACGCAAAAGCAACCACCTTGATTTTGGTTACAAATACTTTGGCGGCGCGGCAATGGCGCGAAGAATTGTTACGCCGAACAACTTTAAATGAAGATGAGATTGGTGAATATTCTGGAGCGAAGAAAGAGATTCGCCCAGTAACAATTGCGACCTATCAGGTGATGACCAAGAAGAAGAATGGCGTTTACTCTCACTTAGATCTATTTGATACCCACGACTGGGGGCTGATTATTTATGATGAAGTACATTTACTGCCAGCGCCAATCTTCCGATTTACTGCAGATATTCAATCACGACGCCGCTTAGGTCTAACTGCCACTTTAGTTCGTGAAGATGGCATGGAAGGTGAAGTATTTTCACTTATTGGACCAAAGCGTTTTGATGTTCCTTGGAAAGAGATTGAGGCGCAAGGCTATATAGCTCCGGCGGAATGTATTGAAGTCCGGGTAAACCTCACCGAAGCCGAGCGACTTTCTTACGCAACTGCAGAGCCAGAAGAGCGATATCGCTACTGCGCAACCACCAGAACTAAGCGCAATGTTGTTGAGAAACTTGTCGATCTTCACGCAGGGGAACAAATTCTCGTAATTGGCCAGTACATCGATCAATTAGATGATTTATCGGAGACTTTGGGCGTTCCGGTAATCAAAGGTGAGACGCCGATTAAAGAGCGCGAAAGGTTATTTGCTGCTTTCCGCATCGGTGAAATTACCTGCTTAGTTGTCTCAAAGGTCGCTAACTTTTCAATTGATCTACCTGAAGCGACAATTGCTATTCAAGTATCTGGAGCTTTTGGCTCACGCCAGGAAGAAGCCCAGAGACTTGGGCGTATTGTGCGGCCAAAAGCTGACGGTCGTGGTGCAAAGTTTTATTCTGTGGTTTCACGCGACACTATTGATCAAGATTTCGCACAGAATCGCCAACGCTTCCTTGCTGAACAAGGTTACTCATATCGAATTATTGACGCTGACGATGTTTTTCAAGGGAAGATCTAAATCTCTCTGGATCGACTCTGTAAAAGTCGTGGTGCTCACCATCAATATGTATCACTGGAACTTCATGGCCATATAACTTCTCTAATTCAACGTCACCATCAATAAAGTTAACTTCTATTTCAAAGTTTAACTCTTCTTTTAAATCTGTGAGCGTTGCTTCAGCAACTTCACAAAGGTGACATCCATGGCGTGAAAAAATTGTTATTAAGGTGCTCATTTTTTCTTGGAAGGTTTTGAGGTAAAGACCCGATCCACTAATTCTTGGATTACTAAAGTTGCATCGCCTTTTGCGCGATAGAGATTTTCCTCTGCACTTTTCAAAACTGTTTCTGCAGTTGTCTTGGTAACTGTGCCGACTAACGGACCATACTTCTTTGAGAAAATCGTGTGAGCCAAATGTCCAATTACGCTAGCTAACTCTCCACGGGCTTCCTCTAAAGTGGGTTCAGGTCGCGCTGAAACAGAGGAGAAGTTAAGCACCGCTGGTCGCTCAGATTTCATTCGCGCAATTACTTGATCTAAATCACTCTCGGCGTTGTTAAGGGACATGGATACATTCTCGCATCCTGATACCGTTGGGCGCTATGGCGAGCAAAAAATTGAGATCTATGAAGCGATCCTTCGCCATATCCATATCTTTCGCGATTTTTATAGCGGGCTTCACGCCTCTGGCCTCGGCGCAATCTCAGGTATTAGTGAGACCAGCCACGCAATGGGGAAGTGTTTACGCCGCACCTGCCACAGCTGGAACACAGTCTCCAAAACCAAAAGTTGCTCATTTAGAGAAGAAGTCAAAGATTATTGTTAAATACAATAATTTTCCGGAGTGGACAAAGGTTCAAGTTCAGGCAGCCGTTGATGTTTGGGCAGAGAATTTTGAATCTAAAGTTCCTATCTATATTGATGCAACCTGGGGACGTTCCTCCTCTTATAGTATTCTAGGAAGCGCTCGTCCAGGAAGTTACTTTGCTAATTTTTCTGGTGCCCCTGATCCCAGTCTCTGGTATCCATCGGCTTTGGCAAATGCTTTGGCCGGTAAAGATCTTGATGGCGATAATCCGGAAATGGTTATCACAGTAAATTCGTTAGCTAGTTGGTATCGCGGTGATGGAATTGGACCTAGTAAAACAGAATACGATCTGCAATCAGTAATCCTGCACGAGATGGCGCACGGCTTGGGATTTTTATCAACTGATAGCTATGACACATTTTTCGGGTATGGATCAATCGATCAACCAACTCCATATGATGCGTATGTTCAAACTGGTGATGGCCGCAGGCTTTCTGATCTTCCCTCACCATCACTCGAACTTGGTGAAGCGCTTACCTCAAAGTTAGTCTGGTCTGGCGCTCAAGGAATTGCGGCAAATGGTGGAGTAAAACCTTTGCTGTATTCACCAAAAAAGTATGAAGATGGTTCTTCAGTTAGCCATTTAGATGAAGCAACTTTTGATCGAGCTGGTAAAAATTCTGTGATGTCTCCAAACTTAGAGGCGGGTGAAGTTTTTCACGAACCAGGGCCACTATTACTTGCGATGATGCAAGATTTGCGAACCAAGCCACCTGTCGGAATTGCAGTAGGAATCCCACAAGCAGTACGAAACTACGAAGCGCTAATTTCAGATTCTGGCGCGATCATTAAATTTGATCCACCAGCAAATGCTCGAGCAGCGCAGGTAAAGAGTTATATGGTGAAGAACCTAAAAACTGGGGCAGAAAAGAGCTTTACCGACAGTCCAGCGCTATTTTCTGGCTTGAAAAATGGCACTTCTTATACTTTTGCCATCACTGCATCCAATTCGCTCGGAACATCTGAGCCAGTGACCACAAATGCCATCACCCCAAAAGCGGGTTGGATCAAGAAGGTTATTGATTCTAACGCCGATGTTAAGAACTTAACCACAGTTACATTTAATGGAAACCCTGCAATTATCTATCAAGATGAAATTAACGGAGCTCTTAAAGTTGCGCTTTGGAACGGAAAACTTTGGATCAAATCAAATGTGGATGGACGTGGCGGTTCTGCCGGTCGCACTAGAAATCCAATTAGTGGCGATGTTTCAGCATGTGTAAGTGGATCTGGAAAGACCCAGACTTTACATATCTTCTATTCAGATTCTGTCGATAAAGATCTCCGTTACGCCACCTACGATGGTAAAAAATTTAAATTTGAAGTTATAGACGGTAACGGTAGCGCTGTAAATAAATATGAGGACCCAATTCGAGTCCGCACCGCTAGTGATGTGAGCGTTGCCAATGCTTGTTCGGTTAGCGCAGTCGGTGTGCAAGTCTTCTATCGTGATGAATCACAAGGGATTTTATTGGGTGCTGTAAAAGCTAGCGGGAGTAAAGAGTGGAAGTACGAACTTATCGATGGTGATCGCAAAACAGATGATCGAACTACTGGCGATGTGGCTTTTCACTTAGATGCGCTATTCGATGGCAAATCTACGATTTTGTTGTACGACTCAGTGTTAACAATTAATCAACGCAAGGAGACGACCTCCGGTGCGATCCGCGTGGCCCAAAGAGCTGGAGTAAGCCCACAAGGTTGGCGCTATTCCACTCTTGATACATCGGCAGGCCCAATTGCTGTTGTGGGATATGACGTCGCCCTGCAAAAAGGTGCGCGCGGCATCTTGGCTACTTGGCTAACCTCATCCGTGCTGACTTTGCCAAGGGCTGAACAAATCCGTTGGGCTTATCTAGCTACTCCAACGGTGATCAAGACTCTGCCAACAAATGGGTATGGGACTCCAAGTAAATTCTTAAGCAGCAACGGTTCGACCACAATCTTTAACTGTCAGCAACGTCTGTGTGCGTTAGATGTGTCTACCGACGCTCTTTCTTTGGTGGCAAAGGAGCAGAACGTTGATGGTTTTGATTCAGCGTGGATAGTTTTAAATAAGGTCCGTTATTTAATATCCGGGATTGATGGCAATTTACTTTCGCTGCGCGCTGCTTAAATTAGCGGATCGGGGCTTGCAGAATATCTCCGGCGGTAGTTAAAAGTACTAGACCGCCTTCTGCGGAATATCCGACAGTCAATGGAGCGTTCAGAAGTGAATTTGTCAGCGCACCAATTAAAAGGCCCTTCCCATCAAATTGCAGCGCCACCGATTGACCTTTAACCTGCTTCCAGCCAGTAACACCTTTAAGGGCGGTAGTCGGTTCGAAGATAGCAAATACCGAACCATTTGCTCCAGATGCTGCCACGCTAGCTCCCGTAGATAAAATTCGAGTCGTCCACGTTGGGGTAAAAGTGGAATTAAACTTTGTTATCGCAGTCTCAATTTTTTTACCACTCTTTACAACTCCCGTTAAAAAGTTAGATGCAGTGGCGCTCTGCCAATCACGTAGCGCACCGGCTGCTGAACTTCGCACCACACTGGAGATAGAACCTGCCTTAGATACTTTTAATAAAATTCCATCAACTTTTCCGGCTAACTTCTTGCCCGCTAAAGTTTCACTACTGGAACCAAATAGTGAAGTAGATCCATCAGCGGCACGGAAGATGACGTTAAATTTACTTTTCGTTGTTCCTAATTTTACTTCTTTTTCGAGTGCTTCAGCTTTAATTAAGGCCAGTGACTGGCCGCTTTCACGAGATAGCAAGATTGATACACCTGTTGCATTGGTAGATATGGCATCAACTAGCGCGGGTCGAGTTATTTTAAAATCTATTTGTGGTGCTAAATCTCCAGTAGATGAGATCTGCCAGAGTGAAATATTTTTCATGTCTGCGCGCATTTCATCTGGCATTTCCACTGTTACCGAATCAGGATTCAACGCACCAGCAACAGCTGTAATAGTTTCTAATTGCGCTGGCGAGGCGCTATTTCCGCCTACCCAGATCGTTCCCTTTGCATCAGCGGTTATAGCGGTGGCTACCTCATCGCTGCCGGAGTCAATAGTTTTACTCCAAATTAGCGCACCGGTAAAGTCAACTGCCCGGATCTGTATATCTGAACTTTTCCCAACGATATTAGAATAAGTAATTATCGCTTTACTTGTGACGACCATTCCTTCGGCGCCAATTTCTTTTGTTACCTCAACAAATTGCTTCATTGCAACGCTCTTTGGGGCAGAGTCTGCCGTCGGCGCAACCGCAACTGTAATCGCAGTTGCTGCTAAAAATATTTTATTAAGCGAGTTCTTGCGAACGATCACGTGCGGCCTTCATCGCTTTTGCTACTACGCCAGAAATATCCGAGTCGCTAAAAGAATTTAGAGCCGCGAAAGTTGTCCCGTTAGGGCTAGTTACCTTTTCGCGCAGGGTTGTTGGGGAATCTCCTGATTGGTCAAGTAACTTTGCGGCACCGACAATCGTCTGAATCGTAAGCGTGGTTGCATCGGCCTGCGAGAGTCCCAGAGCGATGGCTCCTTCAACCATCGCTTCTACAAATCTAAAGAAATAAGCTGGACCGGATCCGCTAGTTGCGGTGACCGCATCTTGCAGTGATTCATCGACTTCAATCACCTTTCCGACCGCGCCTAAAAAGCCAAGGACAAACTCCCTTTGTTCTGGGGTGACCAGCACACACGAAGAAATTGCCGCCATCCCCGCGCCTACCAAAGTTGGAGTATTTGGCATAACTCTTATTACAGGATTCGCCCTTGTTCCAATTAAATCGGCGATGTGGTTAATCTGCTTACCGGCGACGAAGGAGATGATTAGGCAACCAGGGCGAATGTGCGCCTTTATCTCCTGTAATACCCCAGCCATGTCTTGTGGTTTGACTACCAATAATATTAGATCGCACTTTGCAACGTTATCGCCCAGCGCAGCGTTAGCTACTTTATATCTATCGATTAACTCAAGTGCTCGCTCTTCACGCTTTTCAGAGATAGTGATAGCACTAGGTGAAATCCCATATGTAATTAGCGCAGAGATAAGGGCTTCGCCCATTACCCCAGCACCAATGACGGCAACCTGTTTTTCTGAATTAGCCATAGCGAAAGAGTACGCGTAGGCTCTGCAACTATGTCAGAAATAAAGCCAGGTTTCGCACGCGATTGGGTGGAATTTACCGATCCCAATGATGAGGAAGAAATCTTTAAATGTGACCTTACTTGGCTGACTTCATATTGGACCTGTATTTATGGCGATGGCTGTAAAGGCGTCTTTGAAAATCGACCAAATGCGGGTTGCTGCACAGAAGGTGCAATGTATTCAGATGAAGCTGATGAAGAGCGCGTTCGTAAAGTGGCGGCAGATTTAACTCCAGAAATGTGGCAGTTCTATGATCAAGCTCGCCCTAAGAAGCCAAATGGTCAACTTCGTATCTCAGATTTAGATGAAGATAAAGAACGTAAGACTCGCACCGTTGAAGATGGGTGTATTTTCTTAAATCGCAAAGGTTATGAAGCTCCAGGATTTACTGGTTCTTTTGGTTGCGTGTTACATCACTTGGCACAGAAAGAGAACCTTCACTTTGTTGACACCAAACCAGATGTTTGTTGGCAACTTCCACTTCGTCGCAGTTTTGAAACGCGCGAAGTTGGCGAGCGCGAATACTCAGTCACGGTGATCGGTGAATACGAACGCCTTGCTTGGGGCGATGGTGGAGATGATTTTGATTGGTACTGCACCAGTAATACAGATGCACACATCGGTAGCGAACCAGTTTATATTTCTAACCGAACTGAACTGCAAGCGTTAATGGGTGAGGCGGCATATGCAGTGCTCGCCGAGCATTGTGATGCCCGCGTTAAAGGAATTAACGATGCTAAAGCGCGCTCACTACCTTTATTTGTTATTCAACACCCAGCATCAGTTGCCGCTGGGAAGTAGTCAGCGCCTTCGTCTAGGCTAAGGCTTATGGCTAAGGTCGAGAAGGATCCATTCCGCTGCGCGGAATGCGGTTGGACATCGCAGAAATGGGTTGGTCGCTGCGGCGAATGCCAAGCCTGGGGCAGCGTGGAAGAGATCGCCGCACCTAAGAAACTCTCACTAGTTCCCGGCAAAGTTACCCACGCCGCAATCCCTATTGGTGATGTTGATCTTTCAGCGGCGCGTGCACGTGCAACAGGTGTATCTGAGTTAGATCGCGTACTTGGTGGAGGCTTAGTACCAGGTGCTGCAATCTTGCTCGCCGGCGAACCCGGTGTAGGCAAATCAACTCTGCTCTTATCTGTTGCAGCGCAAACTGCCGCAAAAGGAATCCCTGCGCTCTATATCAGCGGTGAAGAATCTGCATCACAAATTCGCTTACGCGCAGAACGTATTAACGCAGTAGATCCCAAACTCTTTCTCGCCTCCGAAACTGATCTCGGCGCTGTAATCTCACATATTGATTCAGTTAAACCAGAACTTTTAATAATCGATAGCGTGCAAACAATTGGCTCTGCCGCAGCCGATGGCTCTCCTGGTGGCGTAACACAAGTTCGCGAAGTTGCTGGTGCATTGATTCGTATCTGCAAAGATCGCGATATCACTTTGCTACTTGTCGGACACGTAACAAAGGATGGTTCTATCGCAGGTCCACGACTTCTTGAACATATCGTTGATGTGGTTCTGCAATTTGAAGGCGAACGCCATTCTCGTCTGCGGCTAATCCGCGCAATTAAAAATCGTTTTGGAGCATCAGATGAAGTCGGTTGCTTTGATTTAAGCGATACCGGAATCGAAAGCGTCCTTGATCCGACAGGTCTATTTACTTCAAGACATGCCGAACCAGTTCCGGGTACTTGCGTAACCGTCACACTTGAAGGACGTCGTCCCCTGCTTGCTGAAATTCAAGCACTCGTTAGTCAAGGTCGCGAAAATGACTTTGGAAATGCACGTCGCGTTACCAGCGGCCTTGATTCAGCGCGCACCTCAATGACTTTGGCAGTTCTTGAACTGCGTGCAAATGTGCGCGTTGGTGGTCGCGATGTTTATGCCGCAACAGTTGGCGGAATGAAGATGTCAGAACCTGCTGCGGATTTAGCGCTTGCTCTCGCTGTCGCATCTGCTGCAAAGGCGTTGGCACTTCCCGCAGATCTAGTCGCAATTGGTGAAGTTGGTTTAGCTGGAGAAATTCGCAAAGTCAGTGGAGTATCGCGTCGTTTGGCCGAGGCGTATCGTTTAGGTTTCAAGCGCGCACTTGTGCCAGCAGGCAGTGATGTAAAGATTGATGGCATGGAGATCTTTGAAGTATCGCGCCTTGATCAAGCGTTGCAACGCGTAAAAATCACTGGGGATTAATACTTTATTAAAAAGACGATAATCTTGCGCGCATGAGCCACTTCGCAGCGCTTTCCAAACTGCTTGGCCCTGAAAGTGCATTAATCTCCGATCTAGATATCACAACTTCTTATTCACGAGATCAAGCACCCTTTGCATTTAGCGCACCACCAATTGCAGTTTTACTAGCGCGCAGCGCCACCGAAATTTCAATTGCTCTCAAATATGCCAATGAAAATAAGATTCCGGTCGTTACCCGTGGTGCCGGCAGTGGTTTATCGGGTGGTGCTAATGCATCGGCAGATTCGCTCGTGATATCACTTGAGAAGATGAACCAAATTATTGAAATTGATGCGGCAAATCAGATTGCCAGAGTTCAAGCCGGGGTAATTAACCTTGATCTTGATACTGCAGCAAGCAAACTCGGTTTGGCCTATCTGCCAGATCCCGCAAGTCGCGATTGGTCATCACTTGGTGGCAATGCGGCCACAAATGCGGGTGGTATGTGCTGTGTTAAATATGGCGTTACTTCAGCACATGTACGTGCAATGCAAGTAGTTTTGGCAAGCGGTGAAATTATTGAGTTAGGGAAAGCAACCAAGAAATCTGTTACTACCTATGACTTGTTACATTTATTTATTGGATCCGAAGGAACTCTTGGAGTAATCACCGAGCTAACTTTAAATTTAGAGATTCGCCCTGCGGCTCCATCTACTTTGGTCGCTACTTTTCCAAATATTACGAAGGCGGCGAGTGCCGCTGCGGCGTTATTGCAGTACCGACCTTCTATGCTAGAAATCGTTGATCAGACAACGCTTAAGGCGGTTGAGGCTTGGCATCCCCTCGGATTTGAAGTCGCTGGTGCGGTTCTGCTTATGCAGTTGGATGAAAACCATTCACTCGCTGAAGCAGCTTTAAAAACCTGTAAAGAATTTGGCTTGATTGATGGTGTTTACTCAGATGATCCCAATGATGCTGCAGATTTAATTCGGGTTCGCAAAATGGCTTACCCGGCACTTGAAAGAATGGGCGCTACTTTGCTTGATGATGTTGCGCTACCGATTACCGAGATTGCTCAATTTGTTGAGAAGGTAGAAGAATTGAGTAAGAGAAGTAATTTGGTAATCGGAATTTTTGGGCACGCGGGTGATGGAAATATGCATCCGACTATCGTTCACGATCACGGCGATACCGCAGCAGCCGAGCGCGCTCAAAAAGCATTTAGCGATATCGTTGAAATTGCACAGTCACTTGGTGGATCAGCAAGCGGTGAGCACGGAATTGGCTCGATAAAGGCAGGATTCGTCGCTAATGAAATCTCAGCGACGGTAATTGAACTGCAACGTGCGGTAAAGAAGGTATTCGACCCAAATTCAATTCTGAATCCAGGAAAGAAGATTCCTTAATTAGTTGTTGCAGCTAGATCTTCTGGCGAATCTGGCATATTTGCCTTAGCGGCGCCGGTAAATGTGAATTTAGCTTCGGCTGCTTCACCTTCAACATCAACAACGATTATTTCGCCAGCTTTCAACTCACCAAAGAGAATTCGCTCTGAAAGTGAATCTTCAATCTCGCGCTGAATCGTGCGACGCAATGGACGGGCGCCAAGAAGCGGATCATAACCACGGGCCGCCAATAGATCTTTAGCGGCTTGCGTAAGTTCGATTCCCATATCTTTCGCCTTCAAGCGCTCATCTAAGTTAGCGATCATTAGATCAACAATTTGAATAATTTGATCTCTCGTCAATTGGTGGAAGACGATTACATCATCGATACGGTTAAGGAATTCAGGGCGGAAGTGGTTCTTAAGTTCATCTTGAACCTTGCCCTTCATGCGATCGTAATTTGTTAAATCATCATCGATATTGGCAAAGCCAAGTCCTAGGCTCTTTGAAATATCGCGTGTACCAAGGTTGGTAGTCATAATGATTACTGTGTTTTTAAAGTCAACGGTGCGACCTTGTGCATCTGTTAAACGACCATCTTCAAGAACCTGTAGAAGTGAGTTAAAGATATCTGGGTGGGCTTTTTCGATCTCATCGAATAAGACAACCGAGAATGGGCGGCGGCGAACTTTCTCAGTTAGCTGTCCACCTTCGTCATAACCAACATATCCTGGAGGTGCGCCGAATAAACGTGATGCTGTGTGGCGTTCCGAGTATTCCGACATATCTAGTTGGATAAGTGCGGTCTCATCACCAAATAAGAATGATGCAAGGGTGCGAGAAAGTTCAGTCTTACCAACACCTGAAGGACCAGCGAAGATAAATGAACCACCAGGGCGCTTTGGATCTTTTAACCCGGCACGTGTGCGGCGAATAGCCTGTGAGAGGGCCTTAATCGCTTGATCTTGGCCAATTACGCGGCGGTGAAGTTCATCTTCCATACGAAGCAGACGAGCAGTCTCTTCTTCAGTTAATTTAAATACTGGGATTCCGGTTGAGGCAGAGAGAACTTGAGCGATGAGTTCTTCATCCACTTCAGTTACCTTATCGAGATCGGTTGCCTTCCAATTCTTTTCAGCTTCAACCTTTTCCGCAATAAGAGTCTTCTCTTTATCGCGAAGTGCAGCAGCGCCTTCAAAATCTTGGCCATCAATTGCTGACTCTTTAGCCTTACGAGCTTCAGCGATTTTGTCATCATATGCGCGAAGTTCAGCAGGAGCAGTCATGCGCTTAATGCGAAGACGAGATCCAGCTTCATCAATCAGGTCAATCGCCTTATCTGGCAAGAAACGATCGGATACATAGCGATCTGCCATATTTGCCGCAGCGGCAAGTGCGCCATCGGTAATTGAAACGCGGTGATGGGTTTCATAGCGATCGCGAAGGCCTTTCAAGATTTCAATTGTGTGAGCAACTGATGGCTCTTTAACTTGAATTGGTTGGAAACGACGTTCTAGCGCAGCATCTTTTTCAACATGCTTGCGGTATTCATCCAAAGTAGTTGCGCCAATTGTCTGCAGCTCACCGCGCGCCAACATTGGCTTAAGAATGCTTGCTGCATCTATTGCGCCTTCGGCAGCACCTGCACCAACAAGGGTGTGGATTTCATCAATAAACAAAATAATATCGCCACGAGTTTTAATCTCTTTCAATACTTTCTTTAAGCGTTCTTCAAAATCTCCACGATAGCGGCTACCGGCAACAAGTGCGCCTAAATCAAGTGAATATAACTGCTTATCTTTCAGGGTTTCTGGGACATCGTTCTTGTAGATCGCTTGCGCAAGACCTTCAACAACAGCAGTTTTACCAACACCTGGTTCGCCAATTAAGACTGGGTTATTTTTGGTACGACGAGAAAGTACTTGCATCACACGTTCAATTTCAGTTTCGCGACCAATTACTGGATCAAGCTTTCCTTCACGCGCTGCTTGGGTGAGGTTACGTCCAAATTGATCTAAGACAAGTGAGGTAGATGGCGTGCCTTCTGCAGGTCCACCCGATGTTGCCGCTTCTTTTCCTTGGTATCCAGAGAGAAGTTGAATAACTTGTTGACGTACGCGATTTAAATCTGCGCCGAGTTTTACAAGAACTTGTGCAGCAACGCCTTCGCCTTCACGAATTAAACCAAGCAAGATATGTTCGGTGCCGATGTAGTTGTGGCCTAATTGCAACGCTTCACGTAGTGAGAGTTCAAGAACTTTCTTGGCGCGAGGAGTAAATGGAATATGTCCGCTAGGTGCTTGCTGACCTTGGCCGATAATTTCTTCAACTTGGGCGCGCACGCCTTCAAGTGAGATACCGAGCGCTTCTAGACCTTTTGCCGCAACGCCTTCGCCTTCGTGGATCAAACCCAGGAGAATATGTTCAGTACCAATGTAGTTGTGATTGAGCATTCGTGCTTCTTCTTGAGCCAAGACAACAACGCGTCGGGCTCGATCGGTAAAGCGCTCAAACATTGGCAGACTCCTTTGAAGGCGGTAATTATTCGGTGCTAGCCAAGGATATAACCCAAGGCAGGGAAGGCGCGAGGTGGATACCTTGTGGTATATAGAACCCCAGATCTGGGTCCGATATTCCCAATTAGGGCCAGGAGTAGCGTTTTTTGGCTCTGGCTAAAGGGTTAAGAGCATGCGGGTATTACCCAAGGTATTGGGCTTGGCTGCTTCTAAATCTAGGAACTCGGCGACACCGGCATCGTATGACCGCAGTAATTGTTGATAAACATCAGGTGCAACTGGAGTACCGATTATCTCTACAAATCCGTGACGACCAAAAAATGAAGTTTGGAAAGTCAGGCAGAAAATTCTCTCGACTCCAACTTCGCGGGCGCGCTCAATAATTTTTTCAAGTATCTGATGGCCGATACCTTGCCTATGAAAACTCTCTTCTACAGCCACAGTACGAACTTCGGCTAAGTCATCCCACAAGATATGAAGTGCGCCACAACCAACTACTTTCCCATCAATTTCAGCAACGGTAAACTCTTGAACGCTTTCATACAACGTGACCGTCTCTTTGGTAAGCATCTGACCAGGTGCGGCATATGAATCTACAAGTTGGCGAATAGTTTTTACATCACTGGTGCGTGCTGGGCGAATAACAATCATGTTTACTCGACTTCAGGTTTTACCAGCGGGAATAAAATTGTTTCGCGAATTCCTAAGCCAGTGAGCGCCATTAATAAGCGATCGACTCCCATACCCATTCCGCCAGTAGGTGGCATCGCAAATTCCATAGCACGTAAGAAATCTTCATCCACTTGCATCGCTTCTAAATCACCTTTTGCACCAAGTGTTGCTTGTTCAATTAAACGCTCGCGTTGAATTACTGGATCAATGAGTTCGGAATATCCAGTGGCTAATTCAAAGCCATCTGCATATAGATCCCATTTTTCAGCAACGCCCGGAAGTTCGCGATGGGCGCGAACCAGTGGTGAAGTATCCACAGGAAATCCCATAACAAAAGTTGGAGCGATCAATTGATCTTTTGCTACATGTTCGAAAATTTCTTCGGCGAGCTTTCCGGTTATCCACTTGGGATCGATCTTTATACCCAGTTTGACCGCAATTTTCTTTAAATCCTCCAGCGGAGTAAGCGCAGTAACGCTCTCGCCGACGCCCTCAGTTATCGCATCGTAGAGAGAAATTTCCCGCCACTTTCCACCTAGGTCTGCTTGTCGACCATCGTGATGTGTAACTACATGCGAACCAGAAATCGCCAGCGCCGCATTTTGCACCAAGGTGCGAGTTAAATCCGCAATCGAACGCCAATCGCCATAAGCCTGATAACTCTCGATCATTGCAAACTCAGGAGAGTGAGATGAATCAGCTCCCTCGTTGCGGAAGTTACGATTGATTTCAAAGACACGCTCAATGCCGCCAACAACACAACGCTTTAAAAATAGTTCAGGTGCGATGCGCAGAAAGAGTTCCATATCGTAGGCGTTGCTGAAAGATTTAAATGGACGTGCTGCCGCTCCACCATGCATCACCTGCAACATTGGAGTTTCTACTTCGACAAAGTTTTCGCTATGGAAAGTCGCACGCAAAGAACGCATCACAGCTGGGCGCAGGCGCGCATTGGTGCGAGCTTCGTCGCGAACAATTAAATCTACATAACGCATGCGCACACGCGTTTCTTCGGACATTGGTTTGTGATCATTTGGTAAAGGGCGAAGGGATTTAGCAGCGATCGCATAACTATTTGCCAGAATTGAAAGCTCACCGCGCTTAGAAGTAATAATTTCGCCAGTAACGCTGACGATATCGCCTAGATCTATATCACTCTTCCAGGTATCTAAAGTTTCTTGCCCAACTTTGTCGAGCGATAACATCGCCTGAAGTTCAGTGCCATCGCCTTCACGTAAAGTTGCAAAACAGAGTTTTCCGGTATCACGTTTAAAGATAATGCGACCTGTCAGGCTTTGCATATCACCAGTTGTCGAATCAGTTTCAAGGCTGGCATACTTCGCGCGAATTTCTGCCAGCGATGCAGTGCGTGCGACTGAAACTGGATAAGGCTCAACTCCGCGCTCAATTAACCCAGCGCGTTTTTCGCGGCGGATGCGTAATTGCTCAGGCAGATCATCTTCTACCGAAGTGGCGGGTTGCTGTTCTTCACTCATAATGGCGAGAGTCTACCTATTAGATATTTCGCTCGTGGATAAGGCGCAGCCCAATCAAGGTCAGATCAGGCTCATGCTCATCAATAGTTTCAGCAACTCCAATAATTAGTGGAGCAAGTCCACCAGTTGCAATCACCGTTGGAGCGCCTTCATAGCTAAGTGCTAATTCAGCAACGATGCGATCTACTAAACCATCTACTTGTCCGGCAAATCCAAAGATGGTGCCAGATTGCAACGCTTCGACGGTGTTCTTTCCGATAACGCTCTTAGGGCGAATCAGTTCAACTTTACGAAGTTGCGCCGCGCGCGCAGCAAGTGCATCAACTGAAATTTCAATACCCGGTGCTAAAGCGCCGCCTAAAAATTCTCCCTTAGGTGAGACCACATCTAGATTTGTTGATGTTCCAAAATCTACGACAATCGCTGGACCGCCATAGAGAGTATGAGCGGCTAAAGTATTTACGATGCGATCTGCACCGATTTCTTTCGGGTTATCAACCAAGAGTGGAACACCTGTCTTGATTCCTGGTTCCACAATCGTTGTCGGGATCTTTGAGAAATAGGTTGCGATCATTGTTCTTATTTCACGTAGGGTTGCCGGGACTGTGGAACAAATTGAGAGTCCAGTAATTTCAAATCCGGTTACCAGCGCGTTATATTGCAACCACAGCTCATCTGAGGTTGTTCGAGGATCAGTCTTTACTCGCCAGGAGCGAATCAATTCATCTCCCTGGAAAATACCCAATACGGTATTTGTATTTCCAACATCAACAGTTAGCAACATAACTACTCCGCTCTCAGATCTAGGCCGATATCAAAGACGGGCGCAGAATGTGTCAGCGCCCCAATTGCGATGAAATCAACGCCGGATTGCGCATATGCGCGCGCGTTGGTAATTGAAATCCCGCCTGATGCTTCTAATTTAAAAGCACCATTAACTAAAGCGACTGCTTGCGCACATTGTTCTGGGGACATATTGTCTAAGAGAACTAGGTCAGGCTTCTGCGTTAAAACATCCTTTAACTGCTCCAAAGTATCTACCTCAATCTCAATCTCGGCTTCTGGATAGGCAGCGCGCACTTTTGCGAAAGCAGCGACCACACCTCCTGCCGCCGCAATGTGATTATCTTTGATCAGCGCGGCATCACTTAAGTTCATACGGTGATTGGTACCGCCTCCCATACGGACTGCATATTTTTCAATAGTTCGCATTCCTGGAGTTGTCTTTCGCGTATCACGCACCTGACATTTTGTTCCGGATACTTCTGCTACCCACTTGCTAGTCAATGTAGCAATTCCGCTTAGGTGGCCAAAAAAATTAAGCGCGGTGCGCTCAGCTAATAAGATCGCGCGCGTATTTCCGTGCACTGTAATTAATAAATCGCCCGCTTTTACTCGATCCCCATCTTTCTTAGCAAGAGTTATATCAGTCAACCCGACTTCGGCGAGAACTGCGTGCGCAATATTTATTCCAGCAATTACTCCATCGGTGCGCGCGATAAAGTCAGCAGTTGCAGTTGCATCTGCGGCGATAGTTGCCTGTGAAGTTATATCAACTCCCCCAGCTAGATCTTCGGCAAGTGCAGCCTTTATTAACTCTTGATCGTTCACTTTGCACCCACTTCTTGATAGCTAGTATTCCAATTTCCATTGCTATCTAACTCTTGAACAATTCTTTTGCGCCAATTACTCTCTGGATTTGGAAAATCTTCGCGCCAGTGAGATCCACGGGTTTCTTGTCTAATCAGCGCAGCTTTTAGAATCGCTTCGGCTAGTTGGAATAAGTTCGTTGTCTCCCACGCTTCAACACAAGGGTTGGAACTAGTTCGATCCTGAATACGGGTTAAATCAGCACTGGTCTGCAATAAAGAATCGGAAGAACGCAATACACCGGCTCCTCGACTCATACTTAATTGCAATTCGCGTCGCGTCGCTGGGTCTAACAAAATTGCTTTCGAGGTATCTGCAACTGGTACAGAACGCTCACTTAAGTTTGCAGCGATATCTGCAGCAATTCGCACGCTGAAAACCAAACCTTCAAGGAGTGAATTCGATGCCAACCGGTTGGCACCGTGGACTCCAGAACAAGCCGTTTCTCCACACGCGTAAAGTCCACTCACGCTGGTGCGCCCATTTAAATCAACCCGAACGCCACCGGATGCATAGTGCGAAGCGGGCGCTACCGGAATCAAATCTTTGCTGGGATTAATTCCGTGTGAGAGACAAGATGCGTAAATAGTTGGGAAGCGAGTTTCAAAACCAGATAAGTGGCGCACATCTAGCCAGACGTGATGAGCCCCGGTCTTATTCATATGGCGCATTGATGCAATTGCAACCACATCACGTGGTGCGAGTTCAGCTAATTTATGTTCGTTTAACATAAAGCGATCGCCCGCATCATCTAATAAATAGGCACCTTCACCGCGCACCGCTTCGCTAATCAGTGGTTGTTGGCCCTGAGTGTTATCTCCCAACCATAAAACGGTGGGATGGAATTGAATAAATTCCACATCTGCAACTTTTGCACCAGCGCGCAACGCTAAGGCCACGCCATCACCAGTTGAGACAGAAGGATTAGTTGTTTGTGCAAAAACTTGACCGAGCCCACCGGTTGCTAACACAACTGCTTTACCCAGTGCGCGACCTACTCCATCGCGACTTCCGGCGCCAATCACGTGCAGCGTTACGCCACAGACTGCACCATTTGCATCTTTTAGCGCATCTAAAACAAGAGCATCTTCAACAACTTCAATTTCTGGATCATCGTGCACCGCAGCTAAAAGCGCACGCGAAACTTCAGCACCGGTTGCATCGCCCCCAGCATGCAAGATGCGATTGCGTAAATGTCCACCTTCACGAGTAAGTGAAATTTCACCTGAATCTTCAGTATCAAATTTAGCGCCACGTTCGATCAACTTACGTACCGCTTCAGGTCCTTCAGTTACCAGAACGCGCACCGCTTCAACATCACATAAATCTGCGCCTGCTACCAAAGTATCTTTTAAATGTTGATCGGGAGTATCACCAGGTCCAAGTGCGGCAGCGATTCCGCCCTGTGCCCACTTAGTAGAACCTTCATCGACCTTTGATTTTGTAACAATTAAAACTGAGAGACCAAAGGTGCGCGCTTGCAGCGCAGTCGTAAGTCCGGCAATTCCTGAACCCACCACAATTACATCTGCGGTTGCGGTCCATCCTGGTTCAGGTGCAAGTAACTTCATTGCGCACCAGTATTTCCAGCAGATGGGTTCATCTGCATATTGTCGATCAAACGGACCCCATTAAGCCAACCCGCGATAATCGCACGCTGCTTTGAGGTGGAATCTGTGGCAATTTTAAAGTTATCTTCATCGATGATTTCGGCATAGTCCAATATAAAGCCTGGCTGCTGTGAGCAAATCTGGAGCATCGCAGTCCGCGCCGCATTAATCGTCTTGCAATCTTTAGCCGCCAGCAACGCGCTATAAATTACCGTCGCCGTCTTGCGATCGCTCGCACTCAATCTGATATTTCTCGAAGATAGCGCTAGCCCACCACTCTCTCTTATTGTGGGTGCGGCGATGATCTCAATATGCTTATAACTCTCTTTTGCTAGATTCTTAATCAATACCAACTGTTGAAAATCTTTTTCACCGAATATTGCTTGCGTCGGTTGTAGCAAATCAAATAGGCGCGAAACAACGGTGACAACTCCATCGAAATGTCCAATGCGATTAGCGCCTTCAAATATCTCCCCGATTGGGCCCGCAACTTTATTTACAGTTTTATCTGGATAGATTTCACTTATTTGAGGTAGCCAAAGGTGGGTTACACCAGAATCGCGTGCGATTTCAATATCACGATCTGGGGTATGAGGATAGAGTTCCAAATCTTTACTATTTTCAAACTGAAGTGGATTTACGAAGATACTTGCAACTACAAATTCGCTCTTGCCTTTTGCCAATTTAAAGAGGGATGCATGCCCAGCATGCAAGGCGCCCATGGTGGGAACAAAGGTGCAGCCGTCAGCTAACTCAGCAGCGCTGTTAACGATCTTCATATCGGGCTCCAGTCCTTTCAGGTACCGGGCGGTGATGGCTTTAAGTTTAGAGCCTTAAGGCAATTGCTCCAAAATCTCCGAAATCTTTCCTTGAGTCAGCAAAATTGCATCTGGCTCAATCGAATGCCACGGTTCAATTACAAAGCGGCGCTCATGTGCGCGTGGGTGTGGCAGGTACAACTCATCAGCTGAGCTAAGCAGCGACCCGTATTGGATTAGGTCTAAATCAATTGTGCGCGGTCCCCATTTTTCACTTCGCTCTCTTCCAAGTGTCTTTTCAATACCGTGCAAAAGCGCCAATAAATCTAGGGCGGGTAACTCGCTTTCGACGATACAAATCGCATTTAAGTAATCTGGTTGAGGTATATCGCTCACTGGTTTAGTGGAATAGTAATTTGAGACCAATTTAAAGTCTGTGGCTTCTCGCAGTATTGCCACTGCTAAATCCATCTGCTCTTTCGGGTTGCCGATATTGGCACCTAGCGCAATTACCGCTCTCATCGATTAATCGTTACCGAAATATCTCTTACTTGAGCCTTTACCGGTGCTTGCGGCTTATGTACAGTGACTGAAACTGTGACAATTTGTGAATAAGAGTTTTTGATTCGATCGGCAATTCGTGCTGCTAATTTTTCAATCAGTGCGACTCGATCACCGGTTACTTCTTCAACTACTAAATCGATAATCTCTGCATAGTTAACCGTGTCAGAGACATCATCGGTGACGCTGGCACGGCTCAAATCTAATTCGAAGGCAATATCCACAAAAAAATCCTGCCCAGCAATATTTTCAGATTCAAATACGCCGTGATAGCCAAAGGATTTTATTCCTTTAATTTCAATGCGGTCAGCCATTAGCCAATACCAAATTCTTATGTGGGCTCACGCTATGAACTCTAACTCCCCAAACTCTTTTCGCAAGCAGGCTCTTAGTTAGCTCAATAGTCGCCATCTCTCGCTCATCTGGAGTTTCGCCACCAAGGAAGCGTTTGCGCGATGCGCCGATTAATACTGGATAACCTAAATCGGTAATCTCTTCTAACCGATTTAAAATCTCCCAATTCTGTAGGCCATCCTTCGCAAAACCCAAGCCTGGATCAATTATTAAATTATTTTTTGCAATTCCACTACGCAGCGCAGCCTCGATTTGAATATTTAACTCAGCGACAACATCCTTAACAACATCGCCATAAACCGCGCGATTATTCATATCTTTTGAGTGAGCACGCCAATGCATCAATATGTATGGGCATCCCATCTCAGCAACGGTTTCGTGCATCAGATCATCAGCCAACCCCCCACTAACATCATTAACAATGCTGGCACCTGCAGTGATCGCCAATTCTGCGGTCTGCGCCCGCATTGTGTCGATGCTGATCGGAACTCCTGCTTGCGACAATTTCTCGATTACCGGAATTACCCGCGTTTGTTCTTCGGTCGCGGATACACGTTCTGCGCCAGGTCTTGTTGATTCACCGCCAATATCAATGATGTCAACACCTTCGGCGATCATTTCTAACCCGCGCGCAACTGCTTTTTCATATGTGTCATGTTTTCCGCCATCTGCAAATGAATCAGGAGTGACATTTAAAATGCCCATGATCTTCATTGGAGTACCAAACACTTATTAGCTTTTAGTGATGAGGCTAATTGCTTCTGCACGTGTGGTTGGGTCGCGTAAAACGCCACGCACCGCACTCGTTGTTGTGCGCGCTTGCGATTTGCGAACCCCACGCATTGACATACATAAATGCTCGCAATCAATAATCACGATAACTCCCATAGGGTCGAGGATCTTCACCATTGCATCGGCAATCTGAGTCGTTAAACGCTCTTGTACTTGTGGGCGACGGGCGAATAGATCAACTAAACGGGCGACTTTAGATAAACCAGTTATTTTTCCACGTGGGATATATCCGACGTGGGCGACTCCGTGAAAAGGCGTCAAATGATGCTCGCAATGTGAAAAGACTTCAATATCGCGAATGATTACTAACTCTTCATGGCCAATATCAAATGTTGTTGTCAGTACTTCCTCAGGAGATTTCCAAAGACCTTCAAAATTCTCTTTAAAGGCGCGCGCAACTCGCCCTGGAGTTTCTTTCAAACCTTCGCGATCAGGATCTTCACCGAGCGCAAGAAGCAGTTCACGAACTGCAGCGGCTGCGCGCGCCTCATCAAAGGGATGAAGCGCACGACCTTCATCAGATCCCATTGAAACTGCGTTTACATCGCTCACCTTTAAGAATTTTCCTTATTCTTACTCTTCTTAACTCGTGATGGTTTCTTATCTACAACTGGTTTAACGATTAAGCGCTCAGGTACAGCAACGGGTGGTTGGTGCGATGGAATGCGAGTTGCTGAGCCTGTCCAAGAAGGACGACGGGGCCAGGAATTGACCTTGGCAAAGATCGCCGCAATTTCCTCTTTGTTAAGCGTTTCTTTCTCAAGTAGCTGCAGCACCATCGCATCTAACGTTGCACGATTTTCTACCAAGATATCGAAGGCTTCTTGGTGGGCGTTCTCAATTAAGTTGCGAATTTCGCCATCAACTTTGGCGGCAATGTTTTCAGAGTAATCACGTTGATGTCCATAATCGCGACCCATAAATGGTTCGGAGGCATCTGTGCCTAATTTTATGGCGCCGATGGCTTCAGTCATTCCGTATTGCGTAACCATGGCACGAGCTAGCGCAGTTGCCTTTTCAATATCATTTGAAGCACCAGTTGATGGATCGTGGAAGATAAGTTCTTCTGCCGCGCGACCACCGAGTGAATACGCTAATTGATCTAATAATTGATTACGGGTTGTGGAGTACTTGTCATCATCTGGAAGAACCATTGTGTAACCGAGGGCGCGACCACGCGGCATGATCGTGATCTTATGGACTGGATCTGTGTGAGGCAGCGCGTGCGCAACTAGCGCGTGACCACCTTCGTGATACGCGGTTACGCGGCGCTCGTCATCGGACATGATCCGAGATTTACGCTGTGGCCCAGCCATAACGCGATCAATCGCCTCATCAATTTGCAGGTTAGAGATAACTTTCTTCTCTTCACGAGCGGCTAATAACGCAGCTTCATTTAAAACATTTGCAAGATCAGCGCCAGTAAATCCAGGTGTACGTCGAGCGTAGTTCAGCAGTTCAACTTCATCAGAAAGTGGCTTTGTCTTAGCGTGAACTTTGAGAATCTCTTCTCGCCCCTTTAGGTCTGGGCGATCCACAGCAATCTGACGATCAAATCTTCCGGGGCGCAGTAGCGCAGGATCTAAAACATCGGGGCGGTTAGTCGCGGCGATGAGAATTACTTGTCCGCCAGATTCAAAACCATCCATCTCAACTAATAATTGATTTAGTGTTTGTTCACGTTCGTCGTGTCCACCACCCATGCCAGCACCACGCTGGCGACCAACGGCATCAATTTCATCAACGAAGACAATTGCTGGTGCATTTGCTTTAGCTTGTGCAAACAAATCACGCACACGGGCGGCACCAACTCCAACAAACATTTCTACAAAGTCAGAACCAGAGATTGAATAGAACGGAACTTTCGCTTCTCCAGCGACAGCGCGTGCCAATAAAGTTTTACCGGTTCCGGGAGGACCGTATAAAAGGACTCCCTTTGGAATTTTGGCACCAAGTAGCGCGTACTTGGCAGGGCTGGCAAGAAAGTCTTTGATTTCTTCAAGTTCGGCGATCGCTTCATCTGCACCGGCAACATCTGCAAAGGTATTTTGTGGTACATCGTTATCTTGTAGTTTCGCTCTAGATTTACCAAACGAGAATACTTTATTGCCACCTTGAGCATTGCTCATTAAGAAGAAGAATAAGAAGCCAATTAGAAGTATTGGGAAGATTGAAAATAAGAAAGAGACGAGTAAAGATTGAGTCGGAACGCTAACGTTCCACCCCTTTGGTGGTGGATTCCCCGTTAAAGCATCCACAATCGTTGGCTCTTGGCGGGCAACATATGAAGCTTCAACTTTATTTGCACCATTAATCAAAGATCCCGGCTTAAGAATCAATTGCAGCTTCTGAGATTTATCAATTACAAGGGCAGATTCAACCTTTGATTGGGCAATGGCATCGAGCGCTTGTGAAGTCCGAATCTCGGTATAACGATTTCCAACGCTAGATACTTGTCCAAAAATTGAAACTCCGAGAATCGCAACTACTATCCAGAAAAGTGGACCGCGAAGGATTCGCCCAGTGCGAGTTGTTGGGACTTTTTTGGGCGCTTTTTTACTCTTTGTGGCCTTTGCAGCCGCATTCTTCTTCAAGGGATTTTTCTTCTGCATATTTTTATCCGCATCCCTTATGAATACATGTGCTTTGCCAGCACGCCGACAAATGAGAGATTGCGATACTTCTCGTTAAAATCTAAGCCATAACCAACTACAAAGTCGGCTGGGATATCAAAGCCAACGTACTTACAAGCAACATCAACTTTAGCTGCTTCTGGCTTACGTAGAATCGCCAAAATTTCAACAGACGCTGCACCGCGTGACATCAAGTTAGCGCGCAACCAAGAGAGAGTTAAACCAGAATCAACAATATCTTCTATTATCAAAATATTGCGACCGGTGATATCACGATCTAAATCTTTAAGGATGCGAACTACGCCGCTTGATTTTGTACCAGAACCGTAAGATGAAACTGCCATCCAATCCATATCGATATGGCGTTGCATCGCTCGGGTTAGATCTGCCATCGCCATAATCGCACCTTTAAGTACACCCACGAGAAGTAGGTCGCGATCTTTGTAATCAGCATCAACGCGCGCTGCAAGTTCAGCAACCTTTGATTGCAGTTGTTCTTGCGTAACAATTACACGTTCAATATCTGTGCCGACAGCAGCTAGATCCACTTAGGGACTCCTTTAATATCAAATCTCTTGGGGAGATTTATGGGCGGGCTAAGAGCGAAAGTCTGCCCGAAATCCGAGCAACCTTCACACCACCCGGCAGGCTCGCCTCTCCTTGGCCACGCCAAGAAGTGACCATCGCCTCGACGCCAGAAAGGTGATCTGCGCTGACAGAGCCGCTGGGTGCTCCTGCAGCATAGATCGCCGCTCGCAGTACGCGAGATCGGATAGCCCGAGGCAGCTCGGCTAAGGCGGCGCAATCCAAATCGCTCAAATCAACTCGTGAGATAACTGCCTGCGCCATCTCATCTAAGGCATCGGCATCATCACGCAAAATTGCCGCGCTTCGCGCCAGAGCAGCTGCGATACCAGGGCCAATCTCTTCTTCTATCACCGGCATCACTTTATTTCGCACACGTACTCTAGAAAATTTCTCATTAATATTGTGCGGATCGTTCCAAGGAGTTATTTCGGCTTCAATACATGCCGCGACAGTTTGCGCGCGGGTCAATTGTAAAAATGGACGGGTATATTTTCCATTGATAACTGCCATGCCTGATAAAGATCGAGTACCTGATCCGCGAGCTAATCCAAGTAAAACGGTTTCTGCTTGATCATCTCGTGTATGACCTAAGAAAATTTGGGTTGCACCGTGTGCATTAGCAATCGCATCTAAGGCGGCATATCTAGCGGTGCGCGCATCTGCTTCTAAGCCAGATTTTTCGACAATAGAAACTTTTTCAATAATTACTTCTTGATAACCAATTACTTTTAATTGTTCTTGTACCTTCTTCGCTTGATCCCCTGAACCGCTCTGCAATTGATGATCGATTGTTACAGCGACCAAAGTGATCGCTAATTCCGGTGCTTCTTTAAATAAGGCGCAAGCAAGCGCGAGTGAATCTGCGCCACCCGAAACTGCAACAATTGCAGAATCTCCGGCGGTTAAATTCTCAAGAAATGGGCGAACTGCGTTACGAAGATCAAGCAGCGCAGAGGTCATGGACCAACTCTAGACCCGACCACCGAATGGCATAAGCCCTTTAACGCTATAGATGCTGGAGAAAAGCAACCCTTTATCTTTTGAATTTGCTTCCCACATCATTCCGTTACCCGCATAAATAGAGATGTGGTGAATCGAGGAAATTGTTCCTTTATATGAATAGAAGAGTAGATCTCCAGGAACTAGTTCGTTTAGCGAGACATGCTTGGTGTAACCAGCATAAAGTGAGGAGTTAAGGCGATCCCAATTAGGCCAGCCTAAGCCAGCGGATTTATATGCCGCATAAACTAGCCCAGAACAGTCAAATGAATTTGGTCCTTCTGAACCCCAAATATATGGCTTGCGCGCTAAGACCTGTTTCTTCGCGAATGCCACTGCAACTTCTCGTTGTGCTTCACTTGTTCGAATTGTTGAACGACCCTTGAAACCGATATCAGGCCAGACTTTTTTCTGTCCACCGGTATTGGCAGCAGTATTTGCCAAACTCTCTTCAAGCAGCGCCAACGCACGTTGTTGTTCAAGAGTAATGCGTACTCTCTTTGCACTTGCTAATTCTCGCGCCAACTTATCTTGGATATTTTGTAATTTATCAACTTCTTTTTGCTGCAGAGCTTTGGCATCGTCAGCAACTTTCTTCGCTGCAGCAACTTTTGCAGTCGCTTTTTCTTGGGCAACTTTTGCTTCATCTGCTTTAACTTTTGCAGCGCGCGCAACGATCTCAGCTGCTTTGTAGCGATCCAGCGCCATCGAATTCTGCACACCTAATTTATCTAAAGTTGTGATTTGATCAATTAAATCCTGGGGACCGTTAGCGCTCAACAATGGCTCGATTTCAGTCAAAGAGCCGCCCAATATGTAAGCACTTGCTGCCATCTTTCCAATTACACGATGAGCTGCCGAAACTGCTAACTGAGTTTCGCGGGCATATTCCGCGGCTACATTCGCTGCAGAAGTCGCCACCGCTAGCTCTTTCTTCGCCCTTACATACAAAGCTTGCGCAGCGTTTGCCCTTGCTGTTAAAGAACGTAAAGTTTGATTAGCCGCCGCCAATTTCTTCGCCGCCGCATCTGCCACCTTCTTCTTAGCCGCTTCTGCTTTCTTCGCCGCCTCAATTTGTGCCAGGGTTGGTTTTGGGGTCGCAGCGATGGCAGGGGTAGTCGTAAGCGTCAGCCCAAAAATTATGGCTAACGCTGCGGCTTTACTGCGATGCGACACAAAACCCCCAACAAGTAAGACCTCAGAATAAATCAGATTTCTGAGGAACTTCTGTGATTTCGGCAAGTGTCGCTAGTTGGATACGTCTCGCTTGGTAAATAGAACTGTTGCAATCACCAGCGCAACGCTGACATAAATCGCCGAGAGGGAGAGAGCATGAGAATACGAAACATTTTGGCTGCCACCGGTTGCGATTGTCGATAGCTGATTTCCAGGCAACCAATTTAAGGTGCTGGATTTTAACGCACCAACAATGTTTTCGATAATTAATAACCAAAGTACACCAAGTGAAATCGAACTAATCGGTGAGCGAAGAATTATTCCTAAAACCATTCCGACAATTCCAAATCCTAGAATTGAGAGAAAAACATTTAGCAGGGTCTTAGCAATCTCTAGTCGGCCATCACCGTTAAACCAGAGCTCAGTACTGACGTTCTTACCTCCAGCGAGTGCATATGAGACTCCAATTGAAATCACCGCACTGACCAAAGTCATGACCATTGCAAATACTTTCATCGAAGCCAATTTGCCTACCAAAATTCGGATACGACCCGGTTGTCGCACTAATAGGTTACGCAAAGTTCCAAGTGAATATTCCTGCGCAGTCTGTGCCGCGAAGACACAGAGCGCGACGATACCGAGAAGGCCACCGATGCTGGAGAAAGATTGTGTGGCACCGCTAGGTAATGAGAGCATCTCGCGGGTAATTTGCACACCGCGGTCACCGTTTCCTTGTGGTGAATCAATCATTAAGAAAAGGACTGAAGAAACTAGAACGCTAAAGAAAGAGACAGCACCTAGCGTCCCCAATAGCAAAGTAGGGCGGCGCAATTTTCGCCATTCGGCAAAGAAAATTCGGATGATGCTGCCAATCACTTCTGATCTCCTGTCAGCTCAAAGAAAGTTTCTTCCAGATTTGGCACCTGTGGTGACAATTGAGTTATCAGAATTCCACTTTCAAAAGCCAATTTATTTAAAACTCCTGCCCATTCGGCCGGTCCCTCGATGTGCGCAGTGCCATCGCGCAAGTGAGCTTTATGACCGGCAGCTTCGGCGATCGACATTATCTTCTCTAAATCTTGCTCGTGCTCAGTTCTTACGATCATAAATGGTTGTTGTTGATCAAAAAGTTCTTGAATTGGGCCAGCGAAAACAACTTCGCCTTTTCGCAACATCACTAAATATTCGCTGATTAGTTCCAGCTCTGACAATAAGTGAGAAGAGACAAATACAGTGGTTCCATTATCTGCAAGGCTACGAAGTAATTGGCGGATTTCTTGTATACCTTCAGGATCTAAGCCATTAGTAGGTTCATCTAAAACTAATAGCTTTGGATCTGGAAGCAGCGCTGCAGCAATTCCTAAACGTTGTTTCATTCCCAATGAATATGTTTTATACTTTGAACCACCACGGTCGGCTAATCCAACTTGTTTCAGTAATTGATCGACGCGTTCTTGAGGAAATCCACCAAGGGTGGCTAATACTCTTAAATTCTCAGAGCCAGATAACGCTGGATAGAAAGCGGGCCCTTCGATCATTGCACCAACGCTAGGTAAGTACTTATCTGGAGATGTAATTGGCTCACCTAATATTTGACCACTCCCACCCGTTGGAGAGATCAGCCCAAGGAGCATTCGAATCGTGGTCGTCTTGCCCGCACCATTTGGACCAACAAAGCCACAAATCGTCCCGATCGGTACTTCAAATTTTGCGTGCGAGACTGCAAGCCCAGTTCCATATTTCTTGCTCAAATCATCAACTGAGATCGCTAGTTTGGACATGTATTGAATATAGCAATTGCACCTTAGAATTATCGCTGTGAGTAAAGAGACCTGGGGCTATCAGCCACGCAATCAAAGGCCAGCGCCAGATTGGGAGTTAAATCCCCAAACTAGTGCGGTGCGCGCGGGTCTAGCACGTTCGGGTTTTGGCGAAACATCTGAAGCGCTCTATTTAAATAGCGGGTTTACTTATTCAACTGCGCAAGAAGCTTTTGATTCATTCGCTGACGAGACCGACCATTACCTATATACCCGATTCCACAACCCGACTATCGCGATGTTTGAAAAGCGATTAGCTGCTATTGAAGGCGCTGAATACTGTGTTGCAACTGGTTCTGGAATGTCAGCCATGTTTGCATCAGTTGCATGTTTGGTAAAAGCCGGTGATCACATAGTCGCATCGGCAGCAATGTTTAGTTCTTGCCATGTTGTCCTTACAGAACTTTTGCCGAAGTGGGGCGTAACTGTTGAGTTAGTTAAAGGCAACGATCCGGCAAAGTGGACTGCTGCTTTGAGCAAGCCCACAAAGGTGGTCTTTATAGAATCACCGAGTAATCCACTTATGGAAATTGTTGATATTCGCATGGTTAGCGATCTTGCCCATAAGGCCGGCGCAACTGTAATAGTCGATAACGTAATGGCATCACCTGTGCTGCAAAAGCCCCTTGAACTTGGCGCCGATGTTGTTATGTACTCTGCCACCAAACATATCGATGGTCAGGGTCGGGTACTTGCCGGTGCGGTATTAGGCTCTTTCTCTTACATCCACGAATATCTTGTTCCATTTATCCGTCACACCGGTCCTTCGCTTAGTCCATTTAATGCGTGGGTGCTTTTGAAATCTCTGGAAACAATGGAGATGCGCGTGCAGCGGATGTGTCAGAACGCACAAGCGATTGCGGAATTCTTTGAGACGCGGAAAGAAATCAAATCTGTGAAATACCCTGGTCTTAAATCCCATCCTGATCACGCACTTGTTCTGAGACAAATGACTGGTGGTGGAAGCACAATTGGTATTGAATTTGCTGGTACTCAGAAAGATGCCTTTAAGTTTATGGATGCCCTTCGAATCATAGATATTTCAAATAACTTAGGCGACAGCAAATCACTTATTACGCATCCAGCTTCGACTACGCAACGCCGTTTATCGCCAGAAGTTCAGGCAGAGATGGGTATTACGCCGTCAGTGCTGCGCTTATCGGTTGGTCTAGAACACGTAGATGACTTAATTAAAGATTTAACTCAAGCCTTTAACAGCTGAGCCGCCACCAGTAATACTGATAACAGACTTAAATAACTTATTGACCAATGAAAGATCTTTCCTGCAGCTTTTTCATAATTTTCAGAATTCTCATCCAAGCCACGAAGCTGCAGGGCAAATACAATACCTAAAATTACATTTGTTGCCAGCGCCCACATTTGCAAATCTGCATTAATAAATAGTGCGACTGAAGATGCAATCATCGCAATTGTGTACACCCACATTTGGCGAAGTAGATGGGTTTTACTTGCCACGACTGGCAGCATAGGAATTCCAGCCGCGGCATAATCATCTTTATATTTAATTGCCAACGCCCAAAAATGTGGTGGTGTCCAGAAAAATATAACTAGAAAGAGCGACCAAGCGGTCACAGTTAGCGAATTAGTAACTGCAGCCCAGCCAATTAGAGCAGGCATACAGCCAGCAGCCCCACCCCAGACAATGTTCTGCGGTGTCCGTCTCTTGAGCGCGATTGTATAAACAAGGACATAAAAAGCAATAGCAATGAAAGATAATAAAGTTGCTAGTGGAGTTGTGAAGAATTGAAAAATGGCTAGCGAAATTAGACCGATGCAAGTGGCAAAGAGCGTTGCCTCTGTTTTATTTAAAACACTAGTTGCAATGGGACGATTAGCGGTGCGTTTCATTAACTTATCTGATTCAGATTCGATCACCATGTTAAAAGCATTTGCACTTCCAGCAGCCAAGGTTCCGCCAACTAAGGTTGCAATCGTTAATGAAAGATCAGGCAATCCGCCCTTAGCTAAAACCATCGCAGGAAGAGTTGAAACCAACAGGAGCTCAACAACACGCAATTTCATTAGGTCTACATATCCGCGGACTTTTGCAGCGGGATTTAGGCGTGAACTAGCGGGCACGGGGCAAGATTACTCAGCATTAATGAGTCGCGTTCTCTTGATCGTCTAAGAATGATCGTCTATCGGGCGTAAAGAAGAAAGGAATATGACAAAAGACACCTCCCAACAAGCCCCAATGGATGCAGCTGGCGGCGGCAGTGAAGAGGATGAGGAAGGCGATGACGACTAATTTCCAAAGGTAAACTCGATCTATGATGAGAAAGAGACTGAGTTTTCTTTTTGCACTTTCTTTAATAGTTCCATCGCTGCCAAGCAGCGCAAGTGCGACAACTGATCAAAGTAAATTAATACTCATTAAGACAATCACAGGCGAAATATCGCCTAAATCCGTTCAAGCTTCCAATAACGGTTTAATCAGCGCTCATAACATGATGTATCGCCATAGCGTAACAATTTATGATGCAGAAACCATGGAACTTAAAAGCACGATTCCTGATTCGGTAGAACTCTCAAAGTTTGGATATAAGAAATATTCTGGGCTTTATAAAGGTGCTCCGGTAGAAGGTGCCTATTCGCCAGATGGTCAATACTTGTATTTCACAAATTATGCGATGTATGGCAAGGGATTTAATAAAGAAGGTACTGACACATGCTCACCTGCTTCAGGTTTTGATAATAGTTACTTATCTAGAATAGATTTAGAGAGAAATGAAATTGATGCTGTTTATCCTGTCGGATCTGTTCCGAAGGTTGTAAAGGTAACTCCTGATAATAAATATATTCTGGTTTCAAATTGGTGTTCTTATACCGTCACCATAATCTCTGTGGAAACTCAGAAGAGCGTTAAATCAATCAAGATCGGACGATATCCCCGCGGTATTTCAATCTCTAGCGATAGCAGATTTGCCTACGTTGCCGAAATGGGTGGCAACCGAATTCATCGCATCAATTTAGAAGATTTTTCGGTGGAGTACATACCGATTGGTTCAAATCCACGCGCGATTGAATTATCTCCCGATAACTCCACTCTTTATGCAACGCTAAATATCTCTGGCAAAGTTATCGCTTGGGATTTGGCGGCTAATAAGGCTATAAAGTCGGTCTCGACTGGAAAAGCTGCCCGCAGTTTGGCAATTTCATCTGATGGCTCGTCGCTCTTCGTTGTTAATTTCCGAAGCGGGACTCTCTCTAAAGTTAGAACTTCGGATATGAAGGTTATTCAAAACGTCAAGGTTTGCTCTGAGCCCATTGGAGTTACTTATGACTCTGCGACATCGCGAACTTGGGTCGCTTGTTACGGCGGATCAATTAAAGTTTTTGCTAACCAATAATAGCGGTGGATGTATCAATAACTGGCACCAAAAGTGGCGCAGCAATCTTGCCTAAGTAAATATCCAATATTTCTCGTGCTCGATCACTCGCTGATCTAGTTTTCTTGATTTTGTCAGCGATGATCGTGAACGCGTATTCGCGATCACCCGATTGAACATAACCGGCCAGGCTAACCGTCCCAGAAAGTGTTCCGGTCTTGGCTTTAACTAAACCCACAGCCTGTGGCGCAGTTTCGATATAGCGTTCGCTTAACGTCCCCGTTTCGCCACTCACGGGTAATCCAGCTATTAATTGTGAATACAGTGGGTGTGAATGAATTTTATAGAGGAGCTGCGACAAAACATTTGCGGTTAACTTATTTTCTTTTGATAAACCGCTAGCATCTTTAATGACGATTTTTGAAGGATCAATATCTAAATCACGAAGCACTTTATTAAATGTTTTTACTACTCCATTTTGATTAAACTGATTTCCTGCTGCTTTTGCTGCTAGTCGAGCCATGCGTTCAGAGACGTCATTATCGCTCCAGATTAAGAACCAATTCATAATTTCCCTCACCGTTGGTGAAGTTGAATAAAATGCTTGCTCTCCGGCAATTGATTTTGCTTCGGATTCGCTAACCTTTACAAAGTTCGTCTTGATTCCCTTCTTTTTGTAATATGACTTCAGTCTTAAAACTTCTGATGAATAAAGATCGTTGTAAAAAATATCTAATTTCTTGACCGCACCTTCTGTGTTCTTCTTAACTGCGCTCAGTCCTTTAGCCGCAAATCCATAAAAGTAAGTTCGCTTCATCTTGCTAGCTGCTTTAGCATCAAGTGATATCCAAGGGTCGTACTCGCCATCGACTACCAAGGAATTTGGCGTAGGCCCCAACGAAACGGATGTAGCAAAGACGGTTGCAGAATCCAAATATCTCAATGTTGCTGCAGCAGATAAGAGTTTCATGAGCGATGCCGGCTTGCGTTGTGAGTTCGCATTTGATTCAAAGACAATTTCCCCTGTGCTCACATCAATGAGAGAAACCGATGGATTGCTCAACGCAGGTGAAGCAGCCATGCGCGCAAATACATTTGCTGCGCTAACGGGATCGAATGCAGATGCACTTGAGGTCGTAAAAATACTCGCCGCCACAATGGCAGCGCTTAACCCCAAAAACTTTTTCATCTATATTTTGCCTTTCCTAGCGTTTAACCCTTATTAAGTTTAGAGTGCGCATATGGAAATTAATACACCTGCCACGATTGGACCAGGAGAATTCTTTCCCGTAGTCGGAGTCGGGCCACACGAGAAACCTTGGCCAACAGGCTCGCAATATGATCCAGAGTTACTAGAAAATGGCGATCGCCGAAATGTTCTAGATCACTACAGATATTGGTCAGTCGATGCAATTGTTGCTGATTTAAATACCAAACGCCACAAATTACAGATAGCAATTGAGAATTGGCAACACGATTTAAATATTGGATCCGTAGTTCGCACTGCTAACGCTTTTAATGTTTCTGCAGTTCACATAGTTGGTAAGCGCGATTGGAATAAGCGCGGCGCAATGGTTACTGATAAATACCTCAGCGTGATTCACCACCCAACGATTGCCGATTTTGCAAGGTGGTGCAATGAAAACAACTTGCCAATTATTGGTATAGATAACGTTCCATCATCTAAGCAACTTGAAGGTTCTCAGCTTCCCGAATCTTGCGTTCTCCTCTTTGGCCAAGAAGGTGCGGGTATGTCGGACGAAGGTATTGCGGCATGCGAAGTTTTATATGCTATTCAACAATACGGATCGACTCGTTCAATGAATGCATCTGCCGCCGGCGCTATCGCGATGTATCACTGGGCGCTGCAGCACCTTCCCAAATTAACTTAGCTGTTTAATCACCTAGATCAGTTGGAGCGGGCACATCTTCCATCGCCTCACGCACAGCAACAAGGCGGCGATCAATCTCGTCCGCTTCATCCATGCGCCCAAGGCTGCGTAAAACCGTTGACATGCGAGTTTCGATATCAACGATGAGTTCAAAGTCTTTTGGCTCATCCTCAGAAATGATGTGTAATACGCCATCCAAAGTGGATAAACCATCTTCTAGTTTACCAATCAGTATTTCGGCCTTGCCATATTCAAGAAGTGCAAAAGTTTCGCGACGGTGGTCGTGGCCAGTTTCAAATACATCGATTGCTTTACGCGCTGCTTCTAGCGCTTTCTCGCCATCGCCAATTTCGACATAGCAAGATGCAATTTTCTGATCACAACGAGCAACCTGGATTACTTCTTTCTCGCTCTTAAAAATTAAACGCGCATCTTTAAAAGTTTTAATTGCTAAATCATAATTCTTTAACTCGCGATAGGCGCAGCCAAGTAGATGAAGATCGTTTGCTGCGCCAATTTGATTGCCATCAACCAAATGTTCCTGAGCGCATTCATCCATGATCTCGACAACTTTTTCAAAATTCTTCGAGGCATACCACCACTCGCCCAATGTGCAGGCGAGTTCAAGTGACAGTGGTGATTTACTCTCACGTAAAATTTCTACAGCCTTACTCATTGCAGAGGCAGCTTCATCCATGCGCTTTAGTTGATTTAAGTTGTAACCAATAGCAGAGTAAGCCTGAGCGAGTCCTTCACTAGATTCTGTAGAGCCAAGTTCGGCAAAAATATCGCGTGCGGTTTCAGCGAGCGCTAAGGCTTCATCATATTGACCGCGAGCAAAGATTCGGGCGGAGAGTTCGTAATAAGTATTTGCGCGATCAGCACCGTGTACTTCCGGTATTCGATCCCAGAGCATTTCCTCTGATACGAGCTCGTCTTGGCCATCATCTTCGCTCATCGATACCCCGTGTCATTTTCTTCTTCTGGCTTACGGTGAATGAGTGGAACCTACTCCGAAATCCGAGGAAAAATCGGGTAATTAAGTAGCAAGTGGGTGAAGTTTTTCGAGTGGACAGGCTCAACTTCCTTCCTTTACCCTTGGCTTATTGCAAGTCATTTGCATCTAGGAATAACCCCATTAGGAGCTAAATGAACACGATCGTCAAGGACGCACCTCGCATTCCCCTGCGCGAGCGCCTGACCAATGCTGAATGGCGCCGGATGGCCGCCATGTTCGGGTTCATCGCCTTCTTGCACATTTCAGGCGCGCTCTTAATGTGGCAGGCCACCACCGGAAATTACGAACTTTCCGACGGCACAATCTTTGGTTGGGGAACTGCAGCCCTTGCTTACACCTTAGGAATGCGCCATGCCTTCGATGCCGATCACATCAGCGCGATTGATAACACAACACGAAAATTGATGTCAGAAGGTCAACGACCTTTATCGGTTGGATTCTTCTTTTCACTCGGACACTCATCAGTGGTTGCCGCTTTAGCAATCCTGCTTACCTTTGGAATTAAAGCGCTAGGTTCGCAACTTAAAGATGAGGATTCGGCTCTGCATCATTACACCGAAATTATTGGTTTAACAGTTTCTGGCACTTTCTTAATGCTCATCGCAATTCTCAATTTGATCATTTTGATTTCTATTCTTGGTGTATTTCGCAAGATGCGCCAAGGTTTATATAACGAAGAAGAGCTAGAAAAACATTTAAATTCTCGCGGTTTGCTGATGCGCTTCTTTGGTCCGATTGCCCGACGCATTGATAAGAGCTGGAAGATGTATCCGCTCGGTATTCTCTTTGGACTTGGTTTTGATACTGCAACTGAAGTTGGATTGCTAGTTCTTGCTGGAACTTCAGTGATCGCAGGTCTGCCTTGGTGGGCGGTAATGTCTCTACCACTCTTCTTTGCTGGCGGAATGAGTTTGCTAGATACAATCGATGGTTCATTTATGAACTTTGCTTATGGTTGGGCATTTTCAAAGCCCGTCCGTAAGGTTTACTACAACATCATAATTACTGGCCTATCTGTGGCAATTGCATTTTTTGTTGGCGGTCTTGAAATTTGTCAGGTAATTGCCAATCAACTAGAACTTTCTGGTGGTTTTTGGGATTATGCCTTGGCTTTTAACTTAAATAGCGCTGGATACTTCATTGTTGGATCCTTTGTTGTGGTTTGGACTATCGCTTTGCTTCTTTGGAGATACGGCAAAATTGAAGAGCGTTGGCATAACACCGCGCACGCAGCGCAAATGGAACGTGGCGAAGTTAGCAACCACGCTGCTGCCGGCGTTGACTTAGGTCCGATAAAAGACGGCTGGAAGATCGATTAATTCTGATTGAGCAGAAAAGTGGGCCCAGACGGGCTCGAACCGTCGACCCACGGATTAAAATTCTGACCTAATAAGTTCTTAAGCGTATCTTTAAGTGCCATACGTCCCACCGTTAAGAGTGACTCACGCCTGGAAGTTTCTGGTAGAACCACTAGATGTTAGGGAAGTGTTGAGTAAGGTGAAGAGATGAAGTTAGTAACCATCAATTGCTGTTAAGAGGCTTTGGAGTTAGCGAATGAGTGATTGGCTAGATGCTATTGCCCAAGGTAATTTTAATTTAACTATGCTTGACACTAATGGTGAACCTATGTACTACCTAACCCGCAGGGAAGAGGGGGTCCACTTCACTTTTCAATATTTTGCACCATCTGGGTCCAATCTGCCTGACTTAGAAGTTGATTTTGATATTGCAGCAGCAAATATTCCAAATGTTTTCAGGCGTTATGGAATTGACCCAAACTTAGACTTTATTAAAGGATTTGAAGTCATTTCAAGTAGTGGCCAAGGTGAAGAGTTTGGTAAGGCTATTACCGATGGATTAATACCCATCGAAAATGCGCACTATTGGTAACGCATCAAATAAGAGTAATTTTACCTATCTTTTCTCTCAAAGCACTGTCAACATAGTAAGTGAAGGGAAGGTTTCTAATGTGTAAGGTGGGAGAACGAGAATTTTGCATAGTGCTTGGAGAAGACTCGAGTAAGTGGAGTAAGTATTGCCCGCTGCCTGTACCCACTTTCTTTGATGGCGCGGTAGAAAGTTTTTCACGAGCTGTTAGCGAGTTAACTAAAGGCAATAAGAAAGAATCGTTAGAGGCCCTTACTGCTTCTAATGCTGCGGAAGTTGGCAAATTTTATATTGACCACGGTCAGCAAAGTGCTTATTTTAGAGTTACCAATAGGAAGGAAGTCGACAATGCTAACCGGCTTGAAAAAAAATTAAACCTCAGTCCACGTGATAAACCTGCAATAACAAAAGAGGTTTTTAAACGAGATTTCTACCGTTGTCGTTACTGTAATTTACGAATTATTACTGGTGAGGTTTTTAGTGAATACAGTCGCATTGTTGGGTCAGATATTTTCTCTGACGAAAGGGAGAATACTAAACGGAATGGATTAACACTCGGACTTCGGGGAGTTGCAGACCACGTAGAACCGTATGCTTTAGGGGCAGGAACGGAACTAGATAATTTAGTTACTAGTTGTTACTCGTGTAACTTTGGTAAAGCGGGATATACATTAGACCAACTAAAGATCGAGGACCCCCGCTCGAGACAGCCTAAGGATGATGGTTGGAAAGGCTTAACAAATTATTTACCTGCTTTAAAATTATTGGGCGTATTAACTAATTCCGAGGTCAACGAGCCTAGGCAAAGGTCATAGAGTTGAGTAAGGTCAAGAGATGAAGAGAGATACACAATTGGTCGGAGCTGCAGGTGAGCACCTAGTTTTATCTCGTCTACTGAACCGCCAATATTTGGCAGCGCAGGCGCCACCTGGCGCAGCCAAAGTAGATATCTTGGTCAACCACCTTGATGACAAGCCTCCGCGTCTAATTCAGGTCAAAACAATTACTGGCAAGAACATCAATAATGGCTGGCATATGAGTGAGAAGCACGAAAAAATGGTAGACCCAAACATTTTCTATTGTTTCGTGGCCCTTGGAGATATCGACAGTGACGTTTATGTTATTCCATCCGAGATTGTTGCGACTGTTGTAACCGATGAAATGATTAAATGGCTGGCAACGCCGGGCGCTAAAGGACAACAGCGCAACTATACAAAAATGCGGCGGATCCAAAATCAATATAAAGACAAGTTTGATTCCGCCCCAGATGGGTG
This sequence comes from Bifidobacterium breve, assembly GCA_945860245.1. Lineage (GTDB taxonomy): Bacteria > Actinomycetota > Actinomycetes > Nanopelagicales > Nanopelagicaceae > Planktophila. The sequence continues at coordinate 90,600 of CAMAPO010000004.1, forward strand.
GATAGAGCAGTATCTTGAAAAATGGGAACTATTAGGGTGAAGAGATGAATCGTGACAAGCAACTTGTAGGTGCTGCAGGTGAGCATCTAGTTTTATCAAGACTACTAGCAAAGGGAATTCTTGCTTCTCAGGCGCCGCGGGGCGTAAGAAAAGCGGATATTTTGGTTAATCCACTTGATGGAGGGCGACCGGTATTGATTCAAGTTAAGACCACCTCCGGTTCAAGGACTCGAGTTGGCTGGCCTATGAATGTCAAGGACGAAACAATTACAGAAATTGATTTGTTTTACTGTTTCGTAAATCTTGGAGAAGACAATCCACAGGTGTATGTGATTCCCGCCAAAATAGTTGCAAAAGTAATCAAAAGAGGACACCAGACTTGGCTGAAGACGCCAGGAAGTAAGGGTCAAAAGCACAACGAGACCAATATGAGATGGATAAGCAATTCGTTTCGATTGAAGAATGAATATACGCCTGATGGCTGGATGGATAAATACCTAGAGAATTGGGAATTATTGGGATGAAAAGAAAATTAACTCCTTGACTAAGCCAATACCGCTCAAAAAAAGTAAAGAAGTTCAAATGATAGAAGAACCGATGATGTTAAATACGCCCTGCACAAAGTTTGACTTTACAAAGATGGATGACGACAGAGTCATTACCTTTGCTATTCTCCATTTGGAAGGAGCAGCAGAGGAAGTACACAGGCGTGGTCTGGCCTACTAAAAGGACTGATGAGTGGGCCCAGACGGGCTCGAACCGTCGACCCACGGATTAAAAGTCCGTTGCTCTACCGACTGAGCTATAGGCCCCACTGTAATTTGGCTAAATAACTGCCAAACACTCGCCGTATCGTAGCGGATTTTTACCGCCCTTTTGACGCTCGCATTAAGCGGTCGCGAATGGCAAGCGCTAAACCATCTCCAACAGGTTCGGTGACTACAACTGATTTAAGTCCCTGTGCATCACCTGCACGAAGTGCGGCATACATAACTCGTGCAAAATCTTCTACCGAATTTGGAGCAGCCAGGCGAATCACATTTGCCGGTGTTTGAATATCAGCAAGTGCAATAAAGCCTTCGCCAGCAATTGGCGTTCTATTTAAATTAACTGTTGCATTTGGTGCATAATGATTTTCTAGTGAACCGCTAACTCGAATATTCGACCCTGCACTAGAAACTTTTAGGCTGGTTGAGTCTTCGATCATTTCAATTGTGATTGCACCGGGGCGCAAGATCCGCGGTGCATCTGATGTGCAATCAATAATTGTTGATTCAACCCCAACTTGAGAAGGTCCACCATCAAGGATTAAATCCTGCGTATCTAGGTATTCACCGATCTCATCCTGAACCGCTTGTGCAGTTGTTGGTGAAACATGTCCAAAGCGATTGGCACTTGGTGCAGCAATTCCTTTGCCGCCGGTCTTTGCAAATTCAGATAAGAGCGCAAGTGCAATCACATGGTCTGGAACTCGCAGCCCAACTGTGGGTTGGCCGCCAGTTACAAAATCTTCAGCCAAAATAGATCGCTTTAAAACTAAAGTCATTGGCCCGGGCCAGAAATCACGAGCAAGAGAGATTGCATAACTTGGGATCTCATCTGCCCAATCAGCAAGTGATTGCATGGAATGGATATGTACGATCAACGGATGATCTGCCGGGCGGCCCTTAACTTTATAAATACGAGCGACAGCATCTTTATTTGTAGCATCGGCGCCGAGGCCATAAACGGTCTCGGTAGGAAGTGCGACTAAACCACCAGCTTTTAGTAATTGGGCTGCCGATGTGAGCGCATCAGCGGTGCAGTTGGAGACGAATTCGCCGGCGGTCATGTGCGCAATTATCGCGCCTTTTTGCGAGAAGATAACCACATGGCTTCGCATGTAAAGGTTATGCAGATAATCGCCCGCATGAATGTGGGCGGTCCTGCAGTAATTGTGGCTGAGTTGATGCGCGGACTGGATAAATCAGCGATTGAGCAGATTCTCGTAACTGGCTTCTGCGATGAGAATGAAGCCGATTATTTGGATACGGTGGCAAAAGATGTAAAGGCAACGCGTATTGCAGGCCTTGGGCGATCAGTTTCTTTAATTGCAGATTTAAAAGCTTTCTTTGGCTTGGTCTCACTGATCCGTAAATACAAACCAGATGTGATTCACACCCATACCGCTAAGGCAGGAGTGCTCGGAAGAGCGGCATCTTTGCTGGCTGGCCGTGGAGCGGTTCGGGTACATACTTTCCACGGGCATTTGCTGCATGGTTACTTCAGTAAAACAATGACGCAGGCAGTTATTTTGATTGAGAAGTTCTTCGCAGCTCGCACCAAAGTGCTAATTGCTATCGGGAGTAAAGTTAAAGATGAGTTGCTCGCTGCTGGTATCGGCAAAGCAGAAAAATACCGGGTCTTCTTTCCGGGGCTGCCTACACCTAAGAAATTCTCTAAAGAAGATGCACAGAATTCTCTGGGACTCAGCACCCAAACTTTCTATATAACTTTTGTCGGGCGCTTGACTCAAATAAAGCGACCTGATCGCTTATTGGATGTGGCAAATGAATGCAAGCAGCGTGGTTTAGATCTGCGCTTCTTGGTCGCTGGCGAAGGCGAACTCTTTGAAAGTTCTAAGGCGCGCGCCAAAGGTGAGCAGTTAAATATGACTTTTTTAGGTTGGCGCAGCGATATTGCTCAGATTTTTGCCGCCAGTGATATCGCGATTTTAACTTCTGATAACGAAGGTATCCCACTTACTCTGATTCAGGCCGCGCAAGCTGGTCTGCCAATAGTTGCTACTGAGGTCGGTTCGATTTCAGATATTGTCATAAGCGAGAGCACTGGGTATTTAACCTCAAAGAGCGCCTTGGATATGGCCGATGCGATCGAAAAGTTAGTAAGAGATGCCCAGTTACGCAAGATTATGGGTGAGGCGGGTAGGGCGAGAGCTACCCAGTATTTCTCGTTGGAACGGATGCTGAAAGATCACGCAGATTTATATCGCTCGCTCAGAATCACATGATTTTCACAGTTCCCTCACAGCCATAAGTAAATAAATAGGAGATACTTAACCCATGACTACAACACGTGTTCGCAAGATAGCCGCCACATTAATCGCACTCGCCTTAGCCGGAGGTATTGCCGCGTCCCTTCCTGCAGAAGCTGCAACGCCTGAAGCGCGTTATGTGACCGTTAACTCTTCGGGTTCCATAAAGGTAACTCCAGATGCGGTTCGATTAAATGCCAATGTTTCGGTTGTAGCCGTATCAAATAAGGTAGCCATGTCCAAGACTTCAACGGCAGCTGCAGCAGTTCGCGCAGCGCTGACAAAGGCTGGAATTGCAAAGAAAGATATCGCAACTCAGAGCATCTCGGTCCTTCCCGAATATAACTACACGCAAGAAAAAGGTTCTGTCATAATTGGTTATCGTGGGTCTCAAAGTTTCGTTGTTACCATTAGAAATGCAGAAAATGCTGGGGCAGTCGTTGACGCGGTAGTCGCAGCAGGCGGCGATGATCTGCAGATTCAAGGCGTTACTCCCTTTGTTCTTGATTCATCTAAAGCAACTGAATCAGCGCGCGCCGATGCGGTTATGAATGCTAAAGCGAAGGCAACTTCATATGCGAAGTTGTTAGATGTCAAACTTGGGCGCGTAAATTATTTAGTTGAAAACTCAAGTCCGATCAGTTATCCACCAATTATGGCGATGGGAAAGGCAGCAGATTCTGAAGCAACGGTTGTTGATTTGGGAGAGCAAGATGTAACTGTCTCAATCACGATTCAGTGGTCACTTCTTTAAAAATCCTTGATTCCTGCGATTTCAGGGCAGTGATTTAACCGATTTTGGTCTGCACCCCTCTAACGGGTACGATTTGCGAGCCTCAAACGTCCCCATCGTCTAGGGGCCTAGGACATCGCCCTTTCACGGCGGTAACACGGGTTCGAATCCCGTTGGGGGCACGCAAGGCCAAAGAATTTTGGCAAACTGCAAGGCTGAATTTATTCGGCACAAAGTTATAAAAAGGCTTTAAGGTGACATAAGAGCCACTTATGTTTTCTATCTTTAAGGCCCGGTAGCGCAGTTGGTTAGCGCGCCGCCCTGTCACGGCGGAGGTCGCGGGTTCAAGTCCCGTCCGGGTCGCGAGAAGAGAGTGTCCACACACTCTCTTCTTTTTTAAGTTCTAAATAATTTAATAATAAATAAATATTGGCTCGGTAGCTCAGTTGGTACGAGCGCGCGACTGAAAATCGTGAGGTCGACAGTTCGATCCTGTCCCGAGCCACAACTATTTTTGTCTTTTCTCATTGAATGGTGGATGAAAGTTGTACATTTAGAAAATG
>CAMAPO010000005.1:0-79141 GCA_945860245.1 Bifidobacterium breve
ACCAGGCCAGTTCCATCTTCAGTGGTTACGTAATTAGCAAGCACGACAAAGTGAGAGTCAGGGATATCAATTAAATCTAAGGGGCGCTTGTAGGTTACGCGTTCTAGATCTTTACCCTTAATGGTCTTGAGAATTTTTACTTCCCCAGATAGAGCCGAGATAAGTGGCTGAGCCACAACTAATACTTCTCGGTTATCTTCAACGATAACTTCGGCAACTACATAATCAACATCTGGGTTAACTGCAATTGCGGTATTTGAAACTAGGGTCCAAGGTGTAGTTGTCCAAACCAGAAGTGCGGCTCCGAGATCGGCAAGTTCGCCAGATGTAACCGGAAAGCGCACATAAACTGATGGATCAGTAACAGTTTCATATCCTTGAGCAAGTTCGTGATCTGAGAGCCCAGTTCCGCATCGCGGGCAATATGGAGCAACGCGGTGATCTTGAACCAGGAGACCTTTCTTCCAGATCTCTTTTAAACTCCACCAAACACTTTCTACATATTCTGGAGCCATCGTCCAATAAGCCTGATCAAAGTCAACCCAAAAACCCATGCGGTTTGTCATCGTTGTAAATGCATCGACGTGACGAGTTACCGAATCGCGACATTTATCGTTAAAAGCAGCGATTCCATATTTCTCAATATCGCCCTTGCCAGAAAAACCTAACTCTTTCTCAACTGCAATTTCAACCGGAAGTCCGTGACAATCCCATCCAGCCTTACGAGTGACGTACTTGCCTTTCATTGTCTGATAACGAGGGAAGACATCTTTAAAGGCGCGCGCTTCAATGTGGTGTGTACCGGGCATGCCATTTGCAGTCGGCGGTCCTTCATAAAAAGTCCAGGGCTGACCGCTCTGGCGTGCTGCGGTGCTGGTTTCAAAAATCGCGTGTTCGCGCCAGAACTCCAAGATCGAACGCTCCATTGCTGGAAGGTCGATTTGAGCAGGAACTGGGCGAATTGTCATAAGGTGGAGAGTCTAACGCCGTCGGGTCTTAGAGATAGCGCAAGAAAATGCGCAGCAGTAGGTAAGAAATTACAGTGGATCTGAGTGGCAAAGTTGGTCTTAGCGGTAAAAGAGCATAAGGTGCGCGGCGTGCCAGCAAAAAAGAAAGCCGTAGCCAAAAAAGCTGCTGTCAAAAAAGGGGCGAAAAAGGTAGGAAAGAAAGCCCCTGCCAAAAAGGTTGCGAAGAAAGTTGCCAAAAAAACCCCTTCCAAAAAAACCCCTTCCAAAAAAGCTCCAGCCAAAAAAGCTCCAGCCAAAAAAGCACCGGGTCGCCCCTTTCCTTCTAAAGTTGGAAAGACCACCCTTACCGTTGATGAGAAATCACAGACCGTTAGCGTTGCAACAGTTGTCGCCCCCGTAACAACACCTGTAATTGAAGAGCGACGTCTAGTAATGCCTCCACCACCACGCCCAGTTAAGAGTGGTAAGAAAGTTGCTCCACTAAAGCCAATTAAAGCCGCTCCAACTCCAGTTACCGCAAGTGATGGTGAAGCGCCATGGACTGCGGCAGAGTTAAAAGCTATTCGCACGGATATTGCCAAAGACTTAGCGCGCCTGCAGCGAGAGCTCGCTGTTGTTGAAGCGGAAATGAATGAGTTAATTTCAGATTCAGGTGAAGGTGCTGGCGATGATCAAGCAGATTCCGGAACTAAAACCTTTGAACGCGAACACGAAATGTCACTTGTCATAAATGCCCGCGATATGGTCTTGCAAACAGAACGCGCGCTAGATCGCATAGACAGTAAGACTTATGGAAGTTGTGAAGAATGTGGCAACGCGATCGGTAAGGCGCGTTTACAAGTTTTCCCACGCGCAACCCTCTGCATGATCTGTAAGCAGAAGGAAGAGCGGCGCTAAAGTGCGCCAACTTTCTACACACTGGAAGAGACTTTATGCGATCGCGTGGGCGATCTGGCTTCTAGATTTTGCAACAAAGAGTTGGGCGCTTAATTCACTTGATTCTCGTAACCCAGTTAAATTGCTTGGAGAATTTCTCCAGTTAACTCTGGTCAAGAACTCTGGAGCAGCCTTTAGTCTGGCGCAGGGCGCGACAATTATTTTCACAATCTTTGCGATTTTAGTTGTCGCCACAATTACCTACTACTCAATAAAAATTACCTCTTTTGGTTGGTCGATCGTTCTAGGACTGGCCTTAGGAGGAATCCTCGGCAACCTGACCGATCGGATTTTTCGCGCTCCTGGCTTCTTCACAGGACATGTAATTGACTGGATCCAAATACCGAATTGGCCGGTTTTTAACTTGGCAGATAGCGCTATTGTGGTTGCAGCAACAATTGCTGTCATTCTTTCAATACGTAATATCTCACCGATGGGAGCTTAGATGTCACGCGAACCGCGCACTTTAAGCGTTCCTGAAGGTGTGGCCGGCGAACGTATCGATAGCGCACTCACTCGCGTTCTCGGTCTATCGCGCACCACAATTGTGCGTCTACTGGAAGATGGTGATATCCGAACCAGTGGTCGCGCTATGGCGAAATCAGAACGAGTAACTAGCGGACAAGTAATCGATGTGTTAATGCCAGAACCGCTCAATCAAGATCCAATTCCATTGACACCTTTAGAGGGCTTACGAGTTGTTTATGATGATGAAGATATTATTGTCGTTGATAAACCTGTGGGATGCGCCGCTCACCCCAGTCCGGGATGGATGGGACCAACTGTTGTCGGCGCGCTCACCGCTGCTGGATACACAATTTCAACGTCAGGTCCGGCGGAAAGAGCAGGAATCGTACATCGCCTTGATGTCGGCACAAGTGGTTTGATGATCGTCGCAAAGAGTGATCGCGCCTACACAAAGTTGAAAGATGCTTTTCGAGACCGTGAAGTGGAAAAAATTTACCATGCCTTAGTGCAAGGGCATCTGGATCCAATTACCGGAACTATTGATGCGCCAATAGATCGACATCCGAAAGAAGATCATCGCTTCGCGGTAATCGCTGAAGGCAAAGAGAGCATCACGCATTACGAAGTAATTGAATTTTATAGATCAGTCTCCCTAGTTAAAGTTGAACTTGAAACTGGGCGCACCCATCAAATCCGCGTCCATTTTTCTGCGTTAAATCATCCACTCGTTGGCGATACAACTTATGGCGCAGATCCAGTCCTCGGTAAATCTCTAAAGATGTCGCGACCTTGGTTACACGCGCTAGAACTTCGCTTCGCTCACCCCGTTACCAAGCAAGCATTGGTTTTTAACGCTCCCTATGCACCTGACCTTCAGGCTTGCTTGGGATTGCTCTCCGATGCGGTTCTGCCGTAACTTCGGCCTTCTGACTAGCCCAGAGACTAATATTGAGAAACTGTGACGACTGCAAACCCAACTCCTGTGAGTAAAAAAGACTCTTTCGTGCATCTGCACGTCCATACCGAATATTCAATGCTCGATGGTGCGGCACGGGTGGGCGATTTAGTTGAAGAGGTAGCGCGTCTGGAGATGCCAGCGATAGCTATGACTGACCACGGAAATGTCTTTGGCGCTTTTGAATTTTACAAGCAAGCAAGTAGCGCTGGTGTAAAACCAATTATTGGAATAGAAGCCTACGTTGCGCCAGAATCGCGTTTTGAAAAGAAGCGCGTGCAATGGGCTAGCGGTGGAGATGATGATGTCTCTGGCGGCGGCGCATATACGCACATGACGATACTCGCCGAAAATAACCATGGGCTAAAGAATCTATTTCGGCTCTCTTCTCTGGCTTCGCTTGAAGGCTATTACTACAAGCCGCGCATGGATCGCGAACTACTTTCACAATATGCAGATGGGCTGATTGCAACAACTGGTTGTCCCGGTGGAGAAATACAGACACGTTTGCGTATGGGAAATTATAAAGACGCCTTACGAGCCGCAAGTGATTACCGCGATATTTTTGGCGCGAGTAATTTCTTTCTAGAGCTAATGGATCATGGCATAGATGTCGAAACGCGAGTAAAAGAAGACCTCCTTAAATTAGGGCGTGAACTTAAGTTGCCACTACTTGCTACAAATGACCTTCACTACACCCACCACGCTGATGCCGCTGCCCACGCGGCGCTGCTCTGTGTGCAATCAGGTTCAACGCTGGCCGATCCCAAGCGCTTTAAATTCGATAACGATGAATTTTACTTGAAGACACCAGCGCAGATGCGTGAACTTTTCCGCGACCTTCCCGAAGCGTGCGATAACACCTTGCTAATCGCTGAACGTTGTAACGTTAAATTGCGAGAAGGTGAAAATTTAATGCCTGCCTTCGCTGTCCCAGAAGGAGAAAGCGAAGATAGCTGGCTACGTAAAGAAGCCGAGCGCGGCCTGGTCGCTAAATTTGGAGATCGCTTAACTGATCAATATAAGGAAAGGTTAAATTACGAATTAGGTGTAATGCTTAAGATGGGCTTTCCTGGCTACTTCCTCGTTGTAGCCGACTTGGTCTCGTATGCCAAGAAAGTCGGAATCCGCGTCGGGCCTGGTCGTGGTTCAGCAGCTGGCTCACTTGTTGCTTACGTATTAGGAATCACTGGATTAGATCCAATTGAACATGGACTTTTATTTGAGCGCTTCCTAAATCCAGAACGGATCTCGATGCCTGATATCGATCTGGACTTTGATGAACGTCGTCGCAACGAAATGATCAAATATGCCACAGAGAAATACGGCGAAGATCGTGTAGCCCAGATCATTACCTATGGCACGATTAAATCAAAGCAATCAATTAAAGATGCCACGCGCGTACTTGGCTATCCATATGTAATCGGTGAAAAATTAACTAAAGCGCTCCCACCTTCTGTAATGGGTAAAGATATTTCGCTCTCTGGCATCTTTGATTCTAAAGATCCACGCCACGGCGAAGCTGGTGAATTTCGCGACCTCTATAACTCTGATCCTGATTCAATGAAGGTTGTTGATTTAGCAAAAGGTTTGGAAGGCCTAAAGCGCCAATGGGGAGTTCATGCCGCTGGTGTCATCCTTTCGCGTGAGCCGCTATTAGATGTCATCCCAATCCATCGCCGAGAAGCAGATGGCGCGATTATCACCCAATTTGATATGGGTGCATGCGAATCAACTGGTCTGCTCAAGATGGACTTTTTAGGTCTACGTAACTTATCTGTTTTAGATGATGCGCTCTTAAATATTAAAGAGAACCAAGGCGTTGATGTGGTTCTAGAAGATCTCGTACTTGCTGATCAGAAAACTTTTGAGCTTTTATCGCGCGGAGATACTCTGGGAGTATTCCAGCTAGACGGTGGACCAATGCGCGCACTCTTGCGGAGCATGGCCCCTGATTCTTTTGCAGATATTTCAGCAGTGATCGCGCTTTATCGCCCTGGACCAATGGGAGAGAACGCGCACAATAACTATGCCGATCGTAAGAATGGCCGTAAACCAGTTGAGCCAATCCATCCCGAACTCTCTGATGTCTTGCAGGAAATACTGGGAGATACCTACGGCTTAATTGTCTACCAAGAGCAAGTAATGGCGATCGCTCAGAAAGTTGCCGGTTTCTCATTGGGTCGTGCAGATTTATTGCGTAAGGCGATGGGTAAGAAGAATAAAGAGATTCTAGATAAAGAATATGTGCCATTTGAGGCTGGTATGAAAGAGAATGGTTTCTCAACTGCAGCCATCAAACGTCTGTGGGATGTTCTGATTCCATTCTCGGATTACGCCTTTAACCGCGCACATAGCGCCGGCTATGGAGTCGTCTCTTTCTGGACTGCATATTTGAAGGCTAACTTCCCAACTGAATATATGGCCGCGCTTTTAACGAGCGTTCGTGATGATAAAGATAAGTCAGCGCTCTATCTATCTGAGTGTCGTCGAATGGGAATTAAGGTTCTGCCCCCTGATGTAAATGAATCAAATGCCGAGTACACCCCGCGTGGAAAAGATATTCGTTTTGGCCTTGCTGCGATCAGAAATGTTGGAGAAGGTGTTGTCGCATCGATTAAGGCCTCACGCGTAGCCAAGGGTTCATTTACTTCTTTCGGTGATTTCCTTGCCAAAGTAGATGCACAAGTCTGCAATAAGAAGACCATTGAATCTTTGATTAAGGGTGGCGCATTTGATTCGCTGCAACATCCACGTAAAGGTTTGATGTCTATTCACTTGGAAGCGATTGACTCGGTTATCGAAACAAAGCGCGCTGAGGCGATCGGTCAATTTGATCTATTTGGTGGGGACTCTATGACCCAAGTCGCTGGAGTAGATATAGAAATCCCAACTTTCGAATGGGATAAGACAACGTTGCTTACATTTGAACGCGAAATGCTCGGACTCTATGTCTCCGACCATCCGCTGCTAGGGGTCGAACATATACTGCGCTCCAATACTGATATGTCTATCAGCTCTCTGCTAGCCGATGAAAGCACACCAGATGGTTTCGTAACCTTGGGTGGGTTAATAACAGGTGTGCAACGGAAAGTTTCACGAACGGGATCATCTTGGGCGATCGTCACGTTGGAAGATTTAGAAGGCGCAGTTGAAGTCCTCTTTTTCTCAAATGTGTACAACCAATATGCGCTAACTCTGATTGAAGATCGTGTGGTAACTGTGCGCGGGCGCTTTGAGCGCCGCGACGATGTCGTTCGTTTCACCGCCCTTGAAATGAAATCACTTGATATCTCAACTGGACCAGTTGGACCGCTCCTGATTTCTCTGCCAATTTCCCAATGCACACCACCAATTGTCGATCGCATGAAGGAGATTCTTCGCTCACATCCTGGAAAACGTGAGGTCCATATGCAGATCGATGATCAAGGGGTATTTACCACTATGAAAATTGATGCGCTGGTCACAGCATCTCCAAGTTTGAGCGCTGATCTCAAATCGATTCTTGGGCCAGATTGCCTAGTTCGCATCTAGTTTTAGTAATTCTTAGCTACTGATATTCAAGCGCGGGAGTAATTACCTAGCCGTTAGACTTAACTTATGATTCGCACGCTCGATTTACGTGGCCAAGCCCTAAGCAAGGCGGGCTATCAACGGGCGATCCCACGTGCAGTTCTGGATATCGTAACTGCGATACGCGCTATTGAGCCCATTCTGGAACGTGTGAAAAACGGCGATGAAGCAGAACTTTTAAAACTTGCCGAAGAGTTTGATGGGGTAAAGCCTGAATCAATTCGCGTGAGTCAGCACCAATTGGATACTGCGCTAGCAAATCTAGATCCGGCAGTACGTGCCGCACTAGAACTCTCCATCTCTCGAATTCGTCAGGTGCATGAAGATCAGAAGCGCACTGATAAGAGCACGACGGTAGTAGATGGTGGGGTTGTCACCGAACGTTGGATTCCCGTCGATCGCGTCGGTTTATATGTTCCGGGCGGTCGCGCCGTTTATCCAAGTAGCGTTTTAATGAATGTGATTCCAGCGCAGATCGCAGAAGTATCTAGCATCGCAGTTGCTTCGCCGCCGCAGAAAGAGTTTGGGGGATCGCCACACCCAACAATTTTGGCGGCGTGTGCACTGCTTGGGATAAAAGAGGTTTATGCCATTGGCGGCGCACAGGCGATAGCGCTCTTTGCTTATGGCATGGAAGGCCTATCCGAAAAGTGCGATCTGGTTACTGGCCCAGGAAATATTTATGTTGCGGCTGCAAAGCGTGCGCTTCGTGGTGTTATTGGAATTGATTCCGAGGCGGGACCAACCGAGATTGCGATCTTGGCAGATGAGAGCGCCATTGCCGCCGATGTAGCGGCAGATTTAATTAGCCAAGCAGAGCACGATGTGATCGCTGCCGCAGTTTTGGTGACCACATCTACTGAATTAGCTGCACAGGTGGCGAGAGAACTGGAAGTTCGAGTCGCTGCCACTAAACACAGTGCGCGAATCCGTGAAGCTTTATCTGGTGTTCAATCTGCAATTGTCTTAGTTGACTCGATTTCGCAAGGTATCGATGTAGTTAATGCCTATGCCGCCGAACATTTAGAGATTCAAACCTCTAACGCCGCAGTAGATGCGCTAAAGATTCGTAACGCTGGCGCAGTATTTATCGGCAGGTTCTCGCCGGTGTCACTCGGAGATTATTCTGCTGGATCCAACCACGTGTTACCAACTGGAGGCTGCGCCTGCCACAGCAGCGGACTTTCAGTCCAAACTTTCTTGCGAGGTATTCACTACATTGAATACAGCAAAGCAGCATTTGTAGATTTGGTTCCGACTGTCATCACGCTGGCGAATTCGGAAGATTTACCAGCACACGGTGAAGCGATGTCTGCGCGTCTGGAGAATTTATGAGCGATAAGAAATGGCCTGATTGGTTGCCGCTACGCCAAGATCTAAAACCACTTTCTCCATACGGTGCGCCACAAGTTCCAGCTGATGCGATCTTAAATACCAATGAAAATCCATATGCGCCATCTCCGGCGTTGGCGAAGGCGATCGCTGACCGCACTCATCAAGTCGCACTTACCTTAAATCGCTATCCAGATCGTGATGCGCTTGTACTGCGTAATTCGCTAGCCTCCTTTATCAATAACCTTTCTGGCACCTCATTTGATGCCGAGCAAGTTTGGGCAGCCAATGGCAGTAATGAAATTATTCAGTCACTCTTTATGGCATTTGGTGATAGACCAACACTTGGATTTACACCTTCTTACTCCATGCACCCGTTGATCGCAAAGGTAATTGGTGTTGAGTGGTGCGATGGGGGACGTCGCGCAGATTTCTCACTCGATATCGTTAAAGCGCTACAGGAAATTTTGGCGGTAAAGCCTGCGCTAACTTTTATCACCACCCCTAATAATCCAACTGGGACAACTGTGACCTTGGATGAGATTTCTCAGTTAGCCGATGCTGCAGCGAAGGTAAATGGCTTATTAGTTGTTGATGAGGCTTATGCCGAGTTCTCAAAGTTGCCATCTGCTGTCACGCTAATTGCGAAATACCCTAACTTGGTTGTTATCCGCACAATGAGCAAAGCATTTGCCTTTGCTGGAGCTCGCCTGGGATATTTAATTGCAGATGCTGAAGTTATTTCGACTATGTACTTAGTTCGCCTGCCGTATCACCTAAGTTCACTAACGCAGGCGGCAGCCGAGGTTGCTCTGGAATTTCAAAGTGAATTATTAGGTACCGTCTCATCACTCATTAAATCCCGTGATTATGTAGCCACGGAGTTAGCGAAGATGGGCTTGCAAGTAATCGCCAGCCAAGCCAACTTCATCTTATTTACTGGATTTGGCCAGGAACCAGCCCACCTGTGGCGCCTACTTCTAGATCGCGGTGTTCTCATTAGAGATGTGGGATTATTAGGACACTTACGTATGACCATTGGCAATGAGGCCGAGAACCAGAAATTTATCGCCGCCCTGCAAGAGATCTTGAATGGAGAACGCCAATGAGAACAGCCCGCGTAGAACGTAAGACGAAAGAGTCACACGTAATCGTCGAATTAAATTTAGATGGTGAAGGTGCGATCTCGGTAGATACAGGCGTTCCGTTCTTTGACCATATGCTCTCGCAACTAGGCAAGCACTCCGGTTTTAATTTAACGGTTAAGACCACAGGCGATGTTGATGTCGACTCGCACCACACCGTTGAAGATACCTCCTTGGCATTTGGTCAGGCGTTGCGCGAAGCCCTCGGCGATAAGGTTGGAATTCGTCGCTTTGGTGATGCAATGGTGCCACTTGATGAAGTTCTAGTTCAGGCAGCGGTAGATCTTTCGGGACGCCCATACTTAGTGCACCGCCAACCAGAAATCGTTGAGTTGATCGGAACATTTGATACCACTCTTGGAAAACATATCTGGGAGTCAATCGTTGCCGAAGCTCGTATCGCACTTCATATCCGCGTGCTTGAGGGGCGTAACGCTCACCACGTATTTGAAGCGCAATTTAAAGCAGTAGCTCGCGCACTTCGTGATGCAGTCTCACTTGATGGTGGAATCGCAGGAGTTCCTTCCACAAAAGGTTCGCTCTAATAGTGATTGCAATCCTTGACTACGGGTCAGGTAATTTACGTTCGGCACAACGCGCCCTTGAACGCAGTGGCTCTGAAGTTGTAGTTACATCCGATCGTGACACTGCGCTAAATGCCGCTGGCCTGGTTGTTCCCGGCGTTGGAGCCTTTGCCGCTTGTATGCGTGGATTGGTTGCAATCGGGGGAGATGAAATAGTTCGGGCGCGAGTCGCCGCAAAGCGTCCAACGCTTGGTATTTGTGTTGGCATGCAGATTCTCTTTCGCGATGGTGATGAGTATGCAAGTACCGAACTACATCAGGGCGTAGGAATTTGGCAAGAGAGCATCACCAAGTTAGCTGCGCCGATCTTGCCGCATATGGGATGGAATACCGTTGCAGTTACTGGACCATCACAACTCTTCAACGGCGTTGCAGATCAATCTTTCTATTTTGTCCATTCTTATGCCGCTAAATTCAGCGTTGGCTCTGCACAAGGGTGGACAACCTACGGCGAGAAATTTCTCAGCGCCGTAGAAGATGGCGCAATCTGCGCTACACAGTTTCACCCTGAGAAATCTGGCGATGCTGGACTTCAATTAATTAAAAATTGGGTGGGTTTACTTTGAGCACATTAAATTACTTGGAACTTCTGCCTGCGGTAGACGTTAAAGATGGCCGCGCCGTAAGACTGGTGCAAGGTGAACTCGCACGCGAGAGCGTTTACGGTCAACCACTTGAAGTCGCTCTAGAATTTCAAGCAGCAGGCGCTGAGTGGTTGCACTTGGTAGATCTTGATGCGGCATTCGGTCGCGGAGATAACAGCGCAATACTGGCCGAGGTTGTTGGACGTTTAGATATAAAGGTAGAACTCTCTGGTGGTATTCGCGATGATGAGTCGTTAAAACGCGCACTTGCCACGGGCTGTCGCCGTATAAATCTTGGTACGGCCGCGCTAGAAAACCCTGAATGGACGGCTCGTGTAATTGCAGAGTACGGCGATCGAATCGCAGTTGGTTTAGATGTACGCGGCCATGTTCTCGCCGCACGTGGTTGGACGAAAGAAGGCGGAGATCTCTTTGAAACTCTGGCGCGTTTAGAAAGTGATGGCTGTGCCCGCTATGTAGTAACCGATGTGACTAAAGATGGAACCTTACAAGGTCCAAATCTAGATTTACTGCGCGAAGTTTGTAGCGCTACCAAGAAACCAGTTGTTGCTAGCGGTGGTATCTCATCTTTGGCCGATATCTCTGCGCTATCTGCTTTAAATGAGATCGGCGTTGAAGGCGCAATTGTTGGCAAAGCTTTATACGCCGGTGCTTTCACTCTCCAAGAAGCGCTGGCCTTAACAAAGGGCGCTAAATAAATGGCGCTCTCAATCCGCATCATCCCTTGCCTAGATGTCACAGATGGGCGCGTTGTTAAGGGAGTCAACTTTACCGATCTCGTTGATGCTGGTGATCCGGTCGAGATGGCAAATTTATATAATCTAGAAGGCGCAGATGAGTTAACCTTTTTAGATATCTCTGCCAGTAGTTCAGATCGTGAAACTACCTTAGATGTGGTCCGTAAAACTGCTGAGCAAGTCTTTATCCCACTCACTGTGGGCGGCGGAATCCGCAGCGTTGCAGATGTAGATCGTTTACTACGTGCGGGCGCAGATAAAGTTTCGATAAACACTTCTGCAATCGCCCGGCCCGAGCTAATCGCGGAAATTGCTGATCGCTTTGGCTCGCAAGTTTTAGTTATTTCAGTTGATGCTCGTCGCGCTCGTACCGAATCAGGATTTGAAGTTACAACGCATGGTGGCCGCCAGAGCGCAGGTCTTGATGCACTCACTTGGGTTGAGAAAGCTTGCACACTTGGCGCTGGCGAAATTCTTTTAAATTCAATGGATGCCGATGGCACGCGCGCAGGTTATGACATCGGAATGATTACTGCGGTGCGCGCCATCTCGAATGTCCCACTAATCGCCAGTGGCGGTGCTGGAACTCTCGAAGATTTTGGAGCTGCTCTTGATGCTGGTGCTGATGCCTTACTTGCAGCGAGCGTATTTCACTTCGGGATTCACCGAATAAGTGATGTAAAGAAGTACTTGAGCGGTCAGGGTTATTCCATTCGCAACAACCACAGCGCCTAAGGCAGAATAAGGCTATGGATGCGCAGCTGCCTAGTGATCTACCCGCCGATCTACCTATGGATATTGCAGCGCGCTTAAAATCTGATCTCGATTTAATTCCTGCGATAGCCCAAGATGCCACGACTGGTGAAGTTTTAATGCTCGCTTATATGAACCGCCACTCCCTAGCTTTAACTCTAAAGTCGGGACGGGCTACCTACTGGAGCCGTAGTCGCAATGAACTTTGGGAGAAAGGCGCTACCTCAGGACATACTCAAAAAGTTTTAGCGATCTCTTTAGATTGCGATGGCGATGCGCTCTTAATAAAAGTTGAACAAGTTGGAGCTGCTTGCCACACCGGCGAGCAAAGTTGTTTTCACAACCCAGTATCCATAAACCCTTCTGCAGGTGAGCGTTAATGCAACGTTCTGAATTTCAGGAGTATGCCAAGAGTTTTAATGTAATTCCGGTCTACCGTAAACTTCTTGCAGATGGTGAAACTCCAATCGGTATTTATCGCAAGTTAGCTAAGAACGCATCATCTACATTTCTATTGGAATCAGCCGAACACGGGGGAGCTTGGTCACGTTACTCATTTATTGGCGCAAATAGCCAAGCAACTTTAAGCGAGAGAGATGGAAAAGCGATTTGGGTCGGGACAACACCAGCAGGTGCCCCAGTTGGAATAGATCCGCTTGAAGCGTTAAGACTTTCGGCGGCACATTTACGCTCGCCCAAGATCACAGGTCTTCCACCACTTACCGGCGGTTTAGTCGGTTATTTAGGTTATGACTCGGTTCGTCGCCTAGAAAAACTTCCATCTCTTGGAAAGAAAGATATTGATCTACCTGAATTAGCATTTATGTTAACCAGCGATCTTGCGGTAATGGATCACGCGGAGGGAACAGTCACCTTAATTGCCAACGCTATTAATTGGGACGGAACCGGAGCGCGCGTCGATCAGGCTTATGACGATGCGCAATCACGTTTAGATCGAATGCAGAAAGATCTCGCGGGATCACTTCCTGGATTTGTCGCCGAATTAGCTCAGAAGATCGAACCGAAATTTACAAGAAATATAACGGGGGATGAGTACAAGGCAAAGATTGCGCTGGCTAAGGAAGAGATTTTGGCGGGGGAAGCCTTCCAGATAGTTCTCTCACAGCGCTTTGCCATGGAATGCAATGCAGATGCTTTAGATGTTTATCGAATGCTGCGCTTACACAATCCGAGCCCATATATGTATCTATTTAGATTTACCGATGGCGTTGAAGTTGTTGGTTCTAGCCCAGAAGCGCTAGTTAAAGTCACCGGCAAAGAGGTAATGGTCCATCCAATTGCAGGTACCCGAAAACGTTCAGATTCAGCAGAAGAAGATCACCGCCTAGGTGAAGAGTTATTGGCAGATCCTAAAGAACGCGCCGAACATTTGATGTTGGTAGATCTTGGTCGCAACGATTTAGGACGCATTTGTTCACCAGGAAGTGTGGAAGTTATTGATTTTATGCACATTGAGCGGTACTCACATGTAATGCATATCGTCTCAACGGTAATCGGAGAGTTATCTGAAAAATCTTCACCAGTTGATGCACTCTTCGCTGTCTTTCCAGCCGGAACCCTCTCAGGTGCCCCAAAACCGCGGGCGATGGAAATCATTGAAGAGTTAGAACCAACTCGCCGCGGTTTATATGGAGGCGCAATTGGCTACTTGGATTTCACCGGCAATATCGATACTTGCATCGCAATTCGTACCGCACTTATTTATAAGAAGGTGGCCTATGTTCAAGCCGGTGCTGGAGTCGTTGCTGACTCGGATCCCGAATCAGAGAATCAAGAGTGTTTAAATAAGGCAGCGGCCGTTTTGGGAGCGATTAGCGCTGCAAATAAATTATCTAGCGGAAGCAAAGTCACTTAGATGTCTGACCTTGCTCCTATTCTATTTTCTCTCGTTGTAATTATTGCACTCGTCTATCTAATTTCGCGCCGCTTCAATATTTCATCACGATATGAGCGTAAGCAAAAGATTCATACTCCTTGGAGCGCGCTCGATAATGGAATAGACCCGAGTAGCGACGGTGGCGAAAAGTGAGCGTATTAGATTCGATCATCGAGGGCGTGCGTGAAGATTTAGCCAAACGCCGTAGATCATTAGGTGAAATACACGAACAAATGTCACAAGCAGCAGCGCCTTTGGATGCGCATCAAGTGCTGCGAGGTGATGAAATGAAAGTTATCGCCGAGGTAAAACGTTCATCACCAAGTAAGGGTGAACTTTCGGCAATAGGTGATCCAGCTGCTCTTTCTGAACAATACGAGAACGCTGGTGCCAGTGTAATTAGCGTATTAACAGAAGAACGTAGATTTAAAGGATCACTGGAAGATCTAACTGCAGTGCGTGCCAGAGTATCGATTCCAATTCTGCGTAAAGATTTTATGGTTGATGAGTATCAATTCTTTGAAGCCCGTGCACATGGCGCAGATATGGTGCTATTGATTGTCGCCGCTTTAGCCAAGAGCCAATTACGAGATTTCTATGATCTAGCAACTGAGCTAGGCATGGCAGCACTTATCGAAGTACATACAGCGGATGAGTTAGAGCGTGCTATGGAAATTACACCGCGCATCGTTGGAGTAAATTCCCGAAACTTAAAAACGCTGGAGGTTAATCCAGCAGCGTTCGCGGAGTTGATTCCACAGATTCCAGACGAGATTATCCGTGTTGCAGAATCAGGTATCAGCCACCGCGGTGATGTGGAATTTGCGCAAAGCCACGGAGCCGACGCCATATTGGTGGGTGAGGCCCTCGTTACATCTGCTGACCCGAATTTGGCAATGCGCACCTTATTAGGTCAAGGGTAGGCTTTAACTATGTCGATTTCAGAGCGCGAGGATCTCTCGGCCATATTGGGCCACTTCGGTCCTTACGGTGGACGTTTTGTTCCGGAAGCGTTGATTGGCGCACTTGAAGAGTTAGAAGAAGCTCATCGTACTTCGCAACTCGATCCATCTTTTATTAGAGAACTTGCCGAACTTCATCGAAGTTACACAGGTCGCCCGAGCATTATTACTGAAGCAAAGCGCTTTGCAGAACACGCCGGCGGTGCGCGCATAATCTTAAAGCGTGAAGATCTAAACCACACCGGCAGCCATAAGATAAATAATGTACTTGGACAAGCGCTACTCACCAAGCGAATGGGTAAGAAAAGAATTATCGCCGAAACTGGTGCCGGCCAGCACGGCGTTGCCGCCGCAACTGCTGCAGCGTTAATGGGGCTGGAGTGCGTTGTTTATATGGGCGAAGAAGATACAAAACGCCAATCGCTAAATGTGGCGCGAATGAAATTGTTAGGTGCTCAAGTTGTTCCGGTCACATCCGGATCGCGCACGTTAAAGGATGCCATCAACGAAGCGATGCGTGACTGGGTTACAAATGTAGAAAGTACGCATTACATGCTAGGTACCGTCGCCGGCCCTCATCCCTTCCCGACAATGGTTAGAGATTTTCATAAAATTATCGGCGATGAAACGCGTGAGCAAGTTCTTGAACTCACCGGTCGCCTTCCAGATGCTGTACTAGCTTGTGTTGGCGGTGGATCAAATGCGATTGGTATCTTCCATCGATTTATTTCAGATCCGACGGTTCGGTTAATCGGCCTAGAAGCTGGTGGTGATGGCGTAGAAACGGGTCGCCATGCAGCAACTCTTACCGGTGGAACTCCTGGCGTTCTGCACGGAACTCGCTCCTACGTTCTGCAAGATGAGAATGGACAGACTATTGAATCGCATTCAATTTCTGCAGGTCTTGATTATCCCGGCGTGGGTCCAGAGCACGCATACTTGCACGACATCGGTCGCGCCGAATATCGCGCTATTACAGATGATCAGGCGATGCACGCCTTTGCGCTCTTATCTAAGACTGAAGGAATCATCCCAGCGATTGAAACAGCGCACGCTCTTGCCGGTGCCATGCAGGTAGGAAATGAACTCGGCAAAGATGCAATTATCGTTATAAATCTTTCAGGTCGGGGCGATAAAGATGTGCAGACTGCCGCAAGTTATTTTGGAATTCCTCTCGATTAATGACCGCGTTAGATCAACTCTTTGTAAAAGTTCGCGCTGAAAATCGCGCAGCGCTCATTGCTTACATACCTGCCGGATTTCCATCCCAAGCGGGATGTCATCGGGTTATCGCCGCCTTTATCGAAGGGGGAGTAGATGCGATTGAAATTGGATATCCATATAGCGATCCCGTTATGGATGGCCCAACGATTCAAGCAGCAGCTGTTACATCGCTCGCCAATGGAACAGGTGCTCAAGAAGTCTTAGCAGCGTTAAAAATTGCCGCTGCATCTGTACCTGCAGTAGTTATGACTTACTGGAATCCAATTGAACGCTTTGGTGTTGCAGAATTTGCTGATGCAATCGCGGCAAATGGTGGATCAGGTGTTATCACTCCAGATTTAACGATTGAAGAGTCAGTTGGTTGGATTGGCGCAACAGAGAATTCGACAATTAATCCAATCTATGTCGTCGCGCCCAGCACAAAGGATGTGCGCTTAGCGCAGGTTACTTCCAAATGTGGAGGATTTGTCTATGCCGCAAGCTTGATGGGAGTTACTGGCGCGCGTGCATCTGTCTCGTCAAGTGCTGCGGATCTCGTTGCACGAGTACGTAAAACTACAGATCTTCCCATTGCAGTTGGTTTAGGTGTATCAACGCGGGAACAAGCTAAAGGCGTAGCTGCTTATGCCGATGGAGTAATTGTTGGTTCGGCATTTATTAAAGTGTTGCAGGATGCACCGAGTGAAGAAGAAGGGCTAAAAGCGGTAACTGAATTGGCACGTGAGTTAGCAAAAGGGGTACGTGAGGGAAGATGAAGAATAGATTTGTAATATTGCAACCTTGGATTGGTTTAGTGGTTCGGCTAACTTTAGGAGGCGTGCTATTTCTCGCCGGATATTTAAAGGTAGGCACTCCAGATAAGTCGCAAATGGCAGTTCGCGCATATGAAATGCTGCCGATCTCCGTAGCCAACCTGCTGGGTCTGATTCTTCCCCCGGTAGAGATTGTAATTGGTGTGCTTTTAATCTTGGGAGCGCTCACTCGTGTGATGGCCGCACTCGGTGGATTCACAATGTTCATATTTATCATTGCGATCGCGCAGGCTTGGGCTAGAGGTCTAAATATTGATTGCGGGTGCTTTGGTGGGGGAGGCGCTGTTGAGCCAGGTCAGACCAAGTATTTACAAGAAATTCTTAGGGATATAGGGCTGGTATTTCTCGCCGCGTATTTAATTCGCTACCCTTCTACCAAGTTTTCATTAGATAAGAACCAGAATCGTAAATCCTCACAGGAAGAAGTGGCATAAGAATGGCGCAAGCAAAGAACCCAAAAGGTGGAAAAGATAACTTCACCCGCAATTTAGTTATCGCGGTAGTTCTTGGAGTTGTGCTAATCATGCTTGTTCCTACCCTTCTTTCTAAGAAGTCGAATACAAATGCGGCTACTCCTTCTATAGTTTCAGTTGAAGATGGTTACGGCATGGTCTTTAACAAAGAGTTAAAAGATGTTCCCTTCATTGAAATTTATGAAGATTTTCAATGCCCAGCATGTCAGCGATTTGAGGGGATAGTCGGTGAATATATTGAAGATTTGATCAATACCAAAAAAGCCAAGGTCGCATACCATCCCCTTTCATTCCTTGGTCCTGAATCACAATTAGCAGCCAATGCCGCAGGGTGTGCTGCTGACGAGGGTCAATTTATTCAGTTCCATAAATTGCTGTATGCCAACCAGCCTAATGAGAACTCTGGCGCGTGGACTTCTTCATACTTCACAACTTTGAGCTTAGGGCTAGGAATAACAAGCAAAGAATATGAGAAATGCGTTAACAAGAATGAATACAAGGATTGGGTTGTAAATGTGGCAAATGAAGGCGCCAAGCGCAATATCAACTCAACTCCAACAGTATTTATAAACGGTAAAGAGATCGATCGTGACAAGGCCTACAACAGCCTTGGAGAATTCATGCTCGCTGTCTCCAAAGCCTAACTATGCGTACTTCGATACCGACTCCGACTCAGTCGCAGATCGATATCGGTCCTCTTACCTTTCATTTCTATGCGCTTTGCATAATTGCAGGAATTGCGGTCGCCATTTGGCTAGGTGATAGGCGATTTCGAAGTTACGCGAACTCCGCGGGTCTAGATCTGAACGGAGTTGTCTCTGAAGTTGCGGTAATCGCTATACCTGCCGGGATTATCGGCGGACGTCTCTATCACGTGGTTACTTCGCCAGAATTATATTTTGGTAACGGCGGAAGTCTCTTGGCGATCCTTAAAATATGGAATGGGGGATTGGGAATTTGGGGAGCGATCGCCCTCGGTGTGCTTGGTGCGCTATTTAGCTACCGCCGGATTGCAAAGGAGAGAACTTTGCCGTCTTTTCGCCTCTTCTTAGATGCTCTTGCCCCCGGAATATTAATTGCACAAGCGATAGGTCGTTTTGGCAATTGGTTTAACGCTGAACTCTTTGGCAGGCCACTGGATACTTGGTGGGCGCTGGAAATACCTTATAAATTCAGACCAAGGGGTTATGGGCTATTTGAAACATTCCACCCCACCTTTTTATATGAAGCAATTTGGACAACTTTACTGGCCGCTGTGCTAATTAAATATGGAAGAAAATGGCGAGATGGATCTATCTTCTATATTTATATCGCCGGCTACTCCGCCGCCCGATTCGTCATCGAAGGAGTGCGTATCGACTCAGCTCACGATTTCTTTGGCCTTAGGGTCAATCAATGGACGAGTATCTTTATTTTCATCTTAGGTTTAGCGCTTTTCTATAGAAATCAAGAGAAGAAGAAGAAGAAGAAGGTCTAGATTTCATCTGAAATTTAATGTGGATCAGGTAGGCTCTCTATATGGCCCTTGAAGATGTATACCAACGTAATCTTAATCATCGCACCCATCGTGCTGGTTGGTTACGCGCTGCAGTTCTCGGTGCAAATGATGGTTTGGTATCAATAGCATCTCTAATGATTGGTGTAACAGCGGCAAAAGCTGGAGGTGTGGATGCGCAAGGTTTTCTAATCACAGCGGGCGCTGCTGGAATTGTGGCTGGCGCTATGTCTATGGCAGTTGGGGAGTATGTATCAGTACGCTCCCAAAATGATATTGAAGAGTCAGATCGTTTACTCGAAATTGAGCACCTATCAGTAGATCCAGATGCGGAGTTACTGGAGTTACAAGAAATTTATATTAAGCGTGGATTATCTCAAGAGTTGGCAATGGAAGTGGCTACTGCAATGCATGCACGCGATCCGCTTGAAGCTCACCTGCGCGATGAACTCGGTCAGCATCCGCATACAAAGGCGCGCCCTGTGCAAGCAGCGATCGCATCAGCTGCAGCATTTACCTCAGGAGGTCTGATTCCATTTGTAGGCGCCTTCGCGCCAACTACGGGAACGGCAGCGCTAGGTATTGTCGGCTTCACGCTGGTTGGCTTGCTCTTAACTGGAGTTATCAGCGCGAAAATCTCGGGCTCAAAGATTTTCACCCCAACGCTTCGAGTAATAATCGGTGGCTGTATCGGTATGGCGATCACCGCTGGTATTGGGCGACTTCTCCATGTGAGCGGGATTTAAAGCCAAGTTACTTTCTCGGCATGCCAATTTGCCCTAATCCTTGCTACCCTTTTCCTACACCTACGAGTTAATCGTTCGTGATATTTGGGCCAAAGTTGTCCCTCACGATTTTTCAAGTGCGGACAACAGGAGCGTGAAAGAGATGGTCCTTCCATCTAACTACCCAGCACGTCTTGGTCTCTATGACCCGGCAAACGAGCATGATGCTTGCGGCGTTGCAATGGTGGCTACCCTTAACAAAGTTGCAACACATGAAATCGTTTCCCAAGCCTTAACTGCACTCCGCAATCTAGAACATCGTGGTGCCTCTGGTGCAGAACCTGATAGTGGAGATGGCGCGGGAATATTAATCCGCGTTCCTGATGCTTTCTATCGCGCAGTCGTAAACTTCGAACTTCCGCCGGCAGATTCATATGCAACTGGCATTGCCTTTATCGCGCAGGGTTCAGACCTCCGTAATGAAATTGCCAAGATCGCAGATGAGGAGGGGCTAATAGTTTTAGGTTGGCGCGAACTGCCAGTCAATGCCACATCGCTTGGCAAAACTGCAGTTTCAGTTATGCCAGATTTCGAGCAAATCTTCATCTCAGGCAAGAACGATGAAACAGGTATCGCCCTCGACCGTTTAGCTTTCTGTTTACGAAAGCGCGCTGAACACTCACTAGATCTTTACTTCCCTTCACTTTCTTCGCAGACCATTGTCTACAAAGGCATGCTTACCACCGGACAACTAGAAGAATTTTTTCCAGATTTAAGTGATCAACGCGTTGTATCACCACTGGCGTTGGTCCACTCACGTTTTTCGACCAATACTTTTCCATCTTGGCCCTTGGCTCACCCTTATCGCTTCATCGCCCACAATGGAGAAATTAACACCGTTAAAGGTAATCGCAATTGGATGCGCGCCCGCGAATCACTACTTGCTAGCGAGCTAATTCCGGGGGATCTCAACCGTTTATTTCCTATAGTTGAAATGTCAGGTAGCGATTCTGCATCCTTCGATGAAGTTCTAGAGTTGTTATACCTTGGCGGACGCTCCTTGCCACATTCAGTATTGATGATGATCCCGGAAGCGTGGGAGAACCACGCGACGATGTCACAGAAACGACGTGATTTTTATGCCTTCCATTCATCTCTTATGGAGCCGTGGGATGGTCCAGCTTGTGTGACATTTACAGATGGACATCAAGTCGGTGCTGTCTTAGATCGCAATGGACTTCGTCCTTCACGTTTCTGGGTTACAGATGATGGTCTAGTCGTTCTTGCCTCTGAAGTTGGTGTTCTTGATTTTCCAGCAGAGAAAATTGTCCGCAAAGGTCGCTTGCAACCCGGCAAGATGTTCTTAGTTGATATTGAAGCCGGTCGCATTATTGAAGATGATGAAATAAAGGATGGGCTGGCTGATGCGGCTCCTTATGGACAGTGGCTAGATGCTGGAATGATGAAATTGAGTGACCTGCCGTCACGCGAACATATCGTCTATCCACACTCATCTGTTGTTCGCCGCCAACGCGCCTTTGGATATACCGAAGAAGAGATTCGCATCTTGCTAACACCTATGGCTAAGAACGGAATGGAAGCCCTTGGTTCAATGGGAACCGATTCGCCAATCGCAGCGTTATCTGAAAAGCCACGCCTGCTCTTTGATTACTTCTCACAACTCTTTGCCCAAGTAACAAATCCGCCACTTGATGCAATTCGCGAAGAACTCGTAACTAGTTTGGGTGGATCACTTGGCCCAGAGCACAATCTCCTTGATCCTGGCCCCGAATCTTGCCGCCAAATTTCATTAGCCTTTCCGGTTATCGATAACGATGAACTAGCCAAAATAATTCACGTAAATGCTGATGGCGATTACCCAGAGTTAGAAAGCTATGTAGTGCGTGGGTTATTCCCAGTTACTGGTGATGGAAATACTCTGCATATTCGCTTGGAAGAAATTAAGCGCGAAGTCTCAGATGCAATCGCCGCAGGCGCACATATCATTGTTCTTTCAGATCGCAACGGCGATGCCGAAGATACGCCGATCCCATCTCTCTTATTAACAGCGGCAGTGCACCACCACTTGATTCGCGAAAAGACGCGCACCCAGGTTGGGCTAGTTGTTGAAGCCGGCGATGTTCGCGAAGTCCACCACGTTGCGCTGCTAATTGGTTATGGCGCTGCTGCTGTGAATCCTTACTTGGCCATGGAATCTGCTGAAGATTTAGTTCTACAAGGTGTGATTACTGGTATCACACCTGAAAAAGCAGTGCGCAATGTGATCAAGAGCTTGGGTAAAGGCGTATTGAAAGTTATGTCAAAGATGGGCATTTCAACTATCGCCTCTTACACCGGCGCACAAGTATTTGAAGCGATCGGCTTATCTCAAGAAGTTATTGACGAATACTTTGTCGGCACAACTTCACGACTAGGTGGAATTAGCCTAGATGTCATTGCAGAAGAAACTATTGCGCGCCACCTCATCGCATACCCAGTCGGGGGAGAGATCCCCGGAACTAAGCGCCTGCCAATTGGTGGCGAATACCAATGGCGCCGCGATGGCGAACCGCATCTATTTAATCCAGAAACAGTCTTTACCTTGCAGCACTCCACACGTTCCAAGCGCTACGACATCTTCAAGCGCTACACCAGCAAGGTAGACACTCAGAGCAAAGAGTTGATGACGCTACGTGGACTCTTCACCTTTAAAGAGGGAGAGCGCCCGGCAATTTCAATTAATGACGTTGAGCCAATTTCAGAGATCGTAAAGCGCTTCTCAACAGGTGCAATGTCTTACGGTTCAATTTCACAAGAAGCTCACGAGACTTTAGCGATCGCCATGAACCGACTCGGCGGAAAGTCCAATACCGGTGAAGGTGGCGAAGATCCATCGCGAGCTATTCCGATGGCTAATGGTGATTCCAAGCGCAGCGCAATTAAACAAGTTGCCAGTGGTCGCTTTGGTGTCACCAGTGACTACCTAGTTAACGCAGATGATATTCAAATTAAAATTGCGCAAGGTGCAAAGCCTGGTGAAGGTGGTCAACTTCCCGGTAATAAGGTCTATCCGTGGATCGCCAAAGTTAGATACTCAACTCCTGGAGTAGGCCTGATTTCACCTCCGCCACATCACGATATTTATTCCATTGAAGATCTCGCACAACTGATCCACGATCTAAAGAACGCCAATAAGAATGCGCGCATCCATGTCAAGTTAGTTGCAGAAGTTGGCGTTGGAACTGTCGCTGCTGGCGTATCTAAAGCACATGCCGATGTCGTATTAATCTCTGGCCACGACGGTGGAACCGGGGCATCACCACTTACTTCACTAAAGCATGCGGGTGCTCCGTGGGAACTAGGTTTAGCGGAAACCCAACAGACCTTGCTCCTCAATGGGCTACGCGATCGCATTGTTGTGCAGGCAGATGGCCAACTAAAGACAGGTCGCGATGTAGTAATCGCAGCACTTCTAGGTGCTGAAGAGTATGGATTTGCAACTGCGCCACTCGTTGTTTCAGGTTGTGTAATGATGCGTGTCTGTCACTTAGATACTTGTCCAGTTGGCGTTGCAACACAAAATCCAGAGCTACGTAAACGCTTTACCGGTAAGCCCGAGTTTGTAGAAACATTCTTTGAATATATTGCTGAAGAAGTCCGTGAGATCTTGGCCAAACTAGGCTTCCGCACACTGCAAGAAGCAATTGGCCACGTTGAATATCTTGATACCCGCGATGCCGTAAATCACTGGAAGGCGAGCGGCCTTGATTTAGCGCCGCTATTAGTCCGACCAGATGTGGATTCACCACTTCATCGCACAACTGTGCAAGATCATGGACTTGCCGCGGCAATGGATAATCAATTGATTACCCTTGCGGCAGCTGCCCTTGATAAGAAAGAGCCGGTGCGAATAGATATGCCGGTACGCAACGTAAATCGCACAGTCGGCACAATGTTGGGTGCAGAAGTCACTCGACGCTTCGGTGCCGAAGGACTTCCAGTTGGAACTATTGACGTGACTTTGCATGGTTCTGCTGGTCAATCACTTGGTGCATTTCTGCCACGTGGCGTCGCCATCCGGCTTTATGGAGATAGCAATGACTATGTTGGTAAAGGCATTTCTGGAGGACGGGTGATCGTTCGTCCAGATGAACGTGCCACATTGACTTCTCACGAGAATGTAATCGCCGGCAACGTCATTGGTTATGGCGCAACATCAGGTGAAATATTTATTCGTGGCCTAGTCGGAGAGAGATTCTGTGTTCGCAACTCAGGCGCAACCGCAGTTGTCGAAGGCGTCGGCGATCACGGCTGTGAATATATGACCGGTGGAACTGTTGTCATATTAGGTCACACAGGTCGCAACTTTGCCGCTGGTATGTCAGGTGGGCGCGCCTTTGTTCTCGATTTAAATCCTGCGCAGGTAAATACCGAGATGGTTGATATCTTGGCAGTTCTGGAGGATCAGCGAGAAGCACTAAAATCTATAATCTCAACTTTCCATACCGAAACAGGTTCAGAAGTTGCCGCAGAGCTGCTTAAAGATTGGAGCGCTGCGGTAAATCGCATCTCGTTAATTATGCCGCGCGATTATGCACGAGTGCTTGCTGCAATCGAACGTGCAACAAAAGATGGTCTTCCAGTTGATCAATATGTAATGGAGGTAGCAGCAAATGGCTGATCCAAAGGGATTTTTAACTACTCCACGCGAATTGCCCAAACGTCGCCCGGTTGATGTGCGCATTAGAGATTGGCATGAAGTCTACGAAACGCAGAGTATGGAGCACCTGCAGAAGCAAGCAGGGCGTTGTATGGATTGCGGAATTCCGTTCTGTCACGAGGGTTGCCCACTAGGAAATCTAATTCCAGAGTGGAATGATTTGATGTGGCGCGGCGATAAAGAAGAGGCGATGGCGCGCTTGCATGCCACTAACAACTTCCCAGAATTTACCGGTCGTTTATGTCCTGCCCCGTGCGAGACTGCTTGTGTTATTGGAATCAATGCAGATGCAGTAACCATCAAGCAGGTGGAACTGCGCACGATCGAAGAAGCCTTTAGCGCAGGAAATGTGCAGCCGACTCCACCTGATCGCTTAACCGGTAAGACCGTTGCTGTTATTGGCTCTGGCCCTGCTGGTCTTGCCGCCGCACAACAGCTAACTCGTGCTGGACATACCGTCGCAGTTTACGAACGTGCTGACAAAATTGGTGGCCTACTGCGCTACGGAATCCCAGAATTTAAAATGGAGAAGAGCGTGCTGGATCGCCGTTTAAATCAGATGGAGAAAGAGGGAACACGTTTTCGTCCGGGCGTAGATGTCGGTGTTGAAGTAACCGGCGCAGATCTACGCAGGAAATATGATGCGATCGTTTTAGCCGTCGGTGCCACCCAGTGGCGCGATCTTCCAATCAAGGGGCGTGAGAATAAAGGTGTCTACCAAGCGATGGAGTTTCTGCCTTGGGGTAATAAGCAAGCCCTTGGTGAAGTTACCAATCCAGATATTAACGTCGCCGGAAAGCATGTAGTCATTTTAGGTGGGGGAGATACCGGTGCAGATTGCCTTGGAACATCAATACGTCAAGGCGCAGCCAGTGTTACCCAGTTAGAGATTATGCCGCGCCCAACTGAAGAACGTCCGAGCGGACAACCGTGGCCGACTTATCCAATGATCTATCGCGTTTCTTCTGCACACGAAGAGTTAGATAATCGTGTATTCGCTGTTAGTACCGAAGAGTTCGTTGGTGATGGCAACGGAAATCTCAAGGCGCTAAAGATTGTTGAAACAGAATTTGTAAATGGAAAGTTTGAACCAGTTCCGGGCACTGAGAAGGAGATACCTGCAGATTTTGTATTCTTAGCAATGGGATTCACCGGTCCTGAAAAATCAGCAATTCTTACCCAACTCGAGGTTGAATTTGATGATCGTGGCAATATTAAGCGTGATGAGAATTATCAGAGCAGCGTTGAAGGAATATTTGTGGCCGGTGATGCAGGACGCGGTCAGTCTCTTATTGTTTGGGCGATTGCCGAAGGCCGCAGCGCCGCTGCCGGTGTCGATAAATACCTCGAAGGGGAAACCCAATTACCTGCACCTATCGAACCAACCGACCGCTCTCTTATGGTTTAAGGTAGCCAAATGCGTCGCGCGAAGATTGTTTGCACAATGGGTCCGGCCGTTGAATCTGTCGAAAAAGTTCGTGAGCTGATTGATGCGGGAATGAATATGGCCCGCCTCAATCTTTCACACGGTGGCTATCCGGAACATCAAGCTCGTATAAATCAGGTACGTCTGGCGTCGAAAGAGGCCGGCGTTCCAGTAGCAATTTTGGTCGACCTACAAGGTCCCAAGATTCGTTTAGCGCGTTTCAAGGCAGGACCGCACGATTTAGTGCGCGGAGAAATCTTCACAATTACGACAGATGATGTTGAAGGAACCAAAGAGCGCGTTGGTACTACCTATAAAGGTTTACCCGGAGATTGCAAACCGGGCGATCGTATTTTGATCGATGACGGAAAAGTTACCGTTGAAGTTATTGAAGTGAAGGGTAACGATGTTGTAACCAAGGTTATTGAACCTGGCGCGGTGAGTAACAACAAAGGAATCAACTTACCTGGAGTGGCAGTTTCAGTTCCTGCACTTTCCGAAAAAGATATCGATGATCTTCGCTGGGGCTTAAAAGCTGGCGCTGATTTCATCGCCCTCTCATTTGTTCGCAGCGCAGATGACATTGTCGACGTACACCGCATAATGGATGAAGTCGGAATTCGCATCCCGGTAATCGCCAAGATCGAAAAACCACAAGCGGTCGAAAACTTGCAAGAGATTGTCAACGCCTTTGATGGCATCATGGTGGCGCGCGGTGATCTAGGAGTTGAACTGCCAATAGAAGAGGTGCCGTTAGTACAAAAGTATTGCATCCAGTTGGCCCGCGAAGCAGCCAAGCCTGTAATTGTGGCAACTCAGATGCTTGATTCTATGATCACAAATTCTCGACCAACTCGCGCCGAAGCCACAGATTGCGCAAATGCTGTTCTAGATGGCGCGGATGCTTTGATGCTGTCAGGTGAAACTTCAGTGGGCGCATTTGCTATTGAAACGGTACAAACTATGGCGCGCATCATTACCCATACTGAAGAGGGCGGTATGGACATGATCCGCCCAATGAAATCAACGCCAAAGACGAAAGGTGGCGCAATCACCAAAGCAGCAGCTGAAGTGGGTGCAATTGTTGGCGCTAAATACTTAGTTACCTTCACTCAATCTGGTGATTCAGCGCGACGTACCGCACGCTTGCGTTCACCAATTCCGATCTTGGCATTTACCCCTGAAATTGGAACTTATAACCGAATGGCCCTTGATTGGGGAGTGGAACCTGAGTTAACGCCTATGGTCAAGCACACCGATGAAATGGTTATGCAGGTTGATACTTTTCTACTGAAGTCGAAGCGCTGCAAAGAGGGTGAGCTAGTTGTAATTGTCGCTGGATCACCTCCTGGGATTCCAGGATCAACCAATGCGATGCGCGTTCACCGCGTGGGAGATGCCGTGGGAGGCGCTGCTCCCGCCTACCGTTAAGATTCGCAGGCACAGGCCTCGGTACTCCAACGGTAGAGAGGGCAGTCTCAAACACTGCATAGTGTCGGTTCGAATCCGACTCGAGGCACATGAACTCAACTAGTAACGCGACTACATCTCGTATCAGAATTCTGGTCGCCGAAGATGAAGCGATTATCCGTATGGATCTGGTTGAGATGTTGGGTGAAGCTGGTTACGAGGTCGTGGCAGAAGCCGCTGATGGCGCACAAGCAATCGAATTAGCACAATTACATAAACCAGATCTGGCAATTCTTGATGTCAAGATGCCAATACTTGATGGAATATCTGCAGCAGAGAAAATAATTGCAATCGCTCCAGTATTAATGCTGACCGCATTTTCACAACGCGAACTTGTCGAGCGTGCACGTGATGCCGGAGTAATGGCTTACGTTGTAAAACCTTTTTCAATTGGCGATTTAGTACCAGCAATTGAAATTGCTATTAGCAGACATTTGCAAATGCGCAGCCTTGCCGATGAAGTTGCCGATCTTCACGAGCGATTAGAGACTCGTAAGCTAATTGATCGCGCAAAAGGAATCTTGATGCAGGCTTTAAATCTCTCCGAACCTGAATCCTTTTCTTGGATCCAGCGAGCAGCCATGGACCGCCGAATGACCATGAAAGAGGTCGCCCAAGCG
The DNA here is from genome assembly GCA_945860245.1 of Bifidobacterium breve. Taxonomy (GTDB): domain Bacteria; phylum Actinomycetota; class Actinomycetes; order Nanopelagicales; family Nanopelagicaceae; genus Planktophila. The sequence goes on from CAMAPO010000005.1 coordinate 27,881, forward strand.
GTGATCTCACCTGATGCCGTACCCGGCCATTAGGCCAAGAAATACCCCCGAAAGTAATCAAACCTTTATATATCTACGCTCACTTTCAGTTTGATAGATCCTGCGTTGAGCCTTTAGACTTCCAGCCTCCCTGTCCCGGGACACAAGCTAAAAATACAGGAAGGCAATACATGAACAAGAAGATTAAAACATCTGCTGCTCTCGTTGCTGCATTCGCGCTTGCATTTGGCGCATTTGCAACAACTTCTGCATCAGCTGCAACAACAGTCAAGATCGCTTACCAAGGTCCATTAACTGGTCCTGAAGCGCAGACAGGCACTGACTCACTCCGTGGCGTAAAGCTTGCAATCAAGCTTTACAATGCCAAAAACCCAGCCGTCAAGGTTGAAGTTTTCGAAGGTGACGATCAGGGCGATGATGCACAAGGCGGAACAGTTGGAGCCGGTATCGCTAATGACGATGCAGTTGTCGGCGTACTAACTGCATACTCAGGTCCAACAATTGCAGCTCTTCCTAGCTACAAGGCAAAGGGAATTGCGATCGTTTCACCATCTGCAACACGTGCATCACTAACTGATCCAACAAGTACTTCATACGGAGCACCAGTGTTCCACCGCATCGTTTCAAACGATGATCTACAAGGACCAGCACTTGCTCGCGTAGCAACAAACGGTGTGAAGGATCCAACAGTATTCGTTGTTGATGATCAGTCTTCATACTCAGTTGGACTTACAAAGGCTGTTAAGGCAGCTCTAGGAACTGCATTCCAAGCAGGAGATTCTGCTGCTAAGGGCGCTGTTTCAGACTTCTCAGCAACAATTGCCAAGATCAAGAAGGAAAAGGCAAATGTTGTTATCTACACTGGTTACTATGCAGATGGCGCTAAATTCCTTAAGCAACTTCGCGATAAGGGATACAAGGGCGTTTATGCAGGTGGCGACGGAGTTCTAAACTCAGAGTTCCCTAAGCTAGCCGGTAAGAAGCAATCAGAAGGTGCACGCCTAACAGCTCCAACAGTTCCTCTCGATGTAGCATCACCAAAGGTTTATGCTGCATTCAAGAAGGAATTTAAGGCTGAGCCAGGTGTTTACTCAACTGAAGCCTTCGATGCTACAAATATCTTCCTCCAGGCTATCAAGGCTGGAAAGACAACTCGCGCAGACATTCTTGCCTACTTGAACTCATCTTCATTTAGCTACAAGAACACTGCCGGAATCACAATCAAGTTCCAACCATCAGGCGATCTCTCAGGCTCAGGCTTGATGAACCAATTCGTCGTAAAGGCTGGAACAATTAAGCTCAACGGCAAGGCGTAATTAAGCAAAAATTCTTGGCCCTGGTCTTAGGATCAGGGCCAAGAATTTTGCATTTCTGGTGTATTTTAAAATAGTAATCAAATATAGGGGGATTAAGTGGATTTCTCAGTCCTTACCGATCAGTTTGCATCGCTTACTTTTGATGGAATTGCTCTTGGGTTTATCTATGTTCTTATCGCCCTCGGTTACACCATGGTCTACGGAGTTCTCAGACTAATCAACTTTGCAAATTCTGAGGTTTTTATGCTTGGAAGTTTTGCCACAATTTTGGTATCAACAAAAATCTTTAACTACACAATTGAATCTGATCCGATAACCGGATTTAAATTGGTCTATACCCTGCTTGCGATGTTACTAGGCTCGATGATCGTATCTGGATTGGTTAGTGTACTTATTGAAATTGTCGCCTATCGTCGATTACGTTCACGCACTTCGAACCGACTAACATCACTAATCTCTGCAATCGGTGTTTCTATAGTTCTAACTGAAGGTGTTCGTATAGCCACGAGCTCTGCGCCGATGGGCTCACCGCGTCTGCTTGATAAAATAACGCTCGTAACAATCTGGGGAGCAGATATTCGTCTGGATACCTTATTAGTAATTGTCTTCGCTATTATCTTGCTAATAACACTAGATCTTTTCGTGAACAAGTCGCGCCTTGGAAAGGGTATCCGTGCCGTATCAATGGATTATGACACCTCTCGCTTAATGGGCATCAATCTTAATAAAGTGATTTCAACTACCTTCTTAATCGGCGGACTTGGCACGGGTGCTGCAGCATTCTTTTATATCACTGTCTATGAGATGACCAGATTTAGCATCGGATTTGAACTCGGACTTGCAGCATTTACTGCGGCGGTTCTTGGCGGAATCGGAAATATTCGTGGCGCATTTGCAGGTGGGATCGCACTTGGCCTAATCGAAATGTACGCCTCTGCGGTATTAGGTACCCAATGGCGCTCGATTACCGCTTTTGTGATTTTGATTTTAGTTCTTCTCTTTAAGCCGAATGGAATTTTTGGCGAGTCCTTACAGCAGGCGAGGGTATAGATATGTCAATTAACTTACGCGATTCGGGCGCAACTCTATGGGCTAATGCCAATAAGTGGCAGCGTTATTTAATTGCTGGAGCGGTTATTCTCGCTGTATTTGCTTTGCCGTTACTTGAAGGTACATTTCTAAATACACCTTCTACACCCTTCGAGATGGTTCTTTTCTATCCGATTGGCGTTTATGTCTTAATGGCGCTCGGTTTAAACGTGGTTGTCGGAAAGAGTGGCCTTCTAGATCTTGGCTATGTTGCTTTCTATGCGGTTGGGGCGTACACCGCAGGAATTTTAAGTATGCATACCAAGTTAAATACCTGGGAAATTCTCCCAATCGGAATTGCCTTAGCAATGCTGTCAGGCTTGGTTCTTGGTGCAGCAGTCTTGCGCCTTCGTGGTGACTATCTCGCAATCGTGACACTGGGATTTGGAGAGATTATTCGAATCACAGCGTTAAATACCAGCGCAGTTGGTGGTGCGAATGGAATCACAAATATTCCTAATCCACCAACAACTTTCGGACTCAAGTTCGATCTAGATCATCCTCGCAGCTTTTACTGGATAGTCTTGATTTTGATAATTCTTACAATTCTTGTTATTCGTGGCCTCTCGGTCCGCCGTCCAGGCCGCGCTTGGGAATCAATTAGACAAGATGAAGATGTCGCAGAGTTAATGGGTGTCAACACCTACAAGTATAAGCTTTGGGCATTTATTTTCGGAGCATCTGTTGGCGGAGCAGCAGGAGTACTTTTCGCTTCAAAGGCTATGTTTATTGCACCAAATATATTTAGCTATAACGTTTCTATTTTGATCTTGGCATTCGTTGTCTTCGGTGGAATGGGTAACATCTGGGGAGTAGTTGTAGGAGCTGTTCTTCTCTCATATATTCCAGAAAAAATTCGTTTCATCTCGGATGCACGCATGCTGATCTTCGGTTTAGTTCTCATTATTATGATGAACCTTCGACCAGATGGCTTACTTCCACGCAAGAAGCGTGAGAAGATCGGTGTCGCGGGGGAGAAATCCAAGTGAGCAATCAGCCGGTATTAGAACTTAAGAATCTAACTATGCAATTTGGTGGAGTCAAAGCACTCAACCAAGTTAACCTGCAAGTTAATAGAGGCGAGATTTGCGCTCTTATTGGCCCGAATGGTGCAGGCAAGACTACGGTCTTCAACGTAGTTACTGGTGTTTATGTTCCAACTCAAGGTGAGATTCTCTTTAACGGTAAGAGCCTAAAAGGCAAGAATCGCCACAACATCACCAAGATGGGAATTGCACGTACTTTTCAGAATGTGCGGCTATTTGGTGAAATGACTTCACTCGAGAATGTTCTCACCGCAACAGATGTACATAGTAAGAGTGGGCTAATTGGTTCGATGTTCACCACTCCACGTTCACGTCGTGAAGAGAGAGCTGGGCGGGAAAAGGCTTACGAAATACTTGAATTCATTGGAATCGATCATCGTGCAGATCAACTAGCAAAGAATCTTCCATACGGTGATCAGCGCAGACTTGAGATTGCACGCGCTATGGGAACAAGTCCAGAGATCATCTTGCTCGATGAACCCGCAGCCGGGTTTAATCCATCTGAAAAGAAAGCACTCGCCGAGTTAATTGTGAAAATTCGTGATCGTGGTTATACCGTTCTGCTAATTGAGCACGATATGTCTTTGATAATGGGAATCTCTGATCGAGTTGCTGTTTTGGACTTTGGCGAGAAGATCGCAGATGATCTTCCGAGCGTTGTACAGAATAATCCGAAGGTCATTGAAGCGTATTTAGGAGTGCCAGCAGATGCATCTTGAGGTAAAAGATTTACGCGTTCATTACGGCAAGATTGAGGCAATTAAGGGAATTTCCTTCTTTGTTAATCAGGGGGAAATAGTCAGTTTAATTGGTGCTAACGGCGCTGGAAAAACGACAACGCTAAAAACTATCTCTGGACTTCGTAACGTCTCGTCAGGTCAAATTCTCTTTGATGGTAGAGATATTTCTAAGATCCCTGCACACGAGCGTGTTGATCTTGGAATTTCGCAAGCGCCTGAAGGACGCGGAATATTTCCTGGTATGACGGTTCTTGAAAATCTTGAGATTGGAAAATTTAACCGTAAAGATCGCAAGAATGAGATGGCAGAAGATCTCGACAAGGTTTACACGCTCTTCCCGCGACTGAAAGAGCGCCTTGCACAAGCTGGAGGAACACTCTCTGGTGGCGAGCAGCAGATGCTGGCAATTGGTCGCGCACTGATGGCACGGCCAAAACTGCTTCTGCTTGATGAACCTTCTATGGGTCTAGCTCCACAGATGATTGCAAATATCTTCCGCATTATCACTGAAATTAATAAGCAGGGAGTAACAATTCTTCTTGTTGAGCAAAATGCGCAGCAAGCGCTACAGCGCGCAGATCGGGCCTATGTGCTTGAAACAGGAAATGTAACTAAGGAAGCTAAGGCTTCTGATTTATTAGATGATCCTGATGTCAAGGCCGCCTACCTTGGTACTGGTGCTCACTAAAAGTAGGTTATCTTTCCGAAAGAATTAGACAAGTAATTCTGGCAGTGCAAGTTCTCTGACCTTGTTCATTGGTAATCACGATTTCATAGCAACACATCGTCTTGCCTAAGGAAATAGCAGTTGCAACTCCAGTTACAAAACCTGTTGTCGCCGATTTATGATGCGTTGCATTGATATCGACCCCAACTATTTTTCGGTTTGGACCGGCGTGAAGTTGTGTTCCAACAGAGCCTAAAGACTCGGCAAGAACAACGCTGGCACCGCCGTGTAGTAATCCGATTGGTTGGGTATTTCCCTCGACAGGCATGCGGCCTACGAGTCGTTCAGGGGAAGCTTCCAAAATTTCGATACCCATCTTTTTATCGAGGGCGCCGCTTCCGCGTTCGCGAATCAACTCTAAATAATTTGGGGTATTTTCTGGCTGCGTCATAGTTCGAAATAGTAACTTGTTAACGAGTACTTCTCTAGGATGACGCCATGGCCCAGAAGAGATTGCTCCTTATCGATGGCCATTCAATGGCATATCGAGCATTCTTCGCCCTTCCTGCAGAGAATTTCACAACCGCTCAAGGCCAGCACACCAATGCGATCTATGGTTTTGCCACAATGCTGATCTCCCTATTGAAAGATGAGAAGCCAACGCATGTGGCCGTTGCCTTTGATGTGTCTCGCAAAACTTTTCGCACCGACATCTTCCCTGATTACAAGGCCAATCGCGCCAAGACGCCCGATGAATTTCGTTCGCAGATGTCCTACTTAAATGACTTAGTCAAGGGTTTCGGGATCACTCAATTTGCCTTAGAAGGTTATGAAGCAGATGACATCATCGCAACAATTACTAAACAGGCAGAGCGTGAAGGTGCAGAAGTGCTTATCTGCACCGGTGACCGTGACAGTTTTCAATTGGTGACAGAGAGAACAACAGTGCTTTATCCAAAGCGTGGAGTATCTGAAATGGCGCGAATGACACCTGCGGCAGTCCAGGAGAAGTACGGAATGTCGCCAGATCAGTATCCAGATTTCGCGGCGCTGCGCGGTGACCCCAGCGATAACTTACCTTCGGTCCCGGGTGTCGGTGAGAAGACTGCCGCCAAATGGATTGTGGAATTCGGATCCTTACAAGAGTTGATTGCTAACGTGGATAAAGTCGGAGGAAAAGTTGGTCAATCACTAAGGAATAACATCAATGATGTAATTCGCAACCGCGAACTTACCCAGTTGATTCACGATGCCCCTATCGAATATCAAGTAGATGCCTTGTCGTGGGCCGGAGTAGTTGAGTCCGACCTAACCAAGTTATTTGAGCAACTTGAGTTTAGAACTCTGAAGGATCGCCTGAAACCAATCCTCAACTCGGATTCGGTGCTTAAGAAGCAAGAAGCGTTAGAAGAATTTACGCTCTTCGCTCCAACGGTCAAAGGTGGCGTCCTAACGCCGGTCGAACTCGACGCGCGTATTGCAGAACATAAAGGTGAAATTGCAATTGCCTTTGAAATACGTGAAGAGAAATTGCATCGTTATGCCATCGCCTTCTCATCAACTGATGTTCATTTGGTTCATTCATCACAGATGGGGGAGTGGGCTCGGGATGTAAAGATCCCGAAGATCGCCCACGATGCAAAGTCGCTGGCACGTGAAAACCTATTTGATGGTGTTGTCTTTGATACCGCCTTGGCGGCTTATCTGGTAAATCCTGGAGTGCGGGCACAGAATTTAAGTGATCTGCTAGAACGGTGGGGAGATGGTGCAACCATCGATGCATCCTCGCCTGAACAAGAGCTTTTAACTAGCGCAGCCGTTCTTTTTACTTTACGCAAATCTTTAGAGACCGAGATGCGCGAGCGTGGCGTCCTGCTGCTATTTACTGACCTTGAACTTCCTATAGCGCAACTCTTAGCAGTTATGGAAAATCGTGGAATTGCAGTTGATCGAAGAGAGCTTGAGAAGTTGGCAACATTTTTTGAAGGAGAAGTCGCACGCGAAACCAAGGCGGCACACCTTGCCGCGGGCCATGAATTTAATGTGGCATCGCCTAAGCAGCTGCAAGTTGTCCTATTTGATGAGCTAAACCTGCCCAAGACCAAGAAGATTAAAACTGGATTTACAACTGATGCCGAAGCACTCAGTTGGCTCTTTGAAAAAACTAAACATCCCCTTTTGGAATCACTCTTAAGGATTCGCGAAACTAAGAAACTTGGCACAACCGTGGAAGGTTTGATTGCAGAAATTGGTCCTGATGGTCGAATCCGCACCCACTTTGCACAAACTGTGGCAGCCACCGGTCGCTTATCTTCAGTCGGACCAAACCTACAAAATATTCCAGTGCGGACCGAGGAAGGTCGCAGTATCCGCAATACATTTATAGCGGGTGCTGGCTATACCTCTTTGCTAACTGCGGATTACAGCCAAATTGAAATGCGCATAATGGCGCATTTATCGAGCGATGCAGGCTTGCTTGCCGCCTTTGAAACTGGTGAAGATTTGCACGCCACAGTGGCAGCTTTAGTCTTTGGTGTCGCCGCAGTCGATGTTCATCCCGAGATGCGCCGCCAAATAAAGGCGATGTCATATGGATTGGCATATGGACTCAGCGCTTATGGGTTAGCTGTGCAGTTAGATCTCTCACCACCGGCGGCCCAAGAATTAATGGATAAGTACTTCCTGCGCTTCGGTGGGATCCGTGACTACTTAAGTAGCGTTGTTGTTGAGGCGCGCAAAGTTGGTTACACCGAAACAGTGATGGGACGCCGTCGGTATCTGCCAGATTTGCTGCACGATAACCGCCAACGTCGCGAGATCGCCGAGCGCATGGCGCTAAACGCACCGATCCAGGGATCGGCTGCAGACATTATTAAGCAGGCAATGCTCAATGTGCAGAGAGCGCTCAACGCAGAGAGACTGCAATCACGCCTGCTCTTACAGGTACACGATGAATTGATCCTGGAGGTGGTGGCTGGTGAGGAAGAGAGCCTTGCTGCGTTGGTGCGACGCGAAATGGCTGCGGCCTACCCGTTAAAGGCACCGTTAGATGTCAGCGTTGGAATCGGTAAGAGTTGGAACGAAGCTGCGCATTAAAAATATTTACGCTTGTAACTATTTGATTGTTGGTGAATTATCAGCCATCGCAGCTAAATCTTCTTCATCTGTCGGTAAATCATTGGCTGCAGAGAGTCGACCTCTTCCGATTGAGAGAATTGTGTACCCAATAAAAATCATGACTGGAAGCATGGCCAGACCAAAGCGCGGTGAAAAATGTTCTGAGACAACCCCACCAACAGCAGCGCCGATCGCCATAAATGATCCTTCAACGCTCCAGATCCAACCGAGTGAAGATGTCTGCGCACCTTGAGGGCGCACTGCTTCGAGAACTTCAAAGTAAAAGACCTGAACTGCTCCACCAAGAAAACCAATGGATGCTCCGACGAGGGCCATAGTCCAATCTGGATAGGTAAATACAATTGGAAAACAAGCAATTGCCCAGAGAAGATAGGCTCGACGCAGCGCTGATAGTGGAGCTAATTTCTTTGAGACTAGCCCGCCAAGTAATCCGCCAATCACCGTAGCAACGCCAAAGGAGGCAAAGATCCAAGCTACACGATGTGGAACATTTTCTTGAGTTGCAAAGGCAGGAACTGCAACATCAAATACACCCCAGCCAAATCCAATAAAACAACCTTCAAACATCAATAGTTGTATAGCTCGATTCTTAATCAGACTTCCCTGCCCTTTCGCTTTCTTCTCAGGTATCCAATCTCGTGAGACACGGGTTAGCGCAAGCGCGATTCCACCAGTGAACATCAGGGCGGCAACTACATCTAGCGCTAGATACGGACGGGAAGAGAGAGCCAAGGTGGTAACGATAATTGGACCAATCGCCGATGTTGAACTCATCATTGCAGAGTCAAAGGCATACGCCGTCCGCAAATATGTGGCGGGAACAATATCTTTCCAAAGTGGTCTAACTGAGAGATTAATTGGGGGAGCGGTAATACCCAGAATAAATGCTGCTATCAGAATTGATCGCGCACTCTGCATTTGATTAAGAGTCAAAATTAAAATGGCGTAACTAGGAACAAGAATCCGCAGAGGCCACTTTTGTCCCCAGCGATCAATTACCGAACCTCTAGCGCCGGCGGTTACTGCGCCAGCTACCGAATTTAAACCGATGGCAAAACCAGCGATAGCGAAGGAATCTGTGCTTTGCTCAGCTTTAAAGAAAATTCCAAGGCCAATCATTCCGTAGGCCAATCGTGCAGGAAACGCTGCAATACCAAGTGAGACCACTTGGGGAAATGAAAACAATTCCCGATAACGGTTCATTTTCGGAAGTTTACGCCTATTTCTTATCAGGATTTGCCCTTAACGAGACTAAAACCGTACGCTTACGCCCGTTCACCAGAATGGTTCTGGAGTCCTATTACTTTCTATCCCTACGGAGCAACTTGAGCACATCATCACCAGTCGTAGCAGTAAACGACATCGGATCGGCCGCAGATTTTCTTGCAGCAATTGAAGGCACAATCAGAAATTTCAATGACGGCGACCTCGTCGAAGGAACCGTTGTACAAGTAGATCGCGAAGAAGTACTTCTTGATATCGGGTACAAAACTGAAGGTGTAATACCTTCCCGCGAACTTTCAATTCGCCACGATGCAGACCCAAATGACATTGTGAAGGTAGGCGATCGCATTGAAGCGCTCGTTCTACAGAAAGAAGATAAAGAAGGCCGCACTATTCTTTCAAAGAAGCGTGCACAGTACGAGCGCGCCTGGGGAGATATTGAAGGCAAGAAAGAGCGCGACGAAGTTGTCGTCGGAACAGTTATTGAAGTTGTTAAGGGCGGCTTGATCGTTGATATCGGTCTTCGCGGCTTCTTGCCAGCATCACTTGTTGAAATGCGTCGCGTCCGCGATCTAACACCTTACATCGGTAAGGAAGTTGAAGCTCGTATTATCGAACTCGATAAGAACCGCAACAACGTTGTTCTATCTCGTCGCGCGTTCCTTGAGCAGACTCAATCTGAGTCACGCACGACATTCTTGAACCAGTTGCAAAAGGGTCAGGTTCGCACTGGTGTAATTTCATCAATCGTAAACTTCGGTGCATTCGTTGACCTTGGTGGCGTTGATGGTCTTGTACACGTCTCTGAACTTTCTTGGAAGCACATCGATCATCCAGGCGAAGTTGTTGAAGTCGGCGATGAAGTAACCGTTGAAGTTCTCGAAGTTGATTTTGAGCGCGAACGTGTTTCACTCTCTCTTAAGGCGACTCAAGAAGATCCATGGCAGGCATTTGCCCGCACCCACACAATCAATCAGGTTGTTCCAGGCGTTGTTACAAAGCTGGTTCCATTCGGTGCATTTATTCGTGTTCACGAAGGCATCGAAGGCTTAGTTCATATCTCTGAACTCGCTGAACGTCACGTTGAAATTCCAGAGCAGGTAGTTGCAGTAGATGACAAACTATTTGTGAAGATCATCGATATCGATCTCGAGCGTCGCCGCATCTCACTATCACTTAAGCAAGCTAATGAAGGACATGAAGTGGAGATCGAAGCATTCGATCCGACTCAATACGGAATGGCTGCTCGTTACGATGCTGCTGGAAACTTCATCTACCCAGAAGGTTTTGATCCTGATACACAGGAATGGAAGCCCGGCTTTGATTCACAACGCGAAGAATGGGAACGTCAGTACCAAGAGGCACAGACTCGCTTCCTAGCGCACAAGAAGCAGAAGGCTGAAGCAAAGGCTGCTGATGCTGCTGCACCTGCTGCGGAAGAAGTTGTCGCTGAAGTCGCTGCTGAATAAAAAAAAGGCATTAAGAAAAGGCTCACCTACGGGTGGGCCTTTTCTTATCCTCACAGATATCACCCGCGAGGTAGAGTTGGAGTTATGTTGATCGTCGCACTTACAGGAGGGATAGGCGCTGGTAAATCTTTGGTAGCGCAATATTTCTCTGATCTCGGTGCGCGTGTAATTGACGCTGATCAGCTCGCCCGAGTTGCGATCGAACGCGGCAGCACTGGATTTGATGAAGTAGTTCTGCGCTTTGGTGAAAAGATTCTGCGCGATGGAGATATTGATCGTAAGGCGTTGGCTGAGATTATCTTCTCGGATTCGCAAGCGAAAGTAGATTTAGAAGCAATTGTCCATCCACGCATACGCGAACTCTTTGCCGAAGTTGTATTAGATCTACAACCTGAGGAAATCCTCATCTATGAGATTCCACTTCTGGCAGAGACAGGCTCCGCTAAGAATTTTGATTTAATTATTACCGTTGAGGCGGAGTTAGAAATTCGCAAAGAACGACTTCGTAAACGCGGGATGTTTATATCCGAAATCGAACGAAGAATTGCCAATCAGGCTGGCCGCGAAGAGCGAGAAGCGCTGGCTGATTATGTGATTATCAATGATGGAGATGAAGATCAGTTGCTGCGCGCTGTGGAAAACCTCTGGGAGGAAATACCGAGCCGAGCGAAGTAGGCTAGGAAAATGCGCCCGATCTCTGACCTGCAACGCAAGGTCGAACCCTTTCAGGTTATTAGCGATTATGTGCCTGCCGGAGATCAGCCACAAGCAATTGAAGAGATAGCGCGCAGGATTGATACTGGAGTTGAAGATGTAGTTCTACTAGGAGCAACAGGTACCGGAAAATCGGCAACCACCGCTTGGTTGATCGAGCGCTTACAGAGACCGACGTTAGTTTTAGCTCCAAATAAGACTTTAGCTGCACAGTTAGCAAATGAGTTTCGCGAACTCTTGCCAAATAACGCAGTTGAATACTTTGTCTCATATTACGACTATTACCAACCCGAGGCATATGTTCCACAGACCGATACCTTCATTGAGAAAGATTCCAGCGTCAACGATGAGGTCGAGCGGCTACGGCACTCGGCTACTAATTCATTATTGACGCGTCGAGATGTGATTGTAGTTGCGACAGTCTCTTGTATTTATGGACTTGGAACACCCCAGGAATATATCGATCGCATGATTCGCCTGAAGGTGGGCGATGAGATCGAGCGCAATAAGTTGCTGCGTAAATTTGTAGACGTGCAATACCAGAGAAACGATATGGCCTTCGAGCGGGGTACTTTCCGAGTTCGTGGCGACACAATTGAGATTATCCCGATGTATGAAGAACTGGCGATCCGGATCGAAATGTTTGGTGATGAGATCGAGAAGATTATGACGCTGCACCCGCTGACCGGTGAGATTCTGCGCGATGAGACTGAAATCTATATTTTTCCAGCCACTCACTACGCCGCTGGCCCCGAGACAATGAAGCGGGCGATGGGGGAGATCCAAGATGAGTTGCAGATTCAGCTCAACTTATTTGAAAAACAGGGCAAGCTCCTAGAAGCGCAACGTTTAAAGATGCGTACGACTTTTGATCTGGAGATGATGGAGCAACTCGGTTTCTGCTCAGGTATCGAGAATTACTCAAGGCATTTAGATGGACGTGCACCAGGCTCTGCACCGAACTGTTTACTAGATTATTTTCCGGAAGATTTCCTATTAGTTATCGATGAGAGCCACGTGACTGTTCCGCAGATCGGTGCGATGTTTGAAGGCGATGCCTCCCGTAAACGCACACTGGTCGAGCACGGTTTCCGCCTTCCGAGTGCGATGGATAACCGCCCGCTGAAATGGCCCGAATTTTTGGATCGCGTGGGCCAGAAGTTATTCCTTTCCGCCACCCCCGGTAAGTACGAGATGGCGAAAGTTGAAGGCAATGTAGTTGAACAAGTGATCCGCCCAACTGGCCTGGTAGATCCAGCGATCATTATCAAACCGATAAAAGGTCAGATCGATGATCTCTTAAATGAGATAAATATCCGTGCGGAAAAGAACGAAAGAGTCTTGGTTACAACCCTGACAAAGAAGATGTCTGAAGATCTAACAGATTATCTGCAAGAACGCGGAGTTCGGGTGCGCTACCTACATTCGGAAGTCGACACCTTACGACGAGTTGAATTATTACGCGAGCTACGTACTGGCGAATACGATGTCTTAATTGGTATCAATTTACTACGCGAAGGTCTGGACTTACCTGAAGTTTCACTGGTTGCGATATTAGACGCTGATAAAGAAGGATTCTTGCGCTCTTCAACCTCGTTAATTCAAACGATCGGACGTGCCGCGCGAAATGTCTCGGGTGAAGTTCATATGTACGCCGATAATATTACTAAGTCAATGGCCCAGGCGATTGATGAAACCAATCGTCGCCGTGCAAAGCAAGTTTCTTATAATTTAGAACGTGGTGTAGATCCACAACCACTTCGCAAGAAGATCGCCGATATTACTGATCAGATTAACCGTGAAAGCGAAGATACCGAAGCGCTCCTAGCTCACGAAAAGGGTGGATCTAAGAAGATCGTTTCAACATCCGGTATTTACGACAAATCTTCGGCATCCCTGCCGCGCAAGGATTTGATCGCATTGATAGGCTCGCTCACCGATCAGATGCGCAATGCTGCAGCTGAACTTCAATTCGAGGTCGCTGCGCGTTTGCGTGATGAGATCAAATTGTTGAAGAAAGAGTTAAGAATGATGGAAGAGGCCGGGGTTTGAGCATAGATAAATTGGTTGTGCGCGGAGCACGCGAACATAACCTAAAAAATGTCTCCATCGAACTTCCTCGCGATGCGCTAGTCGTTTTCACTGGGCTATCTGGTTCTGGAAAATCTTCGCTCGCTTTCGACACAATCTTTGCTGAAGGACAGCGCCGCTACGTTGAATCACTTTCTGCCTACGCACGTCAATTCTTGGGACAGATGGATAAACCAGATGTTGATTTCATTGAAGGCTTGTCACCTGCAGTCTCAATTGATCAGAAATCTACAAATCGAAATCCACGATCGACCGTTGGAACCATAACTGAGGTCTATGACTATTTACGCCTTCTATTTGCGCGTGCTGGACGACCGCATTGCCCAAATTGTGGCAAGGCCGTGACTCGTCAATCACCACAGCAAATAGTGGATCAAATCCTCGACCTTCCTTCAACTACTAAGTTTCAGATTTTGGCTCCAGTAATCCGTGCACGTAAGGGCGAGTTTGTAGAACTCTTCACCGACTTGGTTACACAGGGATATTCGCGGGCAAGGGTTGATGGCGAAGTAATTCAACTCTCCGATGCGCCAAAGTTAAAAAAGCAGGAGAGGCACACGATTGAAGTTGTTGTTGATCGTTTAACCGCAAAAGCCGAAAGCAAAACACGTTTAACAGATTCGATTGAAACCGCTCTTCGCCTTGCCTCCGGAATTGTTGTGTTGGATTTTGTCGATGCAAAAGGAGTAGATAAAGAACGCACCTACAGTGAACACCTGGCTTGCCACGATTGCGAGCTCTCTTTTGAAGAATTAGAACCGCGCTCTTTCTCATTTAACTCACCGTTTGGCGCATGTGAGGAGTGTTCAGGAATTGGTACTAAAAAAGAGGTTGATCTAGATCTAATTATTCCTGATGACTCAATCTCAATTAATGATGGGGCGATTGCGCCGTGGTCTGGTGGTCAATCAGCAGATTACTTCCTGCGCTTACTAGAAGCTCTCGCTAAGGATCTGCCATTTTCGCTTGATATTCCGTGGAAGAAGATCTCAGTTAAAGCCCGCGAAGCAATCCTTAATGGGTATGAATACGAAATTAAGATGAAGTACAAGGGTCGCTACGGGGCACGTAATTACACAACTGGTTTTGAAGGCGTCATTCCCTTTATCCACCGCCGTCACGAAGAGACAGATAGCGATTACAGCCGTGATAAGTATGAGGCATATATGCGCGAGATCTCTTGCGAGAAGTGCAATGGGGCGCGGTTAAAGCCGGAAGTTCTTGCCGTAACAATTGGAGATAAAAACATCTCCGCAATATGCGAACTATCAATTGCGGACTGTGCCGCCTTCTTAAATCAGATCAAACTAAATAAGCGTGAAGCCCAGATAGCTGAGCGCGTAATGAAAGAGGTTCATGCTCGCCTAGGGTTCTTATTAGATGTCGGCCTTGATTATTTATCGCTGGCTCGCCCTGCCGGTTCACTATCTGGTGGTGAAGCCCAGCGCATTCGCCTTGCTACTCAGATCGGCAGTGGCTTGGTCGGTGTTCTCTACGTACTGGATGAGCCTTCCATTGGCCTGCATCAACGTGATAATAAAAGGTTAATAGAGACGTTGACTCGTCTGCGCAATCTAGGGAACACGCTAATTGTTGTGGAACACGATGAAGAAACTATTCGCGCCGCAGATTGGATTGTTGATATTGGACCTGGTGCGGGCGAGCATGGTGGCAAGGTCGTTGTCTCAGGAAGTTATGAAGATTTAATCGCATCCAAAGAGTCAATCACTGGCGCATATCTATCAGGGCGTAAATCTATTTCCATCCCAAAGCACCGCCGCGCAGTTGATCCAAAGCGCAAGCTTGTTGTCAAGGGCGCTAAGGAGAACAATCTTAAAGATATCGAAGTTGAAGTTCCCTTGGGAGTCTTTGTCTCCGTCACGGGCGTTAGTGGTTCAGGTAAATCGACGCTTATCAACGATATTTTATATACGACTCTGGCTAATAAATTGAATGGGGCACGTTTAGTACCTGGACGCCACCGCACTATTACGGGAATTGAGTTATTAGACAAAGTTGTTCACGTCGACCAATCTCCAATTGGACGTACGCCACGCTCCAATCCAGCTACATATACAGGTGTATTCGACAAGATCCGCGCTCTCTTCGCCGAAACAACTGAAGCAAAGATCCGTGGATACCAACAAGGTCGTTTCTCATTTAATGTCAAGGGCGGGCGCTGTGAAAACTGTTCTGGCGACGGCACGATCACAATTGAGATGAACTTCTTACCTGATGTTTATGTACCTTGTGAAGTGTGCCATGGCGCGCGGTATAACCGCGAAACCCTAGAAGTCCATTACAAGAGTAAGACGATCGCCGAGGTTCTCAATATGCCTATCGAAGAAGCAAGCAGCTTCTTTGAATCAGTACCCGCTATTGCACGCTACTTAAAGACGCTCAGTGATGTCGGCCTTGGATATGTTCGATTAGGCCAATCGGCACCAACTCTGTCAGGTGGTGAGGCACAGCGAGTAAAGCTGGCTACCGAACTGCAACGTAGATCAACGGGTCGCACCATTTATGTCCTGGATGAGCCAACGACAGGGCTGCACTTTGAAGATGTAAATAAGTTATTAACGGTTCTGAACCGCCTGGTAGATACCGGAAACACAGTTGTCGTCATCGAACATAACCTTGATGTTATTAAGTCTTCCGACTGGGTTATCGATATGGGGCCAGAAGGTGGCTTTCGTGGTGGGAGAGTTATCGCAGAGGGAACGCCAGAACATGTAGCAA
The DNA here is from genome assembly GCA_945860245.1 of Bifidobacterium breve. Lineage (GTDB taxonomy): Bacteria > Actinomycetota > Actinomycetes > Nanopelagicales > Nanopelagicaceae > Planktophila. The sequence continues at coordinate 44,114 of CAMAPO010000005.1, forward strand.
TGGTTAAGGAGAGTTACACCGGCCATTACTTAGGGGAGATTTTAGTGAGCAATCGGGCTCCCGCAAAGAAAAAAGCTGCCGTGAGATAGATGTCCGATCCCGCAAGTTATCGACCTAAAGAGATCCCTGAACTCCCCGGTGTTTATCGTTTTTACAATGGCAAAGATAAAGTTATCTATGTCGGCAAGGCAAAGAATTTAAAGAATCGCTTAACAACTTATTTTGGGGCAAATCTAGCTCGGAAGACCCATCGCATGGTGCACGAGGCGGTCCGCGTTGATTGGACGATTGTCGGCACAGAGCTAGAAGCCCTAGCCCTGGAATTCTCTTGGATTAAGCAGTATCAACCGACTTATAACGTTCAGTTTAAGGACGATAAGTCTTATCCATACCTGGCTATCTCAATGCAGGATGAATTTCCGCGCATCTTTATAACTCGCAAAGAGAAGCGAAAGGGCCTTAAATATTTCGGTCCTTATACAAATGCGTGGGCGCTAAGAAATACCTACGAGGTACTTCTAAAGGTCTTTCCAGTTCGTTCTTGTAGCGAAGGAAACTTCAAACGAGCCCAGCGCAGTAAGAGACAATGTTTATTGGGGGATATTGGAAAGTGCGCCGCTCCTTGTGTGGGATGGGTTAGCCCAGAAGAGCATCGCGAAATAGCGGTAAAGCTTGATGCCTTTATGGAGGCCGGCATGGAAGATATCCTTCCTAAGCTTCGTGAAGAGATGGATCTGGCAGCGACTCGCGAAGAGTTCGAACGCGCAGCACGGATACGTGATCAGATTGAATCTTTTGAAAAGGCGCAAAGATCTACGCAAGGAAACCTCTCTGATGATCTAGATGGTGATTTCATTGCCATTCATGAAGAGGGCCTTCACGCCGCCGGTTCAATTTTTATGGTGCGTCGCGGATCAATCAAAGGTTCAAGATCTTGGATAGTTGATCAAGAGCGCGCGCTTGAGGGAGATGATCAAGTGGCATCGCTCTTCTTCTCGATTTACAACGGGGCGGCACCTGCTGATATTCCAAGTGAGATATTTTTAAATCGCGAACCAAATGATCAAGTCGCTTTGGAGGCGTGGTTAAGTGGGATACGTGGTGCGAAAGTGGCGATAAGAGTGCCGCAGCGTGGCGAGAAAGTGGAGCTCTTACAGACAGTAGATCGCAACGCACATTACGCTTTAATTCAATTTCTAAGTAAACGAGCTACCGATGCAGCGGTGAGTGGTAAAGCGCTCTTAGAGATTGAAGAGCAGTTGCAACTAAACCGTACGCCGCTTCGAATCGAGTGTTTTGATATTTCTAATATTTCTGGAACATCGGTCGTGGCATCTATGGTCGTTTTTGAGGATGGGTTGGCTAAGAAGAGTGAGTACCGTCGCTTTATAATCGATACCACCACAGCATCTGATGACACGCGCGCAATGCACCAAGTAATAACCCGCAGGATGAAGCGCTTTTTAAATGATCGCGCCGCAGATGAATCTGACGTGGCAGAGATAGGGGGCAAGTTAAGCAAGTTCTCCTATCCACCACAGTTAATTGTTGTTGATGGGGGAGCGCCGCAAGTTGCGGCGGCCCAACGCGCCTTAGATGAATTAGGAATTACAGATGTTGCGCTCTGTGGGCTAGCCAAGCGTTTAGAAGAAGTTTGGCTGCCGCGTAATTCTGATCCGTTGATTCTGCCGCGCACGAGTGAAGGAATGTACTTACTACAGCGAATTCGCGATGAAGCCCATCGCTTTGCAATTACCTTCCACCGATCACGCCGTTCCAAGGTGATGTTGGAATCCGTCCTTGATGATATTCCGCAGATGGGCCGTTCGCGCCGCGCCGCTTTATTAGAACGCTTCGGTTCAGTCGCTGCTTTACGGAAAGCGAGTTTGATCGAGTTGGCGCTGACTCCGGGCATTGGCGAGAAGATCGCCGAAGTAATCTTTGATCACCTGCAGCGCCAACGCGAGAGTTCTGAGGTGCAAGGCGTTGATATGCAGACAGGGGAGATCCTATGAATTTAGCGATCCTTGACAGTGCAGGCAGAATATAGCCATGGCCAATAAAGAGTTATTGATCGTAACCGGAATGTCTGGCGCGGGACGATCGACGGTGGCGCACGCGCTGGAAGATCTCGGTTGGTATGTAGTTGATAATTTGCCACCTTCCTTGTTGCCTGAACTTGCGACGCAGACCAATAGTTCTGAGATCGCATCCCTTGCTGTGGTGGTAGATGTACGTGGTGGAAAGTTCTTCGATACTTTAAGTAATTCGCTACAAATGCTTAAAGGCAAAGGTGTTGCCTACCGCCTTCTATTTTTAGATGCAACTGATCAATCGCTAGTGCAACGCTTTGAATCTACTCGTCGACCACATCCGCTGCAGGGTAAGGATCGCATTGTCGATGGCATCGAACGGGAACGCGCCAAGGTAGAAGAACTGCGCTCCCAGTCTGATGTCGTGATTGATACCTCAAATTTAAATGTGCATCAGCTGGAAAAGCGAGTGGGTGAAATATTCTCCGCCGGAATGCTAGATGCGATACGAATCAATGTTCTCTCTTTTGGCTACAAGTACGGCATTCCAGTAGATGCCGACCTCGTCTTAGATTGTCGCTTTATTCCCAACCCACATTGGATCCCTGAACTGCGGCCATTGACCGGGCTAACGGCGGAAGTTTCTAAGAAAGTCTTAACCAGTGAGGGTGTTACCGACTTCGTAAAGAGTTATGTCTCTGTGATCCGACAGATGATGCCGGGATACCTTCGTGAAGGAAAGAAGTATGTAACTATCGCCATCGGGTGTACCGGTGGAAAGCATCGCAGCGTTGCAATCGCTGCCGAAATTGCCCGTCAACTATCTTCAGATCCATCAGAAATAGAGATATCAGCGCACGCAACTCATCGTGATGTTGGTCGTGAATGAGTGGACGTAACCCTCGCGTAGTTGCGCTAGGTGGTGGCCACGGATTAGCCGCAACGCTATCCGCGTTGCGAGGAATTACTTCAGAGATAACAGCAATTGTTACCGTTGCTGATAACGGCGGCTCGAGCGGACGTCTACGCGAAGAATTTTCGATCATTCCACCGGGAGATTTGCGGATGGCACTTGCCGCACTTTGTGGTGATGATGAATGGGGCCGCAGTTGGGCTGAGATTATGCAATATCGCTTTGCAAGCAACGGTCCGCTAGATGGCCACGCAGTCGGTAATCTCTTACTAGCTGCGCTTTGGAATAAAGGCGAAGACCCAGTTGCTGGATTAGATCGCGTTGGTGCACTCTTAAAAGTTATCGGTCGAGTATTACCAATGTCGAAAGAGCCGTTAGATATTGAAGCGACTTTTACTAACTCAACTGGAAGATTTATCGTAAAAGGCCAAGTGGAAGTTGCTACAGCGAAAGGGCGTCTGGAATCTTTAAGACTTCATCCAGAAAACCCAGTGGCACGTGAAGAATCTTTGGCAGCGATTCAAGCGGCCGATTGGATAGTTATGGGCCCTGGCTCTTGGTTCTCCAGCGTCTTGCCCCATTTACTAGTACCAGAACAACGTCAAGCGCTAATTGATTCCAGGGCGAAGAAATTTTTAATTTTAAATCTAGATTCTGCGAGCGTCAGCGGGCAAACTTTTAATTCAGGGGAGTTTTCGGGATATACCCCGCTCGAACATATTAAAATCTTGCAGAAATATGCTCCGGGCCTGCACTTTGATTATCTAATTGCAGATGAGAGCCTAGATTTACGGGGCGATGAGATGGAGGAACATCTTTCAAGTACAGGTGGAGAGTTATTGGCTGAAGATTTACGTGATAGCGCGACGTTAATTCATCACAGCTCTAAAAAATTGACCTCGCTTTTCGCGCACATTTCCAGCAAAACCCTGCTTGGATAAGCCCATGGCAATGACCGCAGCAGTCAAAGACGAACTCAGTCGTCTCTCAGTAACCAAACCTTGCTGTCGTAAAGCCGAAGTATCTTCGCTTCTGCGCTTTGCTGGTGGCTTACATATCGCAGTAGGAAAAGTTGTGATTGAGGTAGAGCTCGATACCTCGCAGAGCGCGCGCCGCCTTAAAAAAGATATTGCAGATATTTATGGCCACGATAGCGATTTAGCAGTTCTCTCATCGAGCGGTTTGCGCAAAGGAAGTAGATACGTTGTAAGAGTTATCGAGGCTGGAGATTCGTTAGCGCGTCAGACTGGTTTAATCGATAGCAATGGACGTCCTGTTCGAGGACTTCCACCACAAGTTGTGGCAGCTAATATTTGTGATGCTGAAGCTGCTTGGCGCGGTGCTTTCATCGCACATGGTTCACTTACCGAACCCGGTCGATCATCCTCACTTGAGATAACTTGTCCAGGGCCTGAAGCCGCGCTTGCTCTAGTCGGTGCGGCTAGACGTTTAGGAATTGCCGCCAAAGCACGCGAAGTTCGTGGAGTAGATCGCGTAGTAATTCGCGATGGCGATGCGATTGGTGTTCTTCTGACGCGTTTAGGCGCGCACGAAAGCGTCCTGGCTTGGGAAGAGCGAAGGATGCGTCGCGAAGTTCGGGCGACTGCTAATCGCCTGGCAAATTTTGATGATGCTAATCTTCGTCGTTCAGCGCGCGCCGCTGTTGCAGCCGCTGCTCGCGTTCAACGCGCTATGGAAATTTTAGGGCCAACGATTCCGGATCATTTAAAAGAGGCTGGTGAGTTACGAATTAGCCATGGCCAAGCAAGCTTGGAAGAACTCGGCTCACTTGCATCGCCACCAATGACAAAAGATGCGATCGCCGGACGAATCCGTCGACTCTTAGCGATGGCGGATAAGCGCGCAGGAGAACTCGGTATTCCTGATACTGAAGCCGGCCTTTCACCAGATCTTCTCAATTAGTTAATCTCATTGAGCGTAATTCCTACGCGTAGGTAAGGTTGCGTGGCTGGTAAGATTAACCACGACCCCAACGATGTGGCAGTTTATTTGCCGTATACCCATCTGGTGCTAATGATTTTGGCAGCGGGTCCTTACACTTCTAAAGCGAGGTTTTCACGTGATTAATGTTGGAATTAATGGATTTGGACGAATTGGCCGCAACTTCTTCCGTGCCGCACTCACCAACCCGGATATAAATATCGTTGCGATAAACGATCTAACCGATAACGCAACTTTGTCCCACCTTTTAAAGTATGACTCAATCTTGGGGCGCTTAGGCCTAGAAGTTACATATACCGAAGACACCATCACTGTTGGTGGCAAGACCATGAAGGTATTTGCAGACCGTGATCCAGCAAATCTTCCTTGGGCTTCCGTAAAGGCCGATATCGTTATTGAATCAACTGGCCACTTCACTAAAGCCGCAGATGCAAAGAAGCACATCTCAGCAGGTGCCAAAAAGGTAATCATTTCTGCTCCGGCATCGGATGAAGACATCACAATTGTTATGGGTGTAAATCACGATAAGTACGACCCAGCGAGCCATCACGTTATCTCTAACGCATCTTGCACAACCAACTGCTTGGCACCAATGGCTAAGGTTCTTCAGGATAATTGGGGAATTGTTAAGGGCTTAATGACCACCATTCACGCCTACACGAATGATCAGGTAATCCTTGACTTCCCTCATAAGGATCTTCGCCGCTCACGAGCTGCAGCAACAAATATGATCCCAACATCTACAGGTGCTGCAAAGGCGATCTCGTTAGTTATGCCAGAGTTGAAGGGCAAGCTTGATGGATATGCAATGCGTGTTCCAGTTCCAACTGGATCTGCAACAGATCTAACTGTGGAACTCGCAAAGGAAGCAACTGCGGCAGAGATCAATGCTGCAATGAAGGCCGCCGCAAATGGCGCACTGAAGGGATACCTTTCATATACCGAAGACCCAATCGTTTCTTCAGATATTGTCACCGATCCATCATCTTGTATCTTCGACTCTGGCTTAACCAAGGTAATCGGAAATCAGGTAAAGATCGTTGGTTGGTATGACAACGAATGGGGTTACTCAAACCGCTTGGTTGACCTGGTAGGTCTTGTCGGAAAATCTCTCTAATTTAGATGGGAGATTCTGCAATTAATAAGCTGCAAAGTTTTGATGTAGCCGGCAAGCGAGTATTCCTTCGCTGTGATCTCAACGTTCCCTTAAAGGATGGAAGGATCACTGACGATGGACGCATTCGCGCCTCGCTGCCGACTATCAAAACACTTTTAGCAAATGGTGCGAGCGTGGTAATTGCCGCGCACCTAGGGCGACCAAAGGGTGAAGCAAAGCTAGAGCTTTCGTTAGCGCCAGTTGCGGTGCGTTTAACAGAGCTTCTTGGCACTCAGGTGATCTTTGCAGGTGCAGTAACAGGTGCAGATGTAACCGCTAAAGCGCAGGCGCTTAAAAGTGGTGAGATTCTCTTATTAGAAAATATTCGTTTCTCAGCCGCTGAAACTTCGAAAGAAGAGGAAGTGCGATTTGCATTTGCAAGAGAGTTAGCAGAACTGGCCGATCTTTATGTAGGAGATGGCTTTGGAGCGGTTCACCGCAAACATGCCTCCGTCTTTGATCTACCAAAGCTCCTGCCGCATGTCGCTGGTACTTTAGTTGCAGCAGAGGTCGAAGTTTTAAAGAAGTTAACGCAGAACCCAGAACGCCCTTATGGCGTTGTTCTTGGTGGCGCAAAAGTCTCTGACAAGATCGGCGTTATCTCTAATTTGCTTAGCAAGGTAGATGTTATGGCGATCGGCGGGGGAATGGTCTTCACATTCTTGGCAGCGCAAGGGAAAGAGATTGGCTCTTCACTAGTTGAAAAAGATTTAATTGAAACGGTGCAGAATTTAATTAAAGAAGCAGCCGCTACTGGCGTGACCTTGATACTGCCAACGGATATTGTCGTAGCACCCAACTTTGCTGCAGATTCACCGGCGACTTTGGTAAGCGCCGATGCAATCCCTGCAGATCAGATGGGGTTGGATATCGGACCAGAATCAGCAGCAGCATTTGCATCCGCGATCCGTGGTTGCAAGACGGTTTTTTGGAATGGGCCGATGGGCGTATTTGAGTTTCCTGCATTTGCTAATGGGACAAAGGTTGTGGCACAAGCGTTAACTGAAGTATCCGGAATTTCGGTAGTCGGTGGCGGAGACTCTGCCGCAGCGGTGCGCGCGCTAGGTTTTGCCGATATCGACTTTGGTTACATTTCAACTGGCGGCGGCGCTTCCTTGGAATACTTGGAAGGCAAAGAACTTCCGGGGCTAACGGCGCTAGGCCTCTAATAAGTAATTTTCACATTAGTATTGTTGCAGTGTCTATTTAAGAACTATTAAAAGGAGCAGATAATGCGTAAGCCGCTGATGGCAGGTAATTGGAAGATGAATCTAAATCATCTCGAAGCGATCGCAGTTGCTCAGAAGTTGGTCTATTCCCTCGGAGATAAAGATTACGACGCAGTCGACGTTGCGATAATTCCACCATTTACCGATATTCGCTCAATTCAAACTTTGATCGATGGCGATCGTCTGCGCCTGCTATACGGTGCGCAAGATATTTCACCGGAATCAGGTGGTGCTTTTACGGGAGATATTTCAGGTCATATGTTGGCAAAGCTCGGTTGCACCTTTGTTGTTATTGGCCATTCTGAGCGCCGTGCAATCCATAAAGAAGATGATGCCCTTGTAAATCGTAAGATCAAGGCGGCACTCGCCAATGAGTTAACGCCTATTTTCTGCGTCGGCGAAGAACTTTCCATCCGTGAATCTGGCGCGCATGTTTCGCATGTCATCCGACAAATCCGCGCTGGTTTAGAAGGATTTACTAAGCCAGAGTTGAAGAAGATTGTGATCGCGTACGAGCCAGTTTGGGCGATCGGAACCGGCAAGACTGCAACTCCGGAAGATGCGCAAGAAGTTTGTTCTGCTATTCGCGAAGAGATCGGTTCAATCGGGTCTGGTGATATCGCAGCCAATATGCGCATCCTTTATGGTGGCTCTGTTAAATCTTCAAATATCTCCGAGATTATGAAGCAGGCCGATGTCGACGGTGCGCTCATCGGGGGAGCGAGCCTAGACCCTGAAGAATTGGCAAAGATCGCCAAGTTCTACGCAGTAGAAAGCGCCTAAGGCTCGCTGGGAATCTAGTATCCTTACCGCCTATCTCCATCCAAAACATTAGGGGTTATAAATCGTGGCTCTAGCTCTCTCAATCTTGTTAGTCATCACTAGTCTCGTGATGATTTTGCTTGTTCTGTTACACAAAGGTAAAGGCTCAGGCCTCTCTGATCTATTCGGCGGGGGAATGTCATCTAATTACGGTGGTTCATCTGTCGTTGAAAGAAATCTAGATCGCATCACAATCGTTGTTGGTGGAATTTGGTTCGGCGGCGTTGTCGCGCTCAGTCTTGTTTTGAAGGGTTAAAAAATGGCAAGTGCAATTCGCGGAAGCCGTGTCGGCGCTGGCCCAATGGGCGAGGCCGAGCGTGGAGATCAAATTGAACGTGCCACCGTTTCATATTGGTGCGGTAACGGACACGAAGTACGTCCCTCATTTGCTGTTGAAGAGACTGTAGTTATACCCGCTGAGTGGGATTGTCCAAAGTGCGGGCTACCTGCTGGTCGCGATCGTAATAATCCACCAAAGGCTGTAGTAAATATTCCTTACAAAACTCATTTAGCTTATGTAAAAGAGCGTCGTAGCGACACAGAGGGTGCCAAGATTCTCGAAGATGCCTTGCGTAAACTACGTGGAGATGATGATTAATTAAAGCGCTTCAGCAGCCTTTATTAGTTGAGCTATACCCGCACTTCGTTCTAGCAAGTTTAGTCGTAGGAGCGGGTATTTTCTTGCGCCGAGAGCGTGGAAATCACCAACTGCTTGAGCCATAAGAAGAGTGGCAAAGTCAAAGTCGCGACCAGGAACAGCAAAGTTTCTTTTATTCGCACCAGTGATTTGTAAAAATGTCCCGTTCTGTTGTCCGCCTTTATGGAACTGCCCAGTGGAGTGGAGAAACCTTGGCCCCCATCCAAAAGTAACCGGTCGCCCAGATTTTTCAGACAGGATTCTTCGCAGTTCAGTAATTACTACATCATCTCTACGATCCAAGTAAGCCATGATTGCGATATATCCATCAGAGTCTGTGGTTGCAATCAAATTCTTTAACGCTGCTGTTAGCGTATTACCGTCTCCAAATATTTCAACACCCTCGTCAGTTGCCGAAGGATGTAGCAGTGGCAATGTGTTATCCCACTCTTTTAAAACCGCTGATGTCGCCTCTTTCGCCTCGGTGACATTTGGTTGGTTGAAGGGATCAACTTCAAGTGCGGCCCCCATCAGCGCAGTTACCCATTCCCAGAATAAAAAGTGCTCGCCTAGTTCGGCGCTAACGCTTAGCTCTGCACCTGGTGCAAAAGCGATGGAGAAGGCTCCACCACCTGCTGCCTCAGTAAAATTCTCCGTCGCAATTGGTAAGCGCCCGATTTGATCCTTACCAGTTGATTCTGCGATTAATTGTTCGATCCAATCTGATAAACCAGGAAATTTTGATCCAAAGTCAGTAAACCCCAAATATTGTTCGTTCTGCGTTAAGAGCAGATAAGCAACATCTAAAACAGGGGATGGGTCACTAATTAACTGCGCGCGACAGTCTCCAGCCTGATCTAAAAGTATTGAGGCATCTACGCCCATTAAAGTCGCTGGGGTTAAACCAAATGCGGTGAGAGCGCTAAAGCGGCCTCCGACCTTGGGATCAGCGTTGATGACGGTAAATCCTTTTGCCCTCGCATCGAGATCTAACGGCGATCCCGGATCTGTCACAAATAAAATATGAGCTGTTGGATCTAATTTCGCATTTCGCAAGTGGCCTTCAAAGAAGGCGCGCTGTGAAGCAGTTTCAATTGTTGATCCGGATTTGGAGCTAACGATCACGAGTAATTTCTCGGGAGAGCCAGTCACGGCGTGCGCTAAATAATCTGGATCAGTTGAATCTAAAATGAAGATTTCTTTGCCAAAAGTCTGCGCAATTACCTCTGGAGCAAGAGATGATCCACCCATTCCGCACAAAACTAGATTGTCGCACTCTCTAAACTTTGCAGCTACTGCATCAAGAATCGGAAGTAATGGGCGAGAGCTTTCATCTAGATCTACCCAGTTAAGTCTTACCGCTGCTTCAGTCGCCGCCACTGGCCCCCAAATGGTGGGATCCTTTTTAACCAGCCTGGGATGAGCGGCGGCAAGTGCTAAGTAGATCGGATCTTGGCGATCGATTTTACGAAGAGCAGGCCCAGATAATGTGATCATTGCTTAAGCGCTGCTTCGATCTTTGCAACGATTACATTTGCACCAAATCCGAATTCGGAAAATAACTTGGTCGCCGAAGCCGAGGCACCATAGTGTTCTAACGAGATAGCGATTCCGCTATCTCCGATGTACTCGCGCCAGCCTTGCGCGATACCGGCTTCGATACTGACCTTTAACCGTACTGCCTTAGGCAAGACGCTCTCTTGGTAGGCCGCGCTCTCTTGCGCAAACCACTCTAAGCAAGGTGCGCTTACTACACGGGCGGAAATTGACTTTGCGGACAACGCGTTTTGAACTTCGATGGCTACTGAAACTTCTGATCCAGTGGCGATGATTACAACGTCAGCGGTTGTCGGGGAATCCTTAAGAATATATGCGCCTTTACTTACCAGGGACTCAGAACCGTGTGGGGTGCGATCAAATACCGGCAAGTTCTGACGCGAGAGCAGTAAACCGACTGGCTTACGGCGAAGCAAGATCGCCTTCCAAGCTTCACGAACTTCATTGGCATCTGCTGGTCGGATAACTGCAAAATTTGGAATCGCACGCAAAGTCGCCAATTGTTCGACTGGTTGGTGGGTCGGCCCATCTTCGCCAAGTCCAATTGAATCGTGGCTCCAAATAAATATACTCGGAAGATCCATAATCGCTGCCAGACGAACTGCTGGTCGCATGTAGTCGCTAAATACAGCAAAGGTTCCACCGAAAGTCTTTGATAAGCCGTGAAGTGCGACGCCATTTAAAATTGAACCCATCGCGTGTTCGCGGATACCAAAGTGGATCATTCTCCCGTAAGGATTGGCACCCGCCATCTTGCTGCTGGCAGGCAAGAAGGATCCCGCGCTATTGATCATGGTGTTGTTGCTACCTGCTAAATCAGCAGAGCCACCCCAGAATTCAGGAAGCACTTTGGCAAGAGCCGCTATTACTTCACCGGAAGCTTTGCGAGTTGCTACATCTTTACCTGCCGGATATTGCGGAAGATCGCTATCCCAACCTTTAGGTAGCTCACCACTAATCAAGCGCTGCAATAACTTTGCGCGCTCTGGATTTGCGCTCTGCCAAATGGCAAATTTCTCATTCCAACTCTTACGCGTGGCAGCACCTCGTGCTTTTACCTGACGCACGTGTGCGAGAACTTCCGCCGGCATTGCAAAATGCTCATCTGGATTTAGCCCCAGTAATTTTTTAGTTTCGACAATCTCTTCTGCGCCAAGGGCTGAGCCGTGGGATTCAGCGGTATTGCGCGCCTTAGGAGCAGGCCAAGCAATTATTGATTGCATCCGGATTAAAGTTGGTTTCACCGTCTCTGACTTCGCAGCGACCATCGCGGCATCTAATTTAATTAAATCAACTCGACCATCAGCTGCAGCTGATACATCAATAACGTTCCATCCATATGCGCGATAGCGCGCAGAGACATCTTCGGTAAATGCAATGTGAGTATCGCCTTCAATTGAGATGCGATTGTCGTCGTAGATCACTTTTAAATTACCGAGTTCTTGGGTGCCGGCTAGTGATGAAGCTTCGCTACTGACACCTTCTTGCAGATCTCCATCTGAACAGAGAACCCAGATATTGTGATCAAAGAGCGATGAGTTAGCGGGAGCATCTGGATCTAAAAGTCCGCGTTCATATCGAGCAGCCATCGCCATACCGACTGCAGTAGCAACGCCTGCTCCCAATGGACCGGTGGTCATTTCAACGCCTGCAGTATGCCCAAATTCTGGATGTCCAGGTGTTAGCGAATTCCAAGTGCGAAATGCTTTTAAATCTTCCATCTCCAACCCATAACCACTGAAGAAGAGTTGGGTGTAGAGCGTTAGTGATGAGTGTCCGCAAGAGAGCACAAAGCGATCGCGCCCTAACCACTTTGGATCAGAAGGGTCGTGAATTAAATGGCGTTGAAATAAATTGTAGGCAACTGGTGCAAGCGACATTGCGGTACCTGGATGTCCGTGTCCCGCCTTTTGCACAGCATCCATAGCGAGTGCGCGGGCATATACAACAGCGCGATCATCAATCTCTGACCAATTTTCTAAATTACTCATTAAGAATTTTCTCCCACTTTTGATGATGGAGTATCGACCGGGGAAGTAGTGATCGCTAATCGGATGCGCCACGCTGCGATCCAAACGAGAGTTGCACCCAACAGATGCGCAGCCACGAGTATTTCAGGTATTCCCGTGAAGTATTGGATATAACCGATCGCGCCTTGCGCAAGGGCTATAGCGGTAAATATGAGTATTCGGCGATGGTGCAATGGATTTGAGCGGGCCGCTACATAAAGTGCGAGAGTAAGTCCAAGAAGAGCAATTACTGCATCAGCATGGAGCACAGCAACAGCGCGAATATCGAAAGCAAAGCGCTGCGCTTGTTCATCACCGGCATGGGGTCCACTTCCAGTGACCACAGTGCCTAAGATGATAACTATAAATGTTAGCCAGATATGAGTTATCGAAAGAATTGCAGTGATTTTATCTGTAGGCTTTACTCGTTGTATTGGGTATTCACGTCGCTCATAAAGTGATGAAGCACCGGCGATTAAGATAATCGAAAGTAGGAGATGGCCCGCGACAGGCAGCGGATGTAGATCGGTGAGGACGGTAATTCCACCAAGCACTCCTTGCCCTAAAATTCCGAGAACTTGTCCAACTGCAAGTAGCCGTAAATCGTTGCGTTTTTTAAATAAGACATGCGCTAATACAGCGAGAGCTACTGCGACTAAAGCAAAGGTGAGTAAACGGTTTCCAAATTCAATCCACGCGTGCAATTGGCCTTCCGCCTGATAGGGCACCGGTGTGTAAGAACCCGGCGTGCATTCTGGCCAAGTTGGGCAACCGAGCCCTGAGCCGGTTAGGCGCACCGCGCCTCCAGTGATCACCAACCCCGCCTGTAAGACCAGCAAAACTCCATATAGGCCCCGGCGCAATTTCATGGGCTAAGAGTAAGACCTCAAACGCTCGCTCTGAGTGGAAAGTGGGAGCGAATTACGACACAATAGTGTTGTGAAATTAGATGGAGCACCAGTCCTAAAGGGTAGCGACGATCCGCGTACGCGCGATGCCGTCGCCCGCTCCATTCTGGAGAACGGACCCTCAACAGCTGCCGCACTTGGCCAACGTTTAGGTTTAACTCCGGCAGGTATTCGCCGCCACTTAGACCTTCTTACCGCCGATGGAATCTTGGAGGCGCGCGAACCACGTATCTCATCAACGCGCGGTCGCGGTAGACCTTCCAAGGTATTTGTGATGACTGATGATGGCCGTGAAAAATTTGAACATTCTTACGATGACCTCGCAGTCGCAGCGCTCAAGTTTATGGCAGCACAATCTGGAGATCATTTAGTAACTGCTTTTGCCAAATCTCGCGCCGATGATATTGAACGTAAGGGAGCGATTGCAATTGCGAAGAGTGCAAATAAATCGAGCGCTTTAGCATCTTTCTTAACTGAACAGGGCTATGCCGCAAGTGTTGAGGTGCGTGCAACCGGTGAAGAGATCTGTCAACACCATTGCCCAATCGCACACGTCGCCTCTGAATTTCCCCAACTCTGCGAAGCAGAGACCGAAGCCTTCTCTAAATTGCTCGGTACACATGTTCAACGTTTAGCCACTATCGCCCACGGTGATGGTGTTTGCACCACATATATCCCAAATATCAATCCCATCATCAATCCAAAAATCCAAAGAAATGAACCACTAACAGCCGGAAAGGCGCGGTCATGACAACTGCACATCCAGAACTCGACGGACTCGGAAATTACGAATACGGCTGGTCCGACGGTAACGATGCTGGCGCTAATTCAAGACGCGGCATCAATGACGAAGTCGTGCGCGACATCTCTTCCAAAAAGAGTGAGCCACAGTGGATGTTAGATATGCGCTTGAAAGGTCTATCACTATTTGAGAAGAAGCCGATGCCGTCATGGGGATCTGATCTCTCAGGAATTTTCTTCGACACTATTAAATACTTCGTGCGCTCGACCGAGAAGCAGGCAGCTACTTGGGATGATCTGCCAGAGGAGATCAAAAATACCTATGATCGCTTAGGTATTCCAGAAGCGGAGAAGCAACGCCTAGTCTCTGGTGTGGCGGCGCAATATGAATCAGAAGTTGTTTATCACTCAATCCGCGAAGACCTGGAAAAACAGGGCGTTATCTTCCTTGATACCGATAGTGGTTTAAAGCAGCACCCAGAACTCTTTAAAGAGTACTTTGCCTCAGTTATCCCAGTCGGTGACAATAAGTTTGCCGCGCTAAATACCGCTGCGTGGTCAGGTGGTTCATTTATCTATGTCCCTAAAGGCGTTCACGTAGATATTCCGTTGCAGGCATATTTCCGTATTAACACTGAAAATATGGGGCAATTCGAACGTACCCTGATCATCGCTGATGAAGATTCTTACATTCACTATGTAGAAGGTTGCACTGCGCCAATTTACAAATCTGATTCATTGCACTCAGCTGTTGTTGAAATCATTGTTAAGAAAGGCGCACGAGTTCGTTACACCACTATTCAAAACTGGTCCAACAACGTTTACAACTTGGTTACTAAGCGCGCCACTTGCGCTGAAGGTGCAACTATGGAATGGGTAGATGGAAATATTGGCTCAAAGGTCACTATGAAGTACCCAGCTGTTATGTTGATGGGCCCACATGCAAAAGGTGAGACTCTTTCTCTTGCTTTCGCCGGACCTGGCCAACATCAAGACTCTGGCGCGAAGATGGTGCACGCTGCTCCTTACACTTCATCGACTGTTATCTCAAAGTCGGTTGCTCGTGGCGGTGGACGTACCTCATACCGCGGACTTGTCCAAGTACAAGAAGGAGCGCACCATTCCAAGAGCACAGTTAAATGCGATGCGCTCTTGGTCGACACAATTTCTCGCTCTGATACCTATCCATATGTAGATATTCGCGAAGATGATGTTTCAATGGGTCACGAAGCAACAGTTTCTAAGATCAGCGATGATCAACTCTTCTACTTAATGTCTCGTGGCTTAACTGAAGATGAAGCGATGGCGATGATTGTTCGTGGCTTTATTGAACCTATTGCACGCGAACTTCCAATGGAATATGCCCTTGAGCTAAACCGCCTCATCGAGCTGCAAATGGAAGGCGCTGTTGGTTAATGACAACCCTCACCACCAATTACTTAACACCAACTGGACGCGAAGAAGCCTGGCGTTTTACACCACTTAAACGCCTAGGTGGACTTCACGATGGCACTGCAGTAGTTGCAGATCGCCATTCTTTAACACTTACTTCTGCTCCGGTTGCGGGTGTTTCATTCGCACTGCTTTCAGCTCTGGATACAAGTCCGATCTCAGAGAGCGATGATGTGATCGTCGCGCGTATCCGTGATTTCGCGCAAGAGGTCTCAGTATTAACCATTGCGGCAAATACCGAAGTTGCACAACCAATCTTTCTAAAGCGCACGCCAGGAGCGCTAGATAGCGCAGAATTTTCACGCGTGTTAATTCGGGTCGAAAACCATGCTCGCGTAACTGTGATCATCGAGAATTCAGGTGATACTCATTTGGCTGAAGACTTGGAAATTTCGGTAGCGCCAGGTGCCAGCCTAACCTTGGTTTCACTACAAGAGTGGGGCAGCAAGAGTATTCACGCCGGTCGCCAACATGCCGTTGTTGATCGCGATGCAACCTTCAAATCGATTGTTGTGACTATCGGTGGATCACTCGTGCGTCTTTTGCCTACTGTTGAGTTTGCCGCACCTGGTGCTTCGTGCGAATTGCTAGGCGTTTACTTTGCAACATCTGGACAATTCTTTGAACACCGGATGTTCGTTGATCATAAAGTTCCAAACGCTAAATCGCGCGTAAATTACAAGGGTGCACTGGCCGGAGACCAAGCACACACCGTTTGGATCGGTGATGTATTCATCCGTGCCGCGGCTGAAGGTACTGATACCTACGAGTTAAATCGCAACTTGCTTTTATCCGATGGAGCACGGGCCGACTCAGTTCCGAACCTAGAGATTGAAACTGGTGAAATCGTTGGTGCAGGTCACGCCAGCACAACTGGAAGATTTGATGATGAGCAACTATTTTATTTGATGTCTCGCGGAATTACTTTGGCTGATGCTAGACGCTTAGTTGTTCGAGGATTCTTTAACGAAATCATTTCTGAAATTGGCGATGAAGAGATTCAAACACGCCTGATGGATCGTATTGATTCTGAGCTTGCTAAGGCAGGTGCTTAATGAGTGATCTATCATTTGCTTCGCTCGCTGCCGGCAATCCAGTCAAAATCGAAAAGAATGGCCGCACAATTTGTGTGGCACGAGTTGGCGATCAGGTATTCGCAATTGACGATACTTGTTCACATTCTGATGCATCGCTTTCTGAGGGCGAAATTCTTGATTTCAAAATTGAATGTTGGTTACACGGCGCTGAATTCGATTTACGTACAGGGGAAGCGCTTACGCCTCCCGCAGTGGCACCCATAAAAGTTTATCCAGTAATCGTTGACGGAGACTCCGTCACGGTAGAAGCGTAGTGAGGTAGTTTGATGAGTACATTAGAAATTCGCGGGTTGAAGGTCTCTGTTGATACTGAAAATGGTCCAATAGAAATTCTCAAAGGCGTCGACCTCACAATTAAATCTGGTGAAACCCACGCGATCATGGGGCCAAATGGCTCAGGCAAATCAACTCTGGCTTACTCAATTGCAGGACATCCCAAGTACAACATCACTGGTGGAACTGTAACTTTAGATGGCGCCGATGTTCTCGAAATGACAGTTGATGAGCGCGCAAAGGCGGGGATCTTCTTGGCGATGCAATACCCAGTTGAAGTTCCTGGCGTTTCTGTTTCAAATTTCTTACGTACCGCTGTAACAGCGTTACGTGGAGAAGCACCTAAGTTACGCACCTGGGTTGGCGATGTTAAAGCAGCGATGGAAGCGCTCAGCATTGATCCATCTTTTGCACAACGCAATGTCAATGAAGGCTTTTCTGGTGGAGAGAAGAAGCGTCACGAAATTATGCAGTTAGAACTACTCAAACCAAAGATCGCGATTCTCGATGAAACCGACTCTGGTCTTGATGTTGATGCCTTACGCATTGTTTCTGAAGGTGTAAATCGCGCTAAGGCCAATGATGCTATCGGCGTTGTTTTGATTACTCACTACACCCGCATTCTGCGTTACATCAAACCTGATTTCGTACACGTCTTTGCCAATGGCAAGATCGTTGAAGAAGGTGGCCCAGAGCTAGCCGATAAGTTGGAAGCTAATGGTTATGCGGAGTACGTCACAGCGTAATTTGCCATGACCTTTGACCCGCTAGTTATTCGCAAGGATTTTCCGATCTTTGATAGGAAGATTCGCGACGGAAAACGGTTGGTCTACCTCGACAGTGGGGCAACGAGCCAGAAACCATCAGTTGTAATTGACGCTGAGTCAAATTTCTATCGAAACCACAACGCCGCTGCGCACCGTGGGGCACATCAATTGGCTGAGGAAGCAACAGAGGCGCTTGAATCGGCGCGCAGCGTTGTCGCCGACTTTCTAGGTGGAGCAACCGATGAAATTGTATTTACTAAGCATTCAACTGAAGCGTTGAATCTGCTCGCTTACTCAATCGGTGATTCACCAGCGGGCAATGTTTTTCATCTAAAGGCCGGCGATGAAGTCGTCGTCTCTGAGATGGAACATCACGCTAATTTAATCCCTTGGCAGCAGCTTGCGAAACGTACTGGTGCTGTACTCAAATGGTTTGAAGTCACCCCAGATGGCCGTTTAGACCTCTCAGATATTGAAAGTGTGATCACAAGTCGCACCAAGATTGTTGCGCTAACTCACCAATCAAATGTGCTTGGCACAATCAATCCGTTGGCTGAGTTAGTCAAGCGCACCCACGATGTTGGGGCGATCTTCATTTTAGATGCCTGTCAATCTGTGCCACATATGCCAGTAAGCGTTGCCGCACTCGATATCGATTTCTTAGTCTTCTCTGGACATAAATCGGTAGGACCCACGGGTGTTGGCGTTCTGTGGGGTCGCGCAAGTCTGCTAGCCGAGCTCCCACCATTTCTATTTGGTGGTTCAATGATTGAAAACGTGACGATGCTAGATGCAACCTGGGCACCTGCTCCACGTAAATTTGAACCAGGTGTACCAAATATGGCCCAAATAGTTGGCTTAGGTGTGGCGTTAAATTACCTAACCAAGATTGGAATGCAGGAAATTCATAACCATGAGAACACGATTACAAAGTATGCGATCTCTAAGCTGCGAGAGATTGAAAAACTTAAAATAATTGGCCCAACCGATATGAAGTTACGTGGGGGAGCGGTCTCATTTACCTTGGGAGAAATTCATCCCCACGATTTAGGACAGTTCTTAGATAACTCGGGCATTGCTGTGCGAACCGGGCATCACTGCGCTTGGCCACTTACCCGCAAGATGGGTGTCGCCGCAACCACGCGCGCATCTTTCTATCTCTACAACACTTTGGAAGATATCGACGATCTTGCTGATGGCGTGCGTGATGCGCAGAAATACTTCGCCTAATGCAATTAGATAACCTTTATCAAGAGGTGATTTTAGATCACTATAAGCACCCACAAAATAAGAAATTGTCACCGGTTTTCGATGCACAGGTCCATCACGTCAATCCTTCTTGTGGAGATGAAATCGACTTAAACCTGACGATCAACGATGGTGTTATTTCAAATATTTCTTGGGATGGTGTGGGTTGCTCAATCTCACAAGCCAGCGTTTCAATTCTTACTGAGTTATTGATCGGTAAGAAGATCGCTGATGCGTATTCTATCCTTGATCAATTTGTTGCACTTATGCAGAGTAAAGGGGCAGTGCCTGGCGACGAATACGTCTTGGAAGATGCCATTGCTCTGGCTGGGGTTTCCAAATATCCCGCACGAATAAAATGTGCGCTTTTAGGCTGGATGGCTTTTAAAGATGCCAGTGTTCAAGCACAAGCAAAATCTAAACTAGACTAATAAATCGAAGAGGGGATAAATTATGGTTGCTGCAGTTGATGATGTAACAGAGGCGATGAAGGATGTAGTTGATCCTGAACTCGGCATTAATGTGGTTGATCTTGGATTGATCTACGATGTAATGGTCGATGATAATAATATTGCTGTACTAAATATGACCCTGACATCTGCCGCTTGCCCGCTACAAGATGTAATTGAGGATCAGACACGTCAGGCTTTGGCACCTCTGACTGCAGATGTGAAGATCAATTGGGTGTGGATGCCACCTTGGGGTCCAGATAAGATCAGTGATGATGGGCGTGAACAGTTACGCGCGCTAGGTTTCACAGTCTAAGTTTCTCTAACGCTACGGATCGGGGTCGCAAGTGTCCATGCACTCTGGCTGGATGGCACTTAGGACTTTAAGCTCTGATCAATCTGTAAAAAATGTAAAGCTGCGCCCCGGAACTTTAAAAAGGATTTTCTCTTACGCTGATCCATATAAATCAACTTTCGTACTCTTTCTTTTCTGTTTAGTTGCAGATGCCGTATTAACGGTTGCAACACCTCTGTTGCTTCGTGATCTTATAGATCAGGGTGTAATCCCCAAAGATCGGACCGTAGTGACAACCATGGCGATCGCAGTCGCGGTATTGGCGATATTGACGGCAGTGATAAATATTGTAATCCGCTGGATTTCAGCGAAGATCGGTGAAGGTTTAATTTATGATCTTCGATCACAAGTCTTTCGCCACGTGCAAGAACAATCCATCGCTTTTTTTACCCGCACCCAAACCGGTGCGTTGATTTCTCGTATAAATTCCGATGTTATCGGCGCGCAGAGAGCCTTTACCTCCACATTCTCAGGTTTAATTAGCAATGTTCTTACTTTGATATTAGTGGTGGGAACTATGTTGGCGCTTAGCTGGCAGATAACGATCGCCTCACTCCTCTTACTGCCTGTTTTCCTGGCTCCAACTAAGTGGATCGGTGCACGCCTGCAAGGCTATACCCGTGATTCTTTTGAGATAAATGCTGAAATGTCTTCGACTATGACGGAACGCTTTAATGTATCTGGTGCACTTCTTGTGAAGTTATACGGTGATTTAGATCAAGAGTCGCAGGTCTTTAAGAAGAAGGCGCGCAAAGTCGCAGATATTGGTATCTCAATGGCGATGCTAAATACCTTTTTCTTTATCGCGTTGATCAGCATCGCCGCTCTTGCAACTGCTATCGCTTACGGCATTGGTGGCCAATTAGCCATTGATGGTGCGATCACCGTCGGAAGCCTTATCGCCATAACAACGCTCTTGGCGCGCTTATATGGACCGTTAGTCGCCCTGGCGACAGTTCGCGTTGATGTGATGGGAGCGCTCGTATCATTCGAACGAGTCTTCGAAGTGCTCGATCTTGAACCAATGGTTCAAGAAAAACCTAACGCACAAATATTGAAGAGCAGAACACCGGCAATTGAATTCGATAATGTGCGTTTCACTTATCCAAATGCACAACAGATTTCACTGGCATCACTTGAAGCCGCCTCCCTTCCAGAGGTTCGCGATAGCGAGGAGATTCTTAAGGGGATCTCTTTCTCAGCGCTACCTGGCACAGTGACCGCTCTAGTTGGACCATCAGGAGCCGGCAAGACAACGATCGGAGCGCTCCTGCCTCGTCTCTACGATGTAACTTCTGGTGCGATAAAGATTGAGGGCTATGATCTGCGAGATTTAACTTTGACATCACTGCGTGATTCCATCGGCGTCGTTATGCAAGATTCACATCTATTTCACGACACGATTACTGCAAATTTACGGTATGCAAAGTCAGATGCCACACTTGATGAGATGAAAGCAGCTTGTCAATCTGCACAAATCTGGGATTTGATTACATCGCTCCCGAACGGCTTAGAGACAATGGTTGGAGAGCGCGGTCATCGACTCTCTGGTGGAGAGAAGCAACGTTTAGCGATCGCTAGGTTGCTCTTAAAGTCACCGAGCATTGTGATTTTAGATGAGGCAACTGCGCATTTAGATTCCGAGAATGAAGAGTTGGTGCAGAACGCTTTGGCCAGTGCTTTGCGGGGTCGTACCAGTATCGTCATTGCTCACCGCCTAAGCACTGTGATGAGCGCGGATCAGATAATTGTTTTAGAAAATGGTGTGATCCGCGAGCGCGGCAAACATGAAGAGTTGGTACTTGCCGGAGGGCTTTATTCAGAGCTCTTTGCGCGTCAAGATCTGACCACGTCTAATTAAAATTCGTCCGTAGATAAATAGGCCGGCAAAGAAGACCCACTGCAGGGAATAAGCTAAGTGTGGTCCATCGCTAAGTTCGGGTAGTTGCGCTGGCGCACTCGGTGTTAAAGAAATATCTGAACCGCTGATGAGATCTAGATAGAAACCTTCGCTTGCAAAACCAGTTTGGGCATTTAGCTTTGAAATCATTCCGGCACCCGATGAAGGGAGAGCAAAGAAAGCCCCAACCGGTAAAGATCTATCGAGCCTTACTCTGCCGACAATTGAAACTTTTCCCTCTGGCGCGGTAGATATTACGGGGGCGGTTAAGGCGTCTTTACCGGCCTTAACCCAGCCGCGATCTACCCAGATAAATCTGCCATCTGAGAGCGTAAATCTCGTTAGTACCTCATAGCCATAAACACCTTCAAAGTATCGATTCTTCAAAAGAATTTGTTGATCAGATTTGAATGAACCCGAGGCGCTTACTGTTCGCCATTCAAAGGATGCAATTTGTACGCCTTCATTAGATCTAATTTTTTCAATCTCTAGAGCGGGCAATGTCAGTTGTGATTCGATCATTGCATTTCGATCCTGTCGATCGATGCCACGCTGGAATTGCCATTGCGCAGCCCAGATGCAGAGTGCGACCAACAGCAAAGCAATTAGTGATTTTAAAATGGCCAGCGGCTCACGAACCCTATCTGGCTTACTAGACATGCCGGCAGTCTAGCGAATGGCGATTACTCTAAAGACTTTGCCTTATCGCTAACCAATGATTCCCCTGGTGCAAAACTTTCGCGCCCGGCATTGGCCACAACTACTGCGATGTAAGGCAGAGTGACCGCTCCAAGTAAAGCAAACCAGCGATAAGGGCTCGGTAAAATGACGGTGAGCAAGAAGCAAGCGGTTCGAATCATCATTGAAATGAAGTAACGACGTTGTCGACCGGCTTGATCGCGAGTAAGGGAAGCGGGAGCGGCGGTGATGTCATAGACAGGTGCCGTAGCCTTTTTTCTCTGCTTCTTACTAAAGATGCTCGCCATGAGATAAGACTATGGGGCACAAAGGCAGGGCGCGAGGTGGAAATGCTGGTTACGCATAAGTAGCAGGGTAAGTTTTGCCATATGTCAGAAGAGAATTCTTCACTCGCCCTTGTAACTGGTGGAAATCGTGGAATCGGATTAGCAATCGCGCAATCACTTGCGAAGGCAGGCCATCGCGTTGTCGTTACTTATCGAACAGGGGCTGCGCCATCAGATTTCCTGGCTGTAAGGATGGATGTCACTTCCACAGAAAGCGTTGAAGCAGCATTTGCCGAAATTGAAAGCAAATGGGGAACGCCCGAAATTATTGTAGCTAACGCTGGTATCACCAAAGATGGATTGGTCTTGCGAATGAGCGATGGTGATTTCGAAGATGTAATCGATGCGAATTTAACTGGCGCATTTCGTGTCGCACGTCGCGCGACTAAAGGTCTACTGAAGTTAAAGCGTGGCCGGCTAATTTTTATTGGTTCAGTTGTTGGGGGAGTAGGCGCTGCTGGTCAGGTGAATTACTCTGCCAGCAAGGCTGGTCTACTAGGAATGGCTCGCTCCTTCGCGCGTGAACTCGGCTCTCGTGGAATTACTGCAAATGTTATTGCCCCCGGATTTGTTGAAACTGATATGACTGCGACCTTAGATGAAAAGCGTCGCGAGGAGATTGCAAAGTCAGTTCCTCTGGCAAGATTTTGCACAGCGGATGAGATTGCTGGAGTTGTGACATTTGTTGCATCTCGTGAAGGTGGCTACATAACGGGTGCGCTGATACCAGTCGATGGCGGATTAGGAATGGGGCATTAATTATGGGGATCTTAGAAGGCAAAAATATTCTGGTTACCGGCGTTTTAACGGATAGTTCTATCGCTTTTCATATTGCAAAGATTGCCCAAGAAGAAGGTGCAACGGTCTTACTTTCTTCCTATGGTCGGGTAATGAGTTTGACGACGCGTATTTCAGGTCGCCTTCCGCAACCAGCACCGGTAATTGAATTAGATGTGACAAACCAAGATCAGTTAGATGCACTTGCCGATCGCGTCAAGGAACACGTCCCACATTTAGATGGCGTGGTTCACTCCATTGGTTTTGCACCAGAGGCTGCTTTAGGCGGAAACTTCTTAAATACGGCGTGGGAAGATGTCGCAACTGCGGTGCATGTTTCGGCTTACTCACTGAAATCGCTGACAATGGCAACCCGTTCACTCTTCAAAGGTGGCGGATCGGTTGTCGGTTTAGATTTTGATGCAACAGTGGCTTGGCCAAAGTATGACTGGATGGGTGTGGCAAAGGCTGCCCTTGAATCCACTTCACGTTATTTAGCGCGCGATCTAGGTTCAGAAAATATTCGTGTAAACCTGGTTGCGGCTGGCCCGATTCGCACAATGGCTGCAAAATCAATCCCAGGATTCGACGAATTTGAAAAGGTTTGGAACGAGCGTTCACCGTTGGAATGGGATGTTACCGATCCCGCCCCTGCGGCAAAGGCAGCAGTGGCCCTACTTTCGGATTGGTTTCCAAAAACTACTGCTGAGATAATTCACGTCGATGGTGGGCTCCATGCGATGGGTGCATAAGGAATATTTTTTCTTTATTTTAGCCGTACTCCTGCCAGTTCTTTGCGGTTCCTTTTTTCTTCTTGCAAATTCACTCGGTGGTGAAATTCAGATTGCAGTTATTGTCGAGCCGCCTAAGCCGAGGATAACTTGTTTTAATGCAAATGATTTGACAACTTTGAATACAGCGGATCGAACCTGCCCCATTACACATACATTTTTGGGAGATCTCCCCTTAACTGAGAGCGTTACAGCGCAGGGGGTGGTTGCCGAGATTCATCCGCTGTTATTAACTCGCTTTAATACTGCTGCAGCCTTTGCCAAGGCAGATGGAATAAATCTATTTATAGCTTCTGGTTTTCGAACTCTGAGCCGACAGGCAGCACTCTTTCAAAGAGCAGTTGAAATCCGCGGCAGTGAAACCGAAGCAGCGAAATGGGTACTTCCACCTCAGTTTTCACATCATCCGCAAGGCCTGGCGATCGATGTGAACTATCCTGGAGATAAGATTGGCGCACTTTGGCTAGAAAGAAATGGCGCGCAATTTGGACTCTGTCGGGTATATGCCAATGAATGGTGGCACTTTGAAGGGGTCATCGCGCCTGGAGGAAGGTGTCCGCCACTAGCTTCTAACGCGCTAGTTGACCTAAAGTAGCGTTAGATCTCGATTTCCCGATCGGCCTCTTCCTCGGGTAGTCTTTCTCCAGACCAGTGGCCTTGGCTACTGCAAGAGGAGCTCACCGCTCCCACCTTCACGGCCTACATATGTAGAGCTGGCTGGTTTGTCGAAGGTAAATCGCCTGTGGGCGCTTTTAACTTTCCTTAGCGGTGCGCGAATTTTGCGGTAAACCTGGCTACCTAAGTCAAAAGACAAGTAGCAGACCAACTAAGGAGAACAAATCACAACTGAACCGCGCATTAATGACCGTATCCGCACACCCCAAATTCGTCTTATCGGACATACCGGAGATCAAGTTGGAGTTGTAGATATCGAGACAGCGCTACAGATGGCAGATGAAGTCGGTTTAGATCTCGTAGAGATCGCACCAGATGCCACTCCACCTGTATGCAAAATCATGGACTTCGGAAAATATAAATATGAAGTAGCCCAGAAGGCCCGTGAAGCTCGTCAGAACCAGACCCACATTGTGGTGAAGGAAGTGCGATTGACACCAAAGATTGAGAACCACGATTACGAAACTAAACGTAACGCGATTGTGAAATTTCTTAAGGGTGGCGACAAGGTAAAGATCACGATGAAGTTCCGCGGACGCGAACAAACTCGCCCCGAGCTTGGTTACAAACTATTGCAACGTCTTGCAGAAGATGTTGCAGAAGTCGCTTTTGTCGAGTTCGCCCCAAAGCAAGAGGGACGAAATATGACGATGGTGCTCGGTCCGACGAAGAAGAAGACCGAAGCTGTTGCAGAGCAGAAGGCGGCGCGAGCTGCTAAAGAGAGGGAAGCAGCGAAAGCTGCAGCCGCAGAAGAAAAATAGTTTAAATAACACGACGAAGTACAGGAGAAGATAGATGCCAAAGATGAAGACCCATAGTGGTGCGAAGAAGACTTTTCGCGTCACCGGATCAGGAAAGATCATGCACGAGCGTGCCGGCAAGCGCCACCTTTTGGAGCGTAAGTCATCTCGCGTAACTCGTCGTCTAAGTACTGAGCAATCAGCAAAGCCAACCGTAACTATGACAGCCAAGCGCATGCTTGGCCTTAAGTAAGGAGTGTGAATTAAATGAGAGTAAAACGTGGAGTTCACGCTGCTAAGAAGCGTCGCACAACCTTAGAACGCGCCAGCGGTTATCGTGGGCAACGTTCCCGTCTTTTCACAAAGGCGAAGGAACAAGTCACGCACTCAATGGTTTACGCCTTTAACGATCGTAAAGATAAGAAAGGCGATTTCCGTCAACTGTGGATTCAGCGTATCAACGCTGCTGCTCGCGAAAACGGAATGACCTACAACCGCTTCATCCAAGGCCTCAAGGCTGCCGGTGTAGAAGTTGATCGTCGCGTACTTTCTGATATCGCAACAAATGATCCAGCAACGTTTAAAACGCTAGTAGATCTAGCGCGTAAAAACGTCGTCACCGCTTAATTAAATCAGCTGAGAAATTAGATGATTGAGAGCCTTCACTCGCCGCATATCGCGCGGGTGAAGGCTCTTATCTCTTCCCGAGGCAATAAAGAGCGCGCAACTCATGGTGAATTTATCGCCGAAGGCTTGCAATGTGCCCGAGAGGCTTTTACCGCAACAAAAGGTCCTGGAGTTAAAACCGTCTATCTGACTGAAAGCGGAAAGTCGCGAATCGACCAAGCAGGTCTAGATATCTCTAGGGCTGAGGTCGTATTGGTGAGCGAGCCAGTAATGGCGGCAATGTCTTCAACAATTACGCCACAAGGAATCATCTCCATCTGCTCAGTGGCCGATAATGATTTTTCCAAACTGAAGCCTTCCGGAAAATCTCGCTTTATTTATTTACACGAGATCCAAGATCCAGGTAACGCGGGGACAATCTTGCGTACCGCAGATGCAATGGATGTTGATGCAGTCATCGTCTCTCCAGGTAGCGTGGATATGTATTCTCCAAAAGTTGTACGAGCTACGGCAGGATCGCTTTGGCATGTGCCACTATTTACTGGAGTAACACTTTCTAGTTTGAGTGAGCAACTTCCTACCGTTCAGAAGATTGCTCTCAGTGCTCAAGGAAGTATTTCGCTGGTGGAGGTTAAAGAGCTTTCGGATGTTGTTGCAATTTTTGGAAATGAAGCGCGCGGCATTGATGCGCTAATTGGATCCGATGTAATGCAAGTTAGTATTCCAATGACCGGCAATGCCGAGAGCCTAAATCTTGCTGCGGCGGCGGCCATTGTGATCTTTCACCTCTCGCATAATTGATCAAATCTCCCTCATAGTTGCGAGGGAGCAGGTTAGAATTCCCGCATGAATCCCGCAGATATTAAGCGTTGGATCGCTGCT
Source organism: Bifidobacterium breve (assembly GCA_945860245.1). Classification (GTDB taxonomy): domain Bacteria; phylum Actinomycetota; class Actinomycetes; order Nanopelagicales; family Nanopelagicaceae; genus Planktophila. The sequence goes on from CAMAPO010000005.1 coordinate 71,139, forward strand.
GCCGAAGCAGCTTTTACATCCGCCAAAGATCTTGATGAGTTGAAGAGCGCTCGGTTGGCTCACCTCGGAGATAAGGCTGAGATTTCACTTGCCAGTCGCGCACTCGGCGCGATGCCCGCTGAAGAAAAGGCAAGCGCCGGAAAAATTGTCGGAGAAGGCAAGGCGAAAATCACTGAATCACTACAACGCGCCACTACCAGACTGGAAGCCGATCGCGATGCGAAGGTTTTATTAGAAGAAATTGTTGATATCACTCTTCCCGTTGATCGCGCCCATCGCGGAGGATTACATCCGATCTCAATAATTAAAAATGAGATTAGCGATTTCTTCATTGAACAGGGTTACTCCGTTGAAGAGGGGCCCGAACTCGAATCAGGCTGGCTCAACTTCGATGCGCTAAATATTCCGGCCGATCATCCGGCGCGCACTATGCAAGATACTTTCTATATCGAACCTGTTGAATCAGGAATGGTGTTGCGTACCCAAACTTCTCCGGTGCAGATCCGTTCCATGCTGGAGCATCAACCACCTATTTACATGATCTGCCCCGGGAGAACTTTCCGCGCCGATGAGCTAGATGCGACGCATAGCCCAGTTTTTCATCAAGTCGAAGGTTTAGTCGTTGATAAAGGTATAACGATGGCGCACTTAAAAGGAACATTGGACAATTTCGCGCAGGTAATGTTCGGTCCAGATGTAACAACTCGTTTACGTCCATCATTCTTCCCATTTACCGAGCCAAGTGCAGAAGTAGACATTTTCTTTAATGGTCGCTGGATTGAATGGGGCGGCTGTGGAATGGTTAATCCTAAAGTTTTACAGACTTGTGGCATTGATACTGAGGTATATTCCGGATTTGCATTCGGTATGGGTCTAGAACGCACATTAATGGTGCGCCATAACGTTACCGATATGCACGACATTGTTGAAGGCGATCTACGTTTCACTCGCCAATTTGGGGTGGGTCTATAAATGCGCGCACCGTTATCTTGGATTCGTGAGTTCGTCGATATTCCAAAAGGAATTTCGGCCAATCAAATTGCTGAAGGTTTGATTCGCGTTGGGTTTGAAGTAGAAGAGATTATTGAAAGCGGAGCGGGGCTTACTGGGCCACTTAAATTTTCCAAAGTTTTGACTATCGAAGAGATTGTCGAGTTTAAGAAACCGATTCGCTACGTCGGTCTTGACTGTGGCGAGAAGGATGTGCGTTATGTGATTTGCGGTGCCACAAATTTTGCTGTGGGCGATCTGGTTATAGCCGCACTTCCTGGTGCAGTTCTTCCTGGTGAGTTCAAGATTGCAGCCCGCGAGACTTATGGCAAGGTTTCTAACGGCATGATCTGTTCGTCACGCGAGCTAGGACTTGGTGAAGACCATTCTGGCATTATGGTTTTTGCAGAAGGTGATGTAGCGATAGGCAGTGACGCAATCGTCGGGCTTGAAATCAATGACACTATCTTTGATATCGCAGTCAATCCAGATCGGGGTTACGCACTAAGTATTCGCGGGGTCGCTCGCGAGATTGCAGGAGCCCTCGGCCTTAAATTTACTGATCCGGTAGATGTCTTGCGGGCTGTTAAATTTGAAAGCACCGGAACAGGAGTCACTGCCAAGATCGCAGATCCAGCCACTGCATCAGTCTTTTACCTCCGCACTGTCTCAAACTTCGATCAAAGTGCAAAAACTCCAATGTGGATGCGCCAACGTATTGAGAAGATGGGTATGCGCTCAATTTCTCTTGTAGTTGATGTGACTAATTATGTGATGCTCGAACTTGGTCAACCGCTGCATGCATTCGATAGAGCAAAGATTTCTGGTGGCTTAACGATCAAGCGTGCTGGTAAGGCGCAACCTTTCACCACCTTAGATGGCCAAGTCCGTCAATTAGATGCAGACGATTTAATGGTCTGCGACGATAAGTCACCGCTAGCTCTCGCCGGCACAATGGGCGGACAGAGTTCTGAAATTTCTGAAAGCACCACCGATATAGCACTCGAGGCGGTGCGCTTTGATCCTGTTTGCGTCGCAAAGAATTCCCGCCGCCACAAACTCTCTTCTGAAGCTTCACGTCGCCTCGAGCGAGGTGTAGATCCTTGCCTTGCTGAATTCGCCTCAGCACGCTTTGTACAACTATTAACCGAGAACAGTTCCGCAAAGCACGTAGCCACCGTTGTAGCTGGAGAACCTAGATACGTTCCATTGATAGACCTAGATCCGGCATTTATTCCGAAGATTCTTGGAATGGAAGTTTCGCCCAAGGAAATTGCCCGAGTTCTTCGAATAATTGGTTGCGATGTTGATGAGAAGACATTTGTTGTGGACCCACCATCTTGGCGCATTGATCTTCTTACCCCTTCTGATTTAGCTGAAGAGGTTGCCCGAATGATTGGTTACGACAAGATTCCTTCAATACTTCCACCGCGACCGAATCACGCCAGCCTTACACCAACACAGAAACGCCGCCGCGCCATCGCTGCAATGCTTGCCGCACGTGGCCTTGCCGAAGTGCAAACCTTTCCGTTTACCAATCAAGAGACGATAGATCTGATGGGCTTCGTCGGTGAAAGAGCAGCGACATATCGAATTGCCAATCCAATGTCGGATGAACTCCCACTTATGCGCGTGCATCTGGTGCCAGGGTTGATAGAGGTTGCAGCACGCAACATCAGTCGCGGAGCCAGAGACTTTGCAATTTTTGAGATGGGATCAATATTTAGAAGTTCTCAGAAATTAATTTCAGGAATCTCACCAGTCATTGGTTCTCGTCCAGATGCGAAGACAATTTCGGAGATCTATGCCAGCGTGCCTCCACAGGCTTTCCATGTCGCTGGTTTACTTGTTGGCAAAAGTGAAGAAGACAATTGGCAAGGTAAGGCAAGTGCATATACATGGCAGGACGCAATCGCCTACGCCCAAGATATTTTACGATTATGTAATCTCGAGTGGAGCATAAAGCGATCAGATTATGCGCCTTGGCATCCAGGGCGTTGTGCGGAATTACTTGTTGATGGTAAGGCGGTTGCTCACGCAGGCGAGATTCATCCGCGAATTATTGCCAAGTACGGCTTGCCCGAACGCAGCGTCGCCTTTGCCGTTGGTTTGAGCGTGCTTCCAGATTCGCAAATCGTTCGGCCGACTCGAGTCGGCACAATGCCTGCTGCAGTGCAAGATGTCGCTCTTATTGTTGACGCGAAGGTTTCCGCACAAGAAGTGGAACAGGCTTTGCGAAAAGGAGCGGGGGATCTCCTTGAGTCCATCACGCTCTTCGATCGCTACGACAAGATCGGAGATGGCAAGATTTCTCTGGCATTTACTCTGACCTTCAGAGCATCTGATCGGACCTTGACCGGGGCCGAAATCTCAGCTCTGCGCGAATCCGCGGTCGCAGCTGCCGTGAAGGCAACAGGAGCCGTTCTGCGCACCAATTGAACCTGTATAATTATGCATATTGGTGCATAAATATGCTATCGTGATCGCATGAAGATAGGGATCATTGGGGCGAGCGGTTACGCTGGGGGAGAGTTGTTACGCCTCTTGGCGGGCCACCCAGAATTTGAAGCATGTACTGTCACCGCTCACTCCAACGCGGGTGAAGAGATAACCAGAGTGCACCCTCAGCTAACGAGTTATGCCGGAGAAAGGTTTAGCGCATTTGAAGCAAAAGATTTCGACTGCTGTGAACTCATCTTCTTAGCCCTTCCGCATGGTGAAAGTGCAAACATTATTTCCTCGTTACATGAAGGAGCCAAGATTGTTGATCTTGGTGCAGACTTCCGATTGGAAGATGGGGCGAAGTGGGCGAAATATTACGGCGGAGACCATGCTGGAACCTGGACTTATGGCGCACCAGAACTTCCAGGAGCGCGTGAGTTAATTGCGAAATCTAGCAAGGTAGCAAATCCGGGATGCTACGCAACGGCGATCGCACTTGGTATTGCACCAGCAGCCAGCATTGCAGATGTGACAGATGTCGTTGTTGTTGCTGCTTCTGGCACCACGGGTGCGGGACGCAGTGCAAAAATTATTTTAATCGCAAGTGAAGTTATGGGAAGCCTGACCTCTTATAAATTCGGGGGAGTACACCAACACACGCCCGAAATTGAAGAGGCGATCACTCGCTCGACAGGAAAAGCGAGCAGGATCTCTTTCACGCCAATTCTGGCACCGATGCCACGTGGCATTCTTGCAACTATCACAATGAAATTGCAGCCTGCTGTTACGAGTAAACAAGCACGCCTCGCCTTCGAGAAGGCATATATGGATGAAGAATTTGTTCATTTACTTCCTGAAGGCCAAATGCCAAAGACATCAGCGGTGCTAGGAAGTAATTTCGTAGCGATACAGGTGGCCGTTGATGAACACACAAATCGTTTGATTGTAAGTGTGGCGATTGACAATCTCGTTAAGGGCGCCGCGGGACAAGCGATTCAAAACGCCAACATCATGTGTGGCTTGCCTGAGAACCTAGGGCTAACCGGCCAGGGTATAGGCGCATGAAATTACCAAATGGGTTTAGCGCCGGATCCTGCGCAGCTGGGCTCAAAAGTTCAGGCGCTTTAGATCTAACCTTGGTAGTAAATAGCGGTCCCCGCTTCGATGCCGCTGCTGTTTACACATCCAATCAAGTCGTTGCTGCACCTGTTATCTGGAGTAAGCAAGTAACTAAGGGAAAGATCGTTAGAGCAGCAATTATTAATTCTGGTGGAGCCAATGCGTGCACCGGTCCACAGGGCTTTGCAGATACCCATCAAACTGCAGAACACGTTGGTGAATTACTGGATATTTCATCGAGTGAAGTAGTTGTTTGTTCGACAGGGCTCATAGGTGAATTTCTGCCCATGGCAAAGATCCTTAGTGGAATAGATCAGATTGCAAAAAATTTGACTGCCGATGCCTTGTCAGATGTTGCTCAAGCGATAATGACAACAGACAGTGTGGCCAAGATCGCTAATTATAAAGGCGTTAATTTTGAGGTATCAGGGGTTGCGAAAGGTGCCGGGATGCTTGCGCCGGCGTTGGCAACGATGTTATCGGTAGTGATGACTGATGCAATATTGCCTGCTGATGCGCAGGAGATATTCCAACGAGTCTGTGATCGTACGTACAACCGCATTGATTCCGACGGGTGCACATCTACAAACGACACAGTCTTGTTGATGGGCTCTGGGGCAAGTGGCCATGCTCCGGCTCCAGTTGATTTTGAATCTGCGCTAATGCAAGTTTGCGGATCGCTATCGCAGCAATTGATCGCTGATGCAGAAGGTTCAACGAAAACAGTTGCCATAAAGGTATCTGGCGCAATGACCGAAGAAGATGCATTGCAGGTAGCCCGTGCCTGTGCCCGAAATAATTTACTCAAGTGTGCCATCTTCGGCGGTGATCCCAATTGGGGGAGAGTGCTTGCCGCAGTTGGTACAGCTCAAGCACAGCTAAATCCATTGGATATCGATGTAACTTTAAACGGTGTTGAAGTGGCCAGATCAAGTGCGCCATTTGTGGATCGAAACCAAGTCTCCTTCTCCGGTCGGCTCGTGACAATCGACATCAATCTAAAGTTGGGAAGTGCGCAAGCAACGGTGTTCACAAATGATTTATCGCATGATTATGTTCACGAGAATTCGGCGTACGCAACATGATCGTCGTCAAATTCGGAGGCCATGCCATGCAGGATGAGAATGGCGCTTTTGCAAAAGCGATTGCTCTTGCCCAACGCAACGGTGTTTCTATGGTTATCGTTCATGGGGGCGGTCCACAAATCGACGCCGCACTTAAGGCTGAAGATATAACTTCGGAATTTATAGGCGGTTTCCGTGTGACAACACCAGAAATCTTCGAAGTTGTCGAACGCGTACTTGCGGAGGAAGTTGGTCCAGGTGTTGCCAGATCGCTGCAAAAGGCGGGAGTTAATGCCGTAGCGCTGTCGGGACGCACTAGTGAATCTCTAATCGCAGAGCCGCTGCGTAAATTAGTTGACGGAACACCAGTTGATTTAGGTTTAGTAGGAGTGATAACTGCGGTAAATCCCCAGGCGATAAAGAACGCGCTTAAAGGTGAGCAAGTTCCAGTGATCTCCCCAATCGCCGTCGATGAGAGTTTTAAAGGTGGCCTTAATATAAATGCAGATTTGGCGGCAGCGGCTATTGCTGGTGCTCTAGATGCCCAATGTTTAATTATTATGACCGATGTCGCAGGTATTTATCGTTCTTGGCCTGACACTTCATCACTAATTACCGAAATTTCTGCTAGTGAATTAGATGCGATCAAAGGAACTTTTACGCAAGGAATGGCGCCAAAGGTAAGTGCTTGCTTGGATGCCATTAAAGGTGGCGCTAGAGCTGTGAGAGTCATCGATGGAACCGATCCATCAGCCTTCGCTGCTGCGTTGGACAACCATGGAGGAACGTTGGTGATCAAGTGAGCACAGTTAAGAAGAGCGTTACTAATTGGGCGGAGGTAATGCAGGGAAATTATGGCGTACCGACGATCACGCTCAAATCTGGAAAGGGTCTTGTTGTTACAGACACTGCGGGAAAGAAGTATCTAGATTTCCTTGGAGGTATTGCGACCAATGTATTAGGACATGCTCATCCGGTCATTGTGAAAGCGGTATCTAAACAGATCGCCACTCTTGGACATGTAAGTAATTTTTATAGCCATCCATCTGGAATCGCACTTGCTGCAAAGTTACAAGAGTTAACCGGCGATAAGAACGCACGCGTTTTCTTCTGTAATTCAGGGGCGGAAGCAAATGAAGCAGCGCTGAAGTTATCACGCAAAACTGGACGTTCAAGAATCGTTGCTACAACTGGCTCCTTTCATGGACGGACCATGGGTGCGCTCTCACTGACCGGACAACCAAGTAAGCGCAATCCTTTTAAGCCATTACTTAAAAATGTAAAGCACGTAACCTTCGGCGACATTACAGCGATGCGCAAAGCGGTAAACAAGAAGACCGCAATGGTGATTGTTGAGCCGATAATGGGCGAGGCTGGAGTAATCGTTCCTCCATTTGGTTATTTGAGAGAGTTGCGAGATATATGCAACGAGCAGGGCGCCCTGTTGGTATTTGACTGCGTACAAACTGGGATAGGTCGTACAGGAACCTGGTTTGGATATGAAGAAGAGAAGATCAGTCCGGATGTAATTACCTTGGCAAAAGGTTTAGGCGGAGGCTTGCCGCTAGGTGCGATGATCACCTTAGGGAGTAATTCACCACAGTTTTCTACTGGCGAGCATGGCACAACCTTTGGTGGCAATCCTGTCGCTGCTGCTGCAGGACTCGCCGCGCTTGAATTCATAACCAAGGCGAATTTACTCTCATCGGTTAAAAGTTATGAGAAGAGGCTTAAGATCAAATTAAGCGTAGTTAAAGGAGTTATCCAGGTTAGAGGACGTGGGTTACTGATCGGAATAGTTCTCGATGGAGATTACGCAAAGAACTTAGCTGCTAAGTTGGCTGATCGTGGAATTCTCGTTAACGCTGCGAACGAGAATACGATTCGAATAGCTCCAGCGCTAATTGTTAGTAAAATCCAAATTGATAAGTTTATTATGATTTTTAGGCAATGCATCCAGGAGGTCGATCATGGCTAAAGTTCTAAATTCGTCTTCAGTTTCTGCTCGACGTGCAAAAGCTATCTCGCTCATTAAAGCGGGAGTGGTACATTCGCAATCTGACTTGGTGAAACTATTGAAGAAGGCGGGCTTCGCTGTCACTCAAGCAACTGCTAGTCGTGATTTGGAAGAAGTCGGTGCTGTGCGTTCGCGTAATGAGAATGGTGAACTCATCTATCAAATTGGTGCGAGTTCTGATGGCGCTATCTCAAAGTCTATGCCGTTGCCTGCTGATCTGATTCTTTCAGTTGAGTCCTCCGGAAATCTAGCAGTAGTCCGCACTCCACCCGGGGGAGCACAATTTTTAGCGAGCTCGTTAGATAATTCAGGTATCAAAATCATCATAGGAACGATCGCCGGTGACGACACGGTATTAGTTGTATCCAAGA
>CAMAPO010000006.1 GCA_945860245.1 Bifidobacterium breve
AGATCATCAATATCTACACCGCGATAGCGCAGCGCGCTACCTTCTTTATCTGGTTCAGCAATCTCTGATTCAAATGCAATAACGCCTTCGAGTCCTGGCTTGAAATCATCTGACACGGTGTAGCTCCAGTCTGGCGCCGGTGGCCGGCGCATTCGTTTATGGCGCTAATTCTGCACCCGAAAGCAGGGTGCCCGCGACCACCCCTCATCCAAGATGACGCGGGAGCGAAAGTGACGTTAGATACAGACATGAGCGAAGAGCCTAACCAGAGCCTGACCCGCGATGCCATCCGTGCGATGCGTCGTTCCTATGGCGATACCGGATTGGAAAACCTTCCCGCCGATCCGTTTACCTCATTCTCTATCTGGCTAGCAGAAGCTGCGTCAAATGAATTCATTGTGGAAGCCAATGCCATGGTGCTTTCAACTCTTGGCGCAGATGAAGAGATTACAACGCGCACCGTTTTACTCAAAGATATCTCTGAAGGTGGCTTCACATTCTTTAGTAACTATCAATCACGAAAGGCGCATGCTATTGAAATGCATGATCGCGTCAGTGTCTTATTTCCTTGGTATGCAATGGAGCGACAAGTAAGTATCGCCGGAGTGATTTCGAAAATTTCTGATTCTGAATCAGAAGAGTATTTCGCAACGCGTCCATGGTCGAGTCAGATTGGTGCATGGGCGAGCGCGCAATCTCAACCTTTGGAATCTCGCGCAGAGTTAGAGAGTCGATTTGCGGGAGCAAGTGAGAAATGGCCAGAAGGTACGGCCGTTCCCCGTCCTCCACATTGGGGTGGCTATCGCATTATCCCGTTGAGTATTGAATTCTGGCAGGGACGCTATTCACGACTGCATGATCGGCTGCGATATGAGAGGCAGACCACCGATTCCGAGTTCGTACTCACTCGCTACTACCCGTAGTCTTGGCCCATGAGCGCAGAAATAACAATCCCAGATAACCTCAAACCACGTGATGGCCGATTCGGTTGCGGACCATCAAAGATTCGCCCAGAAGCACTTTCATCTGTGCTTGCAAGCGGGGCCTCGATTATCGGAACATCTCATCGCCAAAAGCCGGTGAAGCATGTTGTGCATCGCGTGCGTGAAGGTTTGAACTCACTCTTTAATCTGCCAGAAGGATATGAAGTCATCCTTGGTAACGGTGGATCGACTGCATTTTGGGATATTGCAACCTTTGGATTGATCGAAAAGAAGTCCCAGCATTTGGTTTTTGGTGAATTCTCATCGAAGTTTGCTATCGCAGCTAAGGAAGCTCCCTTCCTAGATGAACCAACAGTCATTAAGTCCGAGCCTGGCGCGCATCCAGTATCTGTTGCAGAGGCTGGCGTTGATGTCTACGCACTCACACATAACGAGACAAGCACCGGCGTTGCAATGCCGATCAAGCGTCCTGTAGGCACCGATGGTGCTCTTGTGCTTGTTGATGCAACTAGCGCTGCTGGTGGATTACACGTTGAAGCAAAAGAATTTGATACTTATTACTTCGCACCACAGAAATCCTTCGCTTCCGATGGTGGGTTGTGGCTGGCGTTGATGAGTCCTGCGGCAATTGAGCGTGCAGAGAAGATCAAAGCATCAGGTCGTTGGATCCCAGCATTTTTTGATCTTGGAATCGCAATCGAAAACTCACGTCTTGATCAGACTTATAACACTCCTGCGCTTTTGACTTTGATGCTCTTGGCCGAGCAAGTTGAATGGATGAATAGCAACGGTGGGTTGAAGTTTGCAGCAGGTCGTAGCGCAGAGTCAGCGTCAATCCTTTACGGCTGGGCTGAAAAAACTTCGTACACAACGCCATTTGTTGTTGATCCAGCACATCGCTCTAATGTTGTAGGAACAATTAACTTTGATGATTCAATCGATGCGACTAAGGTTGCTGCAGCACTTCGCGCTAACGGAATCGTGGATACTGAGCCATATCGCAAGCTTGGCAAGAACCAGCTACGTGTAGCTATGTTCCCTGCTGTTGATCCAAGCGATGTTGGTGCGCTCACTGAGTGCATTGACTACGTAGTTGCAGCGCTCTAAGTAATGCCACGTAACGTCGTACGCGATCGTTTCTTCTGGCAGGTAGCTTTCCAGACTGTTGCCGTCAACTTCTTTCTGGGCGGCTTCGGTCCGTCTCAGGGCTTACTTCGTGAAGATCAAGGAACTACGGGTGCCCAAGCTGGACTTCACGGAACCGCACTCGGTATCGCTGCAATCATTGCCGGTTCGCTGAACTCGCGACTTGCTCACAAGTACGGCCGCGTCAAACTTTCTTGGCTTGGTGTAGCCCTCTTCTGTCTTGGATTAAGCGCATTTATTCTCTTCCCAACATATCCAACGACTTTGGTTTCGATTATGTTCGCTGGATTTGGCATCTCGACTGTTGTAAATAACGGTCTCACAATGCTTAACCATCATGCAGGGGATAAGGCAGCGCTCACGATCTCTCAAGCAAATGCTGTTGCCTCCGTTGGATTTATTGCGGGAACTTTGCTGATTGGAACAATTGCAACTAACTACCCAGATAAATGGCGTCTCGGACTCTTTCTTGTTATTCCAATGTCACTCTTTATCTATCTTTTTCTGCGCGATAAGAATTACGTTGATCATGTATTTGAAGATGGTGCTCGCCAGACCGGGAAGATGTCATGGAAATTCTGGGTATCGTGGGTTGGTTTTATTGCATGTATCGGCAGCGAATTCGCCACCTCATTCTGGGCCGCCTCCCTATTTAAGGACCGCGTCGGTGGAACTGCGGCAGTTGCAACAACAGTGATGCTTGCTTACGGAATCGGTATGGCACTTGGTCGTTGGTATATGGGACAAATTCTCTTTAGATTCCACTTAGACCAACAATTACTCATAGTAATCAGTGTTCAATTCATTGGCTTTGGAATTTTCTGGTTCTCGCACAACTTCGCAGTAAGCTTGATTGGACTATTTCTCATTGGCGCAGGGATTTCTACCCAATTTGCACTAGCTTCCCTTCGCCTTATCGATCTCAGCGACGGAAGACCCGACCAAGCCATTGGCTTGAGTTCGCTAGCTGCAGGTATCGCTATCGCTCTTGCGCCATTTGCTCTGGGATTACTTGATGATCAATTCGGTATATCTCGTGCCTACATCATGGTTCCGGTACTCATCGCGATCGCCTTTATTGTTGTCGTTACAATCCCGTCACATGTAAGTCAGAAGAAGGTTCAGAGTGAGTTATAAAAGCAGAAGACTTATTTCATTGGTAACGCTGATAATTTTACTAGCGTGGATCGTCGTAATTGGCCGGTAATACACCTTCTACAGTGATATCACTTGGTACACCGACTTTATCTTTGTAATACACCCAAATAGCAATCATTCCAATCAATGAAATACCACCGCAGACTGCAACACTTTCACGCACACCAATGGCCTCTACGAGAAAGCCAATTGCCATTGATCCAAAGGGTGTACCACCCATAAAAATCAACATGTAAATACCCGTGATTCGACCACGGATAGCTGGATCAGAGTGCATCTGCATCAATGAGTTTGCCGTTATCAACATAGTCAGTGCGGTAAACCCACAGATGGGTAACCAAATCGCATACAAGGTATAGGTAGGCATGACAGAAAGGGCCATTACTACAAGTGAAAAGACCGCACCCATTCGGATCACAAACATCGTGTTCCGTTGCTTTTCAAGACGAGCGCTCAGTAACGCACCACTTAATGATCCCACCGCAATAAATGTTCCTAATAATCCAAAAGATGCTGCTCCCTTATTAAATTCACCGCGTGCCATCAGCGCATTGAAGATCTGAAAGTTAAGTCCAAAAGTGGCAGCAAAGAAGACAGCAATCATTACAACGTAAAGATCTGGTCTCGCCTTCACGTAGGAGAAACCTTCTCGGATCGTACCTAAAGTCTTTTTACTCTCAGCGATAAAGAATTCTGATTCCCGCATCGATAAGAGCGCGATATTTACTGCGATATAGCTTGTCGCGTTGATGATAAATGATGGGCCTGTGCCGTAGTGGGCGATCAGAAAGCCTGAGATCGCAGGTCCTACCAGGCGTCCAGCATTGAAGTTGGCTGAGTTAAGGCTGACCGCATTTGCTAAATCGGAGTGGCCGACGATTTCAGATGTAAAGGACTGTCTAATTGGTCCATCAATTGCACCTGAAATTCCGAGGACTGCGGCGCAGGCAAAGACATGCCACAACTGAATGTCTCCGCTTATCACCAAGATTCCGAGCGTCAGTGCGGAGAGCCCACCAAAAGTATTTGTAACAACAAGGGCAATACGTTTATTTACTCGATCGGCAAGTAACCCACCATGCAAGGTGAAAAAAAGGAATGGCGCAAATTGGATAGCAGTGACAAGTCCTAGGTAGTAACCATTGTTATTTGTAAGTTCAAGGACGAGCCAATCTTGCGCGATGCGCTGAGCCCATGAACCAATATTGGATACGGCGTTGGCGGGAAAGAGAATTCGGTAATTACGATGGCGGAAAGAACGCCAATTGCCATTCTCATCCACGCGCATTCGCATTACTATAGTCCTATGTCAGAGAAGTCGCCGATTAAGTCCGTCGTCATTCTCATCGCGATAGGAACAATCGGCTGGTTGATTGCCGGAATGGTTGCCGTCACCCTTGATTATGATTCTAAATACGTGTGGACATGCGTAGTCGGCGCTTTATTAGGTGCAACTGGAATTCGATACTCAATTAGACGAGATCGACGAAGCGGGATTTAAGCTTCTAGCTGACCGGCGATACCGCGAAGTACGCGACCAAGACGTTCTGCTTCTGCACCAGATGGATGACGACCTTGACGAAGACCGTTACCAACCTTATCCAAAATCTTGATTGTGTCTTCAATCATCGCAGCAAGATCATCATTATTAACACGAGAATTATCAGCCAGTGAAACTGGTGCATCAACAATATGCACTGACATTGCCTGTGGTCCCTTACGTGAATCAATCACAGAGAACTCAAGCTTTGTTCCTGGCTTTACTGATGGAACGCCTTCAGGCAGTGCTGATGCAGCTAAATAAACATCTTCGCCCTCATCGGATGAGATGAAACCAAAACCTTTTTCGAGGCTAAACCATTTAACGCGGCCTGAAGGCATGGGGTGCTCCTTATAAGAATTTCGGTACTCGTGTAGCCGCTGGGGTGCGGGCAGGGGTCAAGTTTATCGCAAGCGAAGGGCGGCGTGAACCCGGATTAAAGCTAGTTGTTGAGCGTAGCTTCGGAGTGCGCGCCGCAGCCGTGATCGACTGAGACTACGCGTGCATCATCTGGTGCGATCGCATTGGCGCAAACGCCGAAGGATGCGCGAAGTGAGCCCGCGATTGGAATAAAGAATCCGCAAGATGCGCAAGGCTTGGGTGCGTTCTGTGCCAGCGGCGTATTTGGCCCACGATCACCGGTGTACCAACGCTTACTTGCTTGATCGCGACCCTCAATGGAAAGTACCCGCGGACGCATTAAACCAAGATCAAAGACCTCGGTTGCATCTAAGCCTTCATCTTGCGCCAACGCGTTAACGCCAGGAACTAAACGAGTGTCATCTAAAACACTTGGCACAATAATTCCGGGTTGAATATCCTCTGGCTGAATACGATCTTTATATTCAATCCAATCTGGCGCAAGAAGTGAATCTGGGCCAGGAAGAACTACAACATCACAAACAGTTGGTTCCGTTGTGGCATCGACCTTTGCGACAGTGACACACCAGCGCCAACCTTTATAACCTTGAATATCCGCATTAAATAGATAACTGGCAACGCGATTTTCATCTTCGAATTCGACAGAGATGAAAGCGCCGACCTGCGAAGGCTTTTCAGCCCCCGCAAGTGCAGCATCTCTTGCAATCTCTTGTGCGTCGAACCCTTTTTTCATTAAATTAGAAATCCATTCCGCCGCCGTCGCCACCGATTGGGGCAGCTGGCTTCTTCTCTGGCTTATCGGTAATTACCGCCTCTGTTGTGATGAAGAGCGCAGCGATTGATGCTGCATTCTGCAACGCAGAGCGAGTTACCTTGGCCGGATCAATGATTCCGGATTTAATCATGTCGACGTATTCGCCAGTTGCAGCGTTAAGTCCGAAACCATTTTCTAGGTGACGTACCTTTTCTACAACGACTCCGCCTTCAAGACCTGCGTTGATTGCGATCTGCTTAAGCGGGGCTTCGATCGAAAGTTCTACGATCTTTGCGCCAACTGCTTCTTCGCCTTCTAGCTTTAACTTCTTAAATGCTTGAGTTGCTGCCTGCAAAAGTGCAACGCCACCACCGGCGACGATGCCTTCTTCAACTGCAGCCTTGGCATTACGCACTGCATCTTCGATGCGGTGCTTACGCTCTTTAAGTTCAACTTCTGTTGCAGCGCCAGCCTTGATTACAGCAACGCCACCAGCGAGTTTGGCAAGGCGTTCTTGCAACTTCTCGCGGTCGTAATCTGAATCAGACTTTTCGATTTCTGAGCGAATTTGTGCGACGCGACCCTTGATCTGTGCGTCATCTCCGCCGCCTTCAACAATGGTTGTCTCTTCCTTGCTGATAACAACTTTGCGAGCGCGACCGAGAAGTTCTAGGCCGGCGCTTTCTAGTTTTAGACCAACTTCTTCAGAGATAACAGTCGCACCGGTCAGGATTGCAATATCTTGCAACATCGCCTTACGGCGATCACCGAAACCTGGCGCCTTAACTGCTGCAGCGCGGAAGATCCCACGAATCTTATTTACAACAAGTGTGGCCAACGCTTCGCCTTCGACATCTTCGGCGATGATTGCAAGTGGCTTACCTGATTGCATAACCTTTTCTAGAACTGGGACTAGATCCTTGATATTTGCAATCTTTGAGTTAACGATCAAGATGTAAGCATCTTCAAGGACTGCTTCCATACGATCTTGGTCGGTTACGAAATATGGAGAGATATAGCCCTTATCAAAGCGCATACCTTCAGTGAGTTCGAGTTCAAGACCAAAGGTATTTGACTCTTCAACTGTGATTACGCCTTCTTTGCCGACCTTATCCATCGCTTCGGCGATCATGTCACCGATAGTGGAATCTGCGGCAGAGATAGATGCAGTTGCAGCGATTTGCTCTTTGGAATCAACGCTCTTAGCCATTGACGCGAGTTCTGCAACGATCGCAGCAACTGCCTTTTCAATACCGCGCTTTAGCGCCATTGGGTTTGAGCCGGCGGCAACGTTGCGAAGTCCTTCACGAACTAAAGCTTGGGCAAGTACAGTTGCAGTTGTTGTTCCATCGCCTGCGACATCATCTGTCTTCTTAGCAACTTCCTTGACTAACTCTGCGCCAATCTTTTCCCATGGATCATCTAATTCAATTTCTTTTGCGATTGAGACGCCATCGTTAGTGATTGTTGGGGCGCCCCACTTCTTTTCGAGTACGACGTTACGTCCGCGAGGCCCAAGGGTTACCTTGACTGCATCAGCGAGTACGTTCATTCCGCGTTCTAGGCCGCGACGGGCTTCTTCGTTAAAGGCAATCATCTTTGCCATGTAATTACTCCTTCAGAGGTTTCTAGCTTTAGGGGGCGTTTTATCACTCACACCCCGAGAGTGCTAACGCCAAATCTACGGCCTTCTATTGAGAGGTGCAAAACGAGGTGGGTTTAGCGCGCAGAGCGGGCGTTCATGCGGGCCTCACGGAGGCGGCGCAGGCGCTTAACGAGCATAGGAGATGCGGTGAGGGCATCATCTCGGTCAATTAGGTCGTTAAGCAATTGGTAATAACGTGGTGCGTTTAGATCAAATAGCTCTTTAATCGCAGATTCTTTAGCGCCAGCAAAGCGCCACCAATTAGATTCGAAATCTAGAATGCGAATTTCTAGCTCGCTTAGTGAATTACTCGCTTGCTGGTTATTTTCGAGCGCTGACATACGCCAAATCTTAAACTAGGGAGCGCATAATTTGTGGGATTTAGAGCGTATCTAAAATCATTGAGATATCAGAAACCTTGGTATAGGGATTTACTATGGCAAAGCGCAAAATTGCTTCGCTTTTATCTGATGATGGCGGGATAAAACCAATTTGATCTGCTAATAATTTATCGCTCCACTTTTGATAATCCGCAGCCACCCACCCTTTGCGCTTAAAGGCAACAATCGAAAGTTCTGGCTCCATTATAAGTTCCAAATTGGGATGTGCACGAACTAAATCTGCAGCAGTACGTGCCACATTTAAAGTCTCTTCCATCGCTTCGGTATATGCATCTGTACCGTGCGCTGCAAGTGAGAACCAGAATGGCAAGCCGCGCACGCGCCGCGTTAAATGAATTGCATAATCTGAGGGCGACCAGGAGCCATCGTGCAAAGTTTCTAAATAAGAAGCATGCTGAGTATGACTCTCTTTTGCAATTTCGGGGTTGCGGTAGATAAGTGCGCAGGCATCAAAGGGTGCAAAGAGCCACTTATGTGGATCCACAATGAGCGAGTCAGCTTTTTCGACTCCATTGAATTTAGCGCGCACCGATGGCGCGCAGAGCGCCGCCAATCCATAAGCCCCATCGACGTGGAACCAGATATCTCGCTCGTGAGTTGCAGCACCGACTGTTTCAAGGTCGTCGATAATTCCTAGATTTGTCGTACCGCCGGTTGCAACCACAACGAAGACGCGGGTTTCTGTTGTGGCATGAAATTTATCAATAGCCACACCAACTTCATCACCGTAAATTTTGCGATCGCTACCTGGTTCAATCTTCAATAAATCCACATCCATAATGTGGGCAGCAGTAGCAATAGATGAATGCGCTTCGGTGCTGCAAGCGATTGCCCAGCGGGAGGTATTGGGAAATTTCTTCCGTGCATCAGCACGTGCCGCGACTAAGGCAGAGAGATTTCCATTGGTCCCACCTTGTACAAATACTCCACCAGCAGATTGTGGCAGACCAGCTAAGTCAGCGATCCAACGTAGCGCTTGATTTTCAGCAAAGACCGCCCCTGCACCTTCTTGCCAAGAGCCGCCATACAGAGAGCTAGCGCCGACGACTAAATCAAATAGGTTGGAATATTCAGTCGGTGCAGATGGAATAAATGCCAAATTGCGCGGATGATCTGTGGAGATACAAGCCTTTGCTAAAACGCTTGTAAATACTTCGAGTGCTTGGTGGCCACCTAAACCTTTAGCTGTGATGGTGTTGCCGACTTCGCTAAATAAATCTTCGGCGGTGCGTGGACCATCTAACGGTGGATCATCTTTTAAGCGATGCAAGCTATACGCCAAGATTTCTTGCGCAAGTGATTCAACTTCTGGGGTGAAGTTATGAATTGGCATAATCAGTGCGATTAGCCTTTCGAATCAAATTACGCATCATTGTTGGGAATACAAAGATATGGAAGGGAAGGACTGCATACCAATAGAGCTGCCCACCCAACCCGCGTGGTGAAAAACTCGCTTCTTGGCGAACGATGCGTTGTCCATTTTCTTCACGAATCGAAAATTCGAGCCATGCCTTACCGGGCAGAATCATCTCGGCATATAGTTTTAACCTAACGCCACGTTCTAACTCTTCTACTCGCCAAAAATCTAGGCTGTCGCCAATGCGAAGGCTTAAGTCATCACGACGACCACGACGTAAGCCAACTCCACCGACTAATCGATCTAAAAGCCCACGCATGTACCAAAGGAAATCAGCGCCATACCAACCATTGTCTCCGCCAATACTTTCGATCGCTTGCCACAAAGCGGGTGCTGAAGCATCAGTTACTTGTTCGCGGCGATCGCGCAGAACCATTTCACCCGCCCACTCGGGATCGCTCTGTGCTTTCTGCCATGGAGCAGTTGGGTATGCCGCATCTGACCAACGAGTAATTACATCGTGATCGGCAATTTTTGAAAGCGCCAGAGTAATTGCACCCTCAACATCGATAAATCCTTCTGGTGGTGGCGCAATTATTGAATCAATACTCTTTTTCTGATCTGCAACAACTTCGCTAATTAAAGATTCAACAAGCGGACGCGCTAGTGAAGTTGGGACAGGTGTAACGAAACCAATCCAAAGACTGGATAACTTTGGTGTGAGTACCGGAACTTGAATAATCCAGCGCTTGCGCAGACCAGATAGCTTTGCAAATTTCTGCATCATATCTGCGTAGGAAAGGACTTCTTTGCCACCGATATCGCAGATTTTGGAAACTGGCGTGGGTAGCACTGCACACGTGCGCAAATAATAAAGCGCATCACGAATTGAAATTGGTTGCGTTAAATTCGATACCCATTTCGGGGTTGTCATAATCGGCAAGCGATGTGTTAGGTGGCGTAACATTTCAAAAGATGCAGAGCCAGAACCGATGATGATTCCAGCGCGAAGCTCAAGCACCGGAACTTTTCCAGATGCTAATTGCGCTCCTGTATTCATACGCGATGCAAGATGTTGGCTTCGATTTTTATCGTTGGCGATGCCGCCTAAGTAAACAATTTGCGAAACACTTTCTGCTTCAGCGGCGAGCGCAAAATTCTTTGCCATCGCGTTTTCAACTTCATCGAAGTTTTTTCCAGCATTTATCGAATGCAATAGGTAGAAAGTGGTATGGACGCCACGTAATGCCCGACTCAGATCAGCCAGATTGTTAGCATTTCCTTCAACTATTTCTACATCCTTTGCCCACGGTTGATCTTTAACTTTCTGGGCGTCACGGACTAAAACTCGGACCGCACATTTATCTTCAACTAAATCGCGGACTAATCGCCCACCTACATAGCCGGATGCTCCAGTGACCAGGATTAAGCGCTGCGAGTTCATGGTTCAGAGCCTAGACTGCGCCTATGGCTTCTTCCACACGACCTAAAGTCGTAATACTTGGTGCGGGTTTCGGTGGGCTGACCACCGCCAAAGCGCTGGCTAAAGATGCCGATGTCACAGTTGTGGATCGCCACAACTTTCAAACTTTTCTCCCGCTTCTGTATCAGGTAGCCACGGCGGGACTCGCTGCTGACCATGTTGCTCATCCGGTTCGCGGGGCGTTGCGCAAAAGTGGCGTTAAATTCCGAATGGGCTCACCAATTTCGGTAGATCATAAAAATAAATCGGTGAAGTTAGATTCCTCAGAGACTTTGGAATTTGATCACTTAGTAGTGGCACTTGGGTCTTCCACTGCTGATTTTGGCGTAAAAGGCGTTACCGAAATTGCACTTGGAATGAAGAGCGTGCATGAAGCGATTGGAATCCGCGCTGAAGTCATGCGCCGCTTTGAAGATCTCTGCCGCTTTGAAGATCAAACACGTCTTTCACTAAGTGTTGTCGGAGGTGGACCAACCGGTGTTGAGATGGCCGGTGCTTTAGCCGAATTAGTTCGTGGACCACTAACTAATGATGAGGCTAACGCAGCGAAACATATCGATGTTTATCTGATTGAGGCTGGCCCACGCGTCCTGCCCGCCTTTAGTGAAAAACTATCTGCACGCGCTAAGAAAGATTTAGAAGAGTTAGGCGTAAAAGTTTTACTTAATACCGCCGTGCAAGAAGTTAAACCACGCCAGATTTTGGTAAAAGGTGGAGATGCCATCCCATCTGAAGTAACTATCTGGGCTGCTGGCGTTAAAGGTGAACCGACTGGTGCACTGCTTAATTTGCCTCTCGACGGAACGCGCATTAGCGTGGAGCAAAATTTACAAGTGAGCCACTATCCGCATATATGGGCGATCGGTGATATCTCTGGAGCTAAAGATTCTGCAGGACGTTTCTTGCCGATGGTGGCGCCAGTTGCAATGCAACAAGGGCGTTGGGTGGCAAAACAGATTTTGCGTTCATCTCGTGGCCAGGTGCTGCAAGATTTTAAATATCTAGATAAAGGCTCCATGGCAACTATCGGGCGCCATAAAGCCGTTGTGCAATTTAAAGGGATTCAAATAACCGGAATTCCTGCTTGGTATGCCTGGTTATGGCTGCATTTGTTCTACTTACTTGGCGGGCGTAACAAAATTGGCACAATCGCGGATTGGACCTGGAATTACTTAACATTTGATCGTGGCAATCGCCATATTATGGATAGCCAGTAAAGACGTGCCAGATTATCTAAACCTGCGCGGCCATCAAGTTTATTCATATGAATGGGATGACAATGGTGAGGCAGTTGTATTGCTGCACGGTGGCTTAAGCCAAACATCGCATTGGGATTATGTCTTAACCCCCGATCTAGAACCTGATTTTCATTTATTTGCATATGACCGCACCGGCCACGGTTACACCGCAGATCAAGCAAACTCTTTCCATTTTAAATTTCAAATTGAGGAAGCAATCGCATACCTTGAAGATGTTGTTAAAGAACCAGCGCACCTAGTCGGTTGGTCTGATGGTGGCAATATTGCGATGTCGATCGCTATCGCTCGACCAGAGCTAGTTAAGTCTCTGGTACTGATCGGTGCTAATTATCATTACTCTGGCACGGTTATTCATCTCCCCTTTGTAGAACCTAGCGAGGAAGATAAAGCTGAATATGTGGCCACATCACCGGATGCGCCACATACCCAAAACGAAAAAATCAAGAAGATGTTGCGAATCTGGGATACCGAACCAGATATCGCAATCAGTGAATTAGCAAAAATTCAATGTCCTACCTTGATAATCGCTGGCGATGACGATGTAATTTCACACGAGCACACTCTTGATATGTATCGGGCAATTGAATTAAGCCAGCTGGCGATAATGCCTGGCACATCGCATATCGCACCAAAGGAGAAACCGGGGTTATTTAGCGCTTTAGTGCAGCAATTTTTAACGGACTTAAATTATCCGATGACCAAGATGCCGATACGACGGGTTAGCATTCAACCGGAAGAATAGTTCCGGTCTTCACATCATAAATCGCACCAGCCACGGTCACACCATCACGCAGTAACGGATATGCACGGATACGGTTTACATCGATTGCGAGCGCACCTTCTTGATCTCGTGTCGTGCGAAATTCTAGAGCCCGCGTATCAACCCCAAACTTCTCATCGATCAGCGCGTGAATATCTGCTTCATCGCCGCGGGCCATTGCGCAATCAGTATGCGGCATAACCAAAATACGATCTACGTTTAAAAGATAGGTTGCCAGGACCAAGGTGCGGATAACGTCTTCGGTTACACGGGCTCCAGCGTTACGTAAAATCTTGGCATCGCCAGATCGCATTCCGACAACTGAAAGTGGGTTGATCCGTGAATCCATGCAGGTAACGATCGCCAAGCCTTTAGCTGCACGACCAGTGAGTTCTGAATATTTAAATGACTTTATATATTCGGCATTTGCAGCGATTAGATCGTCAAATTGTTCGTGAGGAAACGAGTTATTACTCATCGCTCCCCCTTCTTTTCTGGGTTACTTATTCGGCTTTAAAATCGAGCCCCCCGTCAGGATTGAACTGACGACCTGCGCATTACAAGTGCGCTGCTCTACCACTGAGCTAGAGAGGCTTGCTACCTTTGCAGGCAACGGGCGTAATTATGGCAGTTAACGGCGTAATGTAAAAATCATCAATCTCTGCAGCGCAAACAGGTAGGTTTACCGCATGCGATTGGGTGTTTTGGATGTGGGATCAAACACCGTCCACCTGCAAGTCGTCGATGCGCACCCCGGTGCACGTCCTAGCCCCGCTACAAATCAAAAAGTTGAACTGCGGCTGCACGAATATTTAAATAAAGAAGGTGAGATAACGCCCGAGGGTGTAGCCCTACTTGAAGGCTCGATCGCCGATGCAATTGCACACGCTAAGGAATTTCAGACTGAAGAGATTCTAGCTTTTGCCACTTCAGCTATTCGTGATGCTAAAAATGGTAAAGAAATTCTTGATCAAATAAATCAAAAATTTGAAATTGATCTGCAAGTTCTCTCCGGAGATGATGAAGCGCAAATGACTTTCTTAGCAGTGCGCCGCTGGTTGGGTTGGTCCAGTGGTCGCTTACTTGTCTTAGATATCGGTGGCGGATCACTGGAGATCGCTGTCGGTGATGATGAGAGAGCAGAAGCCACAATTTCTCTACCACTAGGTGCATCACGATTGACGCGCGAATATCTTGACTCCGATCCCCACACCTCAAAAGAGATTAAGGCGTTAGAAAATTTTGTACTCGATGCAATTAAGCAATCCTTGCCAGATGAGATCACAGAACATATAGCAGACCACTTTGTCGCAACCAGTAAGACATTTAGAACTCTTGCTAGATTAGGTGAACATTGGTTTGAAGATAATCCAAAGTATTTAACGATTAATTCACTCACCAAGATGATTCCAAAACTGCAAGATATGTCGAATAAGGAACGCGCAGAACTTCCTGGAGTTTCTTCGAGCCGGGCTCGCCAAATTGTGGCGGGGGCGATAGTTGCGCGTACCGCAATGGAGAGATTGCAAATAAATGAGCTTGAGATCTGCCCTTGGGCGCTGCGCGAGGGAATTGTGCTTCGTTGGCTTGATTGGATGGAGCGTTAAGGCCTTTAAATTACCTTAAATTAAAGGTTCGTCGATCCAATCGCAGGCTACAACTTCACCTGCGCGACAATGTAGAACAATGGCTTGCGCCGGTTCTAACTCGCGATCCATTGATTTAAAGTACTTCTTTCCAACCAACTTTTTTACTACCTTTGGAAGAATTGGATTATGGCTACACACAATTGCGCTCACATCGCGGTCCATTAAATCTTGCACATAATCCAGAGGCGCTTCTCGATCAATCGTAAAACCATATTCTGATAGATCTTTAGAAAAAATTGGGATCTTTTGTAAAGACCGTGCCATCACATCAATTGTCTCAATACACCGCAAGGCATCTGAAGTATGAATCTCTGTAGCGCTGTAAGGCAGATAGATCGGCAAGAGTCGCTTTGCCTGCAACTGCCCGCGATGTTCTAGCGGACGATCACCATCATCGCCATCCCAATCTGTACGCTTTAACGCTTTGGCATGGCGCAATAAAATAATTGGAAAGGTATCAGCCCCAAAATCTAAGAAGTAATCAACTATTGCGCGATCATCTTTATTGGTGAGCTTCTCTTTTGCTTTCTTAGGCGTTAACCACTCGACCTGATCGACTTCTTCAGTGTTTGGGTGACCAGTTTTTTCTGTTGCTGCTGCAGCCCAGTAACGAACTTCTTTTGGAGAGCCTTCTAATTTATATACGACTGTTCCGATTTCAGGTCCAAAGATTGATTCGTAGCCAGTCTCTTCTTGAATTTCACGGTATCCCGCTGAAATGTGTGACTCACCATTTTCTACTTTTCCTTTTGGGAGTGACCAATCGTCGTATCTTGGGCGATGGATAATCGCAATCTCCAGATCACCGCTACTTGTTTTACGCCATAAGACTGCTCCTGCGGCTTGAATCATTGGAGCTGTGGCTTCCTTAGACATTAGTGCACTTTCTTATATCGCTTGATGTACAGGCTCTGCAGATCTTGTAGAGGTTCACCCGTAGCGCTCTTTGCTACACGTAACCACTTATCTTCTGACTGGTGCCAGCTCGAAGTTTCATCGCTGAGCGAGAGATCAAAAATTTCCTGAAGTGATGTTTTATGGGCGGGACGTTCGATTCGTACCAGACTTTCCACTCGTCTATCTAAGTTGCGGTGCATTAGATCAGAACTACCAATCCAATATTCGTTATCTCCGCCATTTACAAAGTGATAAATGCGCGAGTGCTCAAGAAATCTTCCCAATACAGAACGTACTTGTATATTTTCAGAGAGACCAGGAATACCTGACTTAAGCGAACAAATCCCGCGGATGACTAGATCTACTTTTACACCTGCTTGCGATGCCTCATAAAGAGCCTCAACAAATTCTTCATCAAGCAGAGAATTTAATTTGATCTGGATACC
Organism: Bifidobacterium breve; assembly: GCA_945860245.1. Taxonomy (GTDB): domain Bacteria; phylum Actinomycetota; class Actinomycetes; order Nanopelagicales; family Nanopelagicaceae; genus Planktophila. The sequence goes on from CAMAPO010000006.1 coordinate 15,821, forward strand.
TGCGGGGCGTCCCGCTTTAGCGTTTGCTATTTCTAAGGCTATCTTCTCCAGTAATCCTGTTCGCAGTGTACGAGGTGCAACTAAGAGCCGAGAATAAGTTGAATGTGGTGCAAAGCCAGATAGTTGATTAAACAACTTTGTTAAATCTTCAGTCAGCACCGGATCAGCACTGAGTAAACCTAAATCTTCATAAAAGCGTGCGGTCTTTGGATTGTAATTACCTGTTCCCATGTGGCAGTAAAGGCGCAAACCTTGCGCTTCATCTCGAACTACCAATGAAATTTTTGCGTGAGTTTTAAGGCCCATTAACCCGTAAACTACATGGACTCCAGCGGCTTCAAGTTTGCGCGCCCAACGCACATTTGCCTGCTCATCAAATCTGGCGCGGATTTCAATAACTGCGAGAACTTGCTTGCCAGCTTCTGCCGCCTCAATTAAGGCTTCAATAATTGGTGAGTCACCTGATGTACGATAAAGAGTTTGCTTGATTGCCAAAACATCCGGATCTTGCGCGGCATGCTGCAAAAACTGCACAACTGATGAGGTAAATGACTCATAAGGGTGGTGGAGCAAGATCTCACCTTGGCGAATTGCCGCAAAGAACAAGTCTGGCTCTTCAGAATCAACTTCACGAAGCGCCGCGACGGTCCGAGATCTAAAGGCAGGATATTTAAGTTTCGGCAGATCTAAGTCTGCGATCTTTGTCAGGTCGGTGAGATCAAGTGGAGCTGGCAGAGATAGGACATTTGCAGGGTTTATATCTAACTCTTCACATAAAGTATTTAAGAGATGTTCATCGATACCTTCTTCGATTTCAAGGCGAACTGGTGGCCCAAAGCGTCTGCGAGCTAACTCTTGCTCCAGTGAATTTAGTAAATCCTCAGAATCTTCTTCTTCTAATTCAATATCTTGATTGCGAGTAACGCGGAAGGTGTAGTGATCTTGAATGAGCATGCCAGGAAAGAGTTCTTGTAAGTGAATCGCAATCAACTCTTCTAACGGCAGAAAACGTTTGCTATGTGGTGTGGGGCTAACTGCAACCAATCTAGAGAGAATTGGTGGCACTTTAACTCTTGCAAAATATTCTTCAGAACTCTTTGGGTTCTTGACGATCACCGCTAAATTGAGAGAGAGCCCTGAAATGTAAGGAAATGGATGGGACGGATCGACTGCTAATGGAGTCAAAACCGGAAAGATACGTTCGCTGAAGATGCGAGATACGTGGGTGCGCTCATCATCATTTAAATCATCCCAATGGATGATCTCAATCCCGTGAGCTTTTAGTTCAGGGGCGATCTGATTTTTAAACAAATTGGCATGTCTTTGAGTTAAATCGCGCACTCGAAGGGAGATTGCTTCAATTAATTCTGCAGGTGTATAGCCGGCTGAGTTAACTAAATTTGGATTCGTTTCTATCTTTCCGAGTACCGATGCCACGCGCACCATATAAAACTCATCTAAGTTGGAGGCGAAAATAGTTAAGAATCGAACACGCTCCAACAAAGGAACTGATTCATCTTCAACTAGCTCAAGGACACGCTCGTTAAAGGAGAGCCAGCTGATCTCTCGATCAATCAGATGAGCAGCATCAGGCATAGGTTCATCATCTCTCTTTTAGGTGAACTTCACGTAATCACAATATGGACAGGGGCTAAACAGGCCAGCTTGTAGGGGTCGGATACTTTGCAGAACGTCCATCCCCTGATGATTTTCCACGAAGGCGGCGCCAAATCCACGGCAGCGCAAATGTGACAAACCAAATTGCGGAGATTAAACGCTTCTTGAGCCAAGGGGTTGGTTTTGCTGGTGGAAGCGGAATTCGCCAACTTGGATCAAATCGGTATCCCAATTTTTCCAATAAGGCTTGGGCAACACGATTGTGGCCTTCGGCATTTAAATGTAGGCGATCAAAGGCAAGAAACCTGTTATCACTAAAGAAAGATTCATTATTGGCATCAACGATAATTGCGCCGACTTCGGCACCGACGCTGCGCACGATTTTATTAAATTCGCTAAAGCGCGCTGCCCAGACATCAGAACCTCGCCCAGAATTTCCAGTGCGTTCTAATACGGTAAATAACATAAGCGTTGCACCGGTTGCTGCTGCACGTCGCACGCCTTCTGCATAAAGTGCTTGCGCAACTTCAGGCTTGTAACTTGGACGCAAGGCATCATTTGCACCAGCGTGAAAAGAGAGCAAAGTATCTGGTCCGGTCACATAACCGATAGCAACCGGTAATTGGTCATCAATTACTTGCTTAAGTAACTTTCCGCGCACTGCCAAATTTAGATAGGTAAATTCTGGCTCTTCTTGCGCCATCACATCTGCAATGCGATCTGCCCATCCGCGGTATTGCCCGTTGATGATTTCATCGGACATACCTTCGGAATACGAGTCTCCGCAGACTATTAAACGCTTATATTTCATTTCCTAGCTCTTTCTGGATATTTATTTTCGGCGCTGCTCGTCAACCCAGAACAAGGCGATTGATGTTGCCACGCTGGCATTTAAAGATTCTGTGGTCGCACGCATCGGAATTGAAACAACCAAGTCACATTTTTCGCGCACTAAACGCGATAGCCCTTTTCCTTCAGATCCAACAACGACCATGACATTCTCTTTCGCAACTTTCATGCCGCTCAAAGACTGATCTGATTCGCCATCTAAACCGATGACAAAGCAGCCTATTTTCTTGGCATCTTCAATGGTGCGTGCCATATTGGTTACTTGTGCAACTGGCAAGCGAGCGGCAGCACCAGCAGATGATTTCCAAGCTGATGCTGTCATAGCAGCTGCGCGACGTTCGGTCATTACAACGCCGGCTGCACCGAATGCGGCAGCGCTGCGCACAATCGCACCGAGGTTACGAGGATCAGTAACGCCATCGAGTGCGACAATTAAAATTGGACGGTTTGCGCGCTCAGTAATCTCTTGGAAAGAAGAGTATTGGTAAGGCTTAATTGCCAAGATGATGCCTTGGCTATTTGCGCTGATACCTTCGATTTCGGCGCGATGTACTTCGCGAATTGGTAATTGGTGGTGCAAGGCAAGTTGCAGAGACTCTGCAACGCGATCATCTACATCAATGCTGCGCGCAACAATTAATTCGGTTGCTGGAACGCTGGCGCGTAACGCTTCGAGTACGGCGTTGCGACCTGAAACAATTTCGCCCTTTGGTTTTTCGCTACGCCCGGTGCGAGTACGTGGTGCGGCTTTCTTTTCGGCAGCCTTTTTACGCTTAGCTGCTGCGTGATACGGACGATCCTCCGCCTTAGGAGTCGGTCCTTTACCTTCTAAGCGACGTTTATTTTTTCCTCCGGTTCCGCCAGTTGGACCTTTTTTAGAACTAGATCGAGCTGCGCCACGAGGTTTTGCAGTGCCGGCCATTTACTTCTCGCTTATCTGTGAGATAGACCAACGTGGCCCTTGTGCTGTGTCTTCAATAGTTATACCGAGTGCAGCAAGCCCATCTCGAATCTGATCAGATGCTGCAAAATCTTTTCGATCGCGCGCTGCGGTGCGTTGCGCCAAAGCGAGTTGAATTACGCCATCAAGAGCGTCTGTTAAATCCGCACCACCTGAAATTGCAAAAGCTGGATCGAATGGATCGCAACCTAGAATCTCCAACGCGCCGCGAATTTCGCTGGCTGCTGCAGCAATTACTGTCTTATCTCCAGAAGTTACTGCGCTATTTCCTAAGCGTAGCGCTTCAGATATCCCCGCTAAAGCAGTTGGTACCGCTAAATCATCGTTCATTGCATCGGTAAAGCCTTTAGAAATAACTGGAATTGGTGCTGAACCTAAAATTTCAGTGGCGCGATTTAAGAAACCTTCAATACGGCGAAAGGCGGTCGCAGATTCAGCGAGTGCTTCATGTGAAAACTCGAGCATTGAACGGTAATGCGCGCTGCCGAGATACCAACGTAATTCAATTCCGCGGACCGTTTTCAAGAGTTCGGCGACTTGTAGTGAGTTACCAAGTGACTTACTCATCTTTTCGCCAGATGCGGTTACCCAAGCGTTATGCATCCAACGCTGAGAAAATGCATATCCGGCAGCTTCTGATTGCGCGATCTCGTTTTCGTGGTGCGGGAAGATTAAATCTAATCCACCACCGTGGATATCAAATGCTTCACCTAAATAAGCATGCGCCATTGCAGAACATTCCAAGTGCCAACCGGGCCGACCTGCCCCCCAAGGTGTTGGCCAAGAAGGATCTCCCGGCTTTGCCGCTTTCCATAGCGCAAAATCACGCGGATCTTTTTTAAATGTCTCATCAGCATCGGCTGCAGAGAGCAGATCATCTAACTTCTGCCGCGAAAGAGTTAGGTAAGAATCTAATTTGCGAACTTCTAGGTAAACATCACCATTGCCTGGTGCATATGCCGCACCGCGTTCAATTAACAATGACATTAAATCAATCATTTGTGTGATGTGGCCAGTTGCGCGTGGTTCATATGTCGGAGGCTGCACATTTAAAGCGGCATAAGCATCAGAGAATGCGCGTTCGTACTTCATAGCGACAGCCCACCAAGCTGCTTTTTCGTGAACTGCCTTATGCAAAATCTTGTCATCGATATCGGTGACGTTGCGGATAAAGGTGACGTTATAGCCAGATTTACTTAACCAGCGTCGTAAAATATCAAAGTTAACGCCTGAGCGAACATGGCCGATATGTGGCGGTGCCTGCACCGTTGCACCACATAGATAAATACCAACTTCGCCACTCTTTAGTGGCACAAATGGGGATGTGGTTCGCGTTAGCGTGTCATATAAAGATAGCGAACTCATTGGCTAAGTCTATCTTGCAACGCTTATTTAGAATAAATCAGCGCTGATGCAATGGCGGCAATGCCCTTGCCTTCGCCAGTTAAGCCCATTCCATCAGTAGTCGTTGCAAGCAGTGCGACTTCTGTTCCACCTAATGCCTGCGATAGCGCAGCGATCGCCTCTGTACGACGCGAACCAATCTTGGGGCGATTTCCAATTACCTGCACTGATACATGTGAAATTTTATAACTGGCCTTTTCAACTAAAGCGAGCGTTTCTTTTAATAGCATCACACCAGATGCACCGGCATATTCAGGTTGATTTGTTCCGAAGTTTGAACCCAAATCTCCTAAACCACTCGCCGCAAATAACGCATCGCAGATCGCATGTGCTGCAACATCGCCATCAGAATGTCCTTCAACTCCATCTTGATCAGGCCATAACAAACCAGCTAACCAAAGTGGGCGACCTGCTTCAAAGTGATGCGCATCCACGCCAACGCCAGTTTTAAAGGATTTTGATTGGCCTAAGAATTGCAGCGCAGTTGCTAGATCAGATGCAGTTGTAATCTTCAAAGCTCGCTCTTCACCTGCGATGATGCGAACTGGTTTTCCGAGTGATTCCACTAGCGCAGCATCATCTGTTGCCTCCGCAGATGTTGCATGTGCTTGATTAATGAGTGCATAGGTAAATCCTTGGGGAGTTTGAATCTTGCGCATCGAAGTGCGATCTGGGGTCGAGGTGACAATTCCATCGGCGCTAACAACTTTTACAGTATCGGTTTGGGCAAGACCCGGGATAACTGCAACATCGCCAGCTTTGAGTGCGGCCACAACGCTCTGCGCCAGCGCCGGCGATGCAAGTGCGCGAGCAGCATCATGAATTAATACATATTCAGCTTCACATAAAACTTTAGATAAACCGATTCGAACGCTTTCAGAGCGCGTTGCTCCACCTGTCACAACTGTGATGCCATCGCCAACTAGCTCTTGTATTTGCTTCTCATATCCAGCAGGTGCGGTTACGATAATTTGATCTGCCACCGATGAGATTGAAGAAACGGCATGTTCGATTAAGGTGCGGTCACCGAGTTGGATTAACGCTTTGGGAATCGCTGCGCCAAATCTTTCGCCACTGCCGGCAGCGGCGATGATTGCGGCGATCATGAGTTAGGTGCGCTAATTAAGAAGCGAGAACCTCGTCAAGGAGAATTGCAGCCTTTTCTTCATCTGTGCGCTCGGCAAGAGCTAGCTCAGAGACAAGGATCTGCTTCGCCTTGGCGAGCATACGTTTTTCACCAGCAGAGAGACCGCGATCTAGATCACGACGGTATAGATCCCGTACAACTTCGGCGACCTTGATTACATCTCCTGAGGCAAGTTTTTCAAGATTGGCCTTGTAGCGACGTGACCAGTTTGTTGGCTCTTCGGTATATGGCTGGCGAAGTACGTTAAATACACGATCAAGTCCGGCGCTATCGACCACATCGCGAACTCCGACGAGATCTACATTATCTGCAGGAACGCGAACTGTGAGATCTCCTTGTGCAACTTTCAAGACTAGGTAGGTACGCTCTTCGCCCTTGATGATGCGAGTTTCAATCGCTTCGATTAGAGCTGCTCCGTGATGAGGATAAACAACGGTTTCGCCGACCTTAAATGTCATGTGTTGCCCTTCGCTAGAGAGACAATTCTACCAGCGATTTTGAATCGAGAAAACCCCATTTAATAAGGGGGAAACCGAGGTAAAAGGCGTGAGAGAATATGCCCCATGCGTCGCGCCATCACAACGATCTCTGCGCTCTTAATCGCTACATCACTTACCGCTTGCGGAGCGGGCCAAAACGCAGCGACACGAAATATTACGAAAGTAACTGATGGTGCTGAGCTATCAATTACTCAAAATGGTAGTGCTATAAAGATCGTTAATTTACTGCTTGTTGCAACCGAATCTGGCGATGCAGTCGTTGTCGGCACCATTATTAATCAAGGGGCAGAGACCGATCAATTGCTCGGAATCGCAGTTGGCGGCAACACCGCAGTAATTACAGGTGACACAACACTTAAACAGAGCGCCCCGCTTCGTTTTGAAGGTGAGCGCGCCAATGTGAAGGCGGTATTTGCTGGTGTTAGACCGGTTGCTGGCCGTAACGTAAAACTTAGCCTAGGTTTTGCACGCGCCGGCTTGGTTACGGCGGAAGTGATTATTCGTGACAGACGTGATGATTACAAGAATGTAGATTCGAAGCTACCTGAGGTTACTTCTTCCCCTGATTCGCAACAGTCTGAATAGCCGCTTTCGCAGCTTCTGGATCTAAGTACTCTCCACCTTTTTTAACGGGCTTAAAGTCTGTATCTAACTTATACAGCAGCGGAATCCCGGTTGGAATATTTAACTCTGCGATATCTGACTCTGAAATCCCGTCCAGATGCATGACAAGTGCCCGAAGTGAATTTCCGTGTGCGGTAACAAGAACGCGCTTACCCGCCTTTAGATCAGGAAGAATCGATTCTTGCCAATAAGGAATCATTCGCTCCACTACATCCTTTAAACATTCCGTCGCTGGCAGATCAGAACCTAAACCAGCGTAACGCGCATCGCTAGCTTGGCTATAAGGATCGTTGGCATCGATCGGCGGAGGCGGTACATTAAATGAACGGCGCCATAATTTAAATTGTTCTTCACCGTACTTTGCCAGCGTCTCTTTCTTATCCTTACCTTGTAGAGCGCCGTAGTGACGTTCATTTAAGCGCCAAGAGCGACGAACCGGAATCCAGTTGCGATCGCACGAATCTAGAGCAAGTTGTGAAGTATGGATTGCACGACGCAATAAAGATGTGTGAACCACATCAGGTAATAAATTGCGTTCGGCCAATAACTTACCACCGCGCACTGCTTCTGCTTCTCCGACAGTCGAAAGGCGGACATCTACCCAACCAGTAAAGAGATTTTTTGCATTCCACTCAGATTCACCGTGGCGCAATAAGATCAATTCGTAGTTAGACATAGCCCTATCTTGCCATGTGCTGAGGTCAATAATTAAATCAAATGCTTAAAGGCATCAAGATTTGCTAAAGATTCTCCGCGGTTTAGCCGCCAAGCCCATTCACGACGTATTGAGTTGGCAAATCCGAGTTCAAGCAGTGGGTTAAATGATGAATCAGAATATTGCAGCACCGCACCGACTAAACGATCTATCTCGCGATCATTGATCGCCGCAAGTGGCAAACGTCCCACTAGAAAAATATCACCTAGTTCATTAATGGCAAAAGCGATTCCGTACATCCCGGCATTCTTTGCCATGCACCAAGCGTGAACGGCACCTTCATTTTCATCGGGTTTGCGAATTACAAAAGCGTTGATACTCAAGGAGTGATCGCCAACAATCAAGGCACAGTGAGTCTGTAGTTTCTTCTCACCAGGCAGAGTAATCAGAAAAGTATTGGCATCTTTTCGGTCATATTCCAGATCGTGCGAATCTAAGAATTCTTCAATTACGATCCGAGGATCAATCGCCGCCATTTATTAACCGATCGATTTGTTAACGCGCGCTGCCTCGGTGAGCACTTGATCGTAAATGTCTAAGGTCCCGCGCGCGGTGGCATCCCATCCGAAGTGCGAAGCGTGCTCGATCGCGCCCATTGAAAGCAAAACGCGACGTTGCGGCTCTTGCAACAAGCGCGCTAAAACAGAAGACCAAGCTCGGGGATCGTGGCCATCAACTAATACGCCAGAAATACCATCAGCAACTGCGGTGCGAAGTCCACCAACTGCAGTTGCGACAACAGGTGTGCCACACGCTTGTGCTTCAAGTGCGACTAAACCGAAACTTTCAGAATAACTTGGGACACAAACTAAGTCAGCGGCTCGATACCAGTTAGGAAGTTCAGTACGCGCAACCGGTGCGGAAAATGAAATTACATCATCAATACCGAGCCAAGTAACTAGCTCCTTTAACCGTTCAACTTCATTGCGATTGGCACCTGATGCCCCACCAACAATAAATACTCGCAACTTAGGGCGCAGAAGCGGAGTATGCGAAAGCATTTCAGCGGTTGCACGAATCAATACTTCTGTGCCTTTATGAGGCTGAATGCGACCTACAAAGATAATTACGAGAGCATTGCTATCTACCGCAATTACTTTACGAGCGGCAGCGCGGCCCGCGCCAGGAGTGAAGTTATAAAGATCAACTCCGGGAGTCACCACATGAACAATGTCAGGACAAGCCTCGTACAACGAAACCAGACTGGCTGCTTCTGCATCAGTATTAGCAGTTAAGGCATTAGCCGCAGCAACAATCTGGGTTTCACCTTGCACGCGAATCATTGGCTCAGGCGTTTCGCCTTCAGCAAGACTTAAATTCTTCACCCGCGCCATAGTGTGCATGGTGTGCACCAACTGCATCTTTAACTCTTTAGCAACTGGCATCGCTACTTTTCCTGATAGCCAGTAATGAGAATGAATTAAGTCATATCTACGATCACCCGAAAGTGCTTTTTTAAACTCCGCACTTAGTTCGTTAAAGTGCGCTGGTACTTGTTCTTTGGTCCAGTGCAGATCGTGGCCGGCATCTAGGTGATGAACATTTACACCTGGAGATAGCTCAACAACTGCAGGAAGATCTAAATGATCGCGGCGTGTGAAGATATCTACTTCAACGCCTTGGGCTGCCATTCGCGCTGCACTTTCAGCAACGTAGATATTCATTCCACCAGCGTCACCAATTCCCGCCTGCTCAAGTGGGCAGGTGTGGACCATCAACATGGCCACGCGACGTTTCATACCCGAAGGATACGCCCCATTAAATCGTGGCGCGAATGGTGCCAATTACACGCGGCCCACCCATTACTTTTTCAGGTGTTAGCGCTGTATCGATACCAAAATCTTTTAAGCAAGCGTGCACAATGGTGCGAAATGCACGAAGAGAACCATCGCTTACTTTAAATACAAAGGTACGGCCATCGGAGAGTGAGCAGACATTTACCGCTTCCGCGCCATCTTTCATAAATAAGCCAGATACTTGCTGCATCATCTCGGTGTTGTGGCGGCCAATCCCACCAACCATTTCAGGAAAGGCGCGCGCAGCGTTCATAACGCTCTGATGAACCGCATCAGTTGAAACAGTAATCGTGCGAATTGCACGCGCTAATCCGATTAATGAAAGCAAGAAGAGCGGTGCACCACATCCATCGGTAGAAGTTAAAGAGATTGTCTCTCCCGCTAAATTCTCTAACTCTTCCTTGATCGCCAATTGCAGTGGATGGTCTTGCGCTAAATAGTTTTCGATCGCCCAACCATTTTTGACACAAGTTGCCAACATTGCGGCATGCTTTCCGCTGCAGTTCATCGCGATTCGACTCGGTGGGTTTTCACCCCACGCACTACGCTCGGCATCACCTAGCGGACGATCGAGTGCGCATTGCAGAGCGCTTTCAGCTAAGCCGACTGATGCCAAGATTTCACGAGCACCATCAATGTGCGCCTTACTACCAGAATGACTGGATTGGGCAAGTGCCAACAAGTGCGGTTCTAAATCCAAACCGTGACGCACCATGGCAGATGCTTGTGCACATTTAACTGTTGAGCGAGGAAATATCTTGGTTTCTACATCACCAAGTGATTTAAAGATTGAGCCATCCGCATTTAGCGCTACAAGAAGTCCACGGTGTTCTGATTCAACAACGCCATCACGAACGTATTCGGCTAAGACTGCATCATTGAACATTTTATTTTTGCTCTTTTTACTCGGATTGGCGTTCTAGTGATGACCAAATATGAGCTTGTAGCTCTTGGCCTTCGGCAGCCATGTCATAAGCAAAAAATAGTTCACCAGCAACTAAGCCATATAAACGCACACCGGCTGTGACTATCTTCGCCGTTGGCGCAGAATATCCCTGGTCCATTACCAGTTGAATCTTGGGACCATCAAACTGTCCAACCCATCCTTCAGAAATTCCGGTGTTATGTGAGATCACTACTTCTAAAACATTATTCGGCCTTACGCGCCAGAAGCCAGTCTCTGACGCAGCAGGGCGAATGATCTCGCCATCTTTATCAATGATCCAAGAACGCGAGTAGTAATTTAAAAAGGGGCGACCATCATGGTTAAAGACAACTTCATGTGCATACTCAAAACTTTCAATGGTCGGATAATCTCCTCGACCTTTTCCACGCCAAGTGCCAACTAGCCACGCCAATGGATTTAAATCTGGGTGCAGTCCCTCAGGAATTGTAAAGACCACTTAAAGTCTGCCCCTTCGATAAGTACGTGAATCACGTGCTTGAGATTGGCGACGACCGCGAAATCCGTAAATCACCAGCGCAATACCAATCACCAGAGAGATAACTCCAAGAAGAATAGCGCTAACGATTTCCACACCTTAATCCTAAGGGTTTAGAGCTTCTTCACCGTCCACATTATGACCAGCATCGCCACCAGGACAACCAAGCCTTGTCCGATCGTCTCCATTTATGCGGGCACAATCACTTGTTGCGATGCAGCCACGTTTTCCACCAGCAACTGCGCATCGACTGATGTTGTCCGTTTAACGATGGCGAGTGCGATTGGGCCAAGTTCAAAGTGGCGCGCAACTGTGCCGAGAAAACCAACTTGTACTTCACCGTTCATTACTGGAGTTCCAGGTGCCGGCATTACAACTTGGCTGCCATCTAAATGTAATAAAACTAGGCGACGTGGTGGATTGCCGAGATTAAATATTTTTGCGACTGTTTCTTGGCCGCGATAACAGCCCTTATTCATATGTACTGACTTATTGAGCACGCCGAGTTCGTTAGGGATTGATTTATGATCGGTATCGAAACCGATACGTGGCCGACCCGCAGCAACGCGTTCTGCATCGAGTGCCCAAGTGCCAACTTGCATTGCAGTAGCCCCAAAAGTCTCTTGCATCTCTTTTAGCTCTGCACGTGGAACCAGAGCAAAGGGTCCGCCAATTTCATTTGCAATACCTGGTGCGCGCAAAACAACAAGCTCATTTGATGCATCACGTACATCAACGCGCAACATAAATTTCATCTTCTGCAAGTATGCAATTAAATTTTCAATGTAACCTGGATCAAGAACTAGCCAAGTAGTTTCGCCATCATCAACTAAATTAAATTGATACTCGACATGGCCTTGTGGATCCAAGATCAGCGCAGATACCCATTGGCCAACACTTAGTTCAGATAAATGTTGGGTAGTTAAATCGTGTAACCATTTCAGGCGATCTATGCCTGAAACCGCGATGATATTTAGATGAGAAAGATCAGCCCAAGCCTTTCCTTCTAGCATCGCTCTCTGTTCTTTATTAGGTTCGCCAAAATGCCAAATGGCGCCTTTATCGACGCCATCTTCTACATATACCGCTGTCATAATTACTTAACGCACGCGGCGCATAACCCATAAACAGCAAAGTGAGTGACATCTGTTTTAAAGCCGTAATCATCAGCTAAATTTTGTACAAAGTTTGTGGCGGCGCTAATTGGCGCATCTCCAACAGAACCGCAATCGCTGCAAACTAGGTGTAGATGAGTTAACTCTTCGGCTGCGTGGTAAGTCGCACCACCATGACCCAGGTGGGTATGTTGCACAAGACCGACATTTTCAAGAGTTTCTAGGTTGCGATAAACAGTTGAAAGATTGATTCCAGGATGAGTTGCGCGCACCTTTTCGGCAACTTCTTCAGGCGTGGCATGGCCGAGTTCGCGCACTGCAGATAAAACGAGTTCACGTTGTGGCGTTAAGCGCAGACCTTTATCGCGGAGTTCATGTCTATCGGCCATAGGTAAAGCCTACCTTTAAAGTGAAATGATGAGATCAGCAGGAACGCCTTGCGCAGCGGTTACTTGCTGCTCTACGCGCGCACCCGGTGCTTGAACTACGAGAGTCCAGACACCAGGGGCGGCGAAGAAACGAAACTGTCCTTGCAAATTAGTTGGAAGTTCTGCGGTGAATTCTCCGTCACGATCTAACAATCGCACATATGCGTTACCGACCGGAGTTCCGTTAGGTACTCCATCGTCCCCTGCCTTTAATACAACACCTTGGATGATTGTTTGTGTTGTAACGTCAATGCCATCGAGTAATGGACCGCCGGGAGTTGCACCGCAGGTTTTCAACTTATGCGCCTACAGCTACCGGTACTCCGACAAGTGAACCGTATTCAGTCCAAGAACCGTCGTAATTCTTAACGTTTGCAACGCCAAGAAGTTCATGAAGCACAAACCAAGAGAATGCTGAGCGTTCTCCGATACGGCAGTAAGCGATGGTGTCTTTTGCGAGATCAACACCAGCACCGACGTAAAGTTCTTTTAGATCAGTATCTGATTTAAATGTGCCATCTTCATTTGCCGCTTTCGACCACGGAATATTCTTTGCAGTTGGAATATGTCCCTTGATCTGACCTTGCTCTTGTGGCAAGTGAGCAGGTGCGGCAAGTTCTCCGCTGAATTCTGCAGGTGAGCGCACATCAACAATGTTGAGTGTGCCGATTGCTGCGATTACTTCATCGCGGTATGCACGAATTGAGTTATCACGCTCTTTGGCTACATAACGAGTAGCTGTGCGAGTTGGCACAACAGCCACAAATGGACGAGCGTCGAGTTCCCAACGCTTGCGCCCACCATCTAGTAAGCGAACATCTTGGTGTCCATAAACCTTGAAATACCAGAAGGCGTATGTCGCAAACCAGTTGTTATTACCGCCATACAAGATCACTGTTGAGTCATTTGAGATACCTGACTTAGAAAGTAGCGCTTCAAACTTCTCTTTCGAGATTAGATCGCGAATTAAGCCATCTTGCAGATCATCACGCCAGTGGAATGTGATTGCGTTTTCGATATGACCTTGCTCGTACAAAGTGGTGTCTTCATCGACCTCCACGATTACAACCTTTGGATTATTGATATTTTCAGCGACCCAATCGCCGCTGACTAGTGATGTATCACGTGACATTTTCTCTCCTATTTGTATTGTTTATTTAAGTTGAAAGTGTATAAAACGAATTACTTAGCTGTGCGCACGCGCAAGATGAGCAAATACATCTCACAGCCCAGACAGAAATTAAATGCAGCATTTAAAAACGCTGCAGCAAGTGCAAACCCGACTGCAACTGTGAAGACCCCACCGGCTCCAGTTGCAGACGCGATCACGGCAATAAGTGCAAAAACAAGTCCGACCGCCTGAGCGAATTGTGGCGGGCGAACATCTTCAGAAGTCGCCACTGACTTTAAACGTGGTTTAATTAACTTTTTGAAGATAACCGCATAAGGAGTGAATTGCGGACCACGGAGTGCGCCTATAGCAAAGACGACTGCTTGAAAGGTAATTACCCAAAAGCTTGATGTCACTAGCGCAGTTGCTAATACAACTGTCGTTATCACAGCAGACCAACGAGGGCCACGTGCATCTATTGATACTGACATTTTTACTTCCTTCACTTTTCGCCTTGGGTTGATGTTTTAGTTTTTAAAATTGCAAACTAAGCACAACAGATAGCGCCAGTTAAGCGACCGTAATCAAGCACGCGGCGCTTTGTGAAGTAACTGGTTTGGATAGAGAACATTGCTTAAGGATAAAGTGGGCTAAGCCAATTGACTAATTGCAAGTCTTTCGCAACAAGTGAAGTTAGTGAATTGCCGCGACTGCAGCGTGGACTTGAGCGCGCTTAGGCGTTCCCATCGCGCGGCCTACTTCAACGCCAGCGCTATTTAAGAATAAGGTCGTTGGTGTGGAGCGAATATCTAATTTGCGCACGAGTTCCAGATTAGATTCAGCATCGATATGGGCGTAATGAACATCAGGTATCGTCTTGACCATATCTTCGAGCAACGCCTTGGTCGCACGGCACGGTGTGCAGAACGCTGATGAGAATTGAACCATCGTGGCGCGAGATCCCAGTTCTGTACCCACGATTGCAGCGGTGAGCTTTGGCCCATTTACCGTCTTCTTCTTGCGGAATTCCCCGCGGGTACGCTGATACCAGATGCCAAAGCCAGTGGCACCAGCCAGCACAGCCACGAGTGGAATCAAGGTTTTCACGAAGGTAGTCTAGAGCCCATGGCCAAGGTGTTGTTACTGACAAACACCAATGGCGCGAGCGCGGAAGTTCTGCCATCACTTGCTCTCTTGCAGCACACTGTAAAGATCTTGCCTGCAGAAGCGAGTGTTTTAATCGATTCACCTGTGATGGATATTGTCTTTGTCGATGCCCGTCGTGATTTGCCTGCAGCAAAGAATTTAACTCGCTTACTAACATCAACAGGCGTTGGTGCACCGGTAATTGCGATCACCACTGAAGGTGGCCTTTCTGCGATGAGCGCTGACTGGGGAGTCGATGATGTAATGCTCGATACCGCAGGCCCCGCCGAAGTTGATGCGCGAATTCGAATCGCAATCGGTGCACACCTTGCAGCACTTACGGCTGCAGATCCAACTTCTGGCGAAATACGTACTGGTGATGTTGTTATCGATGAAGGCACATACACTGCGAAGATAAAGGGTCGCTCACTTGATTTAACTTTTAAAGAATTTGAACTTCTTAAGTACTTGGCACAACATCCCGGCCGAGTATTTACACGCGCACAATTGCTGCAAGAAATATGGGGATATGACTATTTCGGTGGAACTCGCACTGTTGATGTTCATATCCGTCGCTTACGTTCCAAGCTTGGCCCAGAATTTGAATCAATCATCGGCACAGTGCGTAACGTTGGTTATCGCTTCACACTTCCTAACGGTGGCAAAGAGAGCCAACTTTCCGAGCGGGTTTAACCGCAATGCGCCATATTCTTAAGATTCACCGATCACTTGTAGATCTGCTTCCAACAAGTAAACATGAATACAAAATCCGCACCTTTGATCCCAAGCAAGATAAAGAACACTGGTTGGCGCTTAATAATAAAATCTTCACAAACCATCCAGACCAAGGTAATTGGGCGCTACAAGATTTAGAGAACCGAATGGCTGAGCACTGGTTTGATGCAGATGGTTTCTTTCTTGCGACAAAAGGCGATCAAATCATTGGTTTTGTCTGGACCAAGATCCATCAAGATTTTGTAAACCAAGAACCAGTTGGTGAGTTATATGTCGTCGGCGTTGACCCCGATCACGCCCACCAAGGCATCGGCCGTGCTGTATCTGTCACGGCGATCAATTACCTGGTCACTAGGGGCCTAAAAGAAGCGATGCTTTATGTCGATGCCGATAACGAGAATGGTTTGGCCCTGTACACGAGTTTAGGTTTTAACTAAACCTTCTTTTTATAGCCAGTAGGGCATTTAGGTAATGTACCGGTTACTTTCTTAATCAAACCAGCTTTAACGCAAGTGATAGTAGTTTTAGAGCCTTGAATTAACTTAACTTTTATATTTTTTTCACTAAAAGTAAAACCAGCCGCCTTCATCTTTAGCCAACCATTTTTTTCAGAAACTAATGTTGTAGCAATATTTTGATTTCCATCTGCGCCAGAAATTGAAACTGTTGCCGAGATAGGTGCGCTAGAGAATTTATACAAACATCTGGCAGCATCGCTGCGCAGAACCAAGTCGTATGTTCCTAAATTGAGCCCAACGCCATCTGGGGAATAGTGAAGTCCGGAAACCTTATAGTTTAGAAAACCATCCTGGAACTTTGGGGTATTACTATCAAATCCCATTGCATTGGTAGAAACAACTCCAACGACCTTGGTCGTGTCATTTAAACATTTATTCTGACTGAGCCAAGTAGTGGAGTTAAGCGACCATTGAGTATTTGTAAATTCCGCTTTATCGTTTAGCGCTTTCCGCCAATACTCAAGATATTCAAAGATTTTCGAATTTCCTGGCGCTGCACCGACAACACCTTTGCTCCAACCAAAGTGCTCAGCAAGGGCCGATTCTTTTACCGACATTCCGCTTATCTCACGCTTAATGGCAAAGTTAGGAATAGTTACGGACTTTCCAGAGACGACAATTCTAGAATTTCGCTTATTTACTGCTGAGATATCAATATTTATATCCTGCATACGCGCACGGAACCAACCAGCAATCGTGTTGGATGCGTGAACCGTAGCTCTCATAGTCACATCAGGTTGATAATCGAATTGAATTCCGCTCTTCCCGTTTTCAAACCAGAGAGAATCCCACCGAGTGACTTCAATCTCTTTCATCGGTCTAATTGATAGGCCCATTTCATTAATACGAAAACTGTTATTCTCTCTTTCATAATTCATTTGATAGCCGTAATTAACTAAAAACTTTAATTCATTCGCTTTTCCATCGATGACTTCCGACCAAATTGATAGGTTTCCACCGCGCGGTAGTTTTTTACTTGAATCAGGTGGAAACGCGCATCCGGCAGATGCGGATTCATCACAGGTGCCTCCCACAACATACTTATCAAATTCTAACTTGCTGAAATTTAATCCGTCGCGTGATATTTCAATCGATTTTATGCAATCTTCATTTTCTGTAGAAGAACAAACGTTGAGTATTGCTGTTGCGGCAATTCTATTTTCTAATCTGGTACCAGAGTTTTTGAAATCGCATTTGGGGTCTGCGGTGGATGCGCATAATTTGTCGGGCCAGATTCCGAGCTGTGAGAATGAAATTCCTGAAGAAGTGTCATCGCCCAAGGAAAATACCCGTTGTGGATCCTCACCCTGGAGGGTTGCGGGGAAAACAGATTCCTTATCTTGAGATGCCAGTGCGATTGGGTTTCCTATTAACCCCAAAAGCATGGCTAATAAAACCGTTACAAGTGAAATCTTTCTCATTCAGTCCTCCCGGGGCTGATCCACTGCTTAACCGTACTTGATGCTCACATTTATGCAGATTGCTGCTCAAAATTGACCTAATGTCGACCAACTTTTCTCACGCTTTTGGGCGGGGGTAGTACTATCTCTAATTATGAGGTCAAAACCATCAGGTGACAATGATGTGAATATCAACGCGATAGCTAAAGCGGCAAATGTAAGTCCAGCGACCGTTTCGCGGGTATTAAACGGAACGGTAAAGGTCTCAGTGGCCCGTGAAAAGGCTGTGCGCAAAGCGATCGCAAAATTTAACTACACCCCGAATGCATCAGCCAGACATTTAGCCGGCGGCCGAAGCGGTTTGATCGCACTTCTGATGGAAGAATCCAATGAAGAGTTTTTCTATAATCCTTTTTGGAGCCAAGTAGTTCAAGGTTTTTCAACAACAATTTCTAGCGCTGGCGCACTGCCACTTTTATTAGTTAGACCAAGATCTGGAACTGAAAATTCTGTTTTCTCTACCTTGCTCAAAGGCAAGATAGATGCTTTAGCAGTTCTTAGCTGGCACGCATCTACAACTAATATTGCGAAGAATTTAGATCTGAAGATTCCGACAATAGTTGTGGGTGACTTCGGTAAATCGATTAATTCAAGTCACGTAGATGTTGATAATGTAAAGGGTGGCGTTTTGGCTACTGAGCATTTAATTGCATCAGGGTGTAAAAATATATTAACGCTCACTGGAGATTTGAAGTTGCAATCAGGACGCGACCGTTTAGAGGGCTACAAGAAGGCGCTGACTAGGGCTGGATATAAAGTTAGCGACGAGATGATTTTGCAAGGTGATTACACCAGTTTAACTGCGCGTGAATTAACTGTGGAAGCTCTAAAAAAGAAAATTAAATTTGACGGTATTTTCGCAGCCAATGATTTATCTGCCATTAGCGCAATAGAGGTGCTGCAAGAAAACGGATTTAATATTCCAAAAGAAATAAAAATTGTTGGCTTTGATGATTCGCCAATTGCAAGCAGTAGCAGCCCGTCTATAACAACTATTAGGCAACCAATTCGCGAATTAGGTGCTGAAGTCGCGCTGAGCTTGCTGGCGATTTTAGATGGAGAAGAAGTCGCAGATAAATTATTGGATGTTGAATTGATCGTTAGGGAATCAACAACTGCTAAATAGCTGAGTTAGCGGCGATGATCTCTTTATATTTATGAAAGCTCATCTTTGGAGTGCGCTCTAAAGTATCAAAATCAACGTAAACAATTCCAAATCGTTTTGCGTATCCTTCTGCCCATTCAAAATTATCAAGAAGAGACCATGCAAAGTAGCCCTTCACGGGTACGCCCTCAGATACTGCTTTCTGCAGCGATTGCAGATGTGAGACGATATATTTCGTTCTCTTAACATCTTCTACTTTTCCATTTACCTTTACATCGTCATAGCCTGCGCCATTTTCAGTAATAACCAAATATGGTATTTGCGGCCATTCTTTATGTACGCGCTTAACCAGATTTCCTAAACCTTCAGGTGTTACCACCCAACCCAGCGCCGTTAAATCGCTAGCCAGGTGCGCTGGCGCTGAGGAATCGACGCGTTGTGGAAAGGGCATAAAACCGCCTTCAATAGCCGGTTTATCTTCAGCTCTTGGGGAGCGGACAAATCCATCGCAGTAATAATTAATGCCCAGGAAGTCGGTCTCTACTTTTAATAGAGCTTCATCACCCGGCAAAATAACGCCATTTATTCGCTCACCATAGGTAGCCAGCAGAGTCTTTGGGTAAGTACCGGTTGTGAATGCCTCAATCCACCAACGATTTAGATTAGCATCGTTTAACTCCACGAAGTCTGCAACTTCTTTATCACCAGGAGATTCATTATGAATATTATTCATATTCACTGTTAGGCCAACGATTGCCTGTGGTGATTCTTTTTTAATCGCCTTGAGGCCAGCAGAGTGCGCCAGGGCGGTGTAGTGGCTAGCTTTAATTGCTAGATTAAAATCTTTCTTTCCCGGTGCATGCACTCCATTTGAGTAACCAAGCCAAGAGATACACCAAGGCTCGTTTAGCGTGATCCAGTTATTAACTCGATCTCCAAAAGCCTTTGAACATGCTTGTGAATATTCTTCAAAAGATTTAACAATCTCTCTATTTGCCCAGCCGCCCTTATCTTCTAAAGCCTGTGGCAGATCCCAGTGATATAAAGTAACCATTGGTTCTATATCTGCGGCGATAAGTGCGTTAATTAGCCTGTTGTAGAAATCAAAACCTTTCTCTTCACGGGTTGAGTCACCATTAGGAAAGAGGCGTGGCCAAGAAATTGAAAATCTATATGCTTTTACACCCAACTCTTTTAAGATCTTGATATCTTGCTCAAATAGGTTGTAATGATCGCAGGCGTTATCGCCAGTATCTCCATTAACAACTTTCCCTGGAGTTTTTGAGAATGTATCCCAGATACTCAAACCGCGGCCATCTGTATCAAAAGCGCCTTCAATTTGATAACTAGAGGTTGCAGTTCCCCATGTAAAACTCTCGGGAAAACCAGAGGTCATCTTCGATATCCATTCTCGTAATAAAGCTTTAACAAGGCTCAATAACCATTGTTTTGAGTCTATGAAAGCGCTTTCAGATTTGATACTCTAACATAGCTACACCCCATTCGCTAGGAGCGCTTAATGAGTCCAGATCCACATAAAGCGCTTTTGTGGTCTGAGGAATTTGACGATCGCCTAGGTGGCCAGCTTCCTGGCGATACTTGGAGCTTTGATATCGGTGATGGGTCAAGCGCCGGATTAATTGGTTGGGGAAATAACGAACTTGAGTATTACACCGCTGAATCAGTAAAAATTGAAGGCAATTTAAAAATTACTGCACAGTGCGAGAAACCAAACTCTTCTCTTCAGTGTTATTACGGACCAGCGCTTTGGACCAGCGGCAAGATACATACTGCTGGGAAAGTGGGATTTAAATTCGGCCGTATTGAAATCCAAGCAAAGCTTCCTAGTGGGATTGGTACATGGCCTGCGCTCTGGCTTCTTGGAGCCAACCTTTTAGATGGAATCGCCTGGCCACACTGTGGCGAGATAGATATCTTAGAAAATACTGGAGCGTATCCATTTCAAGTTCAAGGAACTATCCACGGAGATGGATATTTTGGAGAAGAAGGTCTGACCAAAATTATTCAATCTCCAACGCCACTTTCCGATAACTTCCATAACTATGCAATTTTTTGGAATGAAGAATATATTGAGTGGTTTTTTGACGGCAATAGTTATAATAAAATTACAAAAGCATCGGTTGAGCAGATGGGTAAGCCTTGGCCTTTTAGCCAAGAATTTTATTTAATAATGAATTTAGCTATTGGTGGTTGGTTTGCGGGTGAAGTTGATCCAAAGTTACAACGAGCTCAACTTGAAATTGAGTCAATTAAATACTTTGCTATTGATGGTGTTGGAGAATTGATTCTTCACGAATGAGGAATTACTTCACCGAGCCCATTAATTGTTGAGAATCTAATCCAATCAAAGCTCATTCGCGCCTGATTTAGATCAGTTTTGATCGGTCCACCAAGGTTTCCGCCCATAGCCAAGTTCATAACTAGGTAGAACTCGTGGTCAAAGACCCAATCGCGATCTACTTTCTGTTGGCTCCCAAAGAGAACGCCATCTACATACCAATCGATTTGATCTGGAAACCAATCGATCGCATAGGTGTGATACTCATCGGCAAAACCATTTGGCATCTCTACAGTTTGCCCACGCCCGCCATTACCTCCTGAAAGCAAACCGTGAAGGTATCCGTAGTTCAGTAATGGGTTTTTACCGACAAGCTCGGTCACATCGATTTCTCCGCACCAGGGCCAAATGCGTTCGTCGATATCAGCACCGAGCATCCAGAAAGCACCCCAAGTGCCGGCACCTACAGGCCCTTTAATTCGCGCCTCCATCCGTCCATATTTAAATCCAATTTTTCCTTTAGTGATGTACTTAGAACTTATCCATTCACAAGGTGTTTTGTAGTAACAGTTATATTCATTTGCACCAGTTCTGGTTGCATCAATATGGAGTTTTCCTTCAGAATCAATTTTTGCAAGCGATGGGGTGTAATACTGACGTTCTCTATTTCCCCAACCAGCTCCTGCCACGGTTTTTGAGCCGTCACCATTTTCTGGAGCCCATATCTTGGGATCGGGCGCAGATCCTTCACTGAGATTGAATTCATCTTGCCAAACCTGCACATAATTTCGTTTAATAACTGGCACTTCAATTGCATTTGAGCTCACGCTATTTTCTTTAAAACCTTTAAATGAGTATTTTGCATATAAATATACTTCTAGCCCTTGATCACCTGTTGCGGGGTTATATGTTGCAGATCTTGCTCCTGCTATATCTATCGAGCCTTTGTACCACTGGTAAGAAATTTTTGAACCTTTAGGTGAAACTGACCCTTGCTCGATGATTTTAAAGGTATTTGAGGTCTCTGTAAAAGAAACACGTGGAACTGCATTGACTATAACCTGACCAATTTTGGCGACGACCGAGGCTGCAGTTTTCCCACCAGCGACTTCTTTAAATTGAATACTCTGGTTTTTTTGCTTAACGGAAGCTTTTAAAGTTAATTTCTTTGCGCCCGCAACTGCCTTACCGTTAACAAACCATTGGTAGGTAGATTTGGTTGGCGTAGGCCACTTAGCAGGGGTGGCGATAAAACTAACTCCAGAATTATCAGCATAGCTGATCACAGGTGGTGAGACAGTTTCATCTGAGCTCGCTGGCGAAAGCCCTAAGGAGAGCGTTAGCGCAGAAAGTGCCACCGCTAAAAGGCTCCTTAGGGATTTCGCAAACATTTATGCCTATTTATTTAACAGTAACTTTAGAGGTGTAACTTTTCCCGTCAATTTTAACGGTAACTGTCTTTGCTCCCGCAGTGACCGGAACATTTACAATCTGCATAGCCGACTTGATTTTCACTTTCGAATCTTTGGCTCCAGTGACTGCTACTGATGCAGATTTGCCTGATGCTCCAGCAATTGCAACCGCAAGTGAGAACTTCTTCCCAGACTTAGAAACAGAAGTGGTTATTCCACGGTAATAGTGAAATTCAACGCCTTCAGCAACGGTTGGAGTGGTTCCTTCTATCGCAGGAGTAAGGGTTGCGAATGCAGAACTTACAGTTGGCATCGCCGCTGTAAGTGAACTTGGCGCAGCATTCGGCTTTGTATCAGAGTTTTTCACGGTAAATGCTGCAAATCCAAATGGATCGGTCTTTGCTGTCAAAGTCGATTTTCCGCCATTAACGCTTAGCGTCACAACTTTATTAGTAACCGCAGTTTTCCCATCGTCACCAATAACCTTGTAAACGACGACCAATTCTCCACCTATTGGAGCATATGCCTGCTTCATATTTTTAACAGTATTTACGACTGAATTGCTCTGATCAAGTTTTGGGGTAACCAAAGTAATTGATGGGGTTGTCGCTGGGACAACAACTTGTGACTTAGGTAAATAATATTGAAATTCAGTGATAACTGAGTGATCTTTCTTCTCGCTATGAACTTCCGGCATAATCTGCGAATGGAAATCATCATCTCCATCTTCTTCGACAATTGGCTTTGTCGTATATGAAGGTGGTTCTTCCTTAGAGCTTGATTCTAAATCGACGTGCTTTAACGGAAAAGTAATATTTCCGAAAGCATCAGTACGGCGCCTAACGTTAGCTTGATCGAAGTCTCCGCGGTACTCACCTTTAGCTCGAATCCCATCTACCTCAACAGCTGAATATGACTTGCTGTACGCCTTATTGATGCGAAGATTAACGATTGTAAATGGGGCTGGTTTTCCATCGTTAGTTTTAACGTTATAGGTTAAATTAATTGTCGAACCAACAGGTGCCCAAGAAGATTGAAATATGAGTCCAGACCCAAACCCCCACTGTGCAACCCAACCATTTGCTAATCTTTGGTTGGCTTGCGCATCCCAAGTATTGGTCTCATCGAGTTGAGGGGACTGTAAAGTAATAGTTGTGTCCTCAATTCCACCAAAGACATCTGCTGTTGCCGAATTAAGTGTAAGCGGCGAGAGGATGGCTGCGACTGAAAGAGCAACTCCAAGAGTTGTGCGGAATTTATACATTGTGGTGCCTTTCTTTAGAGAATTAGTACCTGGATAAATCATTAGCCTTTAACCGCCCCATCCATAACACCGCTAACTAAGCGACGACCGACGAAGATGAAGAGAATCAGTAGGGGGGCGGTAGCCAAGAAAGCCCCACCCATTTGCAGAGCATAATCCACGCCATAAAGAGGCTTCAATTGTGTCAATGCGACTTGTAGAGTGAATTTGTCTGGTGATTGCAAAACTATCGTTGGCCACAAGTAGTCATTCCAGGAGGCCAAGAACGCAAATAGTCCGAGCACAAATGAACTTTGACGAATGCTTGGAAGAACAATGCTCCAAAAGACACGGGGAACAGATGCTCCGTCGATACTGGCGGCTTCCAAGATTTCATTTGGAATTTGCGCATCGATAATCTGTCTCATCCAAAATACACCAAAGGCGGTAACTAGCGCCGGAACAATAAGCGCGTAAAGCGTATTAACCAAATGTAGTTTTCCGGCCATGATAAATAAGGGGACTATTCCTAACTGGCTTGGCAGCATCATCGTTGCAACTACAAAGAGAGTTGCAAAGCGACGCCCCTTGAAATCTAACTTTGCAAATGCAAAGCCTGCGATAGCAGAGAAAATTACTTGGGCGACGGCGACGGCAATTCCGACCACAAAAGTATTTGTAAGTGCTTTCACAAAATAGACGCCTTCTGCGGTTAAGACTGCATGGGCAACTTCTAAAAATCGTGACCCTGGAATTAGCGACGGTGGAGATTTTGCAATTGCATCATCTGTATTTGAGGCAACTACAAACATCCAATAGAAGGGGAAAATGGATAAAAATGTAATTAGCCCAAGTGCTAAATAATGATGCTTTGGCGTTTTCTGCCACTTCGGTATCTGGCGGTTCATCATTTACCTTCGCCAGAGATCTTGCGTGTTATAAAGAAATTAATTGTAGTAATCATAAGAACTATTACAGTGATGGCTATGCCAATCGCTGCTGCATAACCGTACTTATAATTTAAAAATGCCTGGTTGTAAAGGAATAGCGTCAGGGTTAGGAACTGTTTGCTAGAACCACCATCGGGAGCGAGTTGCTGAGGTTCCGCAAATACCTGCAGCCCACCGATAGTTCCGACGATAAGCACGAAGGTAATAGTGTTTCTTAGCGATGGCAGAGTCACATACCTGAACTGTTGCCATTTGGTCGCACCATCACAAGATGCTGATTCGTAGAGTTCATCAGGAATTGCCAACATAGAGGCCAAGAAGATCAAGGTGTTATAGCCAACCCAGCGCCAGGTAATCATCGTTGCAATCTGGATATGACTTGGTATGACACCTTCAAGGAAATCAATATTGTCTACGCCGGGGATTAGCCCCAAAAGTCCGTTAATGATTCCGTAGTCACGACCAAAAAGTTGTTGGAAAACAATGGTTATTGCAATTATCGATGTGATGTTAGGGACAAGAAAGATTGTCCGCCAAAATGACTTCCATTTCAGCCGTCGGTTTCGCAGAATCGCAGCTAATCCAATGGCCATAATTAATTGTGGAAATGTTGACAGCGCCCAAATACTAAAAGTATTTCTGATAGCAAGCCAAAAATCTGAATCTTGGAGCAAGAATATAAAATTATTTAGCCCATTATATTCAGATTCACCTAGTGGATCCCACTTAAAGAAAGCGATATAGATCGAATAGACAACTGGTGCCACACCAAAGATTAAGAAAATAACAAAAAACGGTGCAATTGCAGGGTAACCCCAACGGCCATTAAGGGAGGGCACCCCCGGAATTGGCTTACGTTGCTGTTTTTTCCAAGGGGTAAGAGGCGCTTTGCGGCGCCCCTTACCAGCCTTGATCAATGACATATAAAGAGCTCTTTAGTTCTTTAGGAGCTTATCTATATCTGAAATCACCTTTGCGTATGACTTTTCAGAACTCTCTTTCTTCGCAGCGACTCTGCCGAGGCCAGCGCCAAATGTTGTATCGATGATGCGTTGCTTCTCGCCTTCAAAGATTGGCTGCAAATTTAGAACGCTTTTGGCGTAAATTTTTCCTACCGGTGCATTATTGAAGAATTCATCTTTATATTCAAGCAACGCAGCATCATCGTATAAAACTGATGCTGATGGGAATAGCCCATATGATTTGAATACTTTAAGTTGTTGTTCTGGAGCTAAATACCAAGTTAAAAAGTCATAAGCGGCTTGCTTCTTCTTTGAGTAACTTGGAATCGCGAGTTCGGTACCACCCTGATTTCCTCCACCGCCTGGCAGATCAGCAATATCCCATTTTCCTTTGGTCTGTGGGGCGTACTTCTTGATGAAGTCAAGCATCCAGGCCGGCGCCAATATCGTCGCCATCGCACCCTTACCCATGCCTTGATACCAATCATTTTGGAATTGACCAAGGCGAGCGCCGATCCCGGCACTGTGAGCGGCAACCGCTGTATTCCAGGCTTTCTTGATTTGTGGATTGGTCTTATAAACCAATTTTCCAGCATCGGTGCCATCTGCTTGGTAATACTTAGTTGTGCCTTGATTCATTATCGCACCGTAAATTGAACCAGCTTCATCGATAAATGCTTTACCAGATTTCTTCTCAGCCGGCGTTAACTTTGCAACATAACCTTTTCCAACTTCAATAAACTTTTCCCAAGTCGGCCATAACTTTGCTACCGCTACTCGATCTGTCGGCAAGCCAGCCTTCTTAAAGAGGTCTGTGCGATAAGCCACTTGCAATCCACCGACATCAGTCGGAATTCCCATAACCACATCGTTAAATGCAACGCCTTGTTCCCAGCGCCATGGAAGATAGTTCTTTTTAATGTCATTTGCTGAAAGACCTGCGGCAATTCCTGCAGAAACGTTGGTGTCAGAAGTTTTCATCTTGCGAAGATCTTCGAAACAAGCCGAACGGTTTCCGGTGCGCCAGTAACCTGAGTAAGGAACTTCAAAAGCAATAATGTCTGCGGGTCCAGTTTTTGACTGACAGGCAATTGTTGTTTTGTTATGGAGACCATCAACCTCGTGTTTGACTGCAGTTATTTTGATATCTGGGTGAAGTTTTTCATATTCCAATTTCAAGCCGCGTTGAATAACTTCGCCGAACGCCCAAATTACTATCTCCGTCTTCTCTTCTGCTTTGGCGGGTGCCGCCATAAGTCCAGCGGTGAGAGAGAGACCCAAAAGCGCGGTTAGGAGTACTTTTGATTTAGGCAACTTGTTCATTTTGTCGAGCCTTTCAGTTGTTGTGCGGATAAATAAACGTTATAAAGTGAAAATCAGGGCAAAGGCGAGGTTCTGCTGTTTCCGTGAAAGCGGTTTCAGAGTACTATAAAAGCACCCTTTAGGTACATTCGGGGGTGATTTTCAATTAAAGTTTGATAACGATTGGAGGCGATGATGGCGGGCAAATTCGGTGCTTGGCGCCAGTTCAGGATTGCTTTAACCGCAGTTCTCGCTCTAGTTTTGGTAGTAAATCCCAGCGCCGACGCCGCCAGTAAGAAAACTTTAAAACTTTTGTGGTCTGATGAGTTCAACAGTAAAAAGGGGGCGAAGCCTTCCTCCAAAAATTGGGTTTATGAAACCGGTGGAACAGGCTGGGGGAATTCTGAGCGTCAGTACTACACCAATAAAGTTTCGAATATCGCAACGGATGGCCAGGGGAAATTAGTAATTACGGCTAATAGAATTGCCACTGCCTCTTCAGACGCGGTGGGTACTGACCCAGATACTGAGCTGATGCTGAATCAGTGTTCTGAATGTCAATTTACCAGTGCGCGAATTAAGACTGCTAGGAAATTAGCATTTCAATATGGCCGCATCGAGGCGCGGATGAAAATGCCACAAGGTATCGGAACCTGGCCAGCATTCTGGATGTTGGGAGGAGATTTGATAGAAGGAGTCCCTTGGCCCGAATGCGGAGAGATAGACATTATGGAATATCGTGGAGATGTTTCTGAGCGGATGACTTCAGCGCTGCATGGCCCAAATACTCCGAAGGGATCGGGGTTGGGAACTACCTTTTTGAGTTACGCACCACTATCTGCTGACTATCACACTTATGCAATTGAATGGAGAAAGAACTCTATAGATTTCATCGTCGATGGCGAAATTACTGGTAGATATACCTCAAAAGATACCGGTACTCGCGGATGGGTCTTTAACCAAGAGTTCTTCCTTATTTTGAATTTAGCGGTGGGTGGTACATACGCCGGTGAGGAAATCGATCCAGATATGAACCAAGCAGAGTTTAAAGTTGATTACATTAGGTATTACTCGGTAAACGGTGTTGGTAAATTAACTAGAAAATAGGAATGAAAGGGATGGAAATGAAAAAATATAGTGGGGTAAAAAAGTTCAAGATAAGCGCTTTCGCCTTCTTGGTGGCAACGACTTCTCTAATTGCTATTCCTAATTCTGTTGCAGCCGATGCCGCCACGGTAAGACTGGTATCGCCCGTAATCACACCAAGCACAAGCATTGATCGCACCAGTAGTGACTTACAGATAGCTACTCAAAAATGGTACCGAGAAGGTTCTAAATCGCTAGTTATTACTTCACCCGAGGGCAAAGAGTTAACCCTTAAATTCTTAGTCACCAAAGATGGAACCACTCCTTGGGCGGGGCAAACTTTAATTCTCCAAGTTGGCGCTCCTTATAGCGGGTCGAATGGAACTTGGGATGCAAGCGGAACTGAGATCGGGCCACAGGCAGGAATTTACTCGGATGCACCTGCTGGTTCAGTAAGTGCCATTACCGATGCCGATGGCATAGCGACATTTACCTTTAAGAATAAAAATTCTGGTTCCAAGTACAAGGCATTAGATGTGCTATCTGGAACTTTCCAATTTAGTGACAATACAAATCGTCGCTACACCCAATTCAAGCCAAAAATTACTGGCTTGGAAGATTACACCGAACCGTATTTAATTAAAGACATCATCAGCGTAGATATTGTTCAAGATGTTGCCGCAGTTACTCCGACACCATCGACTTCACCGTCTGCAACTGCAACTCCGGCACCAACACCGGTAGTTGTGGCGCCGAAGTTATTACCTTCAATGCGGCTAATTTCTCCGAAATATGGACCAGAGAATAGCGTTAATGCAACTAGTGAAATTGCACAGTATTACACTGCAAAGACTTATGCTTTTTATACTTATGTGGCATCTGGTTCAACTTTTACTTTGAAATACAAAGTAACAAGTGATGGAACAACGCCGCTGGCAAACACCGAAGTCACCTTGGAAGCTAACTCGCAATACAGTGGTTCAAATGCAAGCTGGACATCGGGTGCTATAAAAGTCGGAGCATCATCCCAAACTGCTCCAGGTGCAAGATTGAAGGCGAAGACTGATTCCGCCGGTGAAGTTACCTTTGTAATCAAGAACACTGACACAAAGGGAGCGGAAGTAAAACCAGTAACAGAAAATGCTCCTGCACCTAAAGATGGTCGCTTATACGGAACATTTAAGCCAGTAATTACGGGCTATGGAGACATGGATGCTGACGTTGATCTCGCCACCTTTGATGTCTACGCAGCGGTAAAGGCGACAACCATCACCTGTATAAAGGGAAAGACAACAAAGAAGGTCACAGCGGTAAGCCCAAAGTGCCCTGCTGGATATAAGAAAAAGAAGTAGCCAAATAGAAATAAAACTCCCGGTGATTTAAACGCCGGGAGTTTTATTTTGTGGTGACTTCTCCAAATCCATTTAGTTGGTAACTGCGAACCCAATCAATTGACATAGTCGATGATTGCAAGTTTGCAGAAGAACCGCTGAAGCTTTCACTGACCGCGTTATTTAAAATGATGAAGAACTTCTTATCAAAAGACCAGTAGCCAGGCAGCGCTTCAAAGTCTTTACGCGAAATTTTATATACTAATTTGTTGTCAGCATAGTAAGAAATGGAATCTGGCAACCACGCAAGTGCATAGAGATGATAACCCTGGCTAACATCAGAGCCGAGATCAAGTTTGTCAACTTCATAGTCTTTGTTATAACAACAGACATTTGGAGCATAAATAGTTGAATAATTGATCGCAGCGGTGGTCTCGTTAGGCACGTTGCTGTGAATTTCAGTAATGTCCATTTCACCTGTAGTCGGCCAACCGACTTCATTAATATTGTCACCGAGCATCCAAAATGCTGGGTGGTTTCCACTTCCGGCTGGCATCTTTATACGAGCTTCAATGTAGCCATATTGAAAACTGACTTTGTTGTGGGTATCAAAGCGTCCGCTAACAAATTTACAACCATAAGGTCCTAAGTCTGGATTACAGATACCGGCATCTGCTGGTTTATTTGTTTCATTCACGCGCGTTGTCGTGATTACCGCCGCACCATCTTTGCTGCCATCAAGTGAGATCGCAGAAGGTGCGTAATACTGAGATTCAGGGCCAAAGCATGCGCCGCCTCCATCTGAAACTGGAACACGATGGCAATTTCTAGCGCTCCAATACTTTGAGTTTATCTTCTCGCTTGTTGTACCGAGAAAATCCTCGCTCCAGAGCAGGTTGCCGATTTGTAAGCCTGCAATTGATGGCTTCTGAGCAGCCAGGATCGCTGCTTTATCGGCTGCTTCTTTCTCTGCGATGGCCTTAGCTTCAGCGATGGCCTTAGCTTCAGCAGCAGCCTTTTCCGCCGCTGCTTGGGCATCGATTATCGCTTGCTCTGCCGCTGCCTTGGCTGCAATATCTGCCCACGATAGAACTGGTTGAATCGGTTGGACAACTTTTTTAACCTGCAGGGTCCAAAGTAATTTTTTTCCAACTAACTTACAAGTGAATTTATTGCTTGCAAAAGTTGTTACTGCAGACTTCTTTTTACATACTTGGCCTGCTGGTGATTTTGTTGCAGCAAAAACGGGTGTGGGTTGCAGTAAGGATAGTAAAAGTACAAATGCCAAACTCTGCTTTTTAAAATTTGACACTTAAACCCCAATGATATCAGCGCACATTGCGCGAAATGCCGCGGTATGAGCGTCAACGTCGGTGGTGGTGGTTGCCGGTGTCATCAAAGCCATATTGTGAAACGGAGTAATCAAAAAACCATCATTTAGTAAACGTAAATGAATATATTGCTCGAGTTCAAAGTCGCCGGATTCGGCGGCTTCGCGGCCAGTGCGTGGGGCTTTACCTTTAAAGATGTACTCGCCACGCGCACCAAGGCGGTTGCAATGCCAATCTAAATCAAATTCTGCGATTGCAGCATCGACGCCATCACTCCAACGATCACCGAGTGCGATCATCTCTTTAAATGCAGCCGGCGTTAATACTTCACTTAACGTCGCACGCATTGCAGCAAGTGATAACGCATTGCCCGCTAAAGTGCTGCCAATTCCCCCAGTGTCGATGATTTCAAGTTCCACAAGTTTTTTAATTGAATCGGCCACATCTTCAGTCATTCCAAAAGTGCCTACTGGGATTCCACCAGCAATTGCTTTACCGATGGTTAAGAAATCAGGTTTTAGGCCAAGATCGAGCGTCATTCCGCCAGGACCTACAGAGATTGTGTGGGTCTCATCGATAATCAAGAGCGCGCCATACTTCTTTGCCAGATCCTGAACTGCGTTTAAATATCCATCATCAGGCAGCACAATGCCGACATTTGTCATCGCAGGTTCCATCAAAATTGCAGCAACATCACCGTGCGCCAGCGCAGTTTCCATTCCCGCAAGATCGTTAAATTCCACAACGCGGGTTGTGACAGCTAAGTCAACTGGTGCACCCAGGTTACCTTCGCGCTTAACTGTATTTCCCGCTTCATCTAAAGTCGCAAAAGTTTCATCAACGCTTCCGTGATAACAACGATCGATCACGATGGTCTTGCTGCGTCCGGTAATCAAACGGCAGTAACGAATCACGTGGCGATTGGCATCGGTTGCAGTCACGGTAAATTGCCACTTCGGCAGACCAAAGCGTGCTGCTAACTCCTTGGAAACTATCGCGGCATCCAAAGTCGGCAACATTGAAGTTATTCCGATATCTGCTTGGCGTTTTATTGCAGCGATAGTCGCATCAGGTGAATGCCCAGTCATTGATCCGGTATCGCCTAAACAGAAATCAACGTAAGTATTGCCGTCAATATCAGTGAACTTTGCACCTTTTGCTTCCTTTACAAAGACTGGATGCGCACCTGGCCATTTCGCCATCCAGGACATTGGCACACCTTCATGCATAACCTTCTGTGAATCTGCAAAAGCTTCGCCGCTCTTTTTATGGTTTGCTAAGAAACGCTCTTCTTCGATTTTGCGAAGTTGCGCCAAATGATTGCGGTCAATTTCTTTAGACATAG
This sequence comes from Bifidobacterium breve, assembly GCA_945860245.1. Taxonomy (GTDB): domain Bacteria; phylum Actinomycetota; class Actinomycetes; order Nanopelagicales; family Nanopelagicaceae; genus Planktophila. The sequence continues at coordinate 47,755 of CAMAPO010000006.1, forward strand.
CCCAATCCTATTTTCTTCTATCTAAACTTCTGAGAACACAAATAGCGCTTCTAGGTAATATTCACCACTTATCCCTAAATTCTGCGCATCAGGTGGCGCAGTCTGTGGCTCGATACAAATACCTTCAGAATCTTCGTTATAGACCACCCACCAAGTCGCATCAGATTCGATATCTATGCGCGCAACATCTTCCCAAATTACCGCTGGCACACCTTGAATTTCGGTAAATGCGTCATCCCAAGTACCACTTGATGGTGCGATGATTTCTCCAGTCGGGATTCCTTCATCATCGCGCTTTAACATCTTCGCCGCTTTAAATTCAATCTCTGCACTTGCTCCACGATCTAAGTCGCGTGCAAACCAAGGATGCATTCCGATCCATGCCGGCAGTTTGCAATCGCCTGGGTCGTATTCCAGTGACCAACGAATCGCATCATCTAAAACTTCAATTGTTTGTTCCATTGTTGCGCCGCCATAAGGTTTAGGCAGATGCAATAGAGAACGTCCCGGTCCGATTTCTTGCCACGAAGATGTAAATCCAAAACCATGCATCGCATGTGGCGGTGCGATATTTGTAGGTAATTGAATCTCTTCACCGTCTGCGCCACGGATAATTCCATCGCGAATACGTCCAGCCCACGGGCCCATGGCATACCAACCGCTATGCATAGGCGTTCCGCGATAAGGAACGGTAAATTGCAGATCGCGCCAAGTGATAGATGAAATACGTGCACCATTATCTAGATCAATTGCAATCTGAAATTCTGCATCATCAATGTATTGCATATAAAACGCCGATTAAAGCTTAGTTAACTCGTGCTTATAAGGAGGCTGCGCTCCGGCACGAGAACAAGTAATCGCCGCAGCTTTTGCTGCGCGGGTGAGCACTTTCTTCAAACCTTCACCTTGCAGAGATAAAATTCCATCTTGCACCATCGCTTCAATAATGATGGCACCCACCGTGTCACCTGCACCAACGGTGTCAGCGAGATCAATTTTCACACCGTGGGCTTCTTCAACACCGCTTTCAGTATAACCAATTGAACCATTAACTCCGCGTGTAACAACTACAACCGCTGCGCCATCTGCGACCCAGCGCTTTGCAATTTCTTCAAATGGCTGGCCAGGAAATAACCAAGTTAAATCGTCATCGCTTACTTTGATCACGCTAGAAATCGCCGCCCACTTTTCAACTGCTGCTTGATATCTATCGCGATCACTCATCACCGATGGGCGGATATTTGGATCAAAAACTATTGGCGCAAATTCCGCCACCTGCAGAGCCCAGTCATAAAGCACCGAAGCACCCGGTTCAACAATTGTTACAAGCGTGCCGATATGCAGAACGCTTGGCTTATGCACTGAGGGATCTGGCAGCCAGTTCAAATCAAAATCAAAGGTGGCAGTGCCATCTATTTTAAATTCGTAACTTGCTTTGCGGTCAGCAGCTAAAGTAACAATCGCTAAACAAGTTGGTTTATCACTTGTCAGCGCAAGATCTAACTTAACTTCATCGGCTAATAACTCTTCTCTTGCTTTAACGCCATATGCATCTGTTGAGATTCCATCAATGAAGTGAACATCGTGTCCTAACCGCGCTAAAGCCTTTGCGGTATTTGCTGGTCCGCCACCGACGACGGCAATGCGATCTGGGGTGCCCGGCAGCAAATCAATCAACACTTCACCGCAGACCCAGATGCTCATATCTCTTCTCCCCGCCACCCAAGGCCCGTATGAGGAAAGTCCCCACACAATTCAACCACTGGCCAAGGTTAGGGGCTGACCCTGAAAATTAACGAATTCTTAAGTAACACCCTCTAGGAATCTCTAAACCTTGGGAGTACTTTGTTGCCCATGAAAAAAGCTCTTGCTTTTGCCCTCGCCCTATCAGTTTCAATAATCGGTTCACCTATTGCAGATGCCGCCAACCCGAAACCAGGTGCTGCTTGTCCGAAAGTGAATCAAAAGGTTGTTTATTCCAATAAGAATTTTACTTGCGTTAAAAAGGGAAGCAAACTGGTTTGGAATTCAGGAGTAGCAATTGCAAAGCCAACTGCGTCTAAATCTGCAACTGAAGGTGTCATTTGCACAGAAGGAAGTGCGCCAGCAAAGAGTGCTAGTGGAACAACTTTGTATTGCATAAAAGGTGCAGACGGTAAAAGTTCTTGGCGACCACAGAGCCAGCAAGGAAGTGGTAGCGGATCTGGAAGTGGTAGCGGATCTGGAAGTGGCCAGAACACCGGATATAAATTAGGAGAGATTGGATCTTCATGTAGCAAAAATGGAGAGTTGGGTTGGAACGGAAAGATGACTGCAATCTGCAAGGGTGGAAAAGTCAGTTATGTTTTAGCAACCGATGTTCCAAAGACTCCAACAAGTGGTTACACATCTAGACCTGATTGGTATCCAACGCTTTCTCAAATTCTTGATGGACCAAGTGCTAAGGAACCAACCTGCGCTCCATCTTCAGTTAAATTCACTTCACCTGTTCTTCCTTTAGATCAATTAGCTCCTGCCATTCCATACGGCTTCATGGTGGGTGGCCACGTAACGCCAATTGATCACGCCTACTTAGGTATAAAAGCGCTATCGAAATCTGCATCGCAGTTGACCGCCGCAGATTTTGTTCCGGTAACAGCGCCGGCTGATGGCGTGATCACTGAGCTTTCTAATTTAGGATCACCGAATTCTTATCGAGTCGTGATAAATCACGGTTGCAATCTCTATTCTGTTTACATGGTTATGAATAAGGTAACCGGTGTCTTGGCCTCACTTGCCTCGCAAGCAAGTAATTCAGGCTATTTAAAGACGAACGTAAAAGTTAAAGCGGGAGAAGAGTTTGGACGACAGGGTACAAACATGCTCGACTTCAATGTCTTTGATGGAACTACTTGGTTACCTGGATTCCAAAACCCTCAGGCTTATTTAACTTTAGATACTTGGAAGCCATACACCGCCGATTATCTACCATTTTTCTCAAGTGAGATAAGAACCGCGATGGAAGCACAACTGCAGAAAACAAGTTCTCCTCGTGTTGGAAAAATTGATTACGATATCGCTGGCACCGCATCCGGAAACTGGTTCCTAGCAGGAACAAATGGTTACGCCGGAAGGCTAAATTCTGATTATGAGAATGCAACAACAATGATTGGCAGTGGTTCCGTTCCGGGTAAGAACGATTATTCCTGGAGCCATCTTGCAATCGCTCCTCACCAAGTCGATACAAAGGCTTGGGTCTTTTCATCTGGTTGGTGGTTAGATCCAAAGGGCGATGCAGATCAAGCGGCTTTGGTTGTTGCCTCTGGTCAAGTTACTCCAGATAAACTCACTGCTTCGAGTGGCATGGTTGTTTATAAACTTGCACAACTTTCTTACACACCACCAGCTGGTGTAGCAGAAAATCCACCAGGCAGCATGGCTCCGTGGCCAATTGGTTACACCATCATTACTGGCAGAGAAAGAGGAGTTGTTGCACTGCAAGTAAACGCTGATGGATCTTTATCTCTCGAACTGAATACATCGATTACATCGATCTCTGGTTTTACAGCATTTACTGCAGCAAAGCGCACTTACAACCGTTAATCCATACAATCATCGCATGATCAAAATTGCTGGAACCACCCTAGATGTCTACCCACTTTGCCTGGGTGGAAATGTCTTCGGTTGGAGCGCAGATGAGAGTAAATCTCACGCTGTTCTGGATGCCTTTAGCTCTTTAGGCGGCAACTTCATCGACACCGCAGATGTTTATTCAGAATGGGCCGAGGGAAATATTGGCGGGGAATCCGAAACAATTATCGGCAACTGGATGAAATCACGCGGCAATCGCCATCAATTTGTTATCGCTACAAAAGTATCACAACTTTCAACTCGGCCTGGTTTGCGCCCCGAAAATATAATTGCTGCCTGCAATGATTCTTTACGAAGGCTACAAACTGACCATATCGATCTCTATTACTCACATCATGACGATAAAGAAGTGCCAATTGCGGAAACCTTGGGTGCCTACCAAACCTTAATTAGCGAAGGAAAGATTAGCTATATCGGTGCATCTAAATATTCTGGTGTTCGCTTGCAAGAGGCGCTAGATATCGCCGAAAGAGAAAATTTGCCCAAGTACATTTGTTTACAGGATCAATATAATTTGGTGGAGCGAAACATATTTGAATCAGAGCAAGAACCAGTTCTGAAAGCTAATGCGATCTCTGCCATTCCTTTCTTCGGCCTCGCACGCGGTTTCTTAACTGGTAAATACCGCCCCGGAATCAAGGTGGATTCGATTCGTGCAACTGCAGTTGCGAATTATCAAAATGAAAAGGGCTATGCGATAGTCGATGCGCTAACGAGGATCTCACAAGCTCACAACTCTTCAATATCAGCCGTTGCTCTTGCTTGGATTAGAGCCAATAAACAAGTCAGCACACCCATTGCATCCGCTCGCACCGTGGAACAGTTGCACGAAATTATGCCGATTGTTGCATTAACTTCCAATGAAGTCGCCGCTTTAAGCGCTCTTTAAGAACTTCTCCAGAGCCTCTCTCACGATTGCGGATTTTGTTTCTCCGCGACGCTTTGCCTCTTTATCTAGGGCCTTCTTTAGCTTTATTGGAACACGAACCTTCAATTGAGGGGATTCAACATTTTTTGCCGTAAGTGAAGGCCGGCCAAGGACTTTCTCAATCGCATCCATGGCCATTTTCTCAGCCCGTTTATTGGTTATGCGCTTACCATTCTTATCCCGAATTATCGTCCTATTTAAGTCGATATCTGGGCCAAAGGTGTATTTAGTTTTCACTTTAGATACCATCTCTGATTCGCCTTTCTAAAAATTGTTGGCATGACATGAATTACAAGTAGATAATTGTTCGTAACCACTGCAACTATTTCTAATTCCAGACCCCGATCATCTTTCCCAACCCATATTCTTCTTTCTTCAATTCCAGCTTTGCTTTTAACAAGAATTGGTTGCAATTACGAATTACATACTTTGCTCGAGCTTTACCAATTCGATGTTTTCTTGCCGATTGAGTGAACCTAGTATCCATTTGCAGAACTTAGGCACGCTAACTGACATATTTAATTGTGTACCCCACAAATATAGCACATTCTGTGGATAATTAATATCGCCGCAGACAATTGCGAACTAGGCGCACCAGAGGCAACAGGCTAGACTTGCCACTATGCGCGTTTTCATCACCGGTGGAGCCGGTTTTATCGGCTCTCACCTCTGTGATGCGCTGATCGCTCAAGGCCACCAAGTCGCAATTCTCGACAATATGTCCACTGGATCAGCAGCCAATATCGCACACACAAAAGATGCGATCGAAATCCACCAAGGCGATATCCGCGATGTGGCCCTAGTTGAAAAGTTAGCCGACCCTGCCGACCTCATCCTCCACATGGCCGCAGCCCTTGGCGTAAATACAATCTTAGAAAACCCAATTGAATCTGTTTCAATTAACTTCACAGGTTCAGAAGTTGTTCTAAACGCTGCAACCAAGCTAAATAAAAGAATTGTCATCGCCAGCACATCAGAGATCTACGGCAAAAACCCAAAGCAACCCCTGAATGAAACTGATGATCGCGTAGTTGGTGCACCTCAAAAAATTCGCTGGACATATTCTGATGCCAAAGCTCTGGAAGAAGCGATCGCGCACGCGCTCTTTCTAACCAACCAACTTAAAGTCACTACCGTGCGACTATTCAATACCGTTGGCCCGCGTCAGGCCGGTCGTTACGGAATGGTTCTGCCGCGCTTTGTGCAATCAGCGCTGAAAAATGAACCAATCTCAATTTACGGCGACGGAACTCAATCTCGCGTCTTCTGCCACGTGCAAGATGCCGTCAAAGCGATCTTGACTCTTGCAACAACTGATTCTGCCATCGGTGATGTTTACAACATCGGCGGAACCGGTGAAACATCAATTAAACAGCTAGCCGAAAAAATTATCGAGCGCACCAAATCAACTTCAACAATAACCTACACGCCATACGATCAGGCCTACCCAGCTGGTTTTGAAGATATGCAGCGTCGTGTGCCAGATATTTCAAAGATCAAAAACAGCATCGGATGGGCACCTGTAAATACCTTAGATAAGATCATCGATGATGTCGCAGCCGAGATGAAGAAGTAAAGCTAAAGCCCTTTCGCTCCAGGCAACTTTCCTGTCGTATCAAATACATATGGCGCAGACGCCAATACCGCTTTCTTATCTACCCCATCGTGCAAAGTAATAACTATCGCAATATCCGCACCCCCCAAAGGCGTTGAACTCTGCCCTTTCCAAGTTCCGACAAGATCATCGTGCCAAGTAACTTCCCCGCCAGCCTTTTTAGCCTCTTCAATAACTAACTCCGCTGGGGTTTCACGAGTATCAGCCACATTCGCTTTATAAGAAATACCAATTACTTGAACTTTCTTACCTTTTAAAGATCCACCGTTATCTGCAGCCACACGAGCAACAACATATTTCGGCATCTCTAAGTTAACTTCATTGGCGCGCTCAATAAATGTGGCAGGTACTCCAAGACCTGCAGCAACATGCGATAAATAAGACGGATCCACCGGAATGCAATGTCCACCCACACCAGCACTTGGGTTAAATTTCATAAATCCATATGGTTTGGTGTCGGCCGCATCTAAAGTTTCATAGACTGAAATACCCAGCGCATGCGAAATCTGTGCAAACTCATTTACCAACGCAATATTTACTTGCCTAAAAGTATTTTCAAATAACTTTGCAGCTTCTGCCACCTCGGGAGATGAAACTTCAACCAACTTGTCACAGAACGAAGAGTAAAATTCACGAGTCTGCTTCGATGCCTCAGGTGTTAACCCTGCATATAGCCGCGGCGTATTTTTCTGGTCCCAATCGCTGCGACCTGGATCAACTCGCTCTGGTGAAATTGCGTATAAGTGCGCAACTTTCCCAGTCGCCAACTTTTCAATCAACGGCTTTATAACACTGCGAATTGTTCCGGGGTAAGAAGTAGATTCATTAATCACCAGAACTGGATTAGTTATATTCTCTGCAATTAGTTTGCAAGCAGATTCAATATAAGTAAGATCAGGCTTGCGATCTTTATCTAAAGGCGTCGGCACCGCAATCACCACAATATCTGCCCCTGCAATATCTGCGCCATTAGCCGTTGCGCGATAATTTCCAGCGGTAATCGCTGCACTTATATCTTCACTTTTGACGCCTTCTATATGCGAAATACCTTGATTTAGCCGATCTACAACCTTTTCGTTGTTATCAAATCCAATGACTTGATAACTCTTTGCAGCAAAGGCGGAAATAGTTAGGCCAACATAGCCCTGTCCGATTATCGCTACTTTAGCCATTAAGGTAATGCTTTTATGTCAGGATTCAATGGATCTAGACGAAGAAGTTCAGCTTTTGCTTTGGTTTTCTCTTCAGTTGTAATCAGTGACAAGGAGTAAAGTGTTCGCCAACCATCAAAACTTTCTGGGTTAATTTCTACGTTGTAACGAGCATATTTTGCTGCTTGATCATAAAGCTTACTCTGCTCAAGTGATAAAACTATTGACGAATATCGATTTGAATCGTACGGGATTAGATAAGAAGGTTGTAAAACTTTTTCTATTTCCGGTAAGCTCCCTGTGTTGACTGCAGATTTCCATTTCATATCCGCATTAAGTGGTGGAAACGCCAGGAAAAGACCAAGCAGTCCAGCCTGAAAGGCAACAAGTTGCGGCGAAAAGAAAAACTGCAAGTCATTCTTTTTCACTCTTCTTTTTGATGTTGACTTAGAATTAGGATTATCACTTTTTGACTCTTCTCGAGTTGAAATTTCATACGCAATTAAACTTCCGCCCAAAACCCAACCCAATATTGCTAATCCAACTTGATTGATACTGATTACCGATTGGACCTGGTAACAAACCCACCCAGTAGTCAGCGACACGAAGGTTACATTAAACTTACGTTGACGAAGCGTAACCTTCACAATGGCAATAGCGGATAGAGTGATGAGCAACAAATAGCTTAAAAGTAGCGGCCATCCTCCATACGCGAATTGATCCATCAGCACGTTATGTGCAGCATTTGTCACCGTATTGGGGCCGGGAACTATTAGCGCATGTGAATCTCGCATTCTTCGGTACCAGTCACCATAAGAATCCATTCCAACCCCAGTAAATGGAAATTCACGACCCATATTCCATCCCGCTTGCCAATACTCTCCACGTAGTGAGACGGAAGTTTTGTAGACTAATTTTGCAAGTGGACCAATCTGTAGTGCGCCCATTAAGGCTATGAAGCCAAAAACTGATATCAGGGCACTGTAAAAGATAGTAAAAACTTTAGACTTAAACCTATCGCGCACTAAATAGAATCCCAGGATTGAAAGACCACCCAAAGAAACAACAACGCCCTGCACTGCGTGCGATGCTTTTACTTCAATCAAGGCAATTACTATGACAATGACTCCTGAAATTCTATATGCCGCTCTCAAGCCCGGCTTGAGGAGATTTGTAGCTAGGATCGAGATAAAGATTCCTAGGAAAGAGCCAATAAAGTTTGGGTTTCCAAAAGTACCAAGAATATTCTTGTAGGGATTATTCCATCCCACAAAATCACCAAAAGTTATAACCCATAGACAGTAGATCACATTTACTAGACCGGCAAGAAGGATTGCATTGATTATTCTTGAGAAATTCTTCTCGAGACGCAGATATAGAGCTGCAAAGAAAATAAGTGTTAAGGAAAAGTAAGTTAAGAATCCTGTGTTTCTTCCATAAACGCCATATATATTTTGAACAAACGGAGATTGACTATTTAAAACTGCAGATACTGCAAAAATTTGGAAGGTGATCCCGGCAATCAAAGGTGTACGCGAGTCTTTCCATAACCTTGATGGACCTTGAAGTAAGACCAGTCCACCTGCAGCGAAGGCAAAGAAAGCCAAAGATATCTGTTTCGTTACATTCACCGGATCTGATACTTGACCAACCAGAATAAAAATAGCGGTAAAGCAAGACCCGATAGCTATAAGTTGAGAGGTTAATTTCTCACGAGACGTTTCTAGCATTATTGAATCATACTAAAAATGTAATTTAAAAAGCCGAAACCCGGCTCCCTCCGTAGAGGGAACCGGGTTTCGGTTCTAGATCTTTAAAAGATCGAGGCTATTTAAGCCTTAACCTTCTTTTGGATCTTGATTACTAGCTTAGTTAGAGCTGCGATCTGCTCCTTTAGAGCTGCGATCAATGTTGCTACCTGTGTTGATAGTTCGGTAACTAGATCAACAGCTTCCTGAGCCAAGGCTCCGGCTGCTTTTGCTTCATCAGCAGCATCCAAGGCTGCATCAGTTGCATCTTGTGCTGCTGCTTCTGCTAGTTCTGCTGCAGCTGTTGCGTTATCGACTGCGGCATTTGTCACTGAGACTGTCGCTGAAACTGCTGGCTTAGGTGCAGTTGAAGTAACCACGTGATCAGTTGCAGTTCCTTCGGTACCTGTGATCAAAAGTGTTCCGGTACCAACTGGAGCATAGAAGGTGTATGTAGCTTTTCCATCTTTAACTGTAACTGAATCAGTTGTTGGAAGTGTGTCACCCTGTACTGCAAGGTTTGTATCCAAACCTGTTGAGCTTAGGAGTGAATATGTTCCATCTGCCATTGGCTGACCGGTTGCTGTAGTAGCTGTCAGGGTGACAGTTACCTTCGTACCTGGTCCGTAAGAGGCTGCATCTGTTGTTAACACAACAGTCTTTGCAGTCTTTTCGGTGATGTTCACATTAACAGTCTTTGTTACTGTCGCATCAGTACATGCAGATGTATTACATACCTTGATGCTGGTCTTTCCGACCTTTACACCAGTTACATAAAGTACTCCACCTGTTCCGCCAGTTACTGTAGCAATTGTTGTATCAGCAGATACACCATAGACAGTTGGAGCAGCTGTTGCTGTAAGATCAGCATCTGCACCTGTTACGGTGATTGTTGCTGAATCTGCAGCGCCAGTACCGAATTGGTTCTTAGAAACTGTTGCCGTTGGGTATGAAGTAACTGCGCCAACGAAGTTAATCGTCTTTGTAGCCAGTGTCACTCCATTAGCAGAGATCGTAAGAGTTGCTGCGCCATTCTTGCCTGAATAGGCAACACCGAATGAGCGCTGCAAGTAGTTAACAGTTCCATCAGTTGATAGCTCTGTGTAAGTTGTTCCCTTAACTGATCCACCGTAAGTTACAAAACCAACAGGTGAGATAGATGCTGTTACTAGAACGCCAGGAGCGTTGAAGTAATACGCAGATGCTGCACAAGGGGAGTAGTCACTTATCCCACAAGTTCCACCAGGTGTGCCCTGTGTAGCAGCCATCCAAGTTGATGTTGTAATTGAGTCAGTATTTGCAACGATTACAGCAACATTTGCTACCTGTGTTCCGATAGACATTCCAACTGTTGTTGTTTCATAAGTTGCAAGGGTAGAGGCTGCATCTTTAGTCACGATGTGGCCAGCCAATTCTGCGACGTTTTGTGCACGAGTGTGACCGACAGTAGACGAGTCAGAAGCCACTTTGTGATAGCCACCGCCATCTTTCAGAGCGTGAGTAGCAACAGCGCCACCGCCACCGCCCAGCGGACCAGCCGCCATGTAAACACGTGAGCCAGTTGCTGATGGTGCAGCAGGTGCTGCAACAGTAACTGTCCAGTCTTTAGCAAGTGCTAATACTGGGTTACCGGTACCGGTTGTTGGAGTCACACGGATTACGTATGTACCAGAAACAACTGCTGTAAGTGATAACTTGAAGTTTGCAGTCACTGCAGTGCTTGCTGCGACTGAACCTGTTGCTGCCACTAAATTTGCTGCTGTCTTGTTTGGTGATCCAGCATCTACATATGTTGCATCAGTGAATGTTGCGAAACTTGGCAGAGCCGCGTTTCCATCTGGGTATGAAACAAAAGAAGCAGTCGCTGTGACTGTATCTGATGTTCCTGTTGAAAGATACTTCTGCGTTACTACCACTGAAGTGGCAGTGCCGATTGTTCCAGTTGATGTAGCACTTGCCAGGATGAGTTGATCACCCATCGGTGCCGCGCTTGAAGGTGCTGACGCAAGAACGCCCAGACCCAAAGCTGCAACTGTCACAAGCGTTATGCGCTTGAAAGTTGTCTTTGTAGACATTTGTTTCCTTTCGATAGTCGATCCACGGACCATCCGTGGCTCGGCTTGAAGTGGATAAACCACTTCGTCTCGATACATCGCACGTGCTGATGTATCAAATTCCCCGCCGTGTATCCGGACCCGACGGAGAAACCTATTTAGGTGAATTTTCACGTGCTTCACCGTTCTGCCTTTTACTTCTTTGACTCAGTCACAAGTACTGACTGAGCTAAAATTTGAGTCTTACCTGGATTTAGTACAAGTCGAGTTGTAACTGACTTGATAGGACCTGTTAGGTCGAAGCCACGGTTGCCCACGGGGATAAAGAACTCTGAAGTTGGGGTTGAGACTACGAGAATTCTAACGGTCACAAGGTACTGTCCGTTGGACATACGCTCAAAATCGGTCGTTGTGGCGCCGAGGTCGAGCGTGGTCCAACTACCTGCAACACCGACTGAAACCCCGAGAACGGAGTATCTGGTGCCGTTGCCATCCACTGTGATGTTCTGAGAGATCATCACATTTGGGCCACCAACCGCTGTAATGGCTTGGGTGGACAACTCTGTTCCGGCTTCGGTGGCGATCGGCGTATTTCGGTTCACGCGGATGGTGCCTGGGGTGCCGTTATCTGTGGCAACAGTAAAGCCTGTGGGGATCCCGTCTTTATCAAGACCTGGGAAGGCAAGCTTTGCTGATTTGATTGCCACACCTGAAACCATTGTGCTCGACTTCTTGGCTGGCGCTGAAAGAGTAGGTGTTGGAGCACTTGCCTCAACTGGAGCAACGGGCTCAGATGAACCAGCGACTGGGCCAGATGCGATCTCAGATGGCGCAGAAGGATTGATGACAACGCCTTCTCGGCCGGTCATTGAGTTAAAGCCAAGGAATGCGGTCACAACAAGAAGTAGTGAAAGAGCAACCTTGGAAGATTTCTGAGCAAGCTCTGCAGCCTTCTTATAGGTAGTAGAAAGCATGTCGAGAGCGGTTAGGCCGCGCTCTTCGTCGATAACGAGTTCTGAAAGTACGCGGCGAAGTGATGCGCGAGCGCGAGAAACAGTGTGGCGCACTGCAGATTCCTTGATTCCAAGTTCTGCGGCGATCTCTGAAGTCGAGCGGCCTTCCATTTCCCACATAACAAGTGCTGCGCGCTCTGCAGGAGAAAGTAGTGCAAGTGCTTGACGAATGATTGCGGCATCTTCAGCGGCAGAAATCGCCTGTGAATGATCGCCGTCTACCTGCCAAGCAGCCTCAACCTCAGCCTGGGCATCGTCGATAACCACAAGGTTAGGACGACGGCCTTCAAGGCGGAACAAGTCGATGCAGAGGTTCTCGATGGTGCGGTGTAGATAAGAAAGAGCGTGATCATTTGAGTCAAGCTCAGGAGCAGCGAGCATGAACTTGATCAGCGCATCTTGAGTGATTTCTTCAGCCTTAGCGGAATCCTTTAGGACGCGGTTTGCGTGGGCAAGGAGTTCTGAACGATGCTCTGTGTAGAAAGCACCGAGCTCTGCGACGGTCCACACACGGGGACCTGCAGAGGCTGCAGACTTCTTAAATGCCACTTTGGGACTTCCTTCTTAACCGGTTTTTACTTCAGTGACACCCGTCGGTGCCTCTATATCCTTCTACGAATCTTAGCCCCCTTTGTAGTGGGGAAGGTACAAAACGGACATTTCGACAAGTCGAAAGCAAATGGTAATTCCCCACGCTCAATCCAAGGTATCCTTAAGCCATCGACGCACCTTGCATCGATGTTTCCCTCAAAGTGAGCCTAAAACGGCCACTTACTTGCGAGTCTTATCACCGCCCTGGCCCATTCGAGGCCATACCCGAGACGCGCTTGTCGTCTCGATTGGTATGCATTTCTATGTCTCTACAGCCACGTACAACCGCGCCCGGAAAAGCCCGCAGAGCAGCATCTGC